>JAGCDH010000007.1 GCA_017651165.1 Bacilli bacterium
AGATTTTTTTGATATAATACTATTCGCACGTTCAGAATACTGTTCAGCATGGAGGAATACCCAAGAGGCTGAAGGGGCGGGCTTGGAAAGCTCGTAGACATGTAACAGTGTGCGAGGGTTCAAATCCCTCTTCCTCCGCCAAATCAAATCAAATAGTCCCAAGAAATTGGGATTTTTTCTTGAAAAAAACAACGCTTATATTATAATATACTCGAAAGTTAGTAACTTTAAAGTATATAAAGGAGGTTTTGACAATGTTTGTTGGAAGAGAAAAAGAATTAAAACAACTAAATAGCGCTTTTTCATCACAAAATAAAGAATTGGGTGTTATTTATGGTAGACGTAGAATTGGAAAAACAAAACTCATCGATCAATTTGTGAAAGACAAACCGCATTTGTTTTATCAAGCGAAAGAGGACAGTTCGTATGGCAATCTACGTTCATTTTCTTATGAATTAAATAAATTAATGTCTTTGCCTTTGGATTTCGTGTATTCAAGTTGGCAAGCTGCATTAGATGCTTTATCTAACTATTTTAATGGCTCTAGATTTATTTTATGTATTGATGAATATCCATTTATCACTAAACAGGATAAGTCTTTCTCATCTATTGTTGAAGAATTTTACGATCATTCAAATGATAATTTAATGCTATTAATCTCTGGCTCCGATGTATCTTTCCTCAAAAAAGAGATTAGAAACAAAAAATCCCCATTATATAAAAGAAAGACATTTGAGATGAATGTTCAAAAACTTCCATTAGAGGAGGCTCTACAATTCTTTAATGGTGTTGATAAAGAAACAATATGTTCTTTTCTTTCAATAATGTCAACTTTCCCTTATTACTTATCCGCAATCAATACAAATAATACTTTTGAAGATGAAATAAAAAGGTTAGTAATAAACGAATATGGCCCTTTTTTCAATCTTCCAGAAAACGTTTTATCAAAATCAAACAAACCAGATATTTATAATGCCATTCTATTTGCAATCGCCAATAGAAAAACAAATATATCAGACATCTCTTCATTCATTAAAGAAGAAACAGGAAAAGTATCTAAATATTTAACAACTCTTTTGGAGTCAGAAGTAGTCGGAAAAAGAACAACATTTAATGGAAATAAAAAGAACAATTATTATGTAATAACAGATCCTCTTCTTAAATTTTGGTATAAAGCAGTATACCCAAATCAAAGTAGAATTATTATCAATCCAGATATGATTTTTGATGAAATAAAAGTCGACTTAAAACAGGCTGTCGAATTTGGGTTTGAAGACGTATCTTTACTATATCTCAATAAACTTAATAGAACCGGAAAGCTTGGTCGCGTTTATCCAGAAATCCAAACATTCAAAGCAGATAATACGAGATTGGGCAGATCCGTAGAAATAGATGGTTTGGCCGAACAGGATGGCCATTTATTAGTGGTTGAATGCAAATATAGAAAAGAAAAATTCACAATAGAAATGTTTGAGCACCTTAAAGAAAGCGATTCTATATTTAATAAGAACCTCATAAGGGAATACTATCTATTTTCCAAATCTGGTTTCGATGAACAATTAAAAGAATCAATCAACGTTAAGTTAATCGATTTAAGTATCTTATTCTCATAATTCATTACTCGACAATTGGACATTAAATGTATTCATTCATCGACAATTGGAGACAAACAAAATATTATCCCTGGTCACTCGTTAGATCAGGGTTTTATTTTTGATACACGTATCGCCTATTTTATATATTATCTAGCGATTTTTCATATACTATCTTTTTGTTCTCCTCTCAGTAGAGTGGGGCCTTCCTATTAATAGAATTAAAAATTTTAACGATAGATACAAAAATACACATTAATTTATTAATATTTTGACCAGCAAGTCGAAAACTTGCTTAGGAGGAAAAAACCATGAAACAAAACGTACCAGTATTCTTCGCTTGTGACGAAAATTACGTGCCTTATTTAGACGTGGCAATTATCTCAATTATCAAACACGCGTCTAAAGACAACAATTATGAAATCATTATTTTAAAATCTAATATTACAAAAGAAAGTCAAAAGAAATTACTCAAGCATTCTAAAGACAACATCACCATTAGATTCTTTGATGTCAAAGAAATGCTTAAGCCAATCAAGAAACAATTACCAAACGTTTTCTATTATGGCTTAGCAGCTTATTTCAGGCTTTTCATCGAAACAGCATTCCCACAATACGACAAGGCCATCTATCTTGACTGTGACATCATTGCCTTAACTGATATTGCCAAATTATACGAAACAGACTTAGGTGATAACTTAGTGGGCGCTGTTTATGAACAAAACACATCCAGAAATCCAATGTTCACAAACTATGTGAGAGATATCATTGGTATTCAACCACATACCTACTTCAATTCTGGTGTGATGGTTATGAACCTTAAAGAATTCAGAAACTTCAAAGTACAAGAAAAGTTCATCCATATGTTAACAACTTATAACTTTGATAGTCTTGCACCAGATCAAGAATACTTAAATGTTATCTGCCACGACAGAGTTAAATATCTCCCAACTGGTTGGAACAAACATAGCTTCCCAGAAGCGCCAGAAGGTCCATTAAACTTATGTCACTTTGCCTTATCCAACAAACCATGGCATTACAAAGACACTATTAATGGTGAATACTTCTGGGAATACGCTAAATGTAGCGAATTCTATGATGAACTCTTAGCCCAACTCAATGGCTTCACTGAAGAAGACAGAAGACGTGACTACGAAGGTTTCATGCAAATCGTTGAAGGTATTCAAAAGATCCAATACAGCGAAAACACCTTTAGAAAAGTTTGGTTTAATAACTAAAAATGAAACAAGACAAACATCAAGAGAGGCTTGAAGTTTTAAAAAGAATAGAAGAATACGAAAAAACTTCGCGTTTTAACGAGGATGTGGAAATTGATCCACCTGCTATCGTTATTAAACCTAACGAAGTTGACTACATTAATAAGAAGCTATCAAGCAAATTTTTAACTAAAATTGCTAATGCCTTAGGCAAAATGTTTTTCCGCGTCTTGATGAAAAAGAAACAACTCATTATCAAAGGAGTATTTGATATTGAAAACGCTAAAGAGGTAAGAGGCGGAGCGATTGTCACATGCAATCACTTTAACATTGCCGATAACTATGTGGTCTATCGGACGATTAAACCTGCATTAAAGAAAAGACATTACCTTTACAAGGTAATTAAAGAAGGTAACTACACCACCTTCAAAGGTCCTTTAAGATTAATGATGAGGCACGGCAATACTTTGCCGCTCAGCGCCAATCCTGAAACGATGAAAAAGTTTTGGGATGGAATGGATACTCTTTTAAAAAGAGGAGAAAAGATTCTCGTTTATCCAGAACAAGGTATGTGGTGGAATTATAAGAAACCGAGACCAACAAAACTTGGTGCTTATAGAATGGCGGTCAAGTTTAATGTGCCAATTATTCCTGTTTTCATCACTATGAAAGACTCTGAATATATGGATGATGCTGGTTTTAAAGTCCAGGAGTTATACGTCCACTACTTGCCTCCAATTTATCCAGATGAAGACTTATCAGAAATTGAGAGAGCTAATCAAATGATGAAAAAGAACTACGATCTTTGTGTTAAAAAATACGAAGAGTTTTACGGTAAGAAATTAGAGTATTAGTTCAATGATTGTAATACAATCTTTGTCATGAATATCATCAAAAGATTATTAAATAAAGTTTATAAAGAAGCGGAAGAAACTGATGAGACGGTACAAGCGGCAATACGCTTAATTAGAAAGAGATAATAAAAAAACAGGGGCGACGTGCCTCTGTTTTCATTTGTTTAAAATTATTCAGCCTTTGTTTCAACTGGTGCTTCTGAAACAACTTCTGGTTGTTGTTCGCTAACGACTTTATCGTCAGCTTTCTTTAAAGCACTGAGACGAGCACTACGGCGTTGTTCTCTATCACTAGCGCGGTCAAATGTCTTAGCGTAAACAAGTAAGACGATGGTTGCCGCCACTGCCGCAATCGCGATGATGATGGAGCCCCAAATATGGATGCTCAATTTGAACATGTTTTGGAAGCCTTCGCAGAATTCACCTAAAGAAGAAATATTTGCGAAGTGGTTAATAGCGCCGATAACGATATATGTTAAGCCCCATAAAGCAACGAGACCACATAATGTGTACCACACTAATTCAAAAGCGGAAATCTTTTTATTATTCTTAGCCATAGGATTCTCCTTTAGTTAATTTGTTGGTCGGCTTGTGGTTGAGGTTGTTGATGAGCGGTCACTTCTTCCACGGCCTTTTGATATGTTTGTTTCCAAGCACCTTCCGCTTGAGCAGCGAAGCTATTGAGCTTGTTATTTAATTCATCAAAGATATCTTTGAAACCTCTATTATTTGGACGTTGTCTTCTACCTTCAGTCATTTCAATGACTTTGAGTGTTTCGTCTAATAAGTCTAAGGTCTCATTATCTGTGCAACGGGTATGTTGACGTGAGAAACGGAGATAACCCGCTAATTTGACGAGTTCGTTTTGGACGATGAAATTAGATTGTGGGGTTGGTTGACCTTTGCTTTCGTTCATCACTTTTTGGAATTCCGCGAAGGATTCTTCGAATGAACGCATCACGAGCATGGATAAGACAACACGATACATTCTTTCGTCTTCACTCACTAATTGCACTAATAAGTCGTCGACTTTTTGTTCTTGATCTTGGCTCTTTAAACCGTGATTGACATATTGATAGACGATGTCTCTTAATGTTTCAGCGATACCAACTGTCATATCAAATAAGGTTACTAATTGAGCGACATCGACACGCACTGTTTCACCAGATGGGATTAAGATTGTGCTGTTTTCGCTGTATAAATCTTCAATGAAAGATTTAATCTTTTCTTTGATCTTTTCACCAGTTTCACCATTGTTCTTTAAGAAATCACCAAAAGGTGTACCTTCTTCAAGATTGTCAGTCAAAACCTTTTTACGATTTTCGTAAACTTCGATCTTGTGATCTCTTTTAATGGTGTACTCTAAGGTGTCACGAACGGTTAAGAGATAGTGATAAAGTCTAAAGGTGTATAAACTAAAGTTATTCATGGTTTTCTCCTCTCATAAGTATGTCTTCTAGTTTGTAAACTCTCGAAACGATAGTTTTAGCGTATTTCCTCACGCTTGGATGGCCACGCTTCATACAGAAACTATGTTCATGGAATTTGTTAAACATAGTAATGTCGTTTCCTGAGTCTCCAATTACATAAACGTCATCGCTATTGATATTCATTAATTCACAGTAGCGGGCGACGCCGTCACCTTTGTTACAACCCGCAGGGGTTAGTTCGTTAACTTGGGCAGTCCATGAAGATTCAATATCGGTGAAAGCTTCACGGAGTTCTTTATTAGTTTCCTTACTGATTTTGGTTTTGTTCTTCCTTAAACCAATAAAGATCATAATCTTGTAGATTTTGGATTCATTGAGTTCTTTTTCAAACAAAGCATTATCGTAAACATATGGTTCGCGATAGGAGAATTGGAACCAACGCCAGATACGATAGAAAGTTAAATAGAATGGATTAACTTTACGATTGTATTTTACAATACAAGGATGGTTCTCGCTTGTCATTAATAGAGCGATTGGTTGATAGGTTTGTTCAATAAAGGACAAAATGAGTTTGAGTTTATCGTTTGGCATGGTCTTTTCATAAATCATCTTGTCATCAGCGATGATTTGGCTAGAACAGCAATTGATAAAATCAACTGGTCTTTGAATCTCGTCTTTGAGTTTTTCTGTGAACTGAGTGGATCTGGAAGTCACTAGGACGACTTTATTACCTGCGTCAATCCACTTACGTAAAAAGAGAACATTCTTTTTGCAAATGCATTTTCTTTTACGTTTCGGATAGAATAATGTTCCGTCTAAATCGATTGCTAGTAATTTACCCATGCGAGTTATATTATACACGCGAAGAAAAATATGTCATCATTTTTTGCATTATTTTTTAATGTTTTTCAAATATAAAAAAAGCGGAATAAATCCGCTTCTTTCGCATTTTGGTTTAATTAGGCGATTGGGTTCTCCGCTTGAATGACACCATAGCCACCATCACGACGGATATAAACCACGCTAATACGGTCATCATCTTCATCGAGATACATGAAGAAGTCATGGCCTAAGGCTTCCATTCTAAGAATGGCTTCATCAATTTTCATTGATTGTAAATAGTATGATTTAGCTCTAACGACGACATCTGGTTCTTTGTCGTCTTTTTCATCTTCTAAGTCTTGGAATTGAACGGCGTTAACGAATGATTCGCGACCACGGGAACGGTCCATTCTTGTTTTGACTTTTCTCATTTGGCCAACGAGTTTATCGATGGCAAGATCGATCGCAGCATATAAATCTGCGTCTTCAACTTCCGCACGGAGAGGCATTTGCGGTAAGAAAATGGTGACTTCTACTCTTTGTGTTTCACCATGAACACTAACGACTGCACGACACTCTACTTCGTCATTAATAAGAAAGAACTTATCCATTTTTGATAGTTTTTTCTCGATAGCCGAAGAAATCGCATCAGTGACTTGGATGTTTTTGCCGATAATTTGGTATTTCATATGTTGTAACCTCCTTCCAAATTATGAAACAGAAGTTTTAGCCAGTTTTATTATAACACTTGGTTTGCAGTCTATTATATAGAAAGTTACTCTAATTGAGTAGTTTTTTTATTTCTTCTACTTTATCAAGTTTCTCCCAAGGTAAATCTAAATCTGGTCTACCAAAATGGCCATAATTGGTTAATTCATGATATTTGAAGGTTGGATTTGTGAGATTGAAATTTTTGATAATCATACCAGGACGGCAGTCAAATACTTGGCGCACAATCGATAAAATTTTATCATCTGGATAATTAGATGTTTTATAAGTACGAACACTGATTGATAAAGGTGTGTTAACGCCAATAGCATAGCTTAGTTGCACTCTTAAGCGTTTAGCGACTCCTGCGGCCACAAGGTTTTTAGCGATGTATCTTGCCATGTAAGCTGCGGATCTATCAACTTTGGTTGGGTCTTTGCCAGAGAACGCGCCACCACCGTGTTCGCATGTGCCACCATAGGTATCAACGATGATTTTTCTACCGGTTACGCTAGTATCACCTGTTGGACCACCTATGACGAAAGAACCAGTTGGATTAAAGTAGACTTTAAAATCAGTATTTAAGCCGAATGATAATGCGACTTTTTTCATGATGTTTTCAACGACATATTGTTTGAAAGCCTCTAGGTCAATACCGTCATCATGTTGGATGGACATTAAGACTGTATCAATGCGAATATTATCTCTATCTGTATAATCAATAGTAACTTGCGATTTCATATCAGGACGAGCATGTTTAAAAGCACCAGACTTCCTTTGAGCGGTTGCTTCTCTCACTAATTTATGAGCGATTGAAATCGCTAAAGGCATATATCCTGCTGTTTCATCTGTGGCATAACCAAACATAATACCTTGGTCGCCAGCACCGATATCTTCTGGCTTTGTTTGACTGACACCAATGGAAATATCGTGTGATTGTTCCTTAACCTTCACCATTACTTCAACTGTATGATAATCGGTTCCTAATTCTGGTCTATCATAACCAATATCTTTAAGGACATCCTTGACAATTTGAACGTAATTTGGCTGGGATTTGCAGGTGATTTCACCACCCACTAAGACAAAATTGTTACTAGCGAAGACTTCGCAAGCCACTCTTGCGTTTTTATCCTCTTTCAAACAAGCATCAAGAATAGCGTCAGCAATCTGATCACACACTTTATCCGGGTGACCTTCACTGACTGATTCTGATGTAAATAAGATCTTTTCTTTTGCCATAAACGTTATTCCTTATATAAATAAAACCCTCCCACATTCATGGAAGGGTTATTCTTTTTCCTTCAACTTATCGCTCAAGGTTGTGGGAACCTTGCTAGAGAAGAGCACTTACTCCTTTGGAGAGTTGCTATCACGGTTTTTCATTCTCTACTCCGTGATTCTTGATAAGCACAACTATTATAGACTATTTGTTTCTTAAAACAATAGTTATTTAAGATTAGCCTCTAAACCCAAAGCTAATTGATCTGGACAAGATGTTTCACCAGTTCTTGAGCCACGACATTTAATACCTTTCAAGGTTTTAATGATATCTTCGGCTTTTCTACCTTCGATTAAACGGCAGACACCTTGAAGATTGCCATGGCAACCACCGATGACTTGGGCGCTTTTAATGACACCATTATCATCGACTTCAATGGTCATTTCTCTTGAACAGACATTATTTGGTTTAAAAGTTATTACTTGCATAATTATTTAATTAATTTACCGAAAACGGTACCAGCACAGCCAGCAGCATTGCTTTCATCTGTATCGATGTGAGCGGCTAAAGCAAAGTCGTCTCTCACTCTGACAACAACGTCACCAAAGACTAAGGAACGTTCTGGGCAGTTGACTTCTAATTTAACGATTTGACCATTCTCCACACCGAATTCTTTGGCATCGGCTGGTGTCATATGAATATGACGTTTGGCAACGATACAACCTTCTTGGAGTTCTAATTCACCAGCAGGACCAACTAATTTGATACCTGGGGTACCCGCTAAATCACCAGATTCTCTGATAACAGCTGGAACGCCTAATGTACGAGCATCAGTCGCGCTGACTTCAACTTGACCAGCTTTTCTGAAAGGTCCGAGGATGGAAACATTTGGAATAGTTTTCTTTGGACCAACGATGTCTAAACGTGAGAAACTCACGAATTGACCAGGTTGTGATAATGGCGCTCTCACTTCTAATTTCGCATCAGCGCCAAATAAAATATGGAATTGTTCTTCTGTGACGTGGATATGACGTGCACTTGTTTCAACTAAAATTTCTTTCATTGAATTTTCCTTCTTTCTTGCCGAATAGTATTCTAGCAAATAACAATTAATAATTCATTACAAATGAAAAGAAAAATCATTTTAGGGTTGCAATAATTATTATTGTGTAGAAAAATAAGGCGAGGAATTTGAAATGGAAGAAGAGAAAGAAGTTCTAACAGAACGCATTCTTAATGCTATTAAATCCCGTAACGCTAGCGAAGTCAGAGAAATCTTCGAAACCATTCCTAACATCGATATTGCGGAATGTTTGGATGAGGTTGATGACGCAGCGGTTTTTCTCTATATCTTCCGTACTGTCTCTAGTGAGTACACTAGTGACTTCTTCGCTGAATTAACAACCGAACAACAAGAGTTGATCATCAACGCTTTCACTGATAAGCAACTTATTGAATTATTAGAAAACTCCTTCGCTGACGATATCGTTGATACATTGGAAGAAATGCCTGCTAATGTGGTGAACAGAGTCCTCAAAGCCTGCCCACCAGATCTAAGAAAAGACGTCAACAATCTTTTAAACTACAAAGAGAACACTGCTGGTTCAGTTATGACCACTGAGTATCTCGATATGAAAGATACTTTGACAGTTAAGGACGCTTTAAAGATTATTCGCACTCGTGGTAAAGACGCAGAAACCGTTTATACCATCTTTGTTAGAGACAATAAGAGAAACCTTGAAGGCACCATTAACTTGGATGATTTGATCTTCGCGGATGAAGATGAAAAATTAGAAGATATCATGGACCGTGACTTCGTGACTTGTAACGTCAATGACGACCAAGAAGAAGTCGCTAACATGTTCAAACGTTACGACTTAAATGCGATGGCTGTTGTCAATAATGAAAACAAGATCATTGGTATCATCACCATCGACGACGTTGTCGACATCATCGTTGAAGAAGCGACTGAAGATATCGCTCACTTGAATCAAATCTCCAACATGGACGAACCATACTTGAAGACACCAGTTTTCAAATTGGTATTAAAGTGTGCTCCTTGGATTATTGCATTGATGATTTTGCAAGTGTTCTCCACTTTAATTCTTTCATCCTTTGAAAGCGCGATTGCTTCCTTAACAATCTTATCTGTTTTCACCCCACTTATTATGGATGCCGGTGGCAATGCTGGTGGTCAAACCACCACCATCATCGTTCGTTCCCTCTCGTTGGATGAATTTGAGAAGGGTGATTTTAAACGTGTTGTTTGGAAAGAATTACGTGTGGCAGCATGTATTGCTTCTGTCATTGCGACATTCGCTTTTGGCTGGCTCATGTTTGAAATGGCAGTCGGTATCGTTGATACCAAAACCGCTGTTGAAAATTTAGGATTTGGCAAAGTGCAAGTGATGTTCACCATTGCTGGATTAGTGGCTTCCACTTTATTTGTTACAATGGTGGCTGCTCGTTTGATCGCTTGCATGCTTCCATTCTTAGCCAAGAAGCTTAAACTTGATCCTGCTGTGATGTGTGGACCATTGACCACCACAATGGTAGATGTTATTTCACTTCTCACCTATTTCATCCTTTGGTCAACATTATTTGGCCGTCTATTAGGACTATAAAATGAGCAATAAACAAGACTCAAATAAAAGAGAATTAATCAGGTTTTTAATTACCGGTTTAGTCTGTGCTTTAGCGGATTTTTTAACGACATCATTGTTCTTGATGATTCTTAAAAATGCCCCGGTGGTTTTGCAATCCACTCTTTCCTTGTTAGCCGGTTTTACCGTCGGTGTTATCTTAAACTACATTTTATCTACTTACTGGGTGTTTAAAGGCAAACAAGATTCCAAGGTTACCAAGTCAGTTTCATTTATTATTTTGTTTATTGTTTTTAGTGCGATAGCATACGGGCTAAGTTTAGGCACGTATGAGTTATGTCGTATTATTTTCTTGAATGCCGCGCATAGGAACATTAATGAGATCGGCATTGATTATCTCCTCAAGTTCACTTTCTGGGGCAATCTCACGTTCTGGCTCTACTTACTAGCCTTCTTCCTTAAGACCCTTGTGGGGCTGGTGTGGAACTACTTTACAAGAAAGTACATCTTGTATAAAAGAAGATAAGCCCTTAAGGGCTTTTTATTAACTTAAAAAATAGTTTACTTTACTAGTAAATACTCGTAGAATAATTGTTATAAATGGAAAGGACCCGTTTATTATGAAAAAATTACTTAGATTTTCAGGCATTATTTCTTTAGCACTTACTATTGTAGGCCTTATTTTATTAATGACCTCTTACGCATCAGTAACCTCAGATGGCATCGGATTTGACAAAGGTTCCTCCCTCATTTTTGGTAAAAGCGATGGCTTTATTACTGAAAAATTCTCCACAATGGGCTTTTTCACATTCGGCTTAGCCTTAGCTGCTGCATTCTTCTTAGTCTTATATGTGGCTTTACGTCTCATCAACAAAGACAAAAAGAGAGCTTTCTTAAGCTTAGTCATTGCCGCTCCATTACTTATCTCAGGCGCTTCAATATTCTTCGCCCTTCCAAAATTCTATGAAAGAAATGGTTATGGCTCTTTCGCATCCTCTGGATTAAAGATTGGTCCAGGATGGATCCTCGCTGCTGTCTTATTCTTCATTGCTGCTGCTATTAACATTGCAAATGTTATCATCGATCCAGACGATAACGCTAAACCAGCAGAAGCAAAATAAGAGAACTTACAATAAAGAATAAAAGAGTGCGACCAGCACTCTTTTTTATGCTCTTCTTTTTTAAATAAACGCATACATGTCGCACTTATGACATAAAATGACATTTTTAATGTTCGTTTAAGGTTAATAGAATAATCTTAAAGCATGAAAAAGAGAATTGCTCTAATTCCATCATATGAACCAGATGAGGCTCTTTTAAAGGTTGTCGATGAACTTCTGGAAAATGGTTTTGCTGTGGTCGTCGTTAATGACGGTAGTAATTCATCTTTCGATTCCTATTTCAACCAACTTCCAAAAGCAGTCCACTACTTGTCATACGAAGTTAATCAAGGAAAGGGCTTTGCCTTAAAACATGGCTTTTCTTATATCAAAGAACACTTTGATACAAACTCAATCGTAGTGACATTAGACTCAGATGGACAACATAAAGTTAGTGACGCTATCCGTATTTGCGATGTTTGTGAAGAAGAAGGTGGCATTGTTTTAGGCAGTCGTTATTTTGGAAAAGGCACACCAAGAAAGAGCCGTTTTGGTAACTTTATGGCGAGAATGTCTTTCCTCATCAGTACTCGTCATAAGATCTATGACACACAAACCGGCTTAAGAGCGTTTGACTATTCATTGTTAGAAAGATTGATAGGTATTAAAGGCAACCGTTACGAATATGAAATGAACGTTCTTTTAGACGCTGTTAGGAATAAAATTCCTCTCAAAGAGGAAAGAATTGAAACTATCTATATCGATAATAACGCGAAAACTCACTATAACGCTTTCAAAGATACTTTTAGAATCTTTAAAGAAGTCATTAAGTTTTCAATTTCATCATTGATCGGCTTCTTAGTCGACTTTTTAGCTTTTACTTTATTAACACTTATTAAATGTGACTGGGCATATTGGTTAATTGCCTGTAACATCATTGCAAGAGTTATTTCTGCGAGTGTGAACTTCACCATTAATTACAAACTGGTATTTAGAAGTGAAGACAAAGTTTGGAAGGCCGTTCTTAAATATGCTGTTTTAGCCATCTTTATTTTAGGATGTAACACTTTATTGCTCTGGCTATTAGTTGATAAAGCAGGCATGAATAAATATCTTGCGAAAGTTCTTGTAGAGATTACAATGTTTATAACAAGTTGGCTTATTCAAAGACTATTCGTCTTTAGAAAGAAAAAGAATACATGAAAGGCGCGAAAAAAATCATCATCCCTGTTGTCTTTGCTTTAGTAGGCACCAGTTTTGTGGCCTATTCTTTTCTTGATACTTTTGTCATTCCTAAAGAGTATGGTGGCGTTTTTAACGCCAATCAAGGTGCTTCTAACTTTTCCTTTTCCTTCGCTGATATGAATAAGAGTTCTTCTTCAAGTAGCTCTTCAAATAGCCAATCACAATCTAGTAGTTCATCTTCATCATCAAGTGCATCTATCGAACCCGCTCCTGAATACTATGAAGATTTAACACCAGAAGAAATTGATGCTTTATTTACTCCTGAAGTCGTCTTTGAACCGAAAAAGCACTACTCAGACCCTGATATTTATGTTGATATTACCACCGATCGATATAAAGACCATTCTACTTATTATGCGGCCGACATCAGAATTAGAAACGCCAGTTATTTAAAAACCGCTCTAGCAAAAGATAAAGCAGGTGAGAATATTACCGAATTCACTAGTGAAATGTGCAAAAGACATAAAGGTATTATCGCGATTGATGGTGATACCTATGGCGCTCAAAACAGTGGTTACGTCATAAGAAATGGCCAAATTATTAGAAGTTCAAGGAACACAGGAAAAGGCAAAGGCACAGATTTAGCGATTTATGCCGATGGATCTTTTGAAATATTTAATGAGAAAGACTATACACTCAATGAAATTGCGGCGAAAGGCGCTTGGCAAGTATTTTCCTTTGGCCCGGCTCTTGTTGATAAAGGTGTCAGAGTAATTGATAAAGGCGTGGAAGTCGAAACAGCAGCCACACAAAACCGCAATCAAAGATGCGCAATTGGTATGATTGCGCCTTTACACTATATTTTCGTGGTTTCAGATGGCAGAATTGCTTCAAGCCCTGGTCTTTCCTTATATCAAATAGGAAGAATTATGGAAATCAACCATGCTTATTGTGCCTATAACCTCGATGGAGGTGGCTCTGCCACAATGTATTTTGATGATGGTACCGGTAACGCTAATGGTAATGGCGCCCTTGTCAATTACTGCACACAAGAACTAGTCCATGGTTCTACATTACCTGAAAACCCACCAATTGGAGAAAGGGGGGTAAGCGATTGTGTTTATATCGGCAAAGAATAAAAAATCGTTAATAATCATTACAAGTTCTTATGCGTTAATCACAATTTTTATCGCTGTTTTTGGTATTGTTTATGAAACATTTAGCCATGACGTGTATTCATTTTGGATGCAATTTGCTTGGATATGGGTTTTAATCTTTGGTTTTATTCCTCATCTGCTTTTATTAGTGCTTCCTATTAGAAGAACACCAGGTTTATTGACTGGTTGTTGCTTTAATCTTGGCGTGGCTTTATTGACCGCTGGATCCATTTATAAAGGTGTTGTTGATATCTATGGCACCACTCGTAACGAAATGTTTAGTGCTTATATGATTATCGCTGGAATCTTCTTCGGAGTGGCGATTGGTTTATATAGTTTTGGCTTATCATATTTTGATAACAGCAATAAAGAAAATAACGTTGAAACAAAACTCTAACATTTTGTGCTTGTTTTTTATCTTCTTATTATTTTAAAATAATCAAGCAGTTTGATGCGCGAGTGGCGGAACTGGTAGACGCGTACGTTTGAGGGGCGTATAGGGATCCCTGTGTGAGTTCGATTCTCATCTCGCGCACCATTAGTAAAGAAAAGCGACCTGAATAAGGCCGCTTATTTTTTTAC
Organism: Bacilli bacterium; assembly: GCA_017651165.1. Lineage (GTDB taxonomy): Bacteria > Bacillota_I > Bacilli_A > RFN20 > CAG-826 > RUG14515. Next base: position 14,470 of record JAGCDH010000007.1, read on the forward strand.
ATCCTAGATGTGTCAAATCCTTTGAGCACTCTTTCTAGAGGTTTAATGACCTTACGGACATTACCATCTTGGAATGGGCATCTGAGATGGTTCTTCGCTAAGAGTTCTTGGAATGGATACTTACCACCACTCTTACAGAGTTTGATATATTTCTTCCAAGCCTTTTCGTGGTTCTTCATATTCTCAATTGCGAATTGGAAGGCCACTACTTGGGCTAAAGTGTAATCAATATAATAGAATGGCACAGCGAAGACATGAGATTGTCTCATCCAAATTGTGCCTTTCGCTAAGGTTGGGCAATCATCATATTTCTTGTGTGGTGTGTATTTGTTTTCAATTTCTTTAAATGCCGCACATCTTTCAGCGTGACTGGCATCTGGATGAGCATAAACCCAGTGTTGGAATTCATCGATAGTTGCACCATAGGGGAGGAATTCAATAGAATCCGCTAAGTGGGCATATTTATATTTTTCAGCGTCTTTGCCAAAGAAGCCGTCCATATATGGCCAAGCAAAGAATTCCATGCTCATGGAGTGGATTTCGCAGCTTTCTAAAGTTGGTTGACGATATTCGGAAACCTTGATGTTTCTACTGAGATATGCCTGGAAGGCATGTCCGCCTTCATGGCATAAGACGTTAACGTCGCCTTGTGTGCCATTAAAGTTAGAGAAGATGAACGGAGATTGATAGGCTGGGAATGTGGTTTGATAACCGCCTGGGGCTTTGCCTTTTCTCGCTTCAAGATCCATTAATTCATATTTGGTCATGAAATCAAAGAACTCTTTAGATTCAGGACCTAAGTCTGAATACATTTTATGAGCTTGTTCTACAAGGTAATCTTTATTGCCCGCTGGCATAGGATTGCCACTAGCGAACATAAGATTGTAATCGTAGTATTGTGGCTTTCTAATGCCAAGATTCTTCATTTGAATCTTGTAGAGTTTTTGACAAACTGGCACCACTTCTTTAGCAATTTGTTCACGATAGCATTTGACCATATCAGCGTTGTAGTCAACTCTACCTAAACGTAAATAGGCAAGATCTGTGAATGATTTGAAACCGAGTTTTTTAGCAATTTCAACGCGGACGTGTACTAATTCATCATAGATTTGAGCAATCTTTTCCTCGTTTTCACTAAGCCATTTATCCATTGCCTTAGCAGCGGCTTTTCTAGTTTCACGGTCTTTATCTTGCATGTATTTGCCAAGTTGAGAAAGATTGAGTGTTTCGCCTCTAAATTCAAGTTGAGCGCCGCCTAAAATCATGTCATATTCACTGACTAATTTGTTTTCTTTAACTAAGTCAGGCATGATCTTTTCATCAAAAGTTTTTAAACCTGCTTCATATTTTTGGAAAAGATATGAACCATATTTCTTTTCTAGTTCTGGACGATAACTAGCATTCACTAGAATCTTTTGGACGTCAGTGGAATATTTACCAAATAATGGGCTTAATTCATCCACTGTTTCTTGTGCTTTCTTATATTGTTCATTTGTGGTGTCACAAGTATACAAGACATAGATAACACTGGTTTCTGTTTCTAGATCTTCAAAGTAAGAATTAATTTTATTAATTACTTTAAAAGCTTCGTTAGCGGTTTGACACGCTTTTAAATCACTAATGAGTTTGTCCATTTTCTTGCTTAAGCGTTTAGCGTTTGGAACGATTAATGGATACTCACTAAATTTAATTGGTTGTTTTTTCATATGTCACTCCTTACTAGATATTTTCTTTTGGTTTGAATCTTAAGATTTTATAAATATAACGAGTTGGGAAGAAGGAAATCCAGAAGTTGTAGCCTAAGACATCAGCGTTATACATCATTAAATGATGACGATAAACAATTTCTAATTCATTGATATAGGCTAAGACTTGTTGATATTCACTATCTGCTTCAAAGTCACTTTGGCTACAGACAAGGAGCAAATACTCATGTATTGAGGTTAATTCATCTCTGGCTTTTTTAGCGTCTTCGCCATCGTGTTTTTCAATGCGTTTCACATCAAAATTATGTAAAAGTTCTAATTTGCTCTTATCTAATTTCACGCCTTTCGCGGAAAGAATACCCACTAGTTTGACGAAGTTATCTTTCTTATTGGTGAGAATGACTGTCAAATCATTCGCGTGATGCTTCATGATTGAAGAGAAAGAGCAGACGAAACTGATATCAACGATGAGCAATAAGAGATATACGATCGCTACGACAACGAAGGTATTTAGAACAATCATCAAAAAAACTTTCATATGAAAGATATTACCACAAATGCGACTTAAAGCAAGCATGTAATGCGCGCTATATAACTGCATAAAGTTGACTAATATTATCGATTAATGATAATATTGAAACGAGGTTATAAATATGAGTAAACCAATTGTCGCTATCATGTATGATTTTGATAAAACATTATCCACTACGGATATGCAAAATTATGCTTTTATTCCAAACTTAGGAATGACTCCTGAAGAATTCTGGGGTGAGACAGGTAAGTTATCTGCTAAATACGAAGTGGAAAGAATCCTTTCCTATATGTATTGCATGCTTAAATTTGCCAAAGAAAAAGGCATCAAAATCACTAAAGAATATTTGAAAGAATGTGGCAAAGATATTAAATTCTATCCTGGTGTCACTACCTGGTTTAAAAGAATTAATGACTACGCCGCTGAAAGAGGTATCAAAGTTGAACACTATTTAGTCTCCAGTGGTACTAAAGAAATCGTTGAAGGTTGTTCTATCGTTAATGAATTCACACAGGTCTATGGCTGTGAATACTTATATGATGAAAACGGTGAAGCTTGCTGGCCAAAGATGGCAATTAACTTCACACAAAAAACACAATTCTTCTACCGCATTTCGAAAGGCGCGATAAAACCAACTGATGATGCTGGTGTTAATGAAAAGAACCTTGACCGCCGTGTTAACTATAAAAACATCATCTACGTTGGTGATGGAATGACCGACATCCCATCAATGACATTGGTCAAAAAGAGCGGCGGACATAGTATTGCTGTCCATCCAAAAGAAAGCAAAGATGTTGTTCAACAGATTTATGATGACAATCGCTGCGACTTCATCGTGGAAGCCGATTACAGCGCTAACGGAGAGATGGATAAGGTTATGAAACTCCTTATTGATCTCATCTCTGCCCAAGAAAAACTGGAAAGAAAAGAAAAGGTGCTAGCAAATAAATAAGGTAGGTTTCTCTACCTTTTTTTATTTTCGAGTGCTATGATTTTTGTATAGATTAGTCCTATGAATTATCAAGTCGGCCAACTAGTAATAGGTAAAGTTTACAACGTGAAGCCATATGCGCTTTTCATGTCTTTTGAAGATGGCGTGACGGGTTTACTCCACATTAGTGAGATATCCGATTCCTTCGTCCGTGACATTGAAAAATATGGTTCTGTTGGAGATGAAATCAAAGTCAAAATCTTAACCATCGATAAAGAGAATGGTTTCTTAAGAGTGTCTTATAAACAAGTCCCACCGGAAGAAGCCTACTCATCACACATTAATCAACGTCGTTTACCAACTGTGACCGAAGAAGAGTTCCAACCTTTGAAAGATAAACTTGATGGTTGGATTAACGATGCCTATCAAAAAATAGGTAAGGAGGATAAATAATGTTAGATCTTAGATTAAACAAACTCATGAATGAGGAAATCCTCAAAGGCTATGAAAAAGAAGTTAATCGTATCAATAAGATGATTATGGATAAATCCGGTCAAGGAAACGATTTCTTAGGCTGGGTGGATTGGCCAGTTAATTACGATAAAGAAGAACTAGCAAGAATCAAAAAAGACGCTCAATATGTCAGAGACAATTTTGATATCCTTGTCGTCTGTGGTATTGGTGGTTCTTATTTAGGCGCAAGAAGCGCTTTAGAAGCACTCAATGGCTTAAAGAGCGATGACAAACTTGAAATCATTTTCATGGGTCAAACATTCTCCCCTAACTATGTCGCTCAAGTGATGAATTATCTCAAAGGTAAAAACTTTGCGATTAACGTCATTTCTAAAAGTGGCACCACCACTGAAACAAGCATCTCTTTTAGACTTTTAAAAGAATTATTAGAATCACAAATTGGCAAAGAAAAAGCCAGAAAAGCAATCTACGCCACTACTGATAGAGAAAAAGGTGCTTTAAAAACACTTTGTAATAACGAAGGCTATGCGACATATGTTTTGCCAGGTGATATCGGTGGTCGTTATAGTGTCTTTACCGCTGTTGGCACATTCCCTTTGGCGTGTGCTGGTGTTGATGTTGAAGCGATGATTAGAGGCGCTCAAGTTGCTAGAAAAGAAATTGAATCCGCACCACTCAAAGATAATAAGTGTTACCAATACGCTGTCATGCGTGACTATATGTATCACCACAACAAACCAGTGGAAATGTATGTCACATATGAACCACAAATGAGCCAAATTAGTGAATGGTTAAAACAACTATTCGGAGAATCCGAAGGCAAAGAACATAAGGGTTTATATCCAGGCAGTGCCACCTTCTCAACTGATCTTCATAGTTTAGGCCAATATATCCAAGACGGTACACCGCTCTTATTTGAAACAATTATCAACATCAAGGAACCAAAGCAAGATATCGTCATTCCACACGATAACGATGACTTAGACGGCCTCAATTATCTCGAAGGAAAGAACTTAGCGTTTGTTAATCAAAAGGCCTTTGAAGGAACTTTACAAGCTCATGAAGATGGCGGTGTTCCATGCAACGTCATTTATGTTGATAAACTTGATGCATATAACCTTGGCTATCTCTTCTATTTCTTTATGAGAGCCTGTGCAATGAGTGCTTATATGCTAGATATTAATCCATTCAATCAACCTGGTGTCGAAGTTTATAAGAAGAACATGTTCCACCTTTTAGGTAAAAAAGGATACTAAAACTAATAATAGTTTAATAATGAAAAAGCGCTTTGAAAAAAGGCGTTTTTTTCGTTGACTGCATATTTATAAAAGTGATATATTATTTTAGCGCATTGCTAAGAAGGATGCTTAGCTCAGCTGGGAGAGCATCACCCTTACAAGGTGGGGGTCGGCGGTTCGAGCCCGTCAGCATCCACCACTTAATTGCGCAAAACCCATCAAAAGATGGGAGGGTAGCGAAGAGGCTAAACGCGGCAGACTGTAAATCTGCTACCTACTGGTTTCGGCAGTTCGAATCTGCCCCCTCCCACCATCAAGGTTTAGGGGCATAGCCAAGCGGTAAGGCAACAGACTTTGACTCTGTCATTCGTTGGTTCAAGTCCAGCTGCCCCTGCCAAGCCTTCACTCTCTAGCTCAGCCGGTAGAGCACTTGACTTTTAATCAAGGGGTCTGGAGTTCGATTCTCCAGAGAGTGACCAAACAGTGCCCAGGTGGCGGAATAGGTAGACGCACAGGACTTAAAATCCTGCGGTAGCGATACCGTACCGGTTCGATTCCGGTCCCGGGCACCACGTTAAAAAATACCGACTCGGTTGAGTCGGTTTTTCTTTATCTTTATTCTTCTAAATATTCAATAGCACAGGTTAATGAATATTCGTATGAGCCGTCATATTCTCTTGTAGGATTGTTCCAACTACTAAGAGTGCCTTGCATATATGTAAACTCTTTTATTTTTAAAGATGTGCAATAACCAGCAGCGTTATAGGTTCTTTCCAATTCTTCATAGCCGAAATAAATGCCATCCATTTGCGCATTTGCGGGTCTTCTTCCCCAGCTTCTCATGTAGAGAACGATTGGATTAGCGTAGAACCTTTCTTCAAAGCCTTCGCCTTCTTGCGCATTATTTAGAAACTGTCTTCTTTGAGAGTGATAACTAAGCCAACCACTTGGAGTAACGGAAGATGAATATTGTCTAGCGTATAATTGTTGCGTTTGTGTCACTGGAGTGCCACTGACTAATTGGGTATCGGCGTCTAAATTGTCATTTCTCGTTTCCGAGACAAAATCTCCGACGATTTCGCCTTCAGGCATCTCACTGCCATCAAGCATCACTTTATAAAAATTGCCAGTCAACTTTTCTACGATGTGCCAGGTATACTTAACTTTCTTTTGTTCTTGAGGCTCTGGATCTATTTTATTTATTTCATCTGTAATTTGTTCCAGCGTTAATCCCTCTTCTTTATTTTGAAAAGAATATGAAAATGAAGAATTTGAGCTAGACGAAAAACCACTAGTGGAAGAAGTGTCTGAAGAGGTCTGATTTTGCGAACACGCACTTACTGAAAGACCAATCGCAAACAAAAGAGAAAACAATATTTTTTGTTTCATGGATGTCTTTATGATAGCGCGTGGAGGCTTATTTAGGTATCTTTAATTTTTTAAGATAAGCCTTTTGTTCGTCAGTAATGCGATAGGATTCCACTGCTTTCTGAATTGTTTTATTATGAACCCATCTAGATAATTTCTTATCTTCTAAATACCTAATCGCGGAATCATATTGTTTTGCTAATGCAGTGGCAAAATACCAGGCAATCATCATATTGATGTAGTATTCTTCGCTTTTGATAGAGGCCACCATTTCCATGTATTCTTCTTTAAACGATTCGTCCAAATAATGTTGCATTAGCATGCCGATGGCGAATCTAACTGTATATGTATGTTTACTCTTTAACCACTTCTTAATAGGAGCGATTAATTCGTCTTTATGTTTAGAAAATACCTTTGGGCTTAATTGATCGCATGTACCCCAGTTATTAACAAAAGGAAGAAATTTATCCACTTCTTTGAGACAAGTTTGATAATCCTTAAATAAAGAAATAAGGAAGGCGTGTAATTGATTTTCATCAAAATAATGATGCGGAAGCGTCTCGATAAACTTATTAGCTATCTCACTACCAAATAACTCTTTAGCGAGCTTTTTTAGTTCGGGAGTTCTCACACCAATAAAGCAATCTTCTTCAACACCTGGGAATAAAGGCTTTTGAAAATCGCGATACTTAATATCTTGCTTTGAGAAGAGGAGATCCACTATTTCGTTCATATTATTATTTTATAATAAAAGCCCTTGGTTACCCAAGAGCTTTGTTTAGTTTGCTTGTTTCAATTACTTTTGATTTTTGAAAGCTTTTAAGCCGAGGTATTGAGCTTCGTCACCTAATTCTTCTTCAATTCTCAATAATTGATTGTATTTGGCCATACGGTCTGTTCTAGAAGCAGAACCGGTTTTGATTTGGCCAGCATTAACCGCGACAGAGAGATCAGCGATTGTGACGTCTTCTGTTTCACCAGAACGGTGAGAAACCATTGTGGTGTAAGCGTTTGTTTGCGCTAATCTGATCGCGTCTAATGTTTCGGTTAATGTACCGATTTGGTTGACTTTGATTAAGATGGAGTTTGCAACGTTGTTATCGATACCTTTTCTTAAGAAGGCAGGATTTGTAACGAATAAGTCGTCACCAACGAGTTGGATTTTACCACCGAGTTCTTTGGTTAATTCAGCCCAACCAGCCCAGTCAGATTCTGCTAAACCATCTTCGATGGTGATGATTGCTGGGTGATCTTTGACTAATTTCTTTAAGTATTCGATGAAGCCTTTGCTATCATAGGAACCTTCACCGGATTTACTTAAGGTGTATTTGCCTGTTTCGGCATCATAGAATTCTGAGGAAGCGACGTCCATACCTAAGAAGATTTGTTTGCCAACTTCGTAACCGGCATTCTTAATAGCTTCTTCGATTAATTCTAATGGTTCTTCGTTACCATTCTTGCAGGATGGAGCGAAACCACCTTCGTCACCGACACCGGTTTCATAGCCTTTGCCTTTGACGACTTTCTTTAAAGCGTGGAACACTTCAACGCCGGCTCTTAAGGCTTCACGGAATGTATCAAAGCCCGCTGGGATGATGAAGAATTCTTGGAAATCAACTGTGGATTCAGCGTGCGCACCACCGTTGATAACGTTCATACATGGGGTTGGTAACACTTTTGCGTTAGCACCACCGATGTAACGGTATAAAGGCATACCTAAGCTTTGAGCAGCGGCTCTAGCAACAGCAAGGGAAACACCTAATGTTGCATTAGCACCGAGGTTCTTTTTGAATGGTGTGCCATCAAGTTTTAATAAAACTGCATCTAATTTGTTTTGGCTTGTTGCTTCTAAGCCAATAACGGCTGGGGCAATAACTTCGTTAACGTTCTTAACGGCTTTTAAAACGCCTTTGCCTAAATATCTACTTTTATCACCATCTCTTAATTCAAGAGCTTCGGATTCACCAGTAGAGGCACCAGATGGAACGATTGCGGAAGCCTTTGTGCCATCATCTAAACGGACTTCAACTTCAACGGTTGGATTGCCACGTGAGTCTAATACTTCACGGCCGTGGACATATGTAATTTTTGCCATTTAATTCTTTCTCCTTATTAATGACCGGCACTATTATACATAGTTTTTGTAAAATAGTTAATTGTTTTTAAAACAATAACAGCGTTTTTATAAATGTATAAAATGAAAGACTATGGTGTTCATAGCCTTTGCTATCAAAATGTTTAGAAACAATCTAGTGTTTATCTTTTTCTTCGTCTTTTTGTATGTTTTTTAACTCTTTAGCGTCTTTTTTGCCAGATGTTTCGTTATAGAAATTAACAATAATCGAAGTGATAACAGCGACAGCAATAATGCCGTAGATACCTAATATGACAGACACTAATCTGCCCACTAATGTGGTGGCGACAATATCACCAAAGCCAATTGTGGTAACAACGGTAAATGTGTACCACAAAGCTTCACCAAAGTTAGTAAATGTTGCATTTTCAACAGTAACCAAGACTAAAGCGCTGGCCACCATTGTCGCTAAAAGACCAAACAAAACTTCTAAAGCAAAAGTATTAATGATGATCTTAAACAAGACTTTGAATTTGAGTTGACCGAACGCCACTGAAGCCACTTCCGCTAAAGCGGTAAAAGCTACAAATAGACATTCAATTAAGACGACATTATCGATGCCATCCACATCCACAGGAATAAACAATCCGATGCCTAATAAAACGACGAGGGTAATTAAAATAGCGTTAAAGACAATGGCCCTAAATGATTTCTTTTCAATGATTCTGATGATACGCGAGACAACAATGACCAAGCAATACGATCCTGCAGTCAAGGAAAATAAATATAAATTATTCTCGGCAAAGAGAACAATGATGCCTAAAATAACATTAAAAATAACAAGAATAAGTGTTCTAATGAAGTTATATTTGTTTCTATCTTTGATAAAAACAATGATTGACGCTAAACCCATCGACAAGAACACTCCAAGGAGATATCTTGACGAAAGAGCGATATCACTTTTGGAAATAGCGGCAATCGTTAAAACGGAAAAGGTCAAAATTAAGGTGGAACAAACGCCACCTAAAATAAGGGCTAAGACCCTTTTAGTGCTATCGGAAAATAAACTATTCTTTTGTTTTGCCATATTTATATACTACTTTTTCTTTTCTAATAATTCATCTAATAATGGCGTTAACGGAGTGATTACTAATTCCGCTAGCAAGAGGTAGAGATGGATCAAAGCGTGATGATGTCCTGGTTCAATGAGCAATAAGATTGAGAAGACGATGACCACTATTGACTCAACACCACTGATGATTTTAGGAACGATGTTCTTGAGTTCACAAGCAATCTCTTTAATCTCATAAGATTCTCTTAAGATTGACCATGTCGCCCAAATGACACAAACAGATTCATAAGAGAAATTAACAGTGAGTAAAACAATGCCCAAGATTAATTCGATAAAACCAAGATAGACTTTGTCTTCGTGAAATAAATGATGGACATGATGAAGGACAATGAAAAGGATTTCTTCCATGGCATATAGGAGCATCAAGCCACCGATGAAATACTTTAAGCCGTTATGTGCCACTAAGTTGTCTCTAAAAACAAAAATGAGAACCGCTAAAATAGCGTAAACAACTAGCTTGATTAAATTGTATTTAAAACAGCTCTTTTCTTTCATACCTATTATTATAATAAAAAATAAGTGCTACATAAGTAGCCTTTTTTAACATATTTTAGTAAGAAGTCCCCCACATCATTTTATTGGTGGCTACCTCTATAGGTGGGGGATGAATTGCAACAAACTATTTTTTATAGTCAATCAATCCAACGGGATTACTCAAAGAACCAAAGAATAATAAAATAACAACAATTATTTATTGAGAGTATATCAATAAATTGATATAATATTATTAGGATAAAGGGATATGGGGAACAATAATTTGTTTTTCTTCCCTTTTTATTTATCCAATAGTTTTATGAAGAGAATTGCTTACAAGTATCGCATCTACCCTACACCTTCTTCATTAATAACATCAGAAAGATACTTTTTGCCATCAGCAGCGTATAGTTTCAGTTGTCCACAAATTGTAGACACCTGGGTTCAACAAACAAAAAAGGATTGACCTCGCGATCAATCCAGTTTCTTTTAGCGTTAATTATTGCTTTTTAAGCATTATAATTCGCTAATAATCCTTCTAATAGATGCCAAGTCCTTGGTATTGAATTTAAATACAACACTTCATTGATTGTATGTGGATTACTAATATCAGGCCCAATGCTAATCATATCTATAGTTGGTTTCCTTTTCTTAAAACATCCGCATTCAACACCTGCATGGAGTGCCGCAACAACCACATCTGTTCCATTTTGTTTTTTATACACTTCTTTAGCAATGGCTAATAATTTACTATCAGGATCATATTCCCAGGCATCTGCAGTATGTGTGTATTCTGGAGTGAATCCAGATTCTTCTCCAAGCGCCATTTGATTTCTTAGCATCATTGTTTCAATAGCGATTTTGGAACTACGCATGAATGCTATTATCTCAACGTTTTCGGTTAAAGGATTTAATCTTGCGATACCTAAGTTAGAAGAACTTTCAATAAGTCCTTGGATATCTTCAGATACGTTTCTTACTCCGTCTTGAACGTTGTTAGTGAAATTGACAAATCCTGCTTTAACACTTTCTACTACAACCTTATTTACAGGAATTGAATCATTTAATTCAAAAACAATATCTTCTTTTCCAGCATATTCATTAATTAGCGATTCCTTATATTCGTTAAATAGCATGTTCACGCCTCGTTTATCTATGTCGTTTATTACAATCGTAGTTTTCGCCCTAGTTGGAATGGCGTTACCGGCTGTACCTCCATCAAATGATGCTAGCTCATATTGAATATAGTTCTCATCTAAGATAGCTAAAAAACCTACAACTGCTCTAATGCCATTTAATCGGCCTTTATCAATATCTACTCCTGAATGCCCACCCTTTAAATTAGATATTTCTAATGAAATAGGCGTATTTAATGTAGGTTCAACAAATCCTACCTTCTCATTAATGCTTAGATTATTGCCAGATGCTGTAGAAACTAAAACTTGTTCAGACATTTCATTGTCGATATTGATTAAGAATTTGGCGCCATCAAGCCATGTCTCATCCATATTAGAAGCGCCGACCATTCCGTCTTCCTCGTCAACAGTAATGATCATTCTAAGTGGTCCATGAGACATTTTGCCTTGGACAACGCTTTTAATTATTGCAAGTCCTATTCCATCGTCCGCGCCTAAAGAGGTACCACTCGCTGTTAATGTTCCTTTATCATCATCTCTTACAGGAGTAATGGAATCGTGTAAAGGATCAAAAACCTTATCATCGGCTACCGCTACTACCATATCCATATGTCCTTGCAAAACGCCAAAAGGTTTATTCTCCATTCCGCTAGTTGCAGGAACATCAAACATAACATTATTGAATTTATCCCTCATGGGCTCAAGTCCATTGTATGTTGCCCAGTCTACCAAATATTGGCTTATCATTTCTTCGTGGTGTGATGGTCTAGGCACCTTGGTTAAAGGCATAAAATTATCAATGACAAGATCGATAATATCTTTATCGCTTAACTCTTGATTCTTGTTGTTTTTGTTGCCGCACGAACCTAATGGTAAAAAGGTCAGCATTGACAGTAAACCAGCAAGAAAAAATTTGAAATGTTTCTTCATTTTCTCTCTCCCTTATTTAACAAAGTCTGTTTAATTACATTACACCATTAAATATTGTCCGTTTCAATACAATGCGTATTGCGATTGCTATTTCACATAAGTGCGACTTTATTGTTTTTTTGCACAATTCTTCCGTTTTATATAAAAAGGGGGTCGAATTACTCAAAACCCTCAAACGCCGCACAAATATGTAGAGAGACAAAAAAAGGACTGACACATTGTATCAATCCAATTTAACTAAGTTGGCAAGGTTTCAGTGTTTTGATACACATGGAACAAAGCAGAAACCCGTGGAACAGACTGCCACTTTGACTTTTAAATATAAAGACTTAATGAATCGAGATTATAGTCATTATTTGAAATTTAGCACTAGTAAATAAGAAGGCCACACCATCTATAATTGCACCTTAGAATTATCAAATAAAATAACTAGTCTAAAGATTGATTAGAGTTTGAAGGAACATCTACAGTCTTGACATTTACAGAATGTACCATTACCGGTGCTAAAGTATGTGTAGTTTTTGCTACCACAGTTAGGGCACTTATCACTGGAACAAACACCACCACCACTGATGACTTCTAATTGTTCGTCAGTTAATTCAACGCCTTCTTGCTTTGCAAGATTGAGTAGCTCATCATGGTTTTTGCACTCTCTTATTTTGGCAATCTGTTCATCAGTTAAGCCTTTTAATAATTCTTCTTTCATTACGATCTCCTCCTAAGGACATTTATATATTAACAATTTTCTTGTCACAAAAGCGCCACAAAAGAAAAAGGATTGATATGCAATCCTACTTTTCTAAGTTGGCCTAAATGGACAGAAATGATACAACGCACAACTTGCAAATTTACGCACCGCTATTTCTTTAACAACTTTTTAAGTTCTTTTTTGCTTTGTTCTATATCCCCAGTAAGTAATGGGATTAGTTTTTTGATTTCTTCAATATCTCTGTCCCACCATTTGAGTTCCAAAAGAAGATCAATTGTTTCTTTATCAAATCTATATTTCTTAACAACTGCGGGATTACCTACGACAACCGCATAAGGAGGAACATCTTTTGCCACTACAGTATTAGCGCCGATAATTGCACCATCACCAATATGAACACCTGGCAATATTGTAGCGTGTTGGCCAATCCAAACATCGTTACCGACTACTGTATCACCACGATTTCCTCTATCTCCAAACGACCTTGATAAACCTTTGAATTCATCAATGACTTCAAAAGGGTAAGTTGTTAAACAATCTAACATATGATTGGCACCATTCATGACAAATTCCACGCCTCTTGCTATAGCAACAAACTTACCAATAATAAGCTTATCACCCATAAAGTCATAATGATGAGTAACGTGCTTTTCAAAAGATTCTGGTCCTTCGTCCATATCGTCATAATATGAATAATCACCAACTATAATGTTTGGCCTAGTAACTACGCTTTTGATATAACAAAAAGACTTAAATTGTGAGTTCGGATAAATTGGTTCCATCTCTTTTTCCATGTTTATATGATAACAAAAAAACATCTTTAATGAGACGCTATTATTTGTCAATCAGGGCGTTGCATCCTGAATCGCTAGTCAATCCGTTTCCGAAGAAATGCGTCGTGGTCGCACAGCGACTTTCCACCTTTGACAATGATATTATTTCAATATATCAGCACACATCAATCTTTGATTGAAAATTCATTTTGACAACAAGTGCAAATTATATATAATATAAGTGTGAACCCAAGTTGGCAAATGGAGCCTTCCTCGGTTCATTTTTTTATAGTTATTTTGCTTTTAGAAATATTATTTATATAATTGTCCAACCTTTTCTTAGGATATAAAGTAACTACTTTGTTGATGTTTGCGTTACGATTTAAAGTTAAAGGAGAACCTGTTTCTACTATTGCGATGATTGGATCTCCACAGCTAGCAATTATGCTTGTCACAATAACAAATCTAGTTCCGTACACACTTACTATGCATCTAGCGTTTTGTAAATCGTGCAAAGAGTCATAAATCTCTTCTGGCGAAAGACCATGAAAATTGTGCTTGCCCTTAGCTCCTAACGGCTGCATACATTCCCATAGCGTTTTACTAGTAATAAAAAGAGAGCTCTTTCTAAAAACATTAATATCTAAGTTGTCATTAATATTTTTTAAATGAGAATTAAGTAACTCAATATCAAAAGGAACATAATCATTTGCTTTGAAGGTTTCAAATGCTTTAATTGCCTCTTTTTTATTCCCAAGATTGATTTTGCGTATCATGTCTATATTATTACATATAATGTAATAACTTGCCATTGGTTTTCGCAGAAAAAGACAAGAAAAAAGGATTGACTTTGTATCAATCCAATTATCAACTTGTGGTGACGAATACGGGATTCGAACCCGTGAATGCATGCGTGAAAGGCATGTGAGTTAAGCCACTTCTCCAATTCGCCAAAAGTGGCGCCTACCGAGGGACTCGAACCCACGACCGATCGGTTAACAGCCGATAGCTCTACCGACTGAGCTAGGTAGGCAGCGCTTCATAAGCGCGATAAAAATAATATCACGCGACTTAAACAAAGACAAGACAATTTACTACATTTTTTTGGTTTCAATTAAATTGACTACATCACGGATGGTTTTAAGTTCAACGATTTCATCACTTGTGAACTCTACCCCCACTGCTTCTTCGATTTTAAGCATGGTTTCCACTAAGTCTAAAGAATCGAGACCTAATTCATCCAATCTGTCATCATAGTTAATTGAATCAATGTTGATTCTGTCTTTAATTACATCTTTAACTACTTCTAAGATTTCCATTGCAGGTTTATTTTATAACGCACTGAAAAATGCTTCAATACAAAAAACGGCCGTTTTAGCCGTTGTTTAATTAAGGTAATTATAGCCCGAATGAACTAACTGCTTTGCTGACTTCGCTTGTCACCGAGTTACTTAAACCTGTGAAGATTGTCGTTAATGCAGCGGCAACGATGCCAAACACCATTAGTACCAAAACTATACCTAATAGTTGTCCTTTAATCTCAGACATACTTTCCTCCTTTCTAACCGTAGAAGCCTACAATAGTCATCCTTTTAATACTGATAGTCATTTCTTGTTTAGAAATTACCAGAGGATGATATGTCGTAGAAATCTGGTATATGATTTTTTCGCCGAATGTTGGTGATTGATTTTTAGGACAATCGAAAGCCACTGAAAAAGTGCTTTCAACATAGTTGATAAATGAATCATCTATCGTACCATTTCTCGAAATGAGATAGGAAATGTTGTTAGCTTTAGAGTCTAAAGAACTATAAACACTTTCTAAAGTCAAAAGGTCTGCGCCAAAAATAAAGAAAAGCGCAACAAAGATCATTGAAAGAATTAAACCAACTTTATATGACATTTACTAAATCTCCTAAAATACTAAGAATTGAAATCGTTAATGAAATAGTGATTAATCCCGCTCCCGCAAGAGGAAACGTCGACATATTTGATAAAGACTTCTGTTTTTGTTCAATCATCTCTCTATTTCTCGTCTTTGAAATTTCGTCAAAAAGCAAATTAAAGTGGGTTAATTGCTCTGAGTTTTCTCCCTGATCCACCATTTGATAGATTGAAAGCATTAGACTATGAATTGAAATGCTTGTAAACTGATCGGCAAAATTGACAAATGGTTGAACGCTTTTATCCTTATCAATTTCTGTCAACAAATCCTCAATCTTTTCTTTCATCCAGTTGGAACAATAAGGGATTAATAAGTTAAAAGATTGATACACGTTATTGTTGTTTCTAATATAAACATCGAAATATGAAATAAGGGAAATCAGTTCATTTTCACGGTTTTTTAAAAGACTCTTCTTCTTATCGTTATAGCGGGACAATAGGAAATATGTAAGAACTAGATCCCCTATCCCTATGATAATTGGAACGATTAAGTTTTTTGTGACTAAAAAAAGTACAAGTGTCACCATCAGTAAGAGGGCGCTTATTAACACTACTTTAGTCATTTCTTTTTTATATGAAAGACCGATGAATTCAATCGTGTCTTTGATTTTATTTTTCGTCATCTTTCCATCCCTCCAAATCAAAATTACTGACCCTCATCACGAGGATATATATTGAAAAAAGCGTAAACAAAACAATCGTTGAAACTGATATTTGATAGAATAACGAACCACTGATTTTGTTAAAGAACTGTGATAAGGCAAATCGTAATATCCCAAGAATGGCTAAAGAGATGCTCCAAAGCACGACAAACTCTATGGTTTTTTGCCTATGAATTGTCTCGCAGTTTAATAAGTATTGTTCTTTAAGCCTGGCCTGATTGATGAGATATTCACTCATCTTCAAGATATCTCCACCTTCTTCGTTCCATAGCTTAATCGTATCGACAAACAAGCGATAAATATCGAATTTAAAATACTTAATGAGATAAGATAGTTTTTCTTCTTCGTTTAAATCTTTGATTGAATCGATAATCTCTCTGGTTGATTCATCCGTTATTTCATAACCGCTTTGAAAGGCGGCGTTCATCGACCCCTTAACATTTAAAGAAATAATGAAGGAATTAATGAATTGAAAGCATTGATGGTAGCGATGGGTTTTTAGTTGGTTTTTGTGCATCTGCCTTTTCACTATCAAAACAAAAAATGCATTCGTGATAACAAAAATAGTTATCGTCGATAAAATGTTTTGACTCGCGATAAAGTTAACACCGGCCAGAGTAACAGATATCAACATTCCGACTAAAACATAATTCATTGTTTACCTCCTTTGAATGCCGCTATAAAGCGACTGGATACCTTGGATAAATTGAGCATCTTCATCGCCTCCTCAGATAGCAAGCTAGTTGTCTTATTTCTGCCATCGCTACCATATATTTCTTCCATCGTATTACCATTAAGGTAACCAATAGATGAAATGTACCTTTGCACCACGCCATTTGCACGATATTTCCTCTTTAAATAAATGTAAAAGCGCATGTGGTATGAAATATCGCTAAATATATCATCAAAAGATGTTCTTTGATCGCCCATCATCACCATCCTCGTCATACGAGTTGGCATGCTATAAATATCAAAAGCATGAATGGTCGTAATAATCGGATGGCCCGTTAAAGCGGAGTTTAAGACTTCGAGCATTTCTTTGCCGCGTGATTCGGCAACGATCAGCCAATCAGGATTACTTCTTAAAGCGTTCTTCACTAGACTTTGAATTGAAGCGTCTTCTCTTTTCTCATCAACTTGCCAAATATTTAAGTCTAAATCTTGTTCAGGAACGAACTGATCAAGTTCTAAAATGTTGTCAATAACAATGACACGTGTATTCTCTTTCATACGAGAAAGGAGATATTTTTGTAGTTCGGTTTTACCACTTCCAGTCATCCCCCCTATTACCATCGAAACATTAGAATCCACTAAAACGTCTAATAGTTCTTTTACTGTCGCATCAAGGGCGTTTGTTTGGTTAAATCTGAGGAATGAAGAGGCGATACGAATTGAGAAACAGATACATTCTTCATTGTTCTTACGACTAATGCTTTGGTGAACAGCGTTGAAACGGTATTTGCCAAAAGAAACATCTAGTTTTGGATTTTGATATGAGAATTGTTTCTCAGTTAGGTTCGCAATTTGTCTCACGAAATCTTTAGCAGTCTGTTTATCAATAATGACCTCGCTTTTAAGACGACCTAAATCATTATCTACATAGTAGATATCTTTGCCGTTATAGGAAATATCTGTGATATTGGTATTACCTAATAATGGTGCTAAAAAAGAATGCTCTAAGTACTCAACCGTTTTAAAAGTATCCATTTAATTACTCCGTATCTCGTAGTCCATGGTCTTTTTGTAGTGTTTGAATAGAAACAGATCTGCTTCCACTTTTACTTCTACTGCTTGGCATTCATCATCCATGTCTATAGAATGATCAGCGATATTGTAATAGTAATAATCTAAGGAATAATGGTCTGTATATCTCGGTAAATGATAATCAAAAAATGAGGTTAAATTGCTCTCTAATTCTTCTTTATTAAAATGCGGGCCTTCAGAATCGTCAATATCAAGCATTTCAATCGCGGTTTCGAATAAAGAAAGAGGCATTGATGTCACCAAACGATTAATGCCGTTTGTTTGATATGAAAGCATGAAAAAGTTAAAGGAGAGAAAAGCAACAAAGAAGGAAAGAATCGCCGCGATCATTAGTGGTTTCCTCCCACGACACAATAGTCGCCATCTGCACAGACTCCAACAATGGTGCGGTTCATATCATATTTCAAGGAAATAGATGTTGATAGGCCGCTAACACCAACCTTATCAAATTCTAAATAAATGGTTTTATCATTAAACTTTGCTAAACCATTAACGGGTAAATAAAATGACGAAGTCAAAATATAATCACTTTTATAAGCATCACTTGTATCAAGAGTTTTTCTATTAACGTAAAACTGGTTTTTATATCTAAAAGATATCTTTGATCCATCTTGATAAAGAGTTAAAGGAAGGACGATATCTTCGTTATCGTTATGATGAATATTAGGGAACAAGTAGTCATCATCGTTAAATCTTAGATTAACATTACTATAAGGAATGACACTACTACCCCAATATTCAAAATAGTTTTTGCTGACGTCTAAGCGGTAATAATAGTCGTTATCAATATAATCTCCGATTGTTGAGAAGTTGAAAGCGTCGTTCAATTCGTGGAGTCCACTACCATCCCCATAGAAGCCTACGCTATTGGAGGTATAGATGTCATGTTTAAGGGAATAGCCGGAAATAGTTTGTTCTTCCGGTGGATAGAAAGGAGCGGCGTAGGCTTTGAGGATGGATCGCGAAGAATTGAGTATTTCGAAACGGATTTCTAGGCCATTAAATGTCCAATAATCGTGTAATGGTAATATAAAAGTCACACTCTTTCTTTGGCCGTTAACGTAATCGAAAGATGGCTGAGTAGACCCCGCCACAACGCTTCCATTTAAAAAGATGCGCATTCTTTCGATGACTCTTTGGCTAGAAATACTGTGAAGTTCATAAGTAAAAGTGACATCGACATCTGATGGGTTTTCCAAAGGAAACGGCCCATATTCATCACAGAATAAATAATCACCCATTGAATCAGGTACAGGGACAAAGCTGCTGGATGTTGAGGAACTGGATTGGGAGGAGCTGCTTTGCCCTGTAGATGATGATGGTTTAATCGATGAGGAGGAACTGCTCAGCGATGAAGAACTACTTAAAGAAGAACTAGAGTGACTAGAACTTGAAGAACTACTTATTAAAGAAGTAGAAGGTTCTAAACTACTAGAGGTTCTAAAAGATCTTGAAGATATTCCTAAAAATGTCGATATCGCAAGAGGAGCGCTATCGGATTTGAAAATTGATAGATGTAGGCTTTTTGAATTTGGGTCAGGAGGAACAAAACTACTTTTGCCAGGAATTCCAGGCTTAGCAGCTTGCACATTTATAGAAGAGGCACTTAATGCCAAGAGAATAGGGACAATTTTAATCATTGTAAAATGCTCCTAGGAATTTCATCATGGCCTGCTTTTTGTAGCGGTAAAACGTCGCTTTTGAATAAATCGGCTCCCACCAGTTGTGGTAGCTCTGATAAAAGAATTCGTTGTTAATGAGATTCTTCTCGCTTTCATTTAGAGCATCAAAGGCTTTGTTGACCTTTTCTAAATATTGGATATACGCGTCACCATTGACGTCTACTTCTGCAAGATATTCGCCGGATTTAATCCCTTGAATTCTTTTTGCCATGAAGAAACGTTCGGCAATTACTTCCGTCATATCTGAGAGTGCCTTAAAAGACTGTTTATAGATCTGTTCCATAAAAATGTCCTCCTATTAAACCAATAGACGTGGAAATTGAAATTTGTCCAAAAAACTTGCATTTTTTTATAAACTTTTTTTCTTAATTCTTTGAATTAAAAATTTTTGCATTTTTTTGCTATTTTCGTAATAAAAGGCAAAAATGGCCGGCGTTATAAAAAACTAACTATTTTATGTTATTTGTATTAAAATAATTGTTAATTAAGGTTTTTATGATAGTTCTCAGTGGCGCAAGTGCATCAGGAAAAACAGAAGCAGCGAAGATGCTGACCAGCAAGTATGGGATTGTGAAAGCAATTACCACTACTACTAGACCTATGCGCGTAAACGAAAAAGATGGAAGAGATTATTTCTTCGTGTCTAAAGAAAGATTTGAAGAGATGATCAAAGAAGATCTTTTCGTTGAGCACACTTTATATAATGGCAACTATTACGGCTCTACAAAGTCACAAATTGCCGATAATCGTTCTGTGGTTATTGATTTAGAAGGTTTGAAGTCATATTCTTCACTTAATGATGAAAGAATCGTGACTTTTTATTTATCCACCTCTGAAGATGTGAGATATAAAAGAATGCTTGAACGCGGTGATAAAGAAGAAGACGCTAAAAGGCGTCTTGAAAATGACCGCAAAATCTTTGCGTCACAAAACATCCCTTCAGTTAACTACCGCATTGATTCCGAAAATAAAACCATCGAACAAGTAGCCGATGAAGTATATCGCTTATATTGCAAAACAATGAAAGCTATTTCAAATAAGTAAGATATTTATATTTAAAAGCAGGATTTAAGAAGACGTCACAAAGATAACCGTCTTCTTTTTCTTTCTTTGAAACTACATAATTCTCTTTACTAAAAGAAACAAAGTCTATGGAATAAGGCAATTCAATTTGGTGTCTTTCCCAGTTTTTCGTGACGTTGGACACAATAAACTTTAAGGCTTCTTCAACATCTTCTTTTTCTAATAAAGAGACAAACATTTCATCTTCTTTTGGAAGGAAATTAGCGGAGCCTCCTAATAAATCATATTTGTTATAGATATTGATCATTGGAATTTGATCCGCTTCTAAATCTTTGATGATTTGTTTGGTTGTGGCTATTTCCTCTTCCTTAAATGGATCAGAGATATCAACAACTTGGACGAGTAAATCAGCCTCTTTAATTTCTTCAAGAGTGGAACGGAAAGCATCCACTAAATAAATAGGAAGATTACTAATAAAACCAACGGTATCAGTGAGGAAGAATGATGGATATCCATAAATAGAGATTCCTCTTGTGGCGGTTTCTAATGTCGCAAATAATGCGTTCTTTTCTAAGACTGTTTTATTCTCTTTTCCCATTGAGACAAGGCGATTTAAAAGCGTTGATTTGCCTGCATTTGTATATCCTACAATACATACTTTAGGAATAGGGTTATTTAAACGTGACACACGCATGTTACGACGGGATAATTTAATCTCTTCTAATTCCTTTTTCTTTTGTGCGACCGCTTTATTGATTTGTCTTCTTGATAGTTCGATTTGTTTTTCGCCTTTTCCTTTGTTATGGCCGCTTCCAGAAGTGACTTGTGAGTAAGAAGCTTTCTCATCGACAAGGTGGCTCTTTAAGTATTGGAGTCTTGCTATACTAACTTGGAGTTTCGCTTCTCTAGTTTTAGCGTTCTTTTCAAAAATATCGAGGATAACAAAGGTTCTATCAATAATTTCAGCGCCAACGTGTTGTGAAATAGTCTTCTTTTGTAGACCAGTTAATTCAAAATTACAGGCCACTAATTCAATTGGAGAATCTGGATTTTCTTCGTTATAACGATGATAAAAAGCTGCAACTTCCGCTAGTTTGCCTGCACCAACGTAAGTGCTATTCTCAACAGAATCAATGTTTTGTGAAAAGAACTCCACCACTTGGAAATTGATCTCTTTTAAAAGGAGAGCAAATTCGTTTTGAGCGTGGTTTAGTTCAATCGAATTGTTCTTACCGACGGATATGACTATTGCCTTAGAGAAACCCTCGTCCATAATTAAACTACTTTTCTTCTTCGTATTCGGTATCGATAACTTTCAGACTTTCCACGGTAAATTCATCCGCATCTAAGACTTTAAAGTGATAATGAGCGAAGTCAAATTCATCGCCCTTCTTGGCGAATCTATCCAAGATGTCCTGACAGAAACCACCCACTGTGGTATAGTCTGTTTCAACTTCATCTTCGTAGCCGATTAATTCAAAGAAATCATCGATATTCATCGTGCCATCGACAATATAAACACCATGACCCTTTTCAATATATTCTTCTTCGATTTCATCATTTTCATCAAAGATGTCACCTACGATTTCTTCTAGAATATCTTCCATCGTTAAGATACCTTCGGTACCACCATACTCATCAATGACTAAAGCGATGTGGATCTTACTTTCCTTAAATTCTTTCAAGACATCGAGAATCTGATGGTTTCTTGGCACCACTAGAGGTTTATAGCACATTGAACGGATATCCGTGACTTTTTCACCTGCTAATAGTTTCTTAGCGAGTACTTTAATTGGTAAAATACCAACAATGTTATCCACTGTTTCTTCATAGACCGGGATCCTAGAATATCTAAAGAAATCCTTATCTTTAATTAATTCGTTAACATCATCTTCGACATCAATAGCGAAAACATCGACACGTGGTGTCATAATTTCAAAAGCTTCAATGTCATTTAAATCGATAGCGCTTCTCACTAAGTCGGCTTCATTCTCTTCGAGAATGCCTTCTTCTTCAATAGCGTCCACCATTTCTGTTAAGACATCTTCATCAATACGATCTTCTTCTTTGCTCTTTTTAGCAAAGAGTTTGCCGAGTAATTTAAAGAGTTTAGCGATTGGCCAAACAATCACAAAGAACAAATATTTGAAGAAAACTACTGGATAAGCAAACTTAATTGCTAAGGAATAGTTAAATCTCTTCGCGAATGCTTTAGGAATGAATTCACAGAAGACAATGATGAAGGCAGTAAAACAAATCGTGGATATTGTGGTACCCATATTTGTATTACCACTTAACGCTAAGCCAATCAAAGTGACGATAGAAGAGGCAAAGATATTGACAATATTATTCCCTAATAATATTGCGGAAATTGATAGCTCATAATCATCAGCAATTCTAATTGCTAGTTTAGCGCGCTTTTCTTTTTTGCCTTTTTGTCTAGCTAAACGGTCTTTATCGACCATGCCATACACCATATCGGCAGCCGAAAAGAACATTGAGAATAAGGAACAGATAGCAACGATTAGCCAATAATACCACTGCATACTATCTCTTTCCTTTCACTTGTGATGGTTCAGAAATATCACTCACAAGTTCCTCTAAAACGTCATCCATTGTCACCATACCGACAACCTTTTTGTTCTTATCGCGGACAACAGCAATATGCGTATGGTGCTTTTTAAAGCCATTAAATAAATCATCAATCATGATGTTAGAAGAAACAAAGTATGGCTTTTGTAGTTTTCTTCTAATTGAAATATTTGGATTCTTAATATATGCACTGATATATGTCTTAATGTGTAAAACGCCAATGATGTTATCAATATTTCCATCATAGATTGGGATACGGGAATAATTGGTATTAATAATGATTTGGTGGAGTTTTTCTTTATCCAAAGTTCTAATATCTAACGCAAAGATCTTTTTACGAGGAGTTAAAACTTCTTTAACGTTTGTGTCTGCAAACTCTAAAGCGGATTGAATAATTTCACCTTGTTCTTCTTCGATAACACCTTCATCAGAGACTTTTTCCACGACGTTTTCAAAGTCTTCTTCGTCAAAAGTGGTTTCGTCTTTAACTTTGAAGATGCGCTCAATTAATTTGGTGAGTTTTTCAAAGACAAAAGTAATAGGGAAAAGAATAAGCATTAACCAATAAATCGGATACACGAGGGCCTTAGATATTGTGTCAGGAATACTACGGGCAATCGTTTTTGGCAAGGCATCACCAATCACATAAATGGATAAGGATATCACAACAGAAGAGATCATCGATATCTCATCTGGCACTAAATTTGTGGAAGAAAGCAAATGATAAAACAAGATTGTCGAAATAGCACTAGCGACAATCGAAACGATATTGCTTCCGATTAAGACTGTTATTAAAGCGCGGTCATATTTTTCAACTACATGAAGCACTAGACGCGCTGATTTTTTACCATCGTCCGCTTCAACTTGCATTTTGAAGCGATTTGCACACGCAAGAGCGGTTTCACCAGCAGAGAAGAAAAAATGTGCTAATACACACAATCCAATGATTACCCACGACAGAGGTACATCCATCAATGAACCACTCCCTTTCTATGCTGGTTGCAGTTATATAAATTATCACACTTGCGCGCAAATACAAAGATGTTAAATAAAAAGGTATGCAAGCATACCTTAATATTTATTGTTGTTTTAAGAAAGACTACTCTTCGTCGTTATTGACGCCTTGAGAAGTTCTTAAGTCTTCAACCCAGTCGAGATTACCGACTTCGCCTTGTTCAAGACCATCTTTTTCCATCACGTCTTGAATAAGTTGTTTACATCTACGCATTGAGAGACCTGATCTCACTTTGAACACTAATGGAATTTCATTATAGATACCCTTGTGTCCAGCGTTTTGTACTGGGACTGTTGAATCTTTGTAATCTTCTGGTTCAAGAGCGAAGTAAAGTTTTAAACTTAATCCCGCGATAGTGATTTTCACATATGTCTTGCGGTGTAAGCGGAATGTATCACCAGAATTGGAGATTCTTGAATTAACACCATAAGAGAGGATTTCGTTCTTTAACTCGTTATAGTTTCTCTTCATTTCATCGTCAGCATTAAGCATTCTTTCTGTGAATGGGATGCGGATGATTGGTTTCTTTTCTTCTTGTGGTTGTTCAGGCTCAACGACTGGCGCCGCTACTGGAGCAGGAGCTGGTTGAGGAGCTGGTTGCCTTAAACTATAACCACAGTTAGCACAGAAAGCCGCTTGTTCATTGATTGGTTGACCACATTGAGGGCAAGTAGGAATTACTGGTTGCTCATAAACTGGAGCAGGAGCTGGTTCTGGAATTGGCTCTGGCTCTGGTTGTGGAACTGGAATTGGTTCCGGTTGTGGCTCTGGTTGAGGAGCTGGTTGAATATATACTGGCTCTGGTTGAGGTTCAGGCTGGACGTAGACTGGAGCTGGTTCTGGTTGTGGCTCTGGTTGTGGAACTGGCTCTGGCTCTGGTTGAGGAGCAGGAGCTGGTTGCTCATAGAACACTACTGGTTGCTCATAAACTGGAGCAGGAGCTGGTTCTGGTTGTGGAACTGGCTCTGGTTGTGGAACTGGCTCTGGCTCAGGTTCAGGTTGAGGCTCAGGTTGAGGAGCTGGTTCTGGTTCTGCAGGCTTTTGTTCTGCTGAAGGTTGAGCTGGACTATTGATACCACCATTGAAGTATTGGACAACTAATGGACCACCGAATGTTGCACCAGTAATTGTGCCACCACCCATTGGATTGAAATCGTTCTTTGGTTGGTTAGCATTGTTACGAGCAATCTCATCTCTGACGATGTCGCGGACGACTTCGCGGAGCATGGATTTCATCTCGTCTTTATCACTGCTAGATTTTGGTTGGTTCTCTGGAAGTGGTCTATACATTGGTTGGACATTTTGACCTGGATAAGCTCTAAGAACTTGTGGTCCGTTTTGATTTGGAAATTGACCTTGTTGAGGAGCATTTTCGTCGACAAAATGATAGCCTGGATTATTTCTCGCTTCAGAGATAGAACTGAAGAATAAGACAATTGAGAAAATGATAAATAAGAGGGCGAATAATAATGAGAGAATCGCACAGATGAAGTACCAAATATAGTGTGGTAATGCATAGGCAAAAATGGTCGCGTAATCACTATAACCACCGGCGGCAAACATATAGCCGAAAGCGCCTAAGTAACCGAAGACAATACCAAAGATTACGATTGGGCGTTTCTTCTTAACCGCAGTGATAATACCTACTACAATATAGACGACCGCAAAGGCCATGAATAAGTAGAGGAAGCCACTTAAGATATAACTAACAAATTGAGGTTCTGTCCATGGGAAGAACATATACATAAAGCCCATGCTGGCAAACCTTTCAAGGGCGCCAGTTATAGGATGAACATATACAGAAGTTAGTATTGAGAAAGTGACAAAAGCGCTCAAGAAAATAAAATTAAAGACAATAAGAGCAATAAGACCACCTGAGGTCTTTCTTTTTTTACCTTTTACGTACATAATAAGACTCCTTATTTAAATAAAATATATAGTGCATACGCGCTAAATTGCAATACAAATTTTTGAAATGCGTGCAAATCGCCCTTATTTTTGTTGAAAAAAAGTTAGCAAGTGACTGCTAACTATTAATCTAAATTTGGTGACCCCAACGGGATTCGAACCCGTGAATGTCGCCTTGAGAGGGCGATGAGTTAAGCCACTTCTCCATAGGGCCAGCGAGAGTAATTATACCCTCATTTAGTTTTTTAATAAAGAAATAACTCTATCGATGCGTTTATGGGACTCTTCAATACCCAAAACCACCATGACTGAATAGAGGTTTGGAGCGTTCTTACGACCAGTGAGTGTAATTCGCAAAATCTCCGCTAAATCGCCAATATTTCCTTTAAATAATTCAGGATTTGCTTTATACTCCTTGTTATTTGCAGCAAAATTGAGTGCAGTTCCAATCTCTTTTAAGTTGTTAAACCAGCTCTGTTCATCTTGGTCAATTGATAGTTTTTCTTTGATTGCAGACAAGGCAGAAACGAGATCTTCTTTACTAAACTTTTCGTTAAATGGAAGTCCCGCTTCAAGAGCAGCGTTATAGCCATCTTCATAGAAATATCCGATGATGTCTAAGATGTTACTGAACTTCTCATAATCCTTTCTTGGGTTGGCTTTTTCGCGGTCAATATTCATGATATCTGAGAAATATTTTTGGTTGTTTTTGATCGTCTGATAAAGCTTGTCGTTGTACTTTTTAGCGTAGTCCAAAGCGAGCTCAGTGATCTCATTTTTATTAAATTTTGCGAGTAGTTCGCGAGCAAAGAAATTGAACTTACCCATATCAAAAAGCGCACCATCAAGAGACATCTTTTTGAAGGAGAAAATGAAGTTCTCCATACCCTCAAAATTGTTGTTCAAAATCCACTCCTCAAAGTTAGAATTTGCAATGGTCATAAGGTACATAATGAGGGCTTTTGGAAGGTAGCCATCTTCAATAAAATATGACACTGCAGCTTCACGATCTTTACGCTTTGAGAGCTTGCGTTTATTGCCTGTTTCTTCGTCAACTTTCATGATGACTGGGAGGTGTGCATAGTGTGGTGCTTGCCAGCCAAGAGCGGCAAAAAGTTCGACGTGAATTGGTAAGGATGCGACCCATTCTTCACCACGAATTACTGTGGTTGTTCTCATAAAATGATCATCGACAACATGGGCAAAATGGTATGTTGGAAGACCATCACTTTTATAGATAACAATGTCTTGATCGTTCTCGGCAATTTCAAAATCGCCACGCACTAAATCGGACACTTTAATCTTATTTTCGTGGTTACCACTACTTCTAAAACGAATGACAAATTTCTCACCATTCTTGATTTTTTCGTACTTTTCATCGTTTGTTAGATTACGACATTTAGCGAATTCTCCATAATATCCTGGATTGAGTTTTTGTCTTTCTTGTTCGTTTCTTAAGGCTTCTAAATCTTGAGCACTGCAGAAGCAAGGATAAGCTTTGCCTTCTTCTAAGAGATGCTTAATGACTACACAATAGATGGAAGCGCGTTTAGATTGAATATATGGTCCATATTGGCCTTTTTCCGCGTTTCCAAGGTATCCTTCATCAGGATTAACATCAAAAATATGAAGTTGATCTAATAGTTGTTCGCCTGATCCAGCGATTTCTCTTTTGGTGTCTGTATCCTCTAAACGGATATAGAAAACACCATTGCTTTGAGTGGCTACTTTACGGCAAATCATGGAAGTAAAGAGTGATCCAGTGTGTAAGAAGCCCGTAGGGCTTGGTGCAAATCTAGTCACTTCTGCTCCAGCAGGAAGATTCCTTGGTGGGTATCTTTTTTCTAGATCGTCAATGGTCTCAGCAATGTTAGGAAATATTAAGTCGGCTAATTGTTTGTTTGTAATCATATTTTTACCTCTTAAAAACTTTATAATTTAATGTTGCAAGATAATTCTCATTTGCTATAATAATTAGGCGCGATTTGGAAATCCAAATGCAGGTGTAGTTCAGTGGTAGAACGTAACCTTGCCAAGGTTAATATGCGGGTTCGATTCCCGTCACTTGCTCCAGACAGCTAATTACCTAGATACTTGTATCTAGGTTTTTTTATTCTCTCCTCTCGTTATCGTTCTTAAACGATTCTTCTAGATTACGTCTTTCTTCTTCACTTAATTCAATACTGTTTTGAATACGAGTGAGGATGATCTCAACCGCTTTACGGTTACCATCTTTGAACTCTTCTTCGTAGCGATGGTATAAAACTTCCATATTAGGGAAATAAAAAGGAAGAAAGAATATTAAAAGGATAAACGCGCCTATCACGAACGCGGGTGACATAAATGCGGTGTTCTTAAATGCAAAAATGCAAATAAGACCACTTGTGACAGAACCAACAAATAATAATACTAATAACGGCCAATTTAATATAAACCAGTCTTTACGCATCGACCCTCTATTCTTTTCATAAGTGCTAGCAATGGCTAAGCGCAATAAGGAAGGGGCTCCAATATTGACATTGGCGCGGTAATATAGAGCAATTGAAGAGAATGAAATGAAATAGAAAAACGCTGTGATGGCAAATGGAATTGGCATTGCAGTTGTATATGCCAAATAGGTTAAGAGAATGCCATCGTTTTCATGGAGCAATTCAAAAAGTTCTTCGTAAGTAACGCCGTTCAAATATTCTTTGATTACAGCATTAATGGAACTATAAAACACATCGCCATAGATGTTTCTAAAAACAATAAACATGATGATTCCAGAAACAGTAAAAGCACAAAAATATACCGCTAATGTCTTTAAAAAAGATATTAGGACTCTAAAACTACTTCTAAATTGCGGAGAATAGAAGCTGGAGTAATAGCGTAAAAAGGCACTCGGAGTAATTGGTTGATTCATTTCTAAAAGGTAACAACTGATGTGTGATGCAAAGAGAAATGGAAGTGCAAATAAAGGAACGGCAATAAGTGCGATGAATTTATCAAGGAAAGATAGAGTTGAAATCAAGATGAAAAACAAGGCACAAAAAACACCAACAGCGATGTAAGAAGACATGTTGTTTTTAAAGCGTTTGAATGAAGTGGCTAATAATGATTCCTTCACTATTTCTTCCTCTTATTTTGTTTCGCGATTGATTGCACGGCCTTCGCCAATTGGTTTTGATTGATCTCTTCAACAGGACGAGATTCGATGGCCTTAATTAATGCAGCAAAGCGCTTTCTTTGGATGATATAGAATTGTTTGGAATCGCTTTGAACAGCAACCTTGCAATCATCGTTAACTAACACAATACCAATCATAAGCGAAGCATCAATACCAGTGGATGATGATAATTTGCTCGCTAAAAACTTCACTTGGTTATATGGGTTATCTGTATAGCACTTTTTACCTCTATGAGAGATAAAGATCAGTGATTTATCTTGATACTTGCCCACTAAGTCGCCTTGATAATACTTGGAAGAAAGTACATAAATGTACTTGTTACCAAATAATATATGATCAACACTTGCGACTTTAGCGGAGTCAATTTTAAATACAAATTGATTGATTAGATAATAGTCATTATCTAGAGCGACACGATAAATACGCTTATAGTAATGAATTTGGAAATTCTTTTTATGATAGAAGCGAGAGACTGGAAAATAGATACAAATTCCCAAGAACAAAACAAGAACAATTGGCACGATAATGACGAACGCCAACTGGATATTTGTTAATTTAGTAAGAATACCTAATTTTGTCATACAAATAATATAACAAAAATGCCCTTTATTTTTAAGGACATTTTACTTTATTTATTAGTCAAAAATAGTTTTATTGTTTCTAATTGCATCTATGATGCGATCTATTTCTTCTTTACCGACCTTTCTCGATGTTGGAGGAAGATTATCTAATGGGAACCAATCGACATCATCAGTTTCGTATTCATGCTCATGCAAATCGCCTTGAAGTTTGGCTTCAAAAACTACCAAAAATTCAGGCACGCCTACGTTAGTTTTGAACGGAGTCCGATTAAGAACACCCACTAATCTGACGATTTCAATATCAGCGCCAGCTTCTTGACTAGATTCATTAATCGCGGTTTGACCAGGAGAGTCATATAAATCAGCCCAGCCTCCAGGGAAAGAATAAGTTCCACTATTGCTTTCTCTAACCATGAGAACTTTATCGCGATTCTTATTTAGAATAACCGCTCTCACAGACACACTTGGTGTAGGATAAATATCTCTAGAGAAATAATTAGGACGATGGAATTCGATTTCCATCAGTTTTTCTAGCATCTCAAGAGTAAGATCGTTGATTTGTTGATAGTTAGTAATAGCGTATGGATCTTTAGAAAAAACCAATCCGATTTTGGCGATGGATTGGATTTTCAATATGTAATCGTAAAGCTCTTTGGTATCCATTATTCTTCCGATTCGTTTTCGCTTTCGCTATCAGTATCACCCATATAGTTTTCAAAAACTCTAAGGAAGTTTGTTTGATTGACAGCTTCTAAATCACCATTAACAGCGAATGAAATACGACCTGTTTCTTCAGAAACAACAACAGTCACAGCGTCAGAAACTTCAGAAATACCGATAGCCGCTCTATGTCTGGAACCATATTTACCAGCGAATGGCTTGGTTGTTGGAGTAAAGAAAACACTAGCCGCAACAATTTCATTGCCGTGAATCACCACAGCACCGTCATGGAGACGAGTACCTGGATAGAAAATGGTGAGAAGAATTTCACTTGTGACAGGAGCGTGAACTGGGACACCATTTCTAATGATATCTTTTAAGCTGGTATTCTTTTCAAAAGTCATGATTGCTCCAATTCTTGAATTGGAGAGAGCGATAACCGCTGTTTCAATATTCTTATAAAGTTGTTGTGTATCATAAATCTTTTCAATACCAAAATTGGCCGCTTTAGCAGTGGCACGTGAGAATGGATTGGCAATGAATTTACGCACATCGCCTAAGTTAGCAAAGAAGATGGCGGCTAAACCAGCAGCGGAAATAAAGGCCACTAAAATGCAGACATAATCTAAACCAAGGAAGAAACCTAGTAAGAAGAAAAAGGCAGAAATACCAAGGAAAACAAAAGAGAAGCGGCGTTTAGCGACCTTGAGAAGGACGAAAACCAAAACACCATAAATCGCTAAAATAGAAAGAAGCGAAATGATGAAATAAGCTAATCTTGTTTCAACTGGATCCCATGGAAAATTCATAATACTTGTGTTCCTTTTATGCCTTTAGGCGTAATTTAATGATATATATTTACAAATATATTTTCAACATTAAGGGTTAAATTAGACAATTTTTGCGATTGTCAAATCGCTTTTTTGTTTTCTTCTCGCAAATGAGCAGCGATGCTTTCTAGAGAAATCTAGGACGGCTTTTTCACCTTGTTCAGTGATTCTAAAATAGAGTTTTTTGCTATCGGGGTCAAAGATCTTACCGATATAACCGTGTCTAAAAAGCATGAGGGTAAGGCGACATACTTTCTTACTTGAGTAAGAAGATAATGTTTCAAAAGTAATTAGACTCATAAATTGAGTTGTTTCTTCATCGATGACACCACTGAGAATTTTATAGATACCTTCGTTAAGTGGATAATAGGATTTTTTGTTTAGTTCCGAAATCGTGAGCAGAACCTTGTAATAAGTTTGATTAATAGTGAATTCTTTCATACCTCTAATAGTCTACCGATTTATATAATAAAGGTCAAAGACATTCTCTATTGAGAAACATATCTAACTTAGGTAAAATAACAAAGGAAATGGAGAAATAACATATGCCGACACCTCATAACAGTGCCAATCCTGGCGATTTTGCTAACGTTGTTTTAATGCCCGGCGATCCTTTAAGGGCGAAATTAATTGCAGACACATATCTACACGATGTCAAACTAGTGACTAGTGTGAGAAACATATACGGTTATACCGGTTATACCAAAAACGGAAAGAAGATTAGCGTCATGGCTTCCGGTATGGGTATGCCATCCATTGGTATTTATTCATACGAGCTATATTCCCGCTATAACGTGGACACCATTATCCGCGTTGGAACATGCGGCGCGTATCAAGAAAATATTAACCTATTTGATATCATTGTTGCTAATGCAGCATCCACTGATAGTAACTGGATCCATCAATATGGATTAAATGGTCACTATTCCGCTGGCGCAAGCTTTGATTTAGTAGAAACTGCTGTCAATGCCGCGAGAAAGAGAAACATTCCAGTTCACGTTGGTAATGTTCTCTCATCTGATGTCTTCTATAACGCTGACAAAGAAGGATGGAAGAAATGGGCTGATATGAACGTCTTAGCGGTTGAAATGGAAGCGTTCTCCTTATATTGCAACGCTGCTAAATTAAAGAAAAAAGCCCTTTGCTTATTAACAGTAAGTGACTCCTTCTTAATCAAAGATGAACTCACACCTGAACAAAGACAAACAGGCTTATTAAGAATGATTGAAATCGGTGTTGAAACCGCTGAAAAATTCGCTAAATAATTATTGAATTCCAATGGGTACGCATCCTTTTGCTAGAGAGGGTGCGTGCTTTTTTATTACTTATCTAATTTCCTATATAAAATTAATAAAGAATTAAGCACGAGTAGAACGGTTAGGCCTGTATCGGCGATAACTGGGACCACCATTGGAATCTTTTCTTTAAGGATAATAACGAGTATCGCAACGATCGCTTTGACCGCTAAAGCGAAGATGATGTTGAATATGGCAGTATGACGAGCGGTTCTTGCAATTTTTACTGATTGATAGACCCTTGCTGGATTATCGTTCATGATGACAACATCAGCGTTTTGGACAGCGATATCACTACCAATAGCGCCCATCGCAAATCCGACATCGCTTCTCATGATGCTTGGGGCATCATTGATACCATCACCAACGAAGGCAACGTTGTGTTTTTCGTGACGCATTTCTTGCTCTAAGATTTCGGTCTTTTGTTCTGGAGTTAATTCGCTATAAACACGGTCAATACCAAGCTCTTTTTGTAAGGCTTGAGCGTTCTCGTCTTTATCGCCAGTCAATAAGACAACTTCCATCTTTTCTTTATGAAGTAAATGCACCATATCATAGGCTTCTTTTTTAACCTCATCATCAAGCACAATATAGCCGAGGTATTTGCCATCTTTTTGACAATAAACAATTGTTCCTTGTTCTTTAGCTTCTTCAATCTTCACGCCTGTTTTAAGCATATGAGAATAGTTACCTGCGTAGATGCGTGAACCTTCAAAAGTAGTTTCTACACCATAACCAGCGATTTCTTTATAATCGACTTGTTGGCTCGCTAAAGATTTAACATCGATTTCATGACAGACCGCTTTAGCGATTGGGTGAGTTGATAAGCATTCAGCAGCGTATAAAGAATTCAATAATTCTTTTTCTTCCACTCCTTCTGCGGTTACCACTTTTTGAATGACAAAGACACCTTGTGTCAATGTGCCTGTCTTGTCAGTCACTACTTTAGTTAAGTCATTAATCTCATCCATGTAGTTAGTACCTTTAATAACGATGCCGTTTTTGCTGGCTAAACCAATCGCGGCAAAGTAGGCAAGTGGGACAGAAATCACGATTGCGCATGGACAACCTGTAACTAAGATCTTAAGACCACTGACAAAGTATTCTCTCCAATCATTGGTAATAAGACCACCTATTAGTAAAACTAATACAGATAAGAGAACAATCGCTGGAGTATACCATCTCGCGAACTTAGCGATAAATTCATCCGCTTTACTCTTCTTTTCACCACTATTGGAAATTAATTCAATAATCTTAGCAACAGCGCTATCTTCATATTTTTTAGCAACTTTAATTTTAATTAAACCTGATTTAACTAAACAGCCTGCTAAGACTTCAGAACTATTGATATCGGCTAACACTGGGACAAATTCACCAGTAAGGGATGATTTATCGACATAGGCAGTACCATCGATGACTTCACCATCGACTGGAATCATTTCACCAGCGCCAATAACAACTGTATCGCCGATGTTTAATTCTTCTGGATCAACTTTAATTACTTGACCATCTCTTTCTAAATTAGCGTATTCCACTCTTAATTGGACAGCAGACATAACTGCAGCTTTGCTGCGGTTAGTGGCCACTTTTTCGACGATTTGTCCAACTTGAAATAAGCCAACCACCATAGTCGCTTCCATAGCGAAATGGGTACCGTGATGGATATCTCCTTCGTTCAAATGAATAATCGCTAAGACAGTAGCGCCTATTACTGCGATACTAATCAATAGATTATGGTCAATGATATTGCGGAGATTCTTGATATGAATAACAACTCTCCAAAAAACATCATATGTTAAGAGTAATGTAGCAACGCTATAAATAGCGAATCTAATCCAACCAGTATTATCAAACTGTGGAAATACAGTAAGGCATAAGACAATAGCAACAATACCAAATATAACTCTAGCTAATAAGAACCACATACCTTTGGTAAAGAGTTTTTCTTTGTGCTCTTTTTTGGATTCTATCTCATGGATATCCAAAGGATCGCTTTCCACCTGAGCAATAACCTTTTTGATTTGTTCCACAGTAAATGGTTTGTTTTTATAAGTAATAAACAGTTTATTAGTGGAGAAATCAATATGGGCGCTTTCAACACCTTCTTGCTTTGCAAGATGTAGCTCTGATTTGTGTGCACAGTTTGGACAATCAAAGCCAGAGATATGATATGTCTTCTTTACTACTTTCTTATCTAGATCATGAATGTCTAATGGATCGCTTTCAACTTGTGCGATAACACTAGCGATTTCTTCAACACTCATTTCCTTATCTTTATAGGTAACGAACATTTTGTTCGTTGAGAAATCGATATGGCAGTAATCAATGCCTTCTTGTTTAGAAAGGTGCTGTTCTGACTTATGAGCGCAGTTAGGACAATCAAAACCGGAGATATGATATGTTTTCTTAATCATGGTCTTCTTCCTCCATGACGTGGTCATACGCCACGCCTATGAGGAGGCGCACATGTTTATCCTTTAAAAAATAATAAACCTTAGTACCTTCTTTTCTAGTTCCTACTAAATCGGCGTCTTTTAAGACTTTTAATTGATGGGACACTAAAGATTGAGAGGCCCCTATCTCACTAGCGATATCATTGACACATTTTTCAATCATGCAGTCTAAGCTCTTGCAACTAGAACAATTGTGTTCGTGTTCGCAACATCCACAATGACATAAAGAATCGTCTAATAAGGCGAGCATGATTTTTAATCTTGTTTTATCAGAAGCCGTCACTAGAAGGCTTTCCATTTTGTTTAATGTTTTGTCCTGAATGTTTTTCATAATCTTTTCACTCCGGTACTATTATATGAACGCTCATTCATATTTGCAACTAAAAAATGAACAGCCATTCATATTTAGCTGTTTTAAAAAAGATTAGAAACCGTTAACTAAGCAAGTTAAATAGCCTAAAGCAATAGCGACTACAAAGCAGAAAAAGATGATGAATAATGTATTCTTCCAACTTCTTCTTTCTTTTAATAACACCATCACGCCTAGGCCGGAATTGACTAAAAGACCTGCAAAAAGGGCACCAAATGATAATGAACCTTTAACATAAAGTTCAGTAATTAATAAGCTAGAAGCACAGTTAGGAATTAAGCCAATAATAGAACTAAATAAAGGCGTTAAATATCGGTTAGTGAGCATGAAAGATTCAAACTTT
Source organism: Bacilli bacterium (assembly GCA_017651165.1). Lineage (GTDB taxonomy): Bacteria > Bacillota_I > Bacilli_A > RFN20 > CAG-826 > RUG14515. The sequence continues at coordinate 50,235 of JAGCDH010000007.1, forward strand.
TCTGGACCAACTGCTTCAATAATTGAACCTAAAGCGACATTAATCACAAAGACACAAACAAACACTTTAATCGCATGGATTAATGGATGAATTAGGTGTGCGTGTGCAGGTGTATTCTCGTGATGATGTGTGTGACACTCTTTTTCTTCTTCAATATGATCAACTTCATCAACATGTTGATGACGGATCACCAAGTCAACAAGCATACCGATAAGAATACCCGTAGCAAGTTTAAGACCAATTAATGGGAAAATCGCTAATGACTTTTCACTCCAATTGGAAATAAGGGTTAGCAAAGCTTCATCACTACAGCTTAAGAAGACTGCGATGATGGTGCCTAAAGTAATGTATCTCTTAACATATAATTCAGCGGCAACAACCGATGTTCCACATTGTGGAATTAGACCGAACAACGAACCAAAAATTGGTGATACTTTTTTCCTTTTAACTAAGAAGTTAGAGACTGGTGTTTCAATAAAAGAAAGAATGACGTGAAATAAAAACACGAAAGCAAAGATAATTAAGCTATCTTTTAACGAATCTAATAAGATGTCTCCAAATTGTTCCCAGGTCATATTGATTATTATAATGGAGCACGCGACGGGAATCGAACCCGCACGATTAGCTTGGGAAGCTAAAGTTCTACCACTAAACTACGCGTGCTTCTTGTAAAAAAGCCCTTTTCAGGGCTCTTTAAACGGTTTTGGTGGGTACTGACGGGATCGAACCGCCGACCTTCTGTACGTCAAACAGATGCTCTCCCAGCTGAGCTAAATACCCTTCTGGTGCCGACTACAGGAATTGAACCTGCAACCTACTGATTACGATTCAGTTGCTCTGCCAGATTGCGCTAAGTCGGCAACTGAAAGTCGCTTATATATAATAGTCAAATTAGAAAAAAGTTGCAACTACCAATTAATATTTTATTAAGGCTAAGCCTTTTTGCGTTTTGGAATTGGTGAAAAGACAAATGCCTTCTTTTCCTTTTTGCATATTCTCTGAATAGCAAACTTACCTTGAGACATAGCGATTGGCAAACCACCAGGTCCTTGTTGCCATTGGCTAGCAATATAGAAATTCTTTAAGCCTTTAATGTGACCATTATGCGCGTACATACCACTCTTTGGAGTGAAGTAGAATGACATAAAGACACCATTAGAGGTATTGACATAGTTCTTAAATGTGCAAGGAGTTGCGACATCTAATAATTCAATATCACCCTTTAAATAAGGGAGACGTGTAACGATTCTGTCCATGACAACCTTAGCGAGATCATCTTTATATTTTCTGTATTTTTCTTTCTCTTTGATGAGAGCTTTCCAGAAAGGATAATCATAACTGGTTTGGTCTAATAAGACAGTCATAAGGGTGCGGTCTTTTCTAGTGAATGTTTCATCATAAGCATAGCTTCTAATGGTGAGATGATTGATATTCACACCACCACATTCAAATGGCTCGGTTTCAAAAGTTAATGGAATTGGTAAATTATCGTCTTTCTTAACTGAGAAAGATAAATAGACACAGCTTGGGCTTGGATTGCGCTTTGGGTTTTTGAAACGCTTTTCAAAAGAACGAACTGGATATTGGTCTCTTAAGAGTTTCTTTAAGGTGTAGTTCATATCTAAACAAGATATGACAGCATCACCTTCAATAACTGTACCATCAGTTAATCTCACGCCTTGAGCAGTATCGTCTTTAATAATGATGCTTTCAACATTAGCGTTTAACTTTAATTGTCCACCCAAAGCAATGAATTTTCTTCTCATGCGTTCCACCATTGGTTTAGAACCACCAACAGGGATACCACCATCGCCTTTGACGATTGTGGCGTAGGAATAAATCATCGAGAAAAGATTACCATCACCAACTTGGCATTTGGTTAATGCAAATCTAATCGCTGGTGATTTGAATTTAGCGGCAAACTTTTCACAAGTCATGCCCATGGATAAGATATAGCTCTTCCACACAGATAAGACTTTGAATCCTAGTTTTAATTTACGGCCTAAAGGCATTAAAGATAATGGAAGATCTAAAGGTAATTCGACTTTGTTAAAGTCTCTGACCATTTTAAAGAACTTATGAATCATCTTACTATCAACAGGAGATAATTCTTTCCATTCTCTTTCTGCACGGTCTAAATCGGTCCACATTGTGACTTTTTGGCCTTGATATTCATATGTCCCCCAACTTGGGAGATATAAAATGTTGTCTTGACTATCAATCGCACCAAGATTGTGCCACATCTCATTTAAAAGAGTGCCTTCTTTAGTGCCGGTCAACCAGTGGATGCAACCATCGATATAATATCCATTACGATACCAGCCTGTGCACATACCACCGACGCTTGGATTCTTTTCTAATAAGATAACGTCAAAACCGTGCTGTTCCGCATAGATACCTGCGGATAATCCAGCTACACCAGCACCAATGATGACAATCGTTTTAATGTTTTGCATGTAGTTACTATATAAGATTTTGTAATTATGAGCACTCTACTCATAATACTTTTCACTCTACTAGGAGTATAAATCTATTTCTTCTGGTTCTTTCTTTTTAAGAAAAGAATTAACGCAATTATCTCATGAACGATTAAAGGAAGCAAGGATAATGCAACAACCATGATCCATATCCACCATCTTAAGCCTGCGCATTTGAAGAAACTATTGATGCCTGGAGTGAGGACAACAAATAGTTGTAAGCCTACACCTAAGCCAAAGGCAATCCATAATAACTTGTTACGAGTTTTAAAGTTATGGACAAATGATTTCTTAATCGAAGTCATGCCTAACATATGGACTAATTCACTAAGTGATAAGACGCAGAACGCAGCGGTTTGGGCTTGTCTAGCCATGCCACCCTCAAGCCTTGCGGCAATCTCACTAATATTAAATGTAATGCCATTCCAGCCATATCCTAAGATTGGGACCATTAAGAACGCAAGTAATGTGGCGACGGTAATAACCGCACCATAACCAAACGTCAAGGCATAGCCACCATGTGAGAACAATGATTCTTTGCTATCACGTGGCTTGTCATTCATGATGGAGTCTTCTTTTGGATCCGCGCCTAAAGCAATTGCTGGTAAGGAGTCGGTGACTAAATTGACCCACAAGATATGAATAGCTAATAATGGGGTGCCTAAGTCTTTATTGACCGCAAAGAGCGATAAAATAATGACAATGAACATTGTTAAGACTTCAGCGATATTACTGCTTAATAAGAAGAGAACAGTTTTCTTGATATTGGCATAAATGCCACGACCTTCTTCCACCGCTTTTTCAATGGATGCAAAGTTATCGTCGGTTAAGACCATATCCGCTGCACCTTTAGCAACATCGGTACCAGTGATGCCCATCGCAATACCAATATCCGCTGCTTTTAATGAAGGAGCATCATTGACGCCATCACCAGTCATTGCGGCGATTAAACCATTAGCCTTAATAGCTTTAACAATAGATACTTTGTTTTCTGGAGAGACACGAGCAAAGACACGGACTGTCTTCACGGCTTCTTGTAATTCTTCAAATGATAATTTATCAATTTCATCACCACTTAATGCTTGAGAGGCTTCTTCCGCTATTCCTAATTCCTTAGCAATAGCTAAAGCGGTTGTTTTGTGGTCACCAGTAATCATAATTGTGGTAATACCAGCATTCTTGAAGATACTAACAGCATTCTTACATTCTGGACGCGGTGGATCAATCATACCCACAAGGCCAAGGAAGACTAAATCGCTTTCTTCGAGCGTTTTGCTTTCTTTATACGCTAACGCTAAAACACGAAGAGCATCTTTTGCCATTGCATCACTAGCGTTCATTAAATCTTTCTTATCTTGTTCGGTTAAAGCTCTCACTTTGCCGTTGATTTCAATCTTAGTGGCCACTTTAAGGACACTATCAATCGCGCCTTTTGTGTACATGATGGATTTACCGTTATATTCATGACGTGTGGACATCATTTTTCTCACGGAATCAAATGGATATTCATCGACACGGGGTGCTTCTTTTTCTAAATCACCTTTTCTTTGATTATGAGTGTTAGCGAATTCCACTAAAGCGATTTCGGTTGGATCACCAAAGACACCATTATCGGTTTCAGCATTAGAACATAATGATAAACCTTTGGATAATGGATATAAGACTTCGTTATTTAAGTTATCTTTATCGTAGAAAGTATTGTTGATAAAAGCTTTTAAGACGGTCATCTTATTTTGTGTTAATGTTCCTGTCTTATCAGAGCACACCACACTGACAGCGCCTAATGTTTCAACGGATGGTAGTTTTCTCACAATGGTATTGGCCTTAACCATTCTTTGCACACCTAACGCTAAAACAATGGTGACAACCGCTGGTAAGCCTTCTGGTACAGCGGCGACCGCTAATGAAATAGCGAGCATAAAGTCATCAGCAATTGTGCTAGCAATTAAGTCTTTACCAATATGTTTAATAGCAAAGGCATTAAGCATTTGAATGCCAAAGATTAATAAGACAATAACTATAGTTAAGATACCAAGGAACTTGGATAACTCTGCGAGTTTCTTTTGTAATGGTGTTTGTTCATTATCAGCTTCAGAAAGCATATTAGCAATCTTGCCTGTTTCGGTATCTTTACCGGTTTTAATAACAATACCTTCACCACGTCCATAGACGATTGGTGTGGACATATAAGCAATATTGACTGTATCACCAATACCGACTTTATCGCTGAAAACGATATCGGCGTCTTTTTCCACTGGTAAAGATTCACCAGTCAAAGAAGATTCATCGGTTTTTAAATTGATAGAAGTGATTAATCTTAAATCCGCAGGAACGGTTCTTCCTTCTTCTAAGATGACGATATCACCAGGCACTAATTCTTCCGCTTTTAGTTCAAGTAATTGCCCATCTCTTCGGACCATACAGGTTAGAGATGACATTTGTTTTAAGGCCTCTAATGACTTTTCAGCGTTATTCTCTTGCACCGTGCCAATGACTGCGTTAAGAATGACAACCGCTAAGATAATCGCCGGATCACTAATGATCTCCATCGTGGTTGGTTTTTCAGTCACTGATGGAGAAAGTAATTGATAAATCGAAATCGCGACGCTTAATACTGCGGCCGCTAGAAGGATGAAAATCATTGGGTCATTAAACTGACTCAAGAACACTAAAAAAAGCGGGGTCTTTTTCTTTTCTGGTAATTTATTAGGGCCATATTTTAATAGCCTTTTACCAGCTTCTTCGCTAGTTAAGCCTTGTTCAACATTACTATCTAGTTCTTTTAAGACTTCCTTAGCACTTTTTGTTTCAAACATAAAATTGTCCTCCAAAAAGTCTGAGCGTCTTGTTCATAAACTGGTTAGTCCCGGGTTATACACCGTGTTGACGAGATACTAACTTCACTACTCCCGCTAAAACTGTGTTTTTATGGTGCCCGAGGCCGGAATCGAACCGGCACGGTATCGCTACCGCTGGATTTTGAGTCCAGTGCGTCTACCAGTTTCACCACTCGGGCAAGCGTGATTATTATATACTAGTGGGCTTAAATAATTAAAGTTTTTTAATTACTAGGCTCTTTTTTGTCTTTGGAACATGCTATACAATATACATATATTTTTAGAGGTACCACTTATGAAAAAGATTCTTATTTCCGCTTTTCTAGTTAGCGCGTTCTTAGTAACTGGTTGTAACAAAGCCCAAAGCAAAAAACCAGTATATACAGTTACAAAAGAACAATATGACCAACTTTGTTATACAAGTGCATATATCCCAAATATGATGTCTTTAAATTTCACAGTGACATATAAAGAGACACTTAACGATATTACCGTTCAATATGTCACTAAATTTGATAATGGCAAGATCTTTGCTACTCATGGTGAAGAATATGGTGACTTCTATGTTTCATATAAAGAAGGAACATATAATGCTGAGGAAAGAACTTGGTCATTTGATTACTATTATGAAGACGATGGCAATTGGAAAATCTCCACTATTGTCAATGAGTCAATGCCAGATGATGTTTATTTGCCTGATGTCGGATGGATAGTAAGTTACGAAGAAGTGGGCTTCTACGAAAATACCAACTATTATCAACAAATACCAGAAGACAAAGTGATGAATGGCTCCTACCACTATCGTGAAACCAAAGTTCAATTCCAAGACGGAAAGATTACATCTGCTTCATGGAAATATAAATCTAATTCCGCACCAGATAAAGAATATTTGGTTGTCATAGAAGTCACAGACTATGGTAAAACGGTGGTTAATTTACCACAAAACGCCGAAATAACAAAAGCCTGACAATTTGTCAGACTTTTTTAATCATTTTGGTGCGCTTGACGCGATTCGAACGCGTGACCACAACCTTCGGAGGGTTGTACTCTTTCCAGACTGAGCTACAAGCGCAGTAACTATTATACAAAAATAGTCACCGCTTAGGCCATACAAAGGTGGAGTTTAAATTGTACTCGCCGTTATCAATTAAAACATCTTGTCCAGATGCTGATTTATTAACTATTGTTAAGAAATAAATCCAGTCACACACTTCTTCTAATGTCGCCCATTTCTTTAATGGAGTGGCATCCATAATTTCATTCCAACATTCCTCATTTTCTAAAACAGGAGCATTGGAATCTGTTAAGACTCCGCCTAAAGAGATGGAATTCGCAGTCGCACCATATTCGGCTAATCTAACTGCGACATTTTTCATATAACCAATTAAGCCCGCTTTGCTAGCGACATATTCTGGGAATTCAAACCCACTATGAGCGGAAGCAGAAGCATTAAACAAAACTGCCTTAATAGATGGTTGGAAAGCATATTTTTCAGTGACGTTCATAGAACCCACTAAATTATTAGTGATGTCATTATCGTTTTGCTTACCAGCGTTATTGATAATGATTTCAATTCCTTCTAGTGAAGGAAGATTTTTCTTTTTACTAATGTCTAAGACATAGTGTTTATATAAAGGATGATTAATAGAGGCAGGTAAAAGATCAAAGCCAATGACTTCGTGGCCTTCTTTTAAGAATCTTTCAGAAATGGCTTTACCAATTCCTTTAGAGGAACCAGTCACTAAAACTCTCATTAATCCACTCTCCTTAAATATGCAAAGTATTGTTCGCCAACTTGGTTCTTTTGCCAGTTTCTCACTACCAAGTAACCAATTGGGGAAAACACCACTTCCATTACTAATTCTAATAAAGCACCTAATAATGAACAAGTCACACATTGGATAAATGTCCAAGAGAAGCCATCCCAGAAGATAGGCGCAAAAACCATAAATGTTAATATTGAGAAGATTAAGTTATCTGCAAATTGAGCAATGACTGTTGAAACGTAACTTCTAGTAAAGAATGCTAATTTGCCATCAGGGTTCTTTTTAAATAGTTTGCCCACTGTGTAATTAAGGAAATTATTGATTAACGCGGAACTCATAAAAGCAATGGTACTACTCAAAAGGATGAACCACGTGCCCCCAATTATTGTGTTAAAAGCGGTATAATCATCGGCTTTGCTTGGAATGATACTAGCAACAAAGAAAATTAAGCAAACCAACAAGTTTACTAGCATCGCAAAGACCGACATCCTATTAGAGGCTTTTGGGCCAAAGTGTTTGACCACGATATCCATCGATAAGAATGATAGCCAGGAAATGAGGATACCACCGTCAAGGGCGAGATATTTGGTTTGCACTAACGTCTTGTTAGCTAAGATGTTCATCGCAATAACCGATATAACAAAAAGAGCGACCACTGGAGCAGGAATGGATCGCAACAAAATCTTGGTTAGCTCGAATTCATCATGTAGCCATCTTGCAAAGCTACGACGAGCTCTTTTAATAATACTCATGTTGTTCTCCTTGGTTTTATTTTATTAAGCGAAGGATTTAGAGGCCGAACTTCGCTGAGCCTATGCTCGTCATTATTATATAAGTATTTGCTTATTAAGCAAGAAAAAAAGAACCCCTCTCTCTAGCAAAGAAGGGTTCCTTTGAAAAGACTTAATTAATCGAGTAAATCGTTGTCTAAAATCAATTGGCCATATGCTTGACCTAATTTAAAGGCATCCGCTGTGTTATAGTGATATGTATTATAGCCACCTTTTGCGTCGTCACCAATTTCAAGACCTAAGCCACCTTCTTCGTGGTTGGCATTAATGCAGAAGTTTAAGTCATCTTCTGATTCATTGGCAATTTTCATTTTAGCGTTATTAGTGTCTGTACCATAGCTCAAAGAGCTTGTGCCTTTACCATCATAGATGGTGCAGTCTAAGAACGCGATGTTATCTGTATCTTTATACAAAGCATAGTCTTCAAATTCTGTTTTGAAATCAGCGAGAAGTTTTCTCATGCTTGTTTCATAGTCTGGCTTGCCACCACCAGATTCACCTTGGTGCCAGACAAAGCCTCTAATGAGGGGTGCATAACCAGCATCTTTAATCACTTCTAAACAGTTATGAGTATAGGTCTTTAATAAATAGAATAATGATTGTCTTGGGTCATCTTCTCTGCTATCCCAGTCTGGATCTCCGTTAGCATAGTTGCCGTTTGTGAAACCTGAGCCAGAGAAAGCACATTTAATCAAATAGACAGGATTGCCTGAGCCAACATATTCAGAAATGGTATAAGCTAGGCCTAATTCTGGGCCAAAGAATGGGTTTGGATTATCACCTTTATCACCGACGCCCATGCCAACTTTAGTTGGTTGGAAGTTTGGAGTTAATCTCGCTTCCGGAGAGCTTTTATCTTCACTGGCGGTATGAGCGTTAGTCCATCCGCTTGGATGATAAAAACCATAGTAAGAAGTGAGAACGTTATCGATACCATCTCTCACCGTTGAGAAATCCATATCATTTTCATCGAAATAATTCTCTAATAAAGGTGTATTACTTGTTGGGTGTGTCCAATAAGTAGAACCTTCCATATTAGATTGACCGGACAAAACAAAGACTTCAACTTCTTTAGCGTCTTTTTTGCGTTTGCCTGGATTATTGTTGGCCGAGCAAGAAGTTAAGGCAAGACCGGTTAAAGTCGCACACAAAACACATACTTTAGATAATTTCATAATTAGACCTCTTTATTGCAAATACACTTTATAACACTTTTGTTCTTTGTTAAAGAAAAAACGCTAAAAAGTGCTTAATAATTCTTTCACTCTTTCTGGCTTTTTCAAAGGATGAGCCAGGATGACTGGTTGTTTTTGATAACCGAGTTTTTCAATTTGTTTAAACGATTTCTTTGTACCTTCTCCTGCTGGATAAAGGATGAAACCAGTTGTTTCTTTATTAAACGCAAATTGATCTAAGACAGCATTGATTGGGGTGGAAAGTCTATCATTCCAAATTGGTGAACCAATGACCACGATGTCATCTTCTTTTAGTTCTATATTAAGCTCTTTAATTTTAGCTTTCTTTTTTCTTGTGGCTTGGAAACCATATTTAAGAATTTTAAAGAAACCGACTTTGCCAAATGGTTTGACCATTTCCACTTTGAGGGGTTGATAGCCTTTTTCTGCCATTTCTTTGGCGATGAAATCACCATTCCCGCTAGCGGAAAAATAAACGAAATATTTCATATGTGAATTCCTCTTGTTTTTATTGTAACAAAAAAGGTGACGATTAACGCCACCTTAATTGATTTTTTTAATAGCTATTAATGCCAACCTTTGTTTTCAAGTTCTGTTTCTTGAGAAACGCCAGCTTCGTAATCAGGAAGCATAATGGTACGAATTTGTTCGATTGTTTCTAATTCAACGCCCATCGCTAGTAATAAGTTGGTGGCGTTGGTATTGAATGTTTCATCGGCATCAAATGTGTATGTGTAATCTTGACCATCTCTTGTGAATGTATATTCACTTGTGAAGAGTTTTAAGAATTTTGGGAAATGCGCATTGTTAGAATTGTGCATATGGCATCTCTTGTTGTTGCATAAGGTTGTTAATTCAAAGTCGATAATTGCATCGGTGTATGTCGCACCTAAAATACCGAGTAATAAGAAACCTGTAACACCGGTTCTATCCGCACCGCCCCAGCAGTGGAAATAAACGTGTTGTTGATCGGCTTTAGCAAAATAGTTGAAGATTTCACCGACTAAATCTCTACCAGAGTTGTCGCTTTCGCCTTTTCTATTTTGGTCAGTAATGAATGAATCATAAGCGTTAATAGCAGATCTGACATATTGCGCTTTGCCTTCATCATTTGTATTCTTGTCTCTATTTGGATAGGTGTTTTCCCAGATCCAATCGCCATCATAAGCTAAACCAGAATCGACTTTAGTTGCAGAACCAGATTTTGTTCTTAAGTCAAGCTCTAAACCGATTTTTAATACTTCTTTTTGAACTTTTTGATCAGCACTACCTTCAGTGGCGTCAAAGTTCTTGCTGTGGTTTGAACCATCAGCGGTAAAGGCTGCTGGATTAATTTCACCACCACGGAAGATTAAACCTTGGTTGATTGTGCCACCATAGGAAGAGCGATAACCACCCATATCACGGATGTTACCAACGCTACCCATAGAAATGATTCTGGAATAATCTTCGGTCACGAAGTTTTTCATTTGAGATGCTTCATCACCTTTGGTTAATTGGTAATAGTACTTTGTACCACGGAATAAGTTTGGAAGTTTGGCAGACGCGCCATCAGATTCAACTGGCACAGTACGTAAGTCGCTCTTATCAGCTTTTGACCAGAATGCCACTTCGGCACCAGTATAGTCTTCATCACCTTTATCCCATTTGATTTCAATTGGAATGTTCTTATAAGGCATGCTGCTGCCTTGTCTTAACATTTGACAGACGTCAACACCACCGGAATGATCATCGTCATATGTCACACCATCACCCTTATCACTTTGTGAAGCCGCTTCATCCCAAGTCATATTGCAGAATAATCTATCAACACGGTTTGGATACTGAATAAGATCTTCTTGTTCGTGCATTGCGTCAATGTAATCCTTGACATAAGAAGGAACCATGCAGGTATCATCTATTTTCGCAAAGGCCACATCCATTGTTGGATCTTTGTATGGGGTAAAGTTAGGTTCGCTAGAACTATTTTTAGGACTACCACCATTACATGCAGTTATACTTAGTGCAAAGACAGCAGAAAGTAGAAAATAACATTTTTTCATAATAAAACCTCTTTCTTTACCTCTATTCTACGTGAATAAGGGCTAAAAACAAGATAATAATATTAATTATTGCTAATAGACCATGTTGCGATTTAGCAATAAATGATAACGTTTCATGACCTTTCTTGCTATGATTACTTTATTAAGCGAGGATTCTATATGAAAAAAATCGGTGATTTAATTAAACCATTTGCCGCCGTGATCTTTGGCGCATTATTGCTCTTTTATTACTTGAACTATTTACAAGCCCAAGGCACCACATTAGTGCTCGGTATCTTTGCATTAATTTTTGCAATCTATTTTATCGGTATTGGTATCGTTGGTGTGGTCTTAGGTGATAAGTTACCAAGTAATGTGAGAAAGATCTTTGACGTGATTTCTATCGCGTTATTCCCATTCTTCATCTTCTTTGGTTTTATCTTTGCGTGTACAACCGGCATTGATTTTGGTGTCACGGGTTGGATAATTGTTATTCTTAGCATGAACGCTTCTCTTATCTTCTCTGGTTTATTTGTCGTGGCATCATTTGTCAAAGTTCCAGTCTTAAAACGCTTAGCCCAATTATTTGGCGCTATCTTCGTTTTAGCGTTATTAGTCAATATCTTATACCCAATCTTCCCAATCTCCATGAATATGGCGGGTCGCTTTATTGTATTAGGGGAAATCGATATTGTCTTAGGCATTATCTTTGGCTTATTTGCCTTTATGCTTTTCAATTCTTTCAAAGAAGAATAATAATCAATCACTAAATGATTCATGAGAGCCATAGGCAGTTGCTTATGGCTTTTTTTATAAATAAAAACAGCGTCTTTTATAACGCTGTAATTAATGAGCTGGTCGGGACGACAGGATTTGAACCTGCGGCCTTCAGTTCCCAAAACTGACGCGATACCAAGCTACGCTACGTCCCGATAATGGCGCGCCTGACAAGAATCGAACTCGTAACCTCCTGGTTCGTAGCCAGACACTCTATCCAGTTGAGCTACAGGCGCACTTTAGTGCAAGTAATGGAGGTTCCTACCGGATTCGGACCGATGATCATTGAGTTGCAGTCAATTGCCTTACCAACTTGGCTAAGGAACCATTCTTGCAGCGTGGTGTATTATAGCACTGCAATCACTCCACTATCAAGCACAAAAATTATTTTTTGTTTGCTTCTTCTTTTCTTTTCTTACGAAGTTTATATTTCACTCTCTTACCAACGAAATGGTAAAGGCCAAAAGCAACGAAGAGAGAGATTTCGACGACGAATAAGACGATAGCCCAAACTGGGAGGGTATCAGTCTTGAATTTTTCCCACATCTTTAAGACCGCTTCGTTTTGTGTACCGAAGTCACGCATAACAGCACATCTTGCTAAGGTGTTTTCGTCTGGGAATTGGCAGAAGAATGCTCTACCAACAGCACGGTTACCACCGGTGATATTGCCTTCAGCATCTGTTGTAGCATTTGATAAATAGCAATCTGTATAGAAAGTACAGGCAGCTTTTTCATCTTCACCGGTTAATAAAACGCCATTTTCATCAGTGATTGTTCCAGCGAAGAAGTAGGAAAGATCAACTTTTTGTAAACCTTTTTCAGCGATTTCATCTGTGGTTGGAATAGCATCGTCAAATGTTTCAGTTTCTTCATCATAACGGATGTCATACCATTCACGAGTTAAATCGAGAATTTCATTACCACCAGTAAACGGTGTGTAACCGGTATAATCCATGTTTTGAGCGGTAATTTCTGGAATGGAAAGGAAGTCTAAGAATAACTCAGCGAGTTCTTTTTGGGCTTCGCTACGTTGTGATGATTTTGGCATGCACCAAGCATCCATCCATAAGTTAGAACCAGTATTTGGAATACTATAATAGAGTTCTAATTCTTTTTCTGTTTCCGCTTGTTCCATGGAATAAACGGCATCACCGCTCCAAGCGAAGTTAATGCCAATTTTGCCGGTAACGATATCTTGTTTACCACTATCGACTTCCATGCCGAAGACATTACCTTTTAATTTGGATAATGATTTACGAACTTTTTCTAAGGTAGCATCATCACAGCTATTAAATAATTCAGAAAACTCTTCGTTATATTTTTCAGCGGTGATTTCACCTTTGTTATAAGAATCAATTAAAGCGGTAAATTCTTTATCATAGGCATGCAATAGTCCAATAGCGTAGGTATCTCTAACAGAGTCTTTGATGGAAGAAATGCCTTTATAATCTGGGTCCCATAAAACGTCCCATTTTTGCATATCTTCAATGGTCTTTTCAGCATCACGTCCCCCGTAAGTTGGATCGAATAAAATGCCTAATGTGCCCCACATATAACCAACAGCATAGTCTTTTAAAAAGCATTCTTGTTTAGTGGTAGCGTTGACCGCACTGATGGCGTCAAGTCGATCTTTAATGCTTGAGGCATTTTGGAAATAGTTTGGCATATGTTCTGCATCGATATTCATTGGTTCAAGCATATTGTTAACAATGAGCTTTTGAATCATGTAATCGGAAGGACAGATTAAATCAAAGTTATCAGCAGAAATCTTTAATTCGTTAAACATCGATTCTGGTGTATCTGTAGTAGCATAGCTAACTTTGACATTTGTGTAGCCTAAGTCACGAGCATAATCCTCAAATTGATGGACGAGGTTTTTCGCTGCACCTTCATCTTCAGGATCTTTTTCGTAAATATAGTCTTCAACGTTTAGCAAACGAAGGGTTTGAGAACCACTACCGATGTCAGCGGCTCTAGTTGGGGCAAAGAATTTTGCTTCTTTAACTGCGGAAGGCACCACTAGTGTGGCGAACATTAAAGCAGAAGTAATGAAATTTGCCATAATTAATAAGCCCTCCTTCTTTTTCTATTAGCCTTGCTAGCAAGAGCGGCTTTCTTGGATTTGTAATGACGGAATACAGTAATGCCGACAACACCAAGGACCACCAATAAGAAGATAACAGTAGTTAACGCTCTCATAGCAGGTGGAATTGGACCTTTCTTAATCTTGTCTTGAATTAAGATTGATAAAGTCACAATCTTTGGATCACCAGCGCTTAATAAGCCTGGACCAGTTGTGAATTGAGAGATGACAAAGTCATCGAGAGATAATGTAATCGCAAGTAAGAAGCCAGAGAAGACACCTGGAAGAATTTCTGGTAAGGTGACTTTCCATAATGCTTGACGTGGTTTAGCACCTAAGTCAATTGCGGCTTCATATAATGATGGATCCATTTGTTGAAGTTTTGGTTTGACGTTAATGTACACAAATGGCGCACCTAAAACGACGTGACCGATTAAAAGTGTCCAATAGGAACGTAAATCGGTATGGAAGATTAAGCTTGGTAAAGCCGCGAACATGATGGCTAAAGATAAAGCCATAACGATTTCGGCATTAACCACTGGAATTTGATTAACAAATTCATAGGCTCTTCTGAATTTCTTAGAAGAATAGAAGGCACCGATTGCGCCTAATGTACCAAGGATGGTAGCAACAAGAGCACTTGTGATAGCGATGATAAGTGTGTTGGCTAAAGCAGTTAAGATTTCTTTACTACGGAATAAATCACTATAAAGATCAAAAGAGAAGCCTTTCCACACACCAACGTTGACACTCTTTGTAAAAGAGAAGGCAATCAAAACAAGGATTGGAAGATACATTAAGATAAGGATGAGCCAAATATAACATTGACCGAAAATTTTCTTTACCATGCTGCGCCTCCTTCCTTTTCTTCTTTGCCACTATTACGGGTGACAAACATCGAAATACCAATAATCACTAACATGATGAGGGCCATGAATGAACCATCATGCCATAGGTTGTTAGCGAAGTCTAAATAGATATAGTTACCAAATAAGGTAATCTTTCCTTCGGAAAGTGTATCACTGATAACATAGCTACTCATCGTTGGCATAAATGTCATCGTACAAGCAGAAACGATACCAGGAATTGATTGAGGAACCACACTCTTGAAGAAGACTTGGACTGGGTTGGCACCTAAGTCTGCAGCGGCTTCTAATTGGCTCTTATCGAGTTTGAGCATTGTGGTATACAAAGGAAGAATCACGAATGGTAAATAGTTTTGAACCATACCAATTAAGGTTGCAAAGTATGGAGCATTACCACCATTGATGCCCATCCAAGTTAATAAGTCACGAGTGGCACCAGTTCTTAAAACGAAGTTGATCCACATCGGAGCGATAAATAATGTAATAAATACGGCATTTTTGTTCACTTTCTTGTCCGCTAAGAAATAGGCTAATGGATAACCGATTAATAAGCAGAGAAGTGTTGTTTGCAGAGCAATAAACACAGAAGTGATAAGAACATTTAGTTTTGAAGGGTTTGTGAAGAACCCAGTAAGAGCAGAAAAACTAAGCACTCCATTATCATCAGTAAACGCATAGAAAACGATAATTAAAATTGGGACGATAATGAAGAGCACCAAAAAGATTCCATAAGGAATGCAAAGATTCTTACGTTTGAAAAGTTGGAAACGAGAACCTTTATTCGACTTCATATTTCGCAATATCGCCTTTCAACATGAGTTTGATATCTTGTGGAAGAACTTTGATAGACACTTGATCGCCTTCATTCCAGGTATACGGGGTGTCTAAAATGAAATCTTCTTCATCATCTGTTCTCACCATGACTTGATAGTGGTCGCCTTTATAGACAACGCTGACGATTTCGCCGTTGGTATCGCCGTTATCAAAGCCATCAATCATTTCAATCTTATCTAAACCGATTTCAGCGATGACATCAGCATCGTTTAAATCGTATTTCTTGCCATCAGGTCCAATTAAGTAACCATCTTCGCTTAATGTGGAATCCTTTAATAACTTAGTAACATCACAATCAAATGGATCTTCACCGATGACAACTTGGTTCTTGTTATTAATCCAAGCTTCGGTGTAGATGTTGTTGGTGACATCCTTTTTCATAATTTGGATATTTTCTGGTTCAACTTCCACTGTGACGAGATCACCAACGTTTCTATCTTTGGTGTCTCTGCATTCCACTTCGGCTTTGCCGACTTGGACTAAATATTCATAGTGAACACCTTTGAAAACTTTGGTGACAATCTTACCAGTAACTTTGTCTTTACTTGGTTCTTTGACGACAGTTAAGATGACGTCTTCTGGACGAACGACAACATCGACTTTTTCATTAACTGGGAAATCATCAATACAATCAAAGACATGGTTTAAGAATCTGACTTTGAGTTTGCCCGCCATTGTGGCGTTATAAATATTGGATTCTCCAATAAAGTCAGCAACGAATGCATTTACTGGTTCGTTATAAATATCGATTGGTGTACCAACTTGTTGGATTTCGCCTGATTTCATAACGACGATAGTATCTGACATAGTCAAAGCTTCTTCTTGGTCGTGCGTAACGTAAATAAATGTAATTCCTAATTTTTTATGCATTTCTTTTAACTCGATTTGCATATCTTTTCTCATCTTTAAGTCGAGAGCGCCTAAAGGTTCATCAAGAAGAAGTATTTCTGGTTCGTTAACGATAGCACGCGCAATCGCGACTCTTTGTTGTTGACCACCAGATAATGTGGAAATATCACGATCTTCAAATTCGTCTAAGTCAACGATTTCAAGAGCGTGCGCAACTTTTTCATCGATTTCTTTTGCGGTTAAATGACGGAAGGCTGGTTTACCCTTCTTTTCGCAAGGAATCTTTTTTAACTTTAAACCGAACGCCACGTTATCATAAACATCTAAATGTGGGAATAAAGCATAACGTTGGAAGACAGTATTGATTGGTCTTTTATGTGGAGGAATCTTTGTAATATCCTCACCATTTAATAAAATTTTACCGCTTGTCGGAGTTTCAAAACCGGCAATCATACGGAGAGTTGTAGTTTTACCACAACCAGAAGGTCCTAAGAAGGTAACGAACTCGCCTTTGGTGATGTCGAGATTGAAATTATCAACGACTGTTGTGCCATCAAAAACTTTGTTCACACCTTGTAAAGAGATAATGCAATTTTCTTTACTCATATTTCCCCCACCTTTCTTTGTCAAATTTTCCTCGTGAAAAAATCACGCAAAAAATATATATAAAATTGATTAAAAAAACAAACATTTTTTTCATTATTTTTTTCTGGGGGGCTTTTTGAAAAATGTATTTTTGATATTTTCTTTGATTGTATCTAACTATTTGTTAATTTTTGTTTTTGAAAAACTCGCTATTTTTTTCGCTCTTTTTTTTAAGCGATTTTTGCTTTCATTTTTTCAATCAAAAAAACACGCGATTTTTTGAACGATTTTTTGACTCTTTTTTTGCGTCATTTTTTAAAGGCATTTTATACGCGTGAATAATTGTTTTATAATAAAGCTACTATGAAGAAGAAATGTCTTGTTTTATTACTCGTTCCATTTGCTTTTTCCTCTTTGACTAGTTGTTCATCTAGCAAAGAGTCTTTAACGTTTGGAACTTATGTCAATCAGACACTTCAGTCGTTAGAAGTATTAAGCGATTCACAGTTGATCGATAAAGCTGATAGCAACGAAACATTCCTCTTAGCGGTTTATCAAGGTGGTTATAGTGAAACCTGTGACTGTTGGATCACATTCCAAAACATCATCACATCTTATATGAATAAATACAATGAACGCGTATACGTGTACGACGCGCAAGGACAGGATGGTACTACAGCACATTTAAAGATTGAAAAGATTAATGAGAGTTCACCTTCTCTCTACATCTTTAGTGGTAATACCCAACTTGCTAAATTCATAGAGAATAGAAACAAAGATAAAGGTATTTTTACCGATACGACATGTGAATCAATGCACAGAAGGGTTCATAAGGTGGTTAATAAACCAAAAGCCTACTATGTTGATGATAATTATCTTAAGGAAAATCTCGCTAATTCATCTAAAACAATCATCTCTTTTGTCAGAAAAAAATGCGGTGATTGCAACTATGTTATCCCAAATGTGATTATACCCTACATTAATAGTAAAAACATCAAGGCAAACTTGTGGTTATTTGATATGCAAGATCTCTATGATTTAAGTAACGCGGAGACCGCAAGCGAAGAAGAAAAGAAGATTTATCAAGGTGTCAAAGACCGCTATGGATTAAGCACTACTGGTAACGAAACATATGGTTATCAAAAAGGCGTTGTTCCAACCACACAGTATTATGAGAATGGAATTCTTAAAGATGCGTCCGTATTCTTTAATGAGACTGTCGAACAAAGAGAAGACGAATCATATTTCATTTCTGATTCTTATTATTCAGAAGAACGCTTACAAAATCTCCACTATTTGAAAGATGTTAATTTTACAACATGTCTAAAAGGAATGGAATTACAAAACACTAGTGTTTTGCATAATCAAAGTGGCAAACCATATTGGTCACAATCTAATGCGGCTAAATACCACACTCCACTATTAAAGGCATTCTTAGATTATTACGCTTAATTTAAGTACGCGCTGAAAATTAAAGCGCCTTTATAATCTTTATATTTATCTAAATCTAGTTCTTCATTATCAATAAATTGATAATCGGAGAATATTTTTTTAAATCTTTCAATCATGTTACCATCTGGATAGCCACTTTGGTATTTTTCCATGAAATAATGCATTGGCACCACTATTCTTGGCTTAATGATTTCGCATAATGACTTGAGTTCATCTGGACCAATGGTAAAGAAACCGTTGATTGGTGCTAATAATAAATCACAATTAATACACGGTGCCAGTGTTTTGCTATCTAACAAGCATCCTGTATCGCCTAAATGAACAATTTTATAACCATCTATATCAAATACGTTAATATTATTCATTCCGCGCTTAGCACCACCTTCCTTATCATGTGGCACTTTAATGGAGACTGGATTTATATGTGCAGGGTTATTTTTGATTCTTACTAGGTTACGAGCGTTATGGTCATAATGTTCATGCGAGCAGAACACAGCATCTACTTCTTCAATTCTAGGGAACTCAAGGTTCGGAACGCTACCATCTTGATAAGGATCCACCACTAAAGAATAATCTTTACCTTTCATTAAGAATGAAGCATGACCTAAATATACTAATTTACCCATAATTAGACTCCTATAACTGATTATATTCTACCATAAAGGGGTAATTTTTCTTTTGTTTCAGAAAAATTGATTTTTTGAAATAAAAGGATTACGATAAAACTATCTTGAAAGGAATTTCATAATATGGCTAAAGAAAAAAAGAAAAAAGGCAAAGGCCTTTGGGCTGAATTTAAGGAATTTATTAATCGTGGTAATGCCTTCATGCTCGCCGTTGGCGTAGTTATTGGCGGTGCCTTCAGTGCCATTGTTACTGCAGTTGTTAATATTTTATTAAGTTTGTGCACAGCTGCTCTCCCTGGCGGTCTTGCTGGATGGATTAGTGTTATTCCAACATCCGCAGCACAAAAATCATTAACAGCTGTTCAAGCTCAATTCGCTGACGCCAAAATGGTGATGAGTGCTAATGATTATTTGGCTGTGTTTAAAGATAGTCCAGCTATGGGCGGTTCGCTCTATACGAGATATGGTGGTAATTATGTTCTTGCTACCGCTCCTGTTCTTAACTGGGGTGCTTTAGTGAATGCTATTATCTCATTCATCATCATTGCGATCGTCTTATTCATTATCGTTAAAGTAAGTAATTCAATGGCAAGAAAGAGAGAAGAACTCAAAGAAAAAGCCAGAGAAGCTTACTACGAAAAACACCCAGAAGAAAGACCAGTTCCAGAAGAACCTGGCAAACCAGCTCCAACTGAACTCGATTACTTAAAACGTATTGCGGAAGCTTTAGATAAAAAGAAATAAGTAAAACAAATAATTTAATTGAGACTTTGGGAAATCAAAGTCTCTTTTATTTTTGTTCTTGATAAGTTATAGTTAAAACAAATATGAGTAAACGTAATAGCAATAATCTACAATTTTTGTCACCCCTTTTAATTATTAAAAACA
>JAGCDH010000008.1 GCA_017651165.1 Bacilli bacterium
CGTTGCGGAAATCACACGTGATATTAATATCGAAAAGGATGTCGCTCCAGTCGAAGAAAACAAATACGAAAACTTCCCAATCGAAGAACTCGATCTCTCTGTTCGTTCTTATAACTGCTTAAAGAGAGCTGGCGTTGCCACTGTCTTAGAACTCACAGAAAAAACCGAAGAAGAAATGATGAAAGTCAAAAACCTTGGTAAAAAGTCTCTTAAAGAAATTAAAGAGAAACTTGCGGCTTATGGCTTATCATTCAAAGATTTTGAATAAGGAGGCCTAGAACATGCCAGCACAAGGTAGAAGAAATGTTCACGGTAAAACCGGTGTTAGATTCAAAGCCGCTTATACCAAGAGCAAATACGAAAATATGCTCCGTAATGTCGTCACAGACTTAATCGTTCACGGTCAAGTCAAAGTGACTGCTGCGACAGCTAAGGACGTCATCAAAGAAGCTGACCGCTTAGTGACCTTAACCAAAAAGGAAGATGTCATGAATGCGAAACGTCAAGCGGCGAGATTCGTCCGTAACGTTGTGGCCGATGAAAAAGCCGGCACCAACGCTTTAGACAAGTTATTTAACGAACTCGGTCCTAAGATGAAAGATCGTAACGGTGGTTACACCAAGCAATATAAGCTTGAAAACCGTCGTGGAGACAACGCTCCAGTCGTCTTAGTCACCTGGGTCGATTAATAATCTATATCTAGACATAAGCCCTTCAATTTGGAGGGCTTTTTTGTTACATTATAACAAAACAAAGTATTATATTTGCTTTTAATTTAATATCTACGATATAATTATTTAGCATTCAAAAAAATAGCAATTAAAACACATAGAAAGGATTTTTTATGAAAAAGAATTTTTTTGCAACATTAGTGTTGTTTGCTTCTTTAACCCTTACAGCCTGTGGTGGCGGCAATGGCAACGCTAATAAATCAACAAAGCATACACATAGTTGGGGCGATTGGACAGAAACAAAAGCTGCCACATGTGAAGAAAAAGGTACAAAAGAACATTCATGTGCCTGTGGTGAAAAACAAACCCAAGATATCGCTGCGTTAGGTCACGATTGGGATAATGGTGTTGTCACCCAAGCTGCTACATGTGCTGTTCCAGGCGTTATGACATTTACATGCAAACGTTGCCAAAAAACAAAGACTGAAGAAATCAAAGCCGACCACACATGGGGCGAAGCTACTCCAGTCGCAGGCGCTTATAACGAAGCAGCCTACAACATCTTCACCTGCACACTCTGTGGCGCAAAGAAGATTGAAATTGCCGCTAAACAAGCTGAAGGCAAATCCACAATTGATGGTTCTTTAAAGAGTGACACCACATACCCAGACTACATGAAATTAAATAGCAATGGTGATAGCATCACTTACACCTTCAATTCCTCAATTGGTGGTAACGCGACAATCTATCAAAGAGGCGTTATGGACTATTGGCATGATGGTAACAATGAAAACCAAGCCAGAAACTACTACTCCGGCAAAAACAGCACTGATGGTAACTTTGAGTTGAAAGTTAACGATCAAGTCGTTGATTACTCTTGGAGTAGAGATGTCACATATGAAGATATGCTCCCAGGCGAATACACTGGTTCATATTCCCCATTAGGTGATGCCAAGATTGGTGCTTGTGCAATCAATGCTGGTGCTAACACAGTTACTTATAAGAGAACAGAATCTTATAATATGTTAATTAAAGACTTCGTGATTATCATTGATCAACCACAAGCCTAATTAACTAAAAGAATCTAAAAAGGTCGAGGAATTTGCCCCGACCTTTTCTTTTACTTAATAATACTTATTATGCTTGAGTGGTTTCTCGATAGACGCCTAAGCAACCCCAGTAGTTTTCTTCGCCACTCTTATCAGAATCGCTATAGATTTTAAATGTGGCACCACCAATGGTGTATGCTGGAGAGCCATTGAACTTATTTGATGTATATAAACCCGCGCTAAGGCTACCGCTTACTAAATCGAAGTGGACCATCCAGCCTTCACCTTCCGCGATAAAGCCACAGTAGAGATAGAAATAGACGTTATTACCTTCGATTGTATAGAAGCGTTCAGCGCCCTCGTGTATGTGTTGTGAGTAACTATCAGAAGGAATAACTCTTTGGAAATCACCAGCGATTTTTCCCGCTTCATTCCAAGCGTTCAATGTTTCTAATGTGAGGTTTTTACTATTGGCTCCACCAATCTTTAAGTAAGCACCCGCTTGAGTAACACCCGCTGGTAAATCGGTTTCAGCAATTTCTTCAATAGTAGCGATAGTGTATGTCAAAGGTTGAATTGAATCGAATATTAAAGCGTTTTCTTGATCTTGACGTAAATAATACTTTCTTGTTCCATCATTCGCATCGAACATATTACTGGCAAATGGGATCTCATTATATGTTTCTGGTGTACCACCATAAACACGATAAAGAGTACCAGCGCGTAATGATTCAATATCAGTTAAACAATATCTCACAGTGAATTGATTATCACTATTAAATATAGCGGTAGTGAAATCAGAAGCAGAAGGGATGGCTTTTCCATCATCAAATGTGCCATCATCCGCTTTTAGACCCCAAGCCCATTTAAATGTTTCAGCGGTGTAATTAACTTGGGTACCTGTCACTGTGATATAGGCTTTGCCCTCACTATTGCCTAGAGAAATACTGAGATTATTAACACTTTTAGCGGGTTCCTTACTGGTGGAAGTTTTAACTACACTAGTATTAGAGGATTTTTCTTTCCCACCACAGGCGGATAATAACATGGCAAGAACTGCCACTCCAAAAATGAGACGTTTTTTCATTATGAAACACTCCTTTATTTATTTTTGCGTTTATATTTTACCACAATTTGTAATATTGCTATTTCTCTAAATAGCGGGTTGTGATAAGGTATTGCCTGTAAAGATAATTATATTATGAAACGTATTGGTATATTAGGCGCTGGTACCTGGGGTACAGCGTTAGCAAATTTATTAACAAGTATTGGTCATGAAGTAACTTTATGGTCAAGAATTGCAGAAGAAGTTCATTCTCTTATTAAAACAAATAAACATAAGAATCTCCCTGGTGTGGAAATTAGCCGTAACATTCTTTTCACTTGCTCTATTGAAGAAGCAGTGGAAGGAAAAGATGTCGTCGTAATGGCCGTACCATCCCCATATGTGCGCGAAACAGCCGCTTTAATGCGTCCTTTCTTAGGAAACAAGCAAATTATCGTCACTGTCGCAAAAGGCATTGAGAAAGGCACTTTAATGACCACTAGCGAGATTATTCACGATGTCTTAAAAGAAAAACATAACCCAGTCGTGGCATTAAGTGGCCCAACTCACGCGGAAGAAGTAGCGATTGGTCTACCAACTTTAATCGTTTCCGCTTGTGAAAGAATTAAATATGCAGAAGAGATTCAAGAAATCTTCTATTCCTCTAAATGCTTAAGAGTTTATACAAACCAAGATATCTTAGGTGTTGAATTATGTGGCGCACTTAAAAACATCATCGCTTTAGCCGCGGGCATGAGTGATGGTTTAGGTTTTGGTGACAACGCAAAAGCCGCTTTAATCACTAGGGGTCTCAGAGAAATTACTAAGATTGGTTTAGCGATGGGCGCTAATATCAATACCTTCTCAGGATTAACTGGTATCGGTGATATCGTTGTTACCGCGACTAGCGTGCATTCAAGAAACCATAAAGCGGGCTACTTATTAGGCCAAGGTTATTCTATTGAAGAAACAAAAGAACAAGTCGGTATGGTTATTGAAGGTCTTAATTCCTTAGACGCTGCAATCGAACTAGAAAAGAAATACGATTTGCAATTACCAATCATTGATGCAGTTGCTAGTATTGTTGCGGGCAAAACATCAGTTAAAGAGGCTGTGCCTTTATTATTTGGTCGTTCTAAAAAGAACGAAACATCATTTATTTAGTGCTATTTGCACTTAATCGAATTATAAAAGGTGCAAAAATTGCACTTTTTTATTACACAAATAGTGCAAAAATGTTATAATAAAGCCAGCAATAGGTATGACACTTAAAGAAATAAGACTCTCGAAAAGCATCACACAAAACGCAGCTGCTTCATTAGCAGGTATTTCGTTGCGCTCTTATAAGACATACGAAAATGATTCGTCCAAAGTTGGCACAATCAAGTATAAATACCTAATGACCACTCTTAACAATTACGGTTTTGTTGATGAAAATCATGGTGTCTTAACTATTGCTAAAATCAAAGAAATAGTGGAAGATACCCTTTCTCGTTATAACGTTGAATACTGCTATTTATTTGGTAGTTACGCCAAAGGAAAGGCCAAAGAAGACAGTGACGTTGATTTACTGGTGGCAACAGACATTACTGGTATGGATTTTTTTGGTCTAGCAGAGGAGTTACGAGAAAACCTTCACAAGAAAGTCGATTTGTTAAATCTTGATCAATTAGGTAATAATCGAGAATTACTAAACGAAATTCTGAAGGACGGTATAAGAATCTATGGAAACAATCAAAGATGATAATTATTACATCTTAAAAACGATTGAAGAAATTGAACTTGTTTGCTCATATTCCAAAGGAATGAGCATGGATGACCTAAAGAATAAACCTGCTGAATTTGACGGAATAATATTCAGACTGATTCAAGCAGCCGAACACGCAGAAAAGATCTCTGATTCTTTTAAAGAAGAACATAAAGAGGTCAAGTGGAAGAACATAAAAGGCTTTAGGAATAGGCTAGTTCACGATTATGGATCAGTAGATTTAAAGTTTGTCTACAGAGCCATAAAAGTAGATGCTCCAAAACTGAAGCAAACATTGCGAAAAGCCATTCGTAAAAAGTAGATAATAAAAAAAGCCAAAACTATGTAAATAAGTTGCCAATATTTATTGGCTTTTTATTTTGATAATTATGCGCAATAATTAACTTAGTTAAATAACGGAGATATAAAATATGACAAACTTTCAAGTTTATAAAAAGGTTTTATCATTCTCGCTTTTACATTTCGCGGTGGATTTGATTGCCTTTTTTGTTTTAGCCGGTTGCTCAGGTGCAGGCTATTTGATTTTTAACGATTCCACTGATCGCGGTTTCATTGGCTTAGCTATTGGTGCTGTTGTTGGTATCGTCTTAGCGATTCTCATTAATATCTTTATTGGCAATCGCATTAAAGCCGCTCAAATCGCGATGATTGCGAAAGGTGTAACAGAGAATCAATTACCAGAACATACCTTCAAAGAAGGTTTTAAAGAAATTAAAGGTAGATTTGGTAAGATTACCGCTTTCTTCTTTATCACAGGTATGATTAAAGCCATCTTTAGACAAATAACAAGAGTTATCAATAAAGTTGGTAGAACATTAGGCGGTAAGACCGGTGACGCCATTACATCGGCTATCGATACAGGCGTACAAATCTTACTTGGTTACTTATGTGATTGCTGCTTAGGCTGGATCTTCTTCAGAAAAGATATGAATTCCGCAAGAGCGGGCTGCGAAGGTGCAGTTATCTTCTTTAAGAAAGGCAAAACATTAATCCGCAATATTGGCAGAATCTTTGGTATGGGTGCGTTATCACTCCTTGTCGCGGGTGGTGCACTCTTTGGTATTTTTGTTTTGATTTTCCATTTCATGCCAAAAGTATTCCTTAGTTTAGGCGCTGAAATTGTGGACGTCGTCGTGAGAAGTGGTGGTGCTGAAGCAGATGTTCCAGAATGGGTTACAAACCCAACAATCTTAGGATTGTTCGTTGCTGCTATTTGTGCTCTCTTGTTATGGTCAGCATTCCACAGTGTTTTTGTCCGTCCATTCATTCTCGTTGGTGTTATGCGTAACTTTATGGCCGCTGGTCAACAAGATATGCCAACCGAACAAGACTTTGCGGAGCTTTCAAACAAATCACCAAAATTTGCTAAACTCGCAAATAAGATTGAATAGCAAAATATTTAATATTTTGAAAAGCGCTTTTGATGAAAAGTCAAAGGCGTTATTTATTGCGCTTTGATATGACATCGGTAAAAAATTATTGAAATCACCATCATAGTGGTATATAAAAAGATTGGTAAAAAAATACCGAAGTTATGAAAAAAGATACAAAAATTTCAGTCAAACAACTAGAAAGATATCCTATATACCTTAATTTTTTATTATCTTTAAGAAATAGTAATATCGAGAAGGTTTCTTCGAAACAATTAGCGGAAGCCCTTAATTGTTCAGAAGAACAAGTGAGAAAAGATCTTCAAGTCGTAGCCCCTAATAGTTCTAAACCTGGATGTTTAAGAGACGTTAATGCTCTTATCGCTTATTTAAAAGAATATTTAGGATTTAACAAAGTTAACCAAGCCATCTTAGTGGGTGTTGGTCATCTTGGTAGCGCTTTTCTTTCATTTAAAGGATTCTCTGATTATGGTTTAGACATTATTGCGGGTTTTGATATTGAACCATCATTAACTGGAACCACAATCAATGATAAACCAATCTATTCTATTTTTAGTTTAGATAACAAAGTTAAAGAATTAGGTGTCAAACTCGCGATTGTGGCCACTCCAAAAGAGGTGACACAAGAAGTAGTTAATAAATTAATCAACAGTGGTGTCAAAGCAATATGGAACTTCGTTCCAATTCACTTAGAACACCCTGATGATATCATCGTGGAAAATATGGATTTTGCCCGTTCATTATCGGTCTTCTTCCATCGTATAAATAATAAATAGGAGGTATATGTATATGCCTGAAGAAAAAGTAGTGGCCCCAGAAGTTAGTAAAGAAATCAACGACTTGGTGGCAAAAGGTGTCAAAGCTCTTGAAGAATTTGAAAATCTCAATCAAGAACAAATTGACTACATCGTTGCTAAATGTTGTGTTGCGGGCTTAGATCATCACGGTACATTAGCAAAAGCCGCGATTGATGAAACAAAAAGAGGTGTCTTTGAAGACAAAGCAACTAAGAACTTATTCGCTTGCGAATACGTCCAAAACAACATGCGTTCTTTAAAGACCGTTGGTGTCGTTAGCAATGACCCAGTTACTGGTATTACAGAGATTGCTGAACCAGTTGGTGTCATCTGTGGTATCACCCCAGTTACTAACCCAACGAGTACAGTCATCTTCAAATCTTTGATTTGCCTGAAGACTAGAAACCCAATTATCTTTGCGTTCCATCCATCCGCTCAGCAAAGTAGTAAACAAGCTGCTGTCTTAATGAAAGAAGTCGCAGAAGCCGCTGGTGCACCAAAGAATTGTATTCAATGGATTGAACATCCAAGTATGGATGCTACTCATGCATTAATGAACCATCCAGATGTGGCAACCATCTTAGCAACAGGTGGTAACGCCATGGTTAAAGCTGCCTATAGTTGTGGTAAACCAGCGATGGGTGTTGGTGCGGGTAATGTGCCTGCTTACATGAATAAATCATGTGACGTTGAACAAGCGGTTAACGATATCGTTTTATCAAAATCATTTGATAATGGTATGATTTGTGCTTCTGAACAAGCCGCGATTATTGACCAAGATATTTGGGATGAAGCCATCGCTTTATTCAAACGTTTCAAAGTTTACTTTGTTAACAAAGAAGAAAAAGTTAAATTATCTAGATATATGTTTGGCTATGCCGAAGGTGATAAGGATGTCGAACTTGCTAAGCTCAACCCAGACATCGTTGGTCAACCAGCACATTGGATCGCCAAACAAGCGGGATTTGAAGTTCCTGAAGATACTTCTATCCTTGGTGTTTTCTGTCAAGAAGTTGGACCAAAAGAACCAATTTCTAGAGAAAAATTATCACCCGTCCTCGCTTATTTCTGTGTGAAGGATGACAAAGAAGGCTTCCAAAGAGCCAAAGAAATGGTGGAATTTAATGGCTTAGGCCATAGCGCCGCCATCCACTGCAAAGATCAAAAAATGGCGGATGACTTTGGCGAACTCGTTAAAGCTATTCGTATTATTTGGAATTCTCCATCTACCTTTGGTGGTATTGGTAATGTTTACAACTCATTCCTACCATCATTAACACTTGGTTGTGGCTCATATGGCCATAACTCCATTGGTGGCAACATCAGTGCGGTCAACTTACTCAATATCAAACAAGTTGGTAAAAGGAGAAATACTATGCAATGGTTTAAAGTTCCAGCGAAGATTTACTTCGAAAGAAATTCCATCCAATATTTAAAAGACTGTAAAGAAATGCATAAAGTCTTTATCGTTACCGATAAATCCATGATTGAATTAGGCTTCTTAAGCAAGATTGAAGAACAACTCAATCAAAGAAACGAAAGACCAATCATGCAAATCTGTAGTGGTGTTGAACCAGATCCAGATATCTCTAACGTCAATAAGGGTGCGGAAATGATGAAGCAATTCGAACCAGATACCATTATTGCGTTAGGTGGTGGTTCCGTTATGGACGCTGCGAAAGGTATGTGGTTATTCTATGAACATCCAGAAGTTAACTTTGATGACTTAAAACAAAAGTTCATGGATATTCGTAAGAGAGCCTTTAAATATCCAGAATTAGGTAAGAAATCACGTCTAATCTGTATCCCAACTACATCTGGTACAGGTAGTGAAGTCACTCCATTCGCCGTTATTTCTGATAAGGCTAATAACAAGAAATATCCATTAACTGACTACTCATTAACTCCAACAATCGCTATCGTTGATCCAGAGTTTACAACCAATCTTCCAAGAGCGGCAACAGCGATGACAGGCTTAGATGTTTTGACTCACGCGATTGAAGCATATGTCTCCATTATGGCCAATGATTTCACTGATGGTTTATGCTTAAAAGCCATCCAATTAGTGTTCGAATATCTACCCCGTGCAGTGAAAAACGGCCCAAATGACTTACTCGCGAGAGAGAAAATGCATAATGCAGCGACGATCGCTGGTATGGCATTTGCCAACGCGTTCCTAGGCATTACACACAGCCTTGCACATAAGGTAGGCGCCGAGTTCCATGTCGTACACGGTCTTGCGTGTGCCATCTTGCTCCCACACGTCATCCGCTACAACGGACAAGTGCCAACCAAATTAAGTGTCTGGCCAAAATACAACCATTACTGTGCGGATAAGAAATATCAAGAAATCGCTGGTTTATTAGGCTTACCTGCTTCCACTCCAGAAGAAGGTGTTGAATCTTTAGCCAAAGCCGTTAACATTTTAATTAAAGAATGTGGCTTAGATCCAAACTTCCAAGGTTGTGGTATTGATGAAAAAGATTGGAAAGCCAAACTTGATGAAGTAGCAGTCCTTGCTTATGAAGATCAATGTTCACCAGCCAACCCGCGTATGCCAATTGTTGAGGATATGAAAAAGATCCTTATTGATTCTTACAAAGGTAACTAGTTAGTAAATACAAAGCCGGGTTAATTGTCACACTCGGCTTTTTATTTTGCGTTTTCTATCACTTTTTATTGAATACGCTCGCTCGTATGCGTAAAATAAAACCGCTGAATTACTTAATGTAATCATTAGGAGGCTATTATGGCAAAATTACAACCACAAGCTGTAAAACAAATTACCGAAATAGTGGAACGCTA
>JAGCDH010000002.1 GCA_017651165.1 Bacilli bacterium
AACTGCAATCACCAAAAAAGGTGGTCACTTAGGTTCCACAATTTTCAATTTCACACAAACAGGTTTATTTGTTTTCAAAGGCAACAATAGAGACGAAGTGGAAGAGAACTTAATTCTCTCTGATGTTGATGTCCGTGAAGTTACCGAAGAAGATGGCTCAATCGAAGTCTTAGTGGAACCAGCAGCCTTCTCACAAGCTAGAGAAGTTTTAGGTGGTATGGGCATTTCTGAATTCGATGTCGCAGAAATCACCTTCTTAGCGAACGATCCAATCGAATTAACAGATCCTGAAGATAAACGTAAATTTGATGAACTTTGTGATATGTTAGACGATCTTCAAGACGTGCAAAACGTTTATCACAACGTCAAGTAGTAATTAATATAATTAATTAAATAAGCGGTGTCAAAAACGACATCGCTTTTTATTTACAAAAAAAGTAAAAATTTTGGACAAATTTCAAAAATCCTCTCTATTGGTTAATTAGGAGGTCTTTTTTATGAGCGACAACAAAATTGAAAAATCCTATCTAGCGGATTTACAAAAAATCAAAGAGACAATTAGAGATAATCGCTACAAAGCTTTAGTAGTGGTCAACAGTGCGATGATTATGACTTATCACAAAATAGGCACAATCATCAATGAGAGAAAAGAATGGGGCAATAAGTATGTTAGACGACTAGCGGAAGATCTTATAGAATGTGGTAAAGGTTACTCCTTTGACAATTTGATGAAAATGATGCAATTTGCTTCCATTTTTACAGAAGACGAAATATTGTTACAGCCTGTTACAAAAATATCTTGGAGTACTATTATTCAAATTGTTTCAAAATCATCTTCTAAAGAAGAAATGCTGTGGTATATCAACCAAGCATACAATAATAGATGGTCTAGACGCATTGTGATTGAACAATTCAAAGCTAAAGCCTATGAAAGGAAACTGATAGAACCTCAAGTCACCCAAATAGTGGAAAAAGACGAACAGTTAAAACAAGTATTTAAGGATACTCTTTCTTTTGGTTTCTTGGGAAAGGCTGAGATTAAAGATGAACGCGATTTGAAAGAAAGGTTGCTAGATAATGTAATCCTATTCCTTCATGAACTGGGCCCTGGTTTTTCTCTTGTGGGTCGTGAATATCGACTATTGACCCCCACAAATAAGAACTACTACATCGATCTTTTAATGTATCACACCAAGATTCATTCTTATGTAGTAATAGAAGTGAAGATTGGTGAATTTCAACCAAGCGATATAGGTCAACTACACTTTTATATCAATGCAATCAACGATTTGGAAAAGACAGATATTGATAATCAAACAATTGGCATTTTGCTTTGCAAAACCGCAGATAGTTATGCAGTTAAAACTACACTAGATGGAATAATAGCCCCAATTGGTATTTCAAAATACAAATTGCTTGAGGATTTGCCAAATTATTTGTTGAAAAAAATGAAAACCATTAAGTAGTTTTCACAATTAGGGAGTTATTTCGTAAATATTCAATTGACATCCCACGCGTCAACGCGTATGATTTTACTCGGCACAAAAGCTAAATTAGCGAAGTCCCCGGTAAGGTCAAAGTTAGTTTGGTAAAGGAGGATTAAAGTTATGCAACGTCAAACTACTATTGCAAAAAATAACGAAATCCAAAGAAAATGGTATGTCGTGGATGCCGCGAATAAACCATTAGGAAGATTAGCCACTCAAGTCGCACAAGTTCTTACTGGTAAGAACAAACCAATTTGGACTCCAAATGTTGACTGTGGTGACTATGTTATCATCATTAACGCTGAAAAGGTTTCTCTTTCTGGCGATAAGTTGAATAACAAAAAATACTACAATGTGTCTGGTTACGCTGGTGGTCTTAGAACACGTACAGCCGGTACAATGATTGAAAAGTACCCAGTAGAAATGATGGAAAGATGCATCCATGGCATGCTTCCAAAAGGCCGTTTAGGTCGTCAAATGATTAAGAAATTATTTGTCTATGCTGGTCCAGAACACAAACAAGAAGCTCAAAAGCCAGAAGCTTTAGAGCTCAAATACTAGGAGGTCAAAACAATGGCAAAGAAAGCTGATCTTCAATATTACGGCACAGGCAAAAGAAAATCTTCAATCGCTCGCGTTTATTTAACCGCCGGCACAGGTAAAGTTGTTGTCAACGGTCACCCAGTTGAAGAATATATGCCATACGCCACATTAATTCTCGATTTAAAACAACCA
This sequence comes from Bacilli bacterium, assembly GCA_017651165.1. Taxonomy (GTDB): domain Bacteria; phylum Bacillota_I; class Bacilli_A; order RFN20; family CAG-826; genus RUG14515. The sequence goes on from JAGCDH010000002.1 coordinate 2,223, forward strand.
TTAACATTAACCGGTACAGAATCTAAGTATGATGTCCGCGCTGAAGTTAAAGGTGGTGGCTTCACAGGTCAAGCTGGTGCAATCCGTTTAGGTTTAGCCAGAGCCTTATTAGAAGCCGGTTGCGATCGTGCAGTCTTAAAAGCTAACGGTATGGTCACACGTGACTCCCGTAAGAAAGAACGTAAGAAATACGGTCTCAAAGCTGCTCGTAAAGCGCCACAATTCAGCAAACGTTAATCGTTTACTTATCAAGAAAAGAGAAGAGGAAGTTTATGCTTCCTTTTTTCTTTATTATTTATATAAAAGATATTGTTTTTAATATTTCATTGTTGTATATTATTACCGCTGTCCAAAAGACAGATGGGCCTATAGCTCAGTCGGTTAGAGCGCGGTGCTGATAACGCCGAGGTCGATGGTTCGATTCCATTTGGGCCCACCAAA
>JAGCDH010000009.1 GCA_017651165.1 Bacilli bacterium
TAATACTTTCCATGATTATGGATCTTGTGACTAGGCCCATTTTCTCATAAAACTTAAGTGCGGATTCGTTGCCTGGCCAAGCATTTAATGTAATTTCATAGCAGTCATTATCTTTTGCAGCTTCCACTACTCTTAGATAAAGAGCTTTACCAATACCTTGCTTGCGATACTTTTCATCAACGCATAAATCATCTAGATGAAATATCTTCTTTGGATACATGTTTGATGTCGGTATTCTAATTTGACACATTGCATAGCCAACGACATAGTCGTTTACCGTAGCCACGAAGAGTGGTTTATTTGTATCTTTTAATATTTCTTCTAAATCTTCTTTTGAATATTTAGTGGTTCCAGACACAAATAAATCAGGTCTTAGTTTTGCATGTATTTCTAAAACTTGAGACAAAAGATCTAAGATTCGATTAATGTCATTTACTGTCGCAGGTCTAATTTCCATAGTTGCTAATATTATAAGACCTGAACGTTATTTTCTTTATATTTATTTTTTACTTTTGATTTATCGTTTTCACTTGGATAACCAATGAAGATACAAGAGAAAGGTGATACAGTTGGTCCTTGTTCTAAGACCTTACGCATTTCTTTAACGTGTTTTTTGTTTGGATAAATGGCACACCAAACGGCGCCTAAACCTAAATCATGAGCGGCTAACAAGATGTTTTCCGTGGCTGCGGATAAATCACAGTACGCTAAATCATGGTTAAATGGTACCACGGCAAGATCTCTAACGCTTGGAACGATAATAATTGGTGAATTGTACTTTCCAAATGGCAGAACCTTCTTTACTGCTTCTTTCTTTTCTTGATCTTTAACAACGATGAATTTCCAAGGTTGGGCATTAACACCACTTGGGGCTGCCATAGCGGCTTTTAATAAGATATCTAATTTATCTTGTTCAATTTCTTTTTCTGCAAATTGACGGACGGATTTTCTTGTGAGAATCGCTTCAATTGTTTCCATAATTAATCCTCTTTTCTATTTTTATATTTGCATTCTATCTTTTTTAGGCTGTTAATAGCGAACATGATGCTTTTATTTTTTAAAAAAAACGATACTGATTTATATCAATATCGTATTTTTCAAATGGGCTAATGGAATATTACTGATACAAAATAAGCTTTTTTCGGTAGGTGTGAGAAGCTCTTTGATACAAAGTGGATAAAAATCGCTGAGGTGACAGGACTTGAACCTATTTTTTGTACTTTTCTAACAACTTTTTCTTCTCTTCTAAACGTGCGAACTTTTCTACCACTATTAACCTTGCTTTAAGCCTTTCTTCATCAGTTATTTTACCCTTTAGCCAGATCGAGTCTACGATAGCCAATGCGAATTGGCACCGTAATTGCATTTCGTTTGTCATAGGTGCCTCTTTCTGTAAAGAATTTATACTTAAAGACTGCCGCGCTTTAAAAACTTTGTCAGCAGGAAACTAAAAAGAGACCTAATTGTATAAGTCTCTAACATCTTTTAGTGGAACCATGATGCCTATCTTTTCGTCGACGTACCTTTGTGCTTTCTTATCTGTTGGATCAAGAGCTTTTAAAGGCAATGCGCTAATCCATACACCATCTAATCCATGCATGTTTTCGCACACTTCAGTGACTTCGGCCTCAAATTTCTTAACACCGTATTTTCTGAAAATGACAATTACCCTGTCTCCAATACAGTATTTGCAAATCCTTGTCCTGTCTTGTGATATTTTGATTCTCTGATTTTTTTCCATTATTCTTTATATCTAATTTGTAGATTTAATGTGAAGAAGATTTTATCGCTAAATAAATCCTTCTCTAAGTGTAGCATGTTATATCTGCTTGAACTTGGTGAATCTAATTTAGTTTCCTTAATAAGGAACTTTAGGACTTCGTTTCTATAATAGACTAAATCTAGGATGATGACGTTGCCATCGTTTTTGACTATAACCAACCCACCATTCACATTATTTAGTCCATCCCATTTAACACTTGGGAAAAAGCCGAAACTAATACCTTCTAACAAATCACCTAGTTTCTTTAAAGCAAAATCTTCATCGATAAATTGATTCGATGCCAAAAATAGATCTTTCAAATCTTTTGTACCTTTAATATATGAATTCAATAATACGTTTGCTAAATATTCAGGCATCAATGTATCAATCATTCTTAGGTTATATTCGAGGTTTTGGTCTACTATTCTTTCAAATTTTATTTTTCCACCATGGGAAGTGATAAAGTTTATTCTGTCCAATAACTTGGTTCTTGTTTCAATGGAATTAATTTCATCAACATACCTTTCATCTAAACCAGTAATTGAATATAAGAAATTGGTGTGGTTGCTTGCATTCAACAAAGTTGCTGGGCTACCTAATGATGACTTAATACTATATTTTAAAGAAGCGTCTTTGCCTATTCTTTTATCTAAAACTGTCGCTTCTAAATCTTCCTTACTAAATGATCTGGCTTTAATCTTGTTGCCTCTAGTTAATTTAACAAGGATGTTTTCAATTCCTTCAATCTCGAAAGCCCCATTGCCGATAGGAGCATTTTGGATTGCATCAAAAATACGATGCTTGTTTTCATTCAATTCAAGCATTGAAATTAAATTATCTAATTCATTGTCATAATAGACTTCAACATCGCAATTATTCTTTAAGCAATATTCAATGATTCCGTTGTCAGAATTAGGATTCGCAATTTGAATCTTTTTTATTTTATAAAGTTTGTTGGTAATCTCTTCTAAATCAGCATTCCCAACAGAAAGTTCTGGGCATACTAGCATGCATAAAATAGCATAAATTTCAGACCATTCACCGCGGTTAAAAGAACTCATATTACTTTTTCTCTCCAATTAGGCCAGCTGCTTCAAGTATTTTGACAAGTTCATTAGCAGTTGCTTCAATCGCTGGAATAGCAACAGAATTGCCTAACTGCTTCATTGCGGCGCCCTTACTGACTGGGAATTCAAAATCATCAGGGAACCCCTGCATTCTTTTGCCTTCTCTAGGTGATATTCTTCTTTCTTCTCCATTAACAATATAACCATCCCAGTTTCTTCTGTCGTCAATAGGAGAAGACTTTCCACCGACTCTGAGAGTAAATCCAATCTCTTTATTGACTGTTGCACCATCAAATACCCAACTCATATTTTTAGTTAGTGGGACTGGTTTTGGGAATGTGTATTTTAACTTTAAATCTTTTCTAATACCAATCATGTATAGACGTGGTCTGTGCTGAGGGCAATTAAAATCAGATGCTTTAACAATTTGATAGAAAAAGTCATATCCAAGTTCATCGATTGTATTCTTGATAACCTCAAAGGTTTTACCATCATCATGCGTGAACAATCCTCTTACGTTTTCAAGAAAGAATGCAATTGGTTGTTTCGCTTTTAATATGGCTGCAACATTAAAAAATAGTGTTCCTCTAGTATCCTCAAATCCTCTTTTATAACCAGCTTGTGAAAATGGCTGACATGGAAAACCTCCACACAAAATATCATGGTTAGGTATAGATTCTGGTGGAACTTTAGTTATATCGCCAGCAAAAAGATCATTGGGTTTGCCATCTTTATCAAATAACTTAGGAGATATTTCTCTAAAATTAGCTGTGTATGTTTTTCTACAATCGTTGTCCCATTCTGAGGCAAATACACACTCACCGCCTAAATTATGCATAGCAATGTGGAAACCACCGATTCCAGCAAATAGATCAATAAAAGTAAATTTTGGTTTTTTCATTTTGTCACCGTACTGGTTAAATCATACCATAAGAGGTTTTTCTTATCTATTAAGTAGTTAAGAAATTTTACTCTTCAGTTTGTATCAATCCATTGCATCTACCATCCAACCCATTTTTAATTCTTATCAACGCCATTTTCAAATCATCTATGGGGTGACAGGACTTGAAGTGACCAATTTTGCTCTTACGCACGCATGCGAGAATTTCTTCATTATCAAAAAACTATCATTTTTGGCTAAAAAAAGGCTATTTATAGCCTTTTCCTATAGTTCAAGTCCCGTCAACAATCTAATTATTTCTTTTTGTTGTGTAGCACTAGAACACCATTGATACAAAGATTTACTATGTAAAAATAGAAAATAAGCATAAAAAAGGTCAAAAAAGGGGCTAAAAGCACAAAAAAAGCACTGATATCGTGTATCAATGCTTGTTCATATGACGTGGCGGAGTAGGAGAGACTCGAACTCTCGCACCAGTTAACCCGATCTACTTCCTTAGCAGGGAAGCCCCTTCACCAACTTGGGTACTACTCCAGTGCGCCCCTTATCTTAACATAAAGGGCGAATAAAATTAAATATGTTTTTTAATTTATTAATATGCTTTTGCAAACAAGACAACTTTTTTAGCTTTCTTGCCACAAATTGGGCAAGTATCAGCGAAGCCCATTTGGTTAAATGGAATGCATCTGGCTGTCGCTGTCGTTAATTCTTTAATTTTATTTTCGCACGCGACATCGCCACACCACATCATCTTAGCGTAGCCACCTTTTTCCATGGCTTTATTGAATTCATCCATATTTGTAACTTCGGTAACATGATCTAGTAAATAGGCATAAGCTTTTTGATACATTTCTTGGTGTACTTGCTTGAATAACTGTTGCACGGTGTCCACCATTTCTTCTTTTTTGATAGTAATCTTACGGCCATCATGACGGACCGCGATGGTCACTACACCCGCTTCGATATCTCTTGGACCAATTTCAATACGGAGTGGGACGCCTTTCATTTCGTATTCGCTATACTTCCAACCTGGGGTCTTATCAGATTCATCACATTTGACTCTGACACCAGCGTCTTTGAGCATCTTTTCTAATTCTCTAGCAGCAGGAATGACACCTGGCTTTTGTTGAGCGACAGGAATCACCACTGCTTGGATTGGAGCGACATATGGAGGTAATGATAAACCGTTATCATCACCATGCACCATAATAATTGCGCCTAATAATCTTGTTGAAACACCCCATGATGTTTGATGAGGATTGTAGAGTTTTCCATCTCGACCTTGGAATTTGATTCCAAACGCTTCTGCGAAGCCTGTTCCAAAGTAATGGGTGGTACCACTTTGTAAGGCTTTACCATCTGGCATTAAAGCTTCGATGGAATATGTCTCTAAAGCACCAGCGAATTTTTCTTTATCGGTTTTTCTACCTTTTGTGAATGGAACAGCGAGAATATCACGGCCTAAGTCATCATAGATTTCTAGCATCTTAAGAGCTTCAGTTCTCGCTTCTTCTTCGGTTTCGTGCATGGTATGGCCTTCTTGCCATAAGAATTCTGCGCCTCTTAAGAATGGACGTGTTGTCTTTTCCCAACGCACAACTGAGCACCATTGGTTATAGAGTTTTGGTAAATCTCTATAAGAAGAGATAATCTTTGCATAGTGTTCGCAGAATAATGTTTCACTAGTTGGTCTGATGATGAGTGGATCATCAATCTTTTGCCCACCACCGATATTAGCGATTAAGCATTCAGGAGCGAAACCTTCAACGTGATCTTTTTCTTTTTGTAATAAAGATTCTGGAATGACAGTTGGCATATAAACATTTTGATGGCCTGTTTCTTTGAATCTTCTGTCTAAATACTTTTGGATTTCTTCCCAAATGGCATAGCCATATGGTCTGTAAATAATAAAGCCTTTAACGGAACTATAATCCATTAATTCCGCTTTTCGGCAAACATCTGTATACCACTGCGCAAAATCGTCTTCTTGACGAGTAATCGCATCGTTTTTAATTTGGTTTTCTTTACCCATTTTTATAGTCCTCCCTGACGATAACTATCGTCCATGGTAATTAACTTTTCTTCTTTCTTCTTTTCCAATGGAAGAAGCATGTCGTTAGATGGTGAGATTGTTTCACTAGAAACAATGTCGACACCAGATTTAATAATCAGTTCGATGGCTTGCCAACCTTCAAGGTCGGTCGCAATAATAGGTCGATGGTACTTAAGCAATGATTCAATAAGGGAGTGAATTGATAATCTAATACGATTATTCTTTCTAATTTCACCAATCATCATTGAACCAGCAACGAAGTAGTCGAAGTTATAGTAAACGCTTGAATCGAGCAAAAGGTTTTTATCTTTCATTAACATGGCAAGTTCAAAACCATCTGTTCTTAATGATTTTAACGAATCATTCAATAACTCGAGGTTAGAAGAGTTTTCATTGATTTCTTGTTCATTAAAGACGAGAACAAGATGGACATCACGCACTTGTGGGATTTGATTGAGAATCTCACTCATGTGGTCGATATCTTGTAATGAGACAAGCATGAATAGTCTCCAATAGTCTTCTTGTTTTTCACTAGCGAACTTTGGAATGACGTATCTAGCAATCATCGCAAAGAACTCTTTGCTCATATTGACTTTTGAAGCATATTTACTCATTTCAGCGAATGAGGTAAATGGAGTATTATACGCTTTTACATATTCAAAATAACCAATGGTACAACGTTTCTTAACATCGAAGATTGGTCTAAATAAATAGCGAATGCTATTTGGTTGCATGAGATTTTCCACTTCTTCTCTATATCTATCGATTTCCACGAGTGGCGCAGCTTGTCTTTGATAAAGAAGGATTTCTTGACCATGATGTTGCGCTGACATGCAAGCTTCTTGTGCTTTTAAGATCATGGAATCTAAGTCTTGATAATATTGAGCGTTTTCCACCACACCGATGGAGAAATTGATAGATTCTGCGAAACCATTAACCCCAATGCACTTCTTGATGGAGTGGGCGATAGATGTCGCTAAAACCATTGCTTCATCACGAGTGGCAATCCTTAAATCGAATAATAATAATTCGTTTTCACCTGTATCGATGATTTGACGAGAGATACGTGGATTGCTAGAGAATGGATAGATGACATTCTTTAACGTCATAATCATGTATCTTTCAATCTTATCATTCGATAAGACTTTTTGTCTGATGTAATAGAAACGAATGGCAAAGGTAAAACCTTTTAAGCTCTTTTCCTTGACGATTAAGGATTCCATTGTGCTTCTTTTAACCACACCCGTAAAAGCGGATTTCTTTTTCTTCTTATTAGGAGTGTTGTTTGGGGTGATGTATTTCAAAATGAAGGATTCTAAATGGATGACACCTTCATTTGGATCGTACTTCAATAATTTTAATAAAGAGAAATAAGTGGTTTTACCATTGTTGACAAGGACATCCGCTTCTAAGTATTTATCAGCAGTCTTGTAATTGGTGCAGATCGAATAAATCCAATTCTTGATTTTATCAACATCGTTAGTGTGGAAGTGTGAATAGAAAGAGTTCAAATCAATTTGCTTTTTATTTCTTAAATCAGAACGATTGAAATAAATGACGGAATTCTTTTTCACATCAATGGCGAAAATACGGAGTGTTGTGGATTCCGCTTTCATCCTTTCGATATACTTGGAATCACGTCTTGATGAAGTCACTAACGAAATGACAAGGAATAACAAAAAAACCAGTACTAGTGACACTAGCACTGCGAATATAACGAATGGTGTATTAGTGAAATCAAACCACTTCATAAAGACTATTATACTTTGTTCAAATGAATTTGACTAGATGTCCAAATTCAGACAAATAAAGTTCTAAAACGCCTAATAAATGGTATAATAGGCATCACGGAGGAATACCCAAGCGGTCGAAGGGGGCGGTTTCGAAAACCGCTAGGAGGTGCAAGTCTCGCCAGGGTTCGAATCCCTGTTCTTCCGCCAAAATTAATAAAAATCCTAGCGCTCGGCTAGGCTTTTTTTATAGGTTAATTACTCAATTGGTTTAATGAAGAAGTTTCCATACACCTGTTTAAGTGGGGTCGCGGTAATGAATGCGTGCTCATCAATCTTCTTAGCAACATCCACCACTTTCTTCACTTCGGAAGAGGAAACAACCATAAAGAACATTGTCTTTTCTGAACCAGAATAAGCACCTCTGCCCTTAATTACCGTAGCCGAGTGTGGGAAATTGGCAATAATAATTTCTGGCATATGTTCTTTGCTGGTGATGATTTGCATCTCGATTTTTTTGTTTCTTAAGTTGATGGTGTCGATGATCAAACCGACTTCCATAATATAAATAATAGAGAAGAATATTGAATAAACGCCGTACGCATATGAGGAATTTCCGCTGAAAACTCTTAATAAAGCGTAGGTTACAACAATCACGGCGTTAATCATGATGCCATAACGGCCGACTTGGCTGGATTTTCTCGCGCCAACATAATATGACACAACGTCTATGCCGCCACATGAGAAGCCTGCGGCGAATGTGATAGCGCTAGAGATACCTGTACATATACCAGCGAAGATAACTCTAACAATGACTGGATCAAGTTGTTTAATTTCGCCACCTAATGTTTCTTTAGCCACTGCTCCCGCCACACCTGTGGAGGAGAAAACGCTGATAAAGACAGATGATAAGATGACGTTAATGAGGGTGAAAATTGTAAATTTTTTGCCAATCTTAAAGTAACTAAAAACTAGTAAAGGAATATTTAAGATGGTATAGGAAATTGATTGGACTAAGTTATTGCCAATCTTGTGACCAATAATCATCTCAATAGTTAAAGAGATAATTTGGGAAATACCAGATACACCACCAGTGGCTAATACAAAACCATCTGGATTTGCTGGTGTTGTAAAACAAGAGAAGCCAAAAGCAAAAATAACTGCGGAAAATGCCGCGATTAAGAAGCCACCTAGATAGTGAATGACGTTCCTAAAAATGTAGTGATCGAACATGAAATTTTCGATCTTCTTTTTTAAACGATAACTTTTCTTTTTTACCATTGCGCTTGATATTGTAATGACTTGTTTTTGAAAAAACAACAAAATATGATTGTCACTATTATTTTTTCTAGTATAATTGAAACGTTGCCACGCTCAGAGAAGACAATTGGTTCAATTGTTATTGAAAATAAAATGTTAGGGTGGTAAGATTATCACGCTATATGTAAATATAGGAGGCATTCTCAAATGAAAATATTAAGTGCTATTGGTAGATTCTTTGCTAGAATCGGCCGTTGGATTAAAGAAACAGCTTGGATTCAACCTTTATTAATTGTTGGTGCAATCTTTGCGATCATTTTTGCAATCCCACACGTCATCCGTGGCGTTCAAGGTTGGTTCTCTTCCAGCAACGATGCTAATAAATTCTTTGCACAATACCGTTTATCCTTAACCGGTGCAGACAAAGACAACAACGAATTTGGTGGTTCCTCCGATGTCGATAAATTCCTTTCCTACGTCGATGCCGGTGACAAAAAAGAAGAAGTTGTTAAAATCGCCGGTGGCGAAAGATTCTTCGTCGCTTTCATTAAGAAAGGCGCTGCCGATGATTTAAGCAAAGGTTTAAAAGCATTCAGAGATAACTTTGGTAAAAACAGTGAATTCAAAAACTTAAATGGTAAGTTCAAGCTCTTAACCATCTATACAGATACCACAAACGATGATGATGAAAATTTATTTGATATGGCTTGGAGAAATCACTACAGCTTATTCGAAGATATGGCCAACGGTAACTTCTTACCAACTACACCATACGCTGTTAACAATAGCTATAGCGCAGACAAATATGCTTCTAATTTCGTCACAAAAGAATCTGAAGATAAATGCCCAATGAATACACCACTCGTGATGTACTTCAACTATTCCGAAGAATACGAAGTGGAAAACCAAAAAGTCAAAGGCTTAAGTGATGTCCTTTTCAATGTTGATGGCGGTAGCGATTTAGAAAAAGCCCGTGTATTGAAGAAATGCTGGTCTCACGTTGAAGACTTCAAAGACATCAAAGTTGGTGCTTAATAGAACAAACCGCGACTGCGGTTTTTTCTTTACTTAAATTATGGATAATCAATTATTTGTTAACTTCCCTCTATCAGATAAATGTTTAGCTTTAACCACTACTACGGCTCTCGGTAATTTAGCGTATCAAGTTGATGAAGGTAGAAATGTTAAAGAACATCGCCTTTTGCTAGCGGATCTATTATCTATTGATTTAAACCGTTTCGTCTTTGTGCATCAGCACCACTCAAATAAAATTCAAAAAGTCACCTTAGATGATTTAGGAAAAGGCAAAGATAGTTTTATTGATGGTGTCGATGTTGATGCTTTATATACTTATGAAAAGAATGTCCCATTATGCATTTTCCACGCTGACTGCGTCCCAATCTTCTTTATTGATGAAACCAGAGGTTTAGTGGGAATTATTCACGCTGGTTATAAAGGCACATTAATTCATGTCGCCTATGAATCAATTAAAAAAGTAATTGAAGATGAAGGCGTTAATCCAAACAACTTAAAGTTTTACGTCGGACCTTATAGAATGCCTCAATCATTTAAGATTGATGAAAACTCAAGAAAAGACATCGTTGAAGCGGGGTATCAAGACGCGATTAAAGGTGACAACTTTGATAACGGCCTCGCTAATGTCATAGATTTAAGAAGATTAGGAATTAAAGACTCACAAATTAGTTTTTCCAACTTTGATACATTAACCGATGATAGATTCTATTCGGCCTATCAAAAAACACCAGTGGGAAGACTGGTGTCATTAATCGTCCTTAAATAATTATTTCTTTAATCTTTTAATTACAGAAGCAGGGACTAAAGCGGAAATATCCACACCACTTTGGAAGAGTTCCATAATCATCGAAGAATTAATGAATGATTTTTCCGCTTTGCTCATTAAGAAGACTGAATCAACGGATGAATCAATAAAGTCATTAGCGCTCGCTAAAGAGAATTCATATTCAAAGTCAGTGACCGCTCTTAAACCACGAATGAGGTGTTTTGCACCGTGTGCTTTGGCATATTCCACGGTTAAACCATCAAAGGAATCAACTTCCACTCGATCATCATTAACAGCTTCTTTAATCATCGCTACTCTTTCTTCAGAAGTGAAACGAGTTTGCTTTGTGGGATTAACGGCCACTAAAACGATGACACGATCAAAAATATTGAGCGCTCTTTTCAAGATTTCTAAGTGCCCATTAGTAATCGGATCAAAACTGCCTGGATAAACCGCTATTTTCATACTTGTCTCCAATAAATATAAACTAGGATGTCGCCATAATGGTATTCTTTATTCTTTTGATAATCAATATTTTCTAGGGTGATTGGGCGGTTAGCTTCCATCACGATAATGGCGTTTGAACTAAGCAAATTATTATTAAATAATTGGCTAACTATTTCTTCATACTTTCCTTCTTCGTATGGAGGATCTAAAACCACTAAATCAAATTGTGCGTTTCTTTGTTTAAATAATTCAATAGCATTAGTGTCTTTATTTTTAATAATCTCATATTCATTTTCAGGGATTTTTAGATTATTAACGTTTTCTTTAATGGCCTTAATTGCCAAAGCGGAAATATCCACGAATGTGGCATGATTTGCCCCACGAGAAAGGGCTTCTAAACCCATAGCGCCACTACCAGAATATAAATCTAAAACACGATCGCCACTAATATCGCCTAATGCAGAGAAAATCGCTTCACGTACCCTGTCTTTTGTGGGTCTTGTATGTTCAGCGTCATCTGGAAAAGAAATCAAACGATGACGATATTTTCCACCGACGATACGCATTATTTACGCTCCTTTAAATGAGTGTTTAGACCTGAAAACAAAATGTCATTTATTTCGAAGTATAAATCTCTCACTTTGATATAGGCATCTAAATAATCTCTGACAAGAGGATGATTATCTAATTCTAATTTACTTTGATGAAGTAGCTTCTGTCCTTTTGGAGAATCTATATATAAAGAAACAGCCTGTTCTTTCTTTTCGACCAAGGCTTTAACTTCTTCACTATTCTTCATCGCTTCTTCTTTTTTGTTGAGATCTTTTATTCTTTGATCTGCTTCAAGAAGCTCTTTTAGTTCGTACGCTAAAGTATAGATATCTTTTGCCATATCTAAATTATACACTTTTTATCGGTGACATAAACTTTATTTATGTCGCTAAATGTGATATCATAGCCATATGAAATTAAAAATAGTCAAAGATAGTAATCCAATTATGAGGAAAAAGTCTCTTCCTGTGACTCTCCCTTTAAGTGAAGAAGATCGAAAGATTCTTAACGACATGATGGATTATTTAAAGAAGTCCCAAGACGAAGAGTATTGCCAAAAACATAACGTTCGTCCTGGTATTGGTATGGCGGCTATTCAAATTGGCATCTTAAAAAGAATGTTCGTGGTCTACTATGAAAGAGAAGATGGACCAGTCCAATATCAATTAGTGAATCCAAAGATTATTGAATATTCTATAAGAAAATGCGCTTTAAAGGATGGGGAAGGCTGTTTATCCGTTGATGGAGAACATCCTGGTTATGCCCACCGCTACTACAAGATTAGAATGGAAGCCTATGATGCTTTAACCGATGAAGAAATCATCATTACAGCACGTGGCTTTGATGCCATTGTTTTGCAACATGAATATGACCATTTAGATGGTAAATTCTTCTATGATCGCATTGACACTAATAAACCAAACCAAGTGTTGATGAATGAAGAATTAATATAATTATTTATATTTATTGATATAATAGAAAAAGATCAACAACATAATAATGAAAGGAGATTCCAATGGAAAAAAGTATTTCTATGCCTGTTTCTATTTATGCCTTGGGTGGCTTAGGTGAAGTTGGCAAAAACATGTACTGTATTGAAAATGAAGAAACCATCGTCATCATTGACTGTGGTGTCCGTTTTCCTGGTGTCGAATTTCCTGGTATTGACTATGTTGTGTCTGATTTTACCCATTTAAAAAATAACCGTAACAAGGTTAAGGCTTTGTTTATCACACATGGTCACGAAGACCATATTGGTGGTATTCCTTTCTTGGTGAAGAGTTTAAATATTCCAGCTATTTACGCTCCTAGACTAGCGGCCGCTTTAATCAGAAACAAATTTGAAGAAATGCGTTTAACTGATAAACTCCCACTTATCGAATATGATGAAAAAACCAAAGTTAATGTTGATAGATTTAATATTGGTTTCTTTAGGGTGACCCACTCCATCCCAGATTCATTTGGCGTAGTTGTTGATACTCCAGAAGGAAGAATCGTTTCCACTGGCGACTTTAAAGTTGACTTAACACCAATTGGTCCAGATATCAATCTCACCAGAATGGCGGAATTAGGCCGCGAAGGTGTTGATTTGTTATTAAGTGACTCCACTAACGCCGAAAATGAAGGCTATACACCAAGTGAAAAGAATGTTTTCGATGCGATCGATGATGTCTTCTCAAAAGCGGGTGGTCGATTAATCATCTCCACATTCTCATCCAATATTTCTCGTATTCAACAAATCTGTGAAGCAGCAATCAAACACGGTCGTAAGATTGTGATTGTTGGTCGTTCGATGGAAAAGGCTATGGAAATTGCCCGTAGCTATGGCTATATCAAAATGCCAGATGACACGATTGTCGAACCAGAAGATATTAAGAACTTTAGAAGCAATCAAATTGTTGTGGTTTGTACTGGTTCTCAAGGTGAACCAATGGCCGCTTTAAGTAGAATTGCCAACGGCGAACATAAAGATGTCCATATCGCTCCTGGTGATACAGTTGTTTTCTCCAGTTCTGCAATTCCAGGAAATGGGATCATGATTGACCATGTTGTTAATTTATTAACAAGGTGCGGTGCTGATGTTGTGACCAATTCCATTCTTAACGACATTCACTCCTCTGGTCACCCATCAAAACAAGAACTTAGATTGGTTTTGAAATTATTTAAACCTCACTACTTCATGCCAATGCATGGTGAATATAGAATGCTTTTAATTCATTCGCAAATTGCTAATGAAGTTGGTGTCCCACCAGAGAATTGTTTCGTTTTAGATAATGGTGACGTTATTGAACTGACTAAAGGTAAGATTAAACGTGCCTATCAAGTTGAACACGGCAATACCTATATTGATGGTAAAGATATCAAAGGTTTAGCCGATGGTGTCATGGCGGATCGTCGTATTTTAACAAGCGATGGTATGGTTGTTGTGTCCATCACTATTGACTCTCATAACAATAAATTAATTGATTCACCATTAATGGTTATGAAGGGCGTTGTTGCTTCTCATAGTAAGAAAAGCGTTGACACGTGTGCTAAATTAGTGGAAAAAGCGGTCATTGAAAAATTGTTAACAAAGACCAGCTTTGCGGAACTAAAAACGATTATTAGAGATGTCACTGGTAACTATTTATATGAGAAGACTCATTCTCGCCCAATGGTCATCCCAGTAATCTTAACAAAGAACTAAGATGGTTATTTTAGCAAGTGCATCACCAAGAAGAAAAAAACTAATGAAGGAAGAATTATTTCCTTCTTTTTCTATTATTGTTCCTGAGATTGATGAATCTTTATCTTTTCTCAATCACACCGATGTCAAAGACATCGTTAAAGACATCGCGACGAGAAAATGTCTTAAAGTAAGCAATGATCATCCACATGATTTAGTGATTGCTGCGGACACTGTCGTGGTCATCAATAATCAAATTATCGGTAAACCAAAAGACCAAAAAGATGCTGTTCGTATGCTTAAGATGCTTTCTAATAAAACCCACTATGTCTATACAGGCTACGCCATTAATAAGGAAGGTAAACTAGTAACAGGTGTGGTTGAAACAGAGGTTATCTTTAACGAATTAAGTGAAGAATTAATTAATAGCTATGTTGCTTCAGGTTCCCCACTAGATAAAGCGGGTGCCTATGGCTATCAAGATAACGAACAATATCATTTAATTAAAAAAATCATCGGTTCTCACCACAATGTCATTGGGTTCCCAACCGAAGAAATTAAAGAAGATATTAAGAAGAATTATTCTCTATAGAGAATTATTGATAATTGCCGCTACTTTTTCCGCTTGTCCTTCAATGACTAATGTCACTTTGTTGGACATCACAAGAATGCTTGAAACACCAAGTTCTTTTAATCTATCGCGATTAATGGCTTCTTTGTCATTTAAATAAAGAGAGAGACGGGAACCAACAGCGATTGCTTCTTTGATATTCTCTTTTCCGCCTAAAGCATCAAACCAATCAATATCAGAGATTTTTGGTTTTTTATTGCGTCTTACTAAAAAGATAATAAGAAGCGCGACTATAACTAAAACCACACCTGCGATTGGAAGGATGATTGGAAGAAGTGATTTTAAGTCTGTTAATAAGAAATATTTCATATTGTGCTACAATAATTTAAAAGCAAGAGAGCGATAATGTCAAACACAGTTAAAGAATTTGAAAGCCGTATTATGTTAGATGAAAGCGAATATATCGCAATTGTTTCGCATTACATCAGACTTTATCCAAATCAGCATTTCTTGAAAAATGTGAATATCTATTTTGATACTAATGATCTTTTTCTTAGGAAAAACCATATGAATCTAAGAATTAGAGTTATTAACGATACCAAATATGAATTAACTTTAAAGGTCAGTCACCCAGATGGTGATGATGAAATAAATGATGTTATTTATCAAAAGGACGCTGAGGCTTTAATCAATAACAGCGTCTTCCCAAATGGCAATGTCAAAGACCGTCTAAATACATTACCCTACTCACTTGATTCCTATAAAGTGATTACTTCTTTAAATAATCTGCGTTTAGAAATCCAAAACGAGGATCATCTACTCGTTATTGATAAAAATACATACGGTGAAATTACCGATTACAACTTAGAAATAGAGGCTAACGATTCCATAAACACTGCAAAAAGCCGCTTAATTGGCTATATCGAACAGTTTAATCTTTCAAATCGCGGGAAAAAATACGTTGGAAAATCCCACCGTGCAATTGATGCCGCGACCAAAAAAGCTTAGTTTTGCTTGTTTTCTTGTTCGGCGTGTTCGAAATGAGCGCAAGATCCATATTGTGGACAGGAGTCATTTTTACATGCCCACTCCGCCAAACGTCTAGCGTGAGGGATAAAACTTCTGATCTCATCTGGATTATAACCCACTTGTATACGATGATCATCCACCATTATTGGTCTTTTTAATACTGATGGATTCTCTTTGATAAACACAATGAGCTCTTTAACGGTCATAGAGTCAATATCAAGACCGCTTTCTTTCACGATTTTACTCTTCTTAGAGATGATATCATCTGTACCATTCTCACTCTTCATTAAAATATCGGTTAATTCTTGTTCGTTTAAGGTGGCCACAAAAATATTCTTTTCAATGAAAGGAATGTTCTGTTCAAGGAACCATTTCTTAACTTTTCGGCAAGATGAGCACGATGGAGAAGTGTAAATTTTAATCATACAGCGATAGTATAACGATTTCTCTTAAGAAATGAAATCTTTTTATCAATTGAAATTAGTCTCGTAAAAGACTAAACTAATCCCGTTAGGTGAACATTATGAGTGAACGTATTTTAACTGGTATTAAACCAACTGGACAATTGACTTTAGGCAACTACATTGCCGTTTTAAAGAATCTTAAAAACATGAACGACCGTGGTGAATGTTTTATTTTCATCGCTGACTTACATGCTTTAACTCTTCCAATTGAGCCAGAAGTCTTACGTCAAAACTCCATTGATTTAGCCGCGTTTTATTTAGCAGCGGGTCTTGACCCAAAGAAAAATGCTTTGTTTTTACAAAGCAGTGTCTCCGCTCATGCGGAATTAAATGCGATTATGCAGAACTACTTATACATGGGCGAACTCTCACGTATGACACAGTTCAAAGATAAATCTGCCAAGTTAAAAGAGAATGCAATTGGTTTAGGCTTATTCGCATATCCTGTTTTAATGGCGTGCGATATTGTCTTATACGATGCCACCACTATTCCTGTTGGTGAAGACCAAGTGCAACACATTGAGCTTACCCGTGACTTAGTTAATCGTATTAACAATCGCTATGGTGAAATCTTAACAATGCCAAAAGCGGAACTCCGTAAAGTTGGTAAAAGAATCATGTCTTTAAGTGATCCTACTGTTAAGATGAGCAAATCAGATCCAAAAGGTGACATCTTCTTAAAAGATGAACCAGCGGTCATTCGCAAAAAGATTATGTCCGCGGTAACTGACTTAGGATGTGAAGTCAAATACGACGAAGAGAATAAACCAGGTATCTCAAACTTGATTCAAATCTACTGCTGTATGAAAGATATATCTATTGAAGAAGCAGAAAAGAGATTTGAAGGCTACCGCTATGGTGATTTCAAGAAAGCGGTCGCGGATGCTGTTATCGAAGAACTTGAACCATTCCAAAATAGATATAAAGAAATCGTTGCTAATAAGAGCTATGAAATAGCCTTAAAAGAAGGCGCTGAAAAAGCTAGCAAGATTGCTAACCAAACTCTGAAGAGAGTGCAAAAAGCAATTGGGTTATTACAAGAATAAAAAGGACCTAGGGTCCTTTTCTTTTTTTATAAATGAAGTGTTTCTTTTAAGCTCTTATATAAAGCCTCTGGGAAAGAATTATCTTTTGGCTTGTCTTTTAGTTTGGTGCCAACATAGAACTTAACTTTTGGCTCAGTGCCACTTGGCCTCACTGTCACAAGGCTTCCATCTTCCAAGAAGAGTTTGACGACATTGGCTTTTGGCAAGTCGATTGGTGTTACTTTGCCATTAGCATCGATATGCTGTTGCTTTTCATTATCATCAACCGCGACAACTTTTAAACCATTAATTGTAATAAATGGATTATTGTGCATGGTGTCCATGAGATGATCCATTTTGGCTTGGCCTTCACTACCAAAGAATTCCATAGAATAAGTGATATCTTGATGATAGCCAAAGCGTTGGTATAAGTTATCCATTGCTTCGTCTAATCTTAACCCACGTAAGTAATAATATAATGCCATTTCATAGTACATTAAGATTGCTTGACAGCCATCTTTGTCTCTCGCAAATGGAGCGATTAAACAACCATATGATTCTTCATAGCCGAATTCAAACTTTGGACCACCACCACGTTTTTCATAGTAATCAATTCTATTACCAATAAATTTGAAACCAGTTAAGAATTCTTCTGTCTTCACACCATAGTAAGAAGCAATTTCTTTACCGATGGAAGAAGTAACGATTGTGGTATACATAACACCATCTTTACTAAGGGTGCCTTTTTCTTTCTTTTGGGCAAAGATATAGTCCATTAATAAGGCCGCACTTTGGTTACCTGTTAAGGTTTGATATGTTCCGTCTTTTGCCTTATAGCCTAAGCCAACACGGTCGCCATCTGGGTCGGTCATCACAATTAAATCCGCGTCGATTTCTTTAGCGAGCTTGATTGGTTCGATGAACGCTCTTGGATCTTCTGGGTTAGGAGATAAGGTTCCAGAGAAATCTGGGTCTGGATCAACTTGCGATAAGACTGGATATATTCTATATCCTAAATCCTTAAAGATTCTCATTGAGTTAACATATGAGGTGCCATGGTTTGGCGTAAAGACGATCTTGAAGTTAGATTTATCTAAATCTCTATTAATGGCAATTGATTCCACTAAACGGACATATTCATCATCAACTTTATTGTCTAAAAGAACATTTTCACCACGCTTTTCTTCCACTTTGTATTCAACATCAAGTTCATTTGGAAGTTCAGCGATGATTTCTAATAAACGTTCAATTTTATCAGGTACTAATTGGCAACCAGTTTCATCATAAACCTTATAACCATTGTATTGTTTTGGGTTGTGGGAAGCGGTAATCATAATACCGCCACAAGCTTTAAGATAACGGACAGCGAAAGATAATTCTGGTGTTGGTCTTAAAGAATCAAAGATGTATGTTTTGATACCTAAATCATTTAAGACTTTTGCGCTTAATAAAGTAAATTCTCTAGACATATGACGGTTGTCGTGTGAAATTACAACACCAGCTTCTTTGGCGTTATTAAACTTTTCTAATAAGTATTTACCAAAGGCGACTGTCGCTTTTTTAACGGTGAAATCGTTTAACCTATTTGTACCTGGTCCAAGAACACCTCTCATACCAGCGGTTCCAAACTCAACATTTTTAAAAAATGCATCATCAATTTCTGCTTGAGACATCTTTAAAAGTTGTTCTTTTGTTTGGGCGTCAATTCTATTTGAATTAAGCCAACGATTATAATTCTCTTTTGTTGTCATAACTTAGTCCTCATTTATATTGTCTAACTCAGTTAGTATATTCGCAATATCTTCTCTTGGTTCAGCGGTAAATTCTTTCCTACTTAGCTTTGATAATGGTTCTGGTAAATCGCCAAAGCCCATTTTATAGGCATGTAAAAACTGCGATGAGAATCCATATTTTTGTTTGAACTCTTTGTTAACAGCGAAGTTTCCATATTTTGCATCCCCCACGATTGGGTGATTAATATACGCCATGTGGACACGTATTTGGTGTGTGCGACCAGTTAAAAGGGTCACATCAAGCAATGAAAACTCATCATATTTCTTAATTAATTTATATACAGTCTTGGCTGTTTTGCCGTTTTTAGCCACTTTTACGGTATTGGTTTCTTCGTCCTTTTTAAGTGGAGCATCAATTGTGCCTTTTTCATTTTCCATTTGCCCCACTACTAAAGCTAAATAATGCTTATTGATTAGATCATGGTTTTTGAACAATTCAAAAAGCAATTCTAAAGAAGCATGGTTTTTGCCAAAGGCAACTAAGCCAGAAGTGTTTCTATCTAAACGATGCGCTGGACCAGGAATGAAACCTCTTTCTTTATTTGGATCATATTGATTTGTGGCCATTAAATATTCAACGACCAGTTGATCTAATGATTCATCTCTTGGATTACTTTTTTGCACGAGCAAACCTCGTGGTTTATTTATAAATAAAACATTCTTATCTTCATAGACAATCCAGTCTTTGATTTTTAAGTTAGCCTCTAAGGCTTTTTCTTTTTCAAATTCTTCGAATTGCTGCTCTGTAGCGTAAATAGCCACAACATCATTATTGTTCAGACGATACTTTCTATCTTGGTGATGGCCGTTCACTTTAATATCTTTTTTCCTAAATAATTTATAGATAAAAGATGATGGAGCGTTCTTTAATACTTTGAAAACATACTTTTCTAAAGTTAGTCCGTTTTCACTCTCATTGATGATGAATTCTCTCATGTTTCTATTCTAGAAAATAATATTTATAAAATAAATAGTGAATAATCAGATTTTTTTGATATAATACTATTCGCACGTTCAGAATACTGTTCAGCATGGAGGAATACCCAAGAGGCTGAAGGGGCGGGCTTGGAAAGCTCGTAGACATGTAACAGTGTGCGAGGGTTCAAATCCCTCTTCCTCCGCCA
>JAGCDH010000010.1 GCA_017651165.1 Bacilli bacterium
TGGAAAGAACGACTGTTTCGTTTAATCTGACTAAGACAGCGCCATCAGCTTGTTTAGCGATTTCGCCGGCTTCAACAACGAACTTCTTTCCTTCGAATTCTAATTCGAATACTCTTTTCATTTTTTTACCTCTTTTTTAAAAATTTCAACGAGGGTATTATACTCGATACCATTAACTTTGTTAAACACTTTATCGATAAATAAGAAAAAAGCCTTGCGCTTTTTACACTATTGGCTTTGTGTTATCATAAAAATATGAAAGAACAAAAGAAGTTTTTAGCGGTCATTTTCCTTGATTTAATTACCTGTGTATCTATGATACTCGGCATCACTTTTTCTATTTTTGATGTCAGATTCATGGCTAATTATCCAAGATTATCATCTTTACCAATTTTGATGACCTTTACTGGTTTAAGTAATGTCTTCATTGGTTTAGTGTGTTCAGGATGTGCGATTCATAGATTGATTAAGAAGGAAATGAAACTACCAAAACCCTTATTCCTTTTAAAGATTATTGCCCTAGCATCACGATTACTCTAGTCGTAACCGCTTCCTATTTAGCCCCACATCTTGGTTCCAGTTGGTGGAGATTATATATCAACAACAATATCTTTAATCATTTACTCACTCCAGTTCTGGCTATTGTGACATTTATTCTTCTTGAAAAATATGTTGAAATCGATTGGAAGTATTGCTTCTATTCAATGGTTCCAATTTCAATGTATGCAGTATTCTATGTGATTAATGTCTATACACACCTCACGCCAGAAGGCAAAACTAGTTTAACTTATGATATTTATGGTTTCTGTCGTTTTGGTGTACTTGTGTTAATTCTTTTCTTACTCGCTTTTTTAGCGACATCGTTTGGTCTAACTTTCCTCTATCGTTTGATAAACAAACAAAAAAGAAGTTAATACTTCTCCATGATGTTTACACTATCGAATAATGTGTTATAATGTAACCGAAGAACGAATCCTCTCAGACACTTTAGGTTAGGTAGGTCTTAAGGGATTCTTTTTTATACCAGTTTTAATAAGAGGCATAGAAAGAGGCAAATCACAATAAGAATCAAAACTGATTTGAATTCTTTGAATTGTTTCATTACACATCACCTCCCTTCATATAACACGCCGAGAGGTATTCGTTCCGAGTTTTAACGTCTTATTCTTTGACGGTAGATTAATATTACGGAAAAAATACTTAATAATCAAAGATTATTTTTTGAGACATTTGCCCATTCCTATATTTATATTTTTTATGTAATTCATATCTTTCTACGCATGTTAGATAAATATAAATATGGAATGCCTTATGTAACTTTTTTCAAGCGTAAGAAAAAACCGCCTCTCCAGCGGTTTCTCTTTTAAGTTGATAACTTATTTTCTTAAACCTAAATCAACGATTAATTTAAGATAAGCATCACGATCGGTTCTGATGAGGTAGTCTAAGAGACTTCTTCTTTGACCGACGAGAATCATTAAGCCACGTTTGCTAGCGGCATCTTTATGATTCTTCTTTAGGTGAGCGGTTAAGGCTTTGATTTGTTCGGTTAATAAAGCGACTTGGACTTGGATGGAACCAGTGTCTTTTTCGTTTTTACCAAACTTCTTAACGAGCTCGGCTTTTCTTTCTTTGGATAACGCCATTGAAATACCCTCCTAATTGTTTCTTAACTAATCTCCGGGAAGAACGTTAGGGACTCGTAATTCCTAGGGAAAAGTCGCAATGTATATTTTATATACTTTTTAAACTATTGCAAAGAACTTTTTGTTTTTTCTTCGTCTTTTAATAATTGCTCTCTTAAATCTTCGAATGATGGGAACTCAATGACTGGTCTAATATAAGAGACGAAATCGACATAGATTTCCCTACCATAGATCACTTCATTGAAATCAATGATGTGCACTTCAATGATTGGTTTCATGAGTTGATTAATTGTGGGATGCGTGCCCACACAAATCATAGCTTTTCTCTTCTTGCTTAAGAAATAAGCGTAACCCATATAGACACCTTCTTTAGGGAAAACATATGTGTAATTGAGTTCAAGATTTGCGGTGGCAAAACCGATCTTACGGCCATTACCACCACCTTCAACGACAAGACCGCTGATACGATATGGACGGCCTAAGAAAGAAGCGGCTTTTTCCATTTCGCCTTCTTCTACAAGTTGTCTTATCTTTTTTGAAGATATTTTAAGATTATTGACCTTTTCAAGTTCGATAACTTCCACATCGAAATAGCGGCTTAAATAATCAGCGTCACCTTCCCCGTCCCAACCAAATTTATAGTCAGAACCAACGAAGATCTTTTTTGGATTAAGTGGTTTTAAAACACGCTCAATAAACTCATCCTTTGTGACTTTGAGCGTTTCTTTTTCAAAGTGCATGATATAGAGGAATTTAACGCCCATTTCTTCAAGGAAGTCCGCTTTATCATAGGTGGATGTTAAAGAATAGTTTTCTTTCTTTCCGAGAAGAACCGCTGGAGCAATATCAAAAGTCATTACCCCTACTGGGTAGCCTTCTGCTAAAGCTTTATTAATAAGTTTTTGATGACCTAAATGTAAACCATCATAAAAACCAAGACACAATACTAGGTCTTTATCATTAGCAGGAACGTCGTTAATACTGAAATCAATAATCCTCATTATCTAAGCCTCTTGCACATTCATAATAACCTAATTCGCTATATTTATAAATAGCGATTGTGTGTTTATCTTTGTCGCAAACGCAAAAAGTATCAAGCTGTTCTGGGAATAATTTAAGCGATAACTTCCCCCCATGTCGCGCCTTTTTAAGTTCTTCCTCATTATCCAAGATTCTAATTGAGACAAATTGGGAGATGATATCGTACATCGGAATTACACTATTTTCGTTTAGGTTCTTAATTGTGGATGCGTCTTTTACATCTAGTCCAAGAATCTTAGTTCTTCTTAAAGAAGTAAGGTGACCGACAGTGCCTAATTTCTTGGCAATAGTTTCGCCTAAAACTCTAATATATGTCCCTTTACTCACTGTGGTTTCAAACTTGACGCTGTTTTTATCAAAAGAAATAAGTTTTAGTTCTTTAACATCGATGGTTCTTTTTGGTAACTCAACTTCTTGATTGAGGTGGGCATATTGATAAAGTTTGCGGCCGTTTACATGAACTGCGGATGTTTTAGGAACAACTTGTTCACTCTCTCCTTTTAGAGAAGAAAAGACCTCTTCTATCATTTCCTTATTTAAAGAAGGAACTGGTTTTTCTTCGATGATTTCATCGGTATGGTCACCGCTACTAGTTCTTTGGCCAAGCAACAAAGTTGCTTCATATGTCTTATATTGACCTTCGATATATGTCAGTGCTTTAGTAGCGTTATTTAGACCCACAATTAAAAGACCAGTAGCAAACGGATCTAATGTTCCAGCATGGCCTACTTTCTTAGCGTCATATATCTTAGCAATGATATTACAGACATCACGGGAAGTATAACTACTTTCCTTATCGACTAGTAAGAAACCATTTTTCATTTGAAAACCTACCCTAAAATAATATAATTATTTGCGTATGAAAGCAATTAGGACAGTACTTGCATGCATCCGTAAAGCGGATCAAGAATATAATCTCATCAATCATGGTGACAAAATCTTGATCGGTTTATCAGGTGGAAAAGACAGTGTTGTTTTAACCTATGCTTTGAGTTTGTATCAAAAGTTTTCTCACACTGATTTTACTATCCAACCAGTCATTTTAGATTTAGGTTTCCCAAACTTTAATCCTTATGAAATGAATAAGTTCTGCGAATCACTTGGACTAAAACTCATGGTTGTGGATAATACTGAAGTTTATAAGATTCTTCAAATCCAACAAAAGGATCATGAACACCTTCCTTGTTCCATCTGCTCAAGAATGAAAAAAGCATCCATGAACAAGATTGCTAATGAACTTGGTTTTAACAAAGTCTCCTTCGCCCATCATGCGGATGACGCGATAGAAACATATATGATGAATACATTATTTGGTGGACGTATCGCTTCTTTTTCACCAAAGATGCATCTTGAAAGAGCGGATATCACTTTCATTAGACCTTTAATTAATGTGAGAGAAAGTGACATCATCAAACTTGTTAAAGAAGAAAATCTTCCAGTATTAGCGTCGACTTGCCCTGCTAATATGCACACTAGAAGAGAAGATATGAAAAACCTTCTCAAGGATCTTTATAAGAAGTGGCCAATTTCTAAAGATAACTTATTAACAATGCTTTCAAACTATGAAAAAGAAGATGTTTGGGGCAAAGAAATATATCACCAAATCAATCAAGATGGTTTAACCTTAAAACCAGTCACCACTCCAATGGATATGATGCATGTTTTAGACATCAGAAATAGAGTCTTTGTCATCGGTCAAAACTGCCCTTATGATATTGAAGTTGTCCCTAAAGAAGAAAAGGAAGCCAAGCACTTCCTCATCTACTATAAGGAAACACCAGTGGGCACAATCAGATATCGTCAAACTGGCGAAAGAGAGTTTAAACTCGAAAGATTCGCAGTTTTAGAGGAATACCGTGGCAAAGGTTATGGCAAAGAAGCCTTCCTCTATTTAGTAAATAAATTAGAAGAAGATTATAATCCGTGCACTATTTGGTTTAATGCTCAATATCATTTATTAGAGTATTATCAAAAACTTGGCTTTAAAGAGGAAGGAGATACCTTCTATGAAGCCAATATCAAACACATCAAAATGGTAAAATAAAAGGGAAGTCTTACTTCCCTTTATCTTTATTTAATAGCTCAGTAATTCTAGCTTCTCTTTTGAAGGATTCATCAAGAACGAAGACAAGTTCAGGACAGCGTCTTGTATCAAGTCTTTTAGCCAAACCTGAACGGATAAAGCCTTTGCTTTTTTCCAAGACTTTCATGCCTTCATCAATGTCTTCTTCTTTAATGAAAGAAACATAGACTTTCGCATAAGAGAAATCCTTACTGACTTTCACTTCTGGAATAGTGACGAATCCAAGATGTGGATTCTTTAATTCCATAGTGATGATTTCAGTAATGCTTTTACGGATAATGCCGGCAATTCTTTCTTCTTTATTGGCCATAATTAATCCTTTTGTTCCACCATTTCAAAGTTTTCAATGATATCGCCTTCTTTAATGTCATTAAAGTTTTCAATGAGCATACCACATTCGTAGCCATTCTTTACTTCTTTGACGAGATCTTTTTCTCTTTGTAATGAGGCTAATTTACCTTCGTAAACAACGATACCATCTCTAATGATACGAACACCACCGTTGGCCTTAATTATACCATCGACAACCATACAACCAGCGATTGTGCCAAGTTTAGATACTTTAAAGAGTCTTCTGATTTCAGCTTGACCGTTGACTTTCTCCACCATAGTTGGGGCAAGCATACCTTTCATCGCGGCTTGGATTTCTTCAATCAAAGCGTAGATGATACGGTGCAATCTGATTTCAACTTTTTCTTCTTCAGCCTTCGCTCTTGTCTTGGCATCTGGTCTCACGTTGAAACCATAAATAATGGCGTGAGAAGCACCGGCTAAAAGGACATCACTTTCAGTGATGGCCCCACTACTAGCGCGGACAACATTGATTTTAATCTTGTCAGTTGTGAGTTTTTCTAATGAGGCTTTAACGGCTTCCGCACTACCAGTTGATTCCGCTTTAACAATGACGTTAAGGTTTTGCATTTCGCCAGTCTTGGCTAAATTAAACAAATCTTCTAATGAAGCAGCGCTTGTTTTATTTCTTTCCGCTTGTTCTTTTAAGAGTTTACGTTTAGTGGCAATACTTCTCGCTTCACTTTCTTCAGAAAAGGCCATGAAACGATCGCCGGCTAATGGGACTTCGCTTAAACCAATGACGGAAACAGGTGTGCTTGGTAAGGCAACCTTTTGGACTTTGCCAAATTCATTGGTCATTCTACGAGCTTTACCATACGCCGTACCAACAACTAAATAGTCACCTTCATTCAAGGAACCATTTTGGACTAAAAGCGTAGCTTTAGGACCTTCGTTCTTGTCGAGTTTAGCTTCTAATACTGTACCAAGAGCGTATCTGTCTGGGTTGGCTTTGAGTTCTTTCATTTCCGCGACTAAGAGGATGCTTTCGAGTAAGCCATCGATGTTAGTTTTCTTTTTCGCGGAGATCTCAACGGCGATAACATCGCCACCGAATTCTTCACAAATGACATCTTGGGCAATTAATTCGTTTTTCACTCTTTCTGGATCCGCACCTGGCTTATCCATTTTGTTAATAGCAACAATGATTGGAACACCAGCGGCTTTAGCGTGGTCAATCGCTTCAATTGTTTGAGGCATAACGCCATCATCGGCGGCAACCACTAAAACAACGATATCAGTGACACCGGCACCTCTCGCTCTCATTTGGGTGAAAGCTTCGTGTCCAGGAGTGTCAATAAAGGTAATCTTTTGGCCATTGATTTCTTTTTGATAAGCACCAATTTCTTGCGAGATACCACCAAATTCACCTTCGACTAAGTTAGAATTTCTAATCGCGTCAATGAGGGTAGTTTTACCATGGTCAACATGACCCATAATGGTCACAACTGGAGGTCTTGGTTTTAACTTACTTGGATCATCGTTAATTTCGACGTCTTCAAAGTGTTCAGCGGCGACGATGACCTTCTTTTGGAAGTCATAGCCAAACTCTAAACAGACAAGACCAATTAATTCATCATCAAGGATTGTGTTGATGGTAACCATCTTTCCTTGCATAAATAAGAACTTAATAACATCGCCAATTGGGACATTAATTGTTTTAGCGAGTTCACCGGCACTAATCGCGCCTGTATAGACAAACACGCCACCATTAACTTTTGTTTTAACATGGTCATTTTTCACCTTTGTGGAAACGTTAGTTTCACGTCCGGCGTTATTGTTTTTGTTATTTTTTCCCATCAACAGCACCTTCTTTCTTTATTTCAATAAATCGAGTAATTCGTCATAGATGTTTTGACAATCTACGACTTTTAAATTCTTTTCTAGTATGTGGCGTTTTTTCGCATTAAGGATAATGCTTTTATCTTTAGATAAATAAGCACCACGACCTTGGAGTTTATAGGTGAGATCAATCTTTATTTCATGATTAGGAGTCTTAACTACTCTAAACATTGACTCACGGTTATAACTCACCCTAGAACAAGCACAAATACGAGTAATAGTTTTTTGCATTATCTATCGTCTTCGTAATATTCGTCGTAATCGTCGTAATCGATATCTTCGTCTTCGTATTCTTCTTCGGCTTCTTTGTCTTCTTCTTCCATTTGACGAAGTTCTTCTTCAGTGTAAATAGACATTCTTTCACCGGTAGAGATAACTGGTTTACTGTTATCTTCCTCTTCTTCTTCGGCTTTCTTGTTATTCTTCTTGAAGTTCTTTTTGCCTGGTTTAGAAGCTTTACGTGCAGATTCATCCGCGAGAGATTTTTCAAGATCTTCGATAGATGTGGTTGTTTTAACCTCTCTCTTGGTCTCTTCTTTCTTTTCAGCTTTTGCTGGTTTTTCTTCGACGACTGGTTTTTCTTCTTTGACTTCTTCCACGACTGGAGCTTCTTCAACTTCCGCTTTTTGTTCTTTCTTTTCAGCTTCAGCTTCAAGAGCTTCTTTTAAGTCTTCATCACCAGATTCAGCTTCTTCTTCATAAACACGATCTTGAGGCGCAACATAGCCTTCTGGAAGACCAGGTAACACGCTGATTGGTGTGGCTTGTTCTTCGACAACGGCTTGCGCTTGTTCGCGTTTGGCATCTTCGATAGCTTGAATTTCTTCATAGGAAGTGAATTCTAAGCCTTCTTCTAAAGCTTGAGATTCGGTTTTAACATCGATATTAAAGCCTGTTAACTTGACCGCTAAACGGACGTTAACACCACGACGGCCAATCGCTAAGGATAAGGAGTCGTCTTTGACGACTACAGTAGCGGTTTTGGCTTCTTCGTTCACGATAATACCTAAAGCATGGGCTGGTTTAAGAGCTTCCATGATGAATAAAGCGGTGTTATCGCTATAACCGATAATATCGATTTTTTCTTTATTAATTCCACCATTACCTAATTGGGAAACGATCTTTTGGATACGGCTTCCGTTAGGACCGATACAGGCACCTGCTGGATCGATTTTTGGATCTGAGCTATAAACAGCAATCTTACTTCTTTCGCCGGCTTCACGAGCAATGGCTTTGATTTGAATTGTACCATCATAGATTTCATGGATTTCTTCTGCGCATAAGCAACGTAAGAAACCTTCTTTACTACGGGTCACATCAATGTGTGCACCTTTGGTGCCACTGGAAACGTCACCAACGTAAATCTTAATTGTTTCACCAACGATAAATCTTTCATCACCGATTAATTCTTTCTTTGGTAAATAAACGGAAGTTTTCACGATATTGACGGAAATACCTCTTTCATCAACCTTTTCAACTTTACCTGTGATGAGTGTGCCAATCTTATCTTTGAATGTTTCATAGAGGATGTTCTTTTCCGCTTCTGCGAATTTTTGCTTGAGCATGCTCTTGACAGACATAGCGGTCGCTTTTCTTAAGTCGTCAATTTGAGCAGGAATTAAGAATTCATCACCCGCTTTATACTTTTTCTTGCTATCTTCGGCGTTCGCATCCGCGACACTGATTTGTAAGAAATCGTCTTCGACTTCATCCACGACGTCTTTGACTTGACACATATCGATGACACCTTTTTCCACGTCGATATTGACTCTGACGTTAGCGTCATCACCGCCTAATTGTTTCTTATAGGCTTTGATTAATGATTCTTCAAGAAACTGAAGAATTGCTTCTTTGCTAATTCCCTTACTCGCTTCAATCTCTTCTAAAGCAGCGAGGAAATCTGTTGCGTTAATAGCCATAATTTTTACTCCTTAAAATTTAATCGCTAAACGTATTTTGGAGATGTTTGATTTACTAATCTCCACCGCTATACTTCTGGTTTTGTTTTTATAAGTGAGAACAATTGAAGAATCATTAACGCTTGTTAAGTCTCCTTCATAGATGTTTTCACCTTTAATAGGGTTAACAAGATGAACGTGAACGAATCGACCTTGATAAGCATTTAATTTTTCGATGTTTAATGGCTTTTCAGCCCCTAAAGAAGAAACATCTAAGGTATAAGCCTTCTCGAAGGGATTTAGTTCATCTAAATAGGCATTTAATACATTTGTTAAACTCACGATAGCCTCCATATCGATATCTTTCTCACGATCAACAACGATACTGAGTGTTTCGCTAGCGAAAGATAAGCTGACTAATTCATAGCCCGCTTCATTAACTTTGCTAGAGATGAGTTGTTTTAAAATATTTAAATCCATGGTATCCCTCAAAAACAAAGAGTGGCTTTTGGCCACTCTTATTCAGAGTATAACGCTATCAGGCTTTCGCCCAACAGCACTACTATTATATAGGAAATACCCTATTTGTAAATATTTTTATAAAAAATAATTGCAATTTGTCTCAAAGTGACGATTTAATCACCACTTATTGTGGCTGTTCATAGACGACCACTAACTGTCCATCTAAGGCATTAATCACTTGCACGCTACTCATGGCCATCCAGTTTTCGCCTTTATAAACGGCTTCCCAATCCTCCATTGTTCCTTGATAGTTAATTTGTCTCAAGTTAGGAGTGTTATAGAAGCAGTTAGAACCGATTTCCATCACGCTAAGTGGGATGGTTACCATTTGAAGATTTAAGCAGTTAGAAAATGCTCCCGCGCCTAAAGTGAAAATGCCATCAGGTATATGAGCGGTAATTAAATCAGTATTCATCGCAAAGGCTTCCTCACCAATCTCTTTTAGACCATATGGTAAATTAGTAGGATCTTGATTATTCGCATCAAATAAATGCTTTGGTTTGAACTCATTAATAGAGACATTGGAAACAGAACCAGCAAATCTTCTTCCTTTAAAGGAAATATGATAGGAAATGTTTAATAACACCATGATGATAAGCACTCCGCCTAAAAGGATGAATGAGAAATAATGAATCATCACCCATTGTGAGGCACCCATTTCAATCAGCATGTTGTGACAGAGGAAGAAATATAAGAATCCCAAGCCTAAGAACAAGACGAAAAAGAAAAAGGCTGATGAGCTTAATGCAGAAGGCAAAATTGGATTACGAAGACGTCCTGCGACAAGGAAAACAAAGCCAAGGATGGCCACCACTAAGGCAAAGAGTATCGCAATAGTAAATATGCCGGTCAAAACTATTTCCAAAATAGCGTGATTTTGACGGATGAATTGATAGATGCCGTTAGCTTGGCTATAGCCACCGATTGTGTAATCAAATGATTGTAATTTCGGATTGGCTAAATAAATATCTTTAAAAATCGTGTCTCTAAAGCTATAAACAATGAGATCAATACCGTTAACATAAACAGGTTCTGCCCCATTGCCGGCATAGACAAACATCGGGACGAATAATGCGGCCACGAAAACACCGACTAACGCTAACGCTAAAAAACCTGTGACAATTGAGCCACCGCAATATCTTTGATATATCTTGAGGTTTCTTTGTTTGGTGTTATCCATATAATGGTCTAATAGCAATATTATCCTTAATCGAGTAGTTCTTTTAAAGAGTTGATTCTTTGATATGGAGCGTCTTTATACTCATCATTCCTATCTAGAAGGATAGGAACAACGCCGGCGTTAATCGCCGCTTTGCAGTCGTTAAGAGAATCGCCAATATAGCAGACATCTTTCTTATCACCTTGATAGTTGATCATTTCTAAGGCTTTTAAAATTGGTTCTGGACTTGGCTTTGGATTAGGTGCTTCTTTGACACCCACAAAAACGCTAAAGAAATCGTTTTGTAAATCAAACTTCTTCAAGACTTCTCTCACGTGAATGACGTTGTTAGAAGTGACAATGCCTAAATCCGCTTCTTGCATCCTTAAATCAATAATTGTGTCATATGTGTCATCATATATTTCGGTCAAATTAACACTTTCTTGAGACATCACGTATTTATCAATATAGAAAATGAACGTATCCCAAAGATCAACAGAAGCACCTAGGCGTTTAAAGCTATGAGAGATTGGTTCACGAGTAAGACTGAGCACGTCTTCTTCTTTTAATTCAATACCGATTTGTTTATAGGCACTTCTAAAAACCCATTTTGAACAGGTTAATGTATCAAATAAAGTGCCATCAAAATCAAATAAATATAACTGATATTTATCCATAAATTAGTCCGCTAAAGAGCCCATTGGGTCCCATGGTTTTAAAACGATTGGTTTTTCTTTGAGAGCTTTTAATTCTTCTTCGTTTAAATATTTCTTATCGACAACGGCTTGATAAACGAATTGATCAAACCAGGTGTTGGACATGATATAATAGCCACCTTTAGCCCTATCAGTGCCCCAGGAGTTTTCAATCTTCCATTTACGGGGTTCACCGTTTCTAAACGCTACACCTGTAATACACATCGCGTGATTCATTTGTGAAGCATGATAATCTAATGATTCGCCTTTTTCCATTAATAAGGAGAGATTGAAAGGAGTTTCTAAATCAAACTTTTGATCATCCCAAACACCGAGTTCACGGTCTCCATAGAAACCGACATCACTACCGAACCAAACGATACGGTCTTCTTTAAGCTGGGCGATGATTAATTCTTTCATTCTGTCCATCTTCACATTGAGGTGGGTAACTTCTTTTCCTCCGACCACATTGCCTAAATAGGCAACTGTATAGGTTTTACCAAATGGTTTATCTTTGGTAGGTGCGTTAATTAAGGAGACGAAATTATCTAATTCATTGCCCAAGAATTTGTCTTTAAATGACATTGGGGTAAAGCCTTTTTCTAAGTGATATTTATCGTCTTTATCAGTGTATTCGAAATCAAATGTTTCTGGCACTAAGCCATAGGCATCTGAAAGAAGGACATAGATTTTATCTAAGAGGGCATCTTTCGCCTTTCTCACTGCTTCTAGACCTTTTTCTTGATATAACTTCTTCGCTTCACTAGCGAACTTACGAATATTGAAGTTGATAACTTGGCTTGTTTCTCTAGTCGCGGAAGATGTACTTGTTTCTGGGAAAACATTCTTTGGGCATAAGCCATATTTATTAACAATGTTCACGAACATATCCCATTGGCCACCATCACCGACACCGTTTTGTAATAAGAAGGCCAAGGTTCTATCGTCATAATCTTTGTCGATTAATTCAATCACGCTTTCTAATAAGTAATTGCTCTTCTCTAAACGGTCATAGAAAGCTAGATAGCTTTGTGATAATTCAAAACTGGCAATATTACATTTCTTAGCGATGATTTCACGGCATAAGTTTGTCGCAGCGAATAACCAGCATCTACCTGATGCTTTTTGGTTAGTGGCTGACATCGTCTTAATATTGATATCAAAATTGAAATCCATTTCTGGTTCTGCATCTTGTGATGCACTGATTTCATATAAGGAGTTTTTGCTTAAAGCATGACGTAAGATTCTATTCTTTTCGTCGTTCACTTTTTTAAGATTTTCTTTTTTAATAGCGTCCATATTAGTTTCCTCTTTCGGGTATTATTTTATTACAAATAATATTTATAGCAAACAAGACGATAAAAAAGTGTATGATATTTGTATGGACAAAACTGAGAAAACTATCAAAAAAGAACAAGTCTATAGCGGCAAAGTCATCAATCTTACTAAAGATGAGGTCTTATGCCCAAACGGACAAAAGGCATTAAGAGAAATTGTTCACCATAGAGGCGGCGTTGCCATCCTATATAAAGTTGATGACAAATTCATCTTTGAAAAACAATTCCGCTACGCTTTAAACGAAGAAATAATCGAAGCCCCAGCGGGCAAGTTGGAAGAAGGAGAAATCCCTCTAGAAGCAGCAAAAAGAGAACTTCTCGAAGAGACTGGTTATCGCCCATTAGATATGATCCATCTTGGTGATAGTTATCCAACCCCTGGTTATTCAAGCGAAGTCATTCATCTCTACTACTGCCCAAAAGCGGTCAAAGAAGAGAGACATTTAGATAATGATGAAAATATTGATTTAATTTACTTAACCTTAGAGGAAATCGAACAATTAATTGAAAGTGGCGCCATTAAAGACAGCAAGACTGTTGCGGCGATTCACTTATATAAAAGAAAGATATCAAAAGAGCGATGAGACCATCGCTTCTTTTTTTATTGTTGTGGGGCAAACATATCTTTGCCAGCGCCACACCAATCACAGACATAATTTGCTGGTAAGTCTTCGAACTTGGTGCCTGGAGCAATACCTTTTGCTGGATCGCCTAAATCTTCATCGTAGACAAATCCACAAGCTTGACAAACGTACTTCATAATCTTTTCTCCTTACTTTATTTCTTCGAAATCCGCCGCTCCATGTTTACAGAGTGGGCAGACGATATCTTCTGGTAATGTATCGCCTTCATAGACGTAACCACAGACTTTACAAACATAGCCTTTTTTCTTTTCAGCATTTGGCTTTGGTTTGACGTTAGCTTGATAGTAGTTATAAGTCATTGTTTCAATATTATTAATAATTTTACTTTCAGTAACAGAGCAGATGAACATGCCGTGTGTGCCTAAATCAACATAGTTATCCACTTTAAGGGAGAAGAAGGCGTTTACAAAGCTTGGAAGGACCACTAAACCGTTTTCACTTCTTAAGACTTCTTTACCTTCAAACTTATTGACATCTCTTCCTGAACGGAAACCATAGTCTTGGAAAACAGAGAATGGCGCTTCGTTATTGAGACAGTTTACATTGAGCACACCACTCTTTTTAACGACATCGTGTGTGTAATTTAGTTTATTAATGTTCACTGCCACACGGAGTGGGGTGTCTGTTAATTGAGACACTGTGTTAACAATACAGCCATTGTCTTTCTTACCATCATTAGAGGTCACAACATATAAACCATAGCCAATTTTAAATAAGGCTTTTGGATCTAATTCTGGCTGTTTTTCTTCCTTGATTTCTTTGATGGCTTTATAGTCACTACTCAAAGCTTCCGCTAAAGCATCGATTTGGGCTTTGCTTTGTTCGTTAAGTGCGGACATAATGCGCACGACTGGTTCCACTATTTGAATGTTCTTACTATTAGCAAATTTATCTTTGATAACTTTTGCCGCCATTGGAGCCCAAGTACCATTTTCAATAATCGCTAATTTCTTGTTTTGATAGTTTCTTTCTAATAAGTGTGCAATGAAGGTATCCATAAACGGGAAGATACCAGCGTTATATGTCGTTGTGGCTAGCACAATCTTAGAATATTTAAATGCATCTTCGACACATTCCGCCATATCATCTCTGGCTAAATCTGCGACTGCAATCTTAGGTGTGCCGTTAGCCTCTAACTTTTCTTTTAAGAGCTCCACCGCTTCTTTGGTATGGCCGTATACAGAGGTATAGAAAATCGCGACACCATCAACTTCGCTTTGATAACTAGACCAAATATCATATTGATTCAAATAATGACCGAGATTCTCTTTGAGAATAGGACCATGTAATGGGCAAATCATTTGGATATCTAAAGTAGCCGCTTTCTTTAACAAAGCTTGCACTTGAGCGCCATATTTACCTACGATACCAAAGTAATATCGACGGGCTTCGCAATCCCATTCTTCTTCAACGTCAAGAGCACCAAATTTACCAAAGCCATCCGCGGAGAATAAGACCTTGTCGGTTGAGTCATAGGTGACCATGACTTCTGGCCAGTGCACCATTGGGGCAAAGACAAATGTTAAAACGTGTTTTCCTAAGTTTAAGGAATCACCATCATTAACCACCATCTTATGTGGAATCTCTTGATTAAAGAATTGTTCCATCATCTTAAATGTTTTAGCATTACCCACGACAAATGTATCTGGGTATTTCTTTAAGAAATTAATGATGTTCGCGGAGTGATCTGGCTCCATGTGTTGGACCACTAAATATGTGGGTTTTTCATTGCCTAAAACATCAGCGATATTATTCAGCCATTCATCAGTGAATTTTTGATCCACTGTGTCCATCACACAGATGAGTTCATCTTTGATGACATAGGAGTTATACGCCATCCCATTAGGGACGATATATTGGCCTTCAAAGAGGTCAATTTTGTGGTCGTTTACACCAACGTAATAAATATCTTGAGTGACACTTTTCTTCATATAAATACCTATTTATTTAACCAAGCTTCTAACGCAGCATCGATGTTATCGACTTCACTACCTTTACAAGCAAATCCTGGTTTGATAATTGCGCCTCTTGCGCTTCCTTTAAGTTCCATTTCCGCTAAGCCTAATGAACCTTCTTCATTTGTGCAGAATGGATAAATGGTTTTACCAACAAACTTATAGTCGTTAACGAATGTGGCCACTACTCTTGGATATGTTCTCCACCAGCAAGGGAAGCCTAAATAGATGACATCGTATTCATCTAAATTTGGTAATGGGTGAAGATATGGAACACGACCACCATCTTGATCTTCTTTTCTTGAACGTTTCACGCATTCTTCATAAGAAGAAGGATATGGTTCAACTGGTTCAATCTTAAACATCGCAGCACCTTTTTTAGCGCTGATCTTTTCCGCTAAGATTTCGGTGAAGCCTTTCTTAATAATTTCGATTCGTCCATTGACGCTATTTTCGCCAACACGAGAAAAATAAACGACTAGTTGTTTCATAAAGTATCTTTCGCTTATCTATAAAAAGATAAAGCCCTTTCTGTTCACTTCTTATTATTACAAATAAGTAAGCTTCTTAAAACACTTTTGTGTAAAATAAGGCTATGTTACGAAAAGAAATCTATCAAGGCCAAGAAAACATTAAAAAAGATGTCTCTAATTTGTTCTTAGAAGCCTTCCCTGAAGATGAAAGACCTCCCCTATTCGTTTTCTTAAGAAGTCTAAAAAAGAAAGAGATTACTTTATTAGCGTTTTATGACCAAGATGCATTTATCGGTTTTGCGTATTTAACAATCTATCAAGATGTTTGTTGCTTATACTTTTTCGCGGTGTCCGCTTCCTACCGCCATCAAGGTTATGGTGGGCAAATCTTAGAGATTATCAAGCAAGACTATAAAGACTATGTCATTATGCTCTGCTATGAGGAAGTTGACTCAAAGTATGGAAATTATGAAGAACGTGTATTAAGAAAGTCATTCTATTTGTCTCACGGATTCAAAGACAACAAAATAAAAACCAATGAATACGGGGTCATTTACGAGACCGCTTACATTGGTTCTCATCAAGTTAGTTTTTCTAACTATTTAGAAATCTTTAAAATGGTTTTTGGCAAAAGGCACGAAAAACATGTGACTGATGCCACTAATTATTGAGCTTATTCTTCTTTAGGTTCTTCTTGTTGCTCCACGACTTGAGCTGGTTGTTGTGCTCTTTTTTCTTGAGCGTTAGCAATCAAACCAAAGATAGCACCTAATAAACCGAAAACGCTACCGCCGATAGCGCATAAAACGATAACGGTAACAAATAAACCTTTTTGTGGTTTGTTTCTAGCGACGATACATAAGACAGCGCTAGCGATGCTACAAAGGCCAGCGATAACGGCCATTACACCATAGGCAACCGCAGTATCTTGGAATCTTTTAATACTACCACCAAAGAATTGATTGATTAGTTCTGACCATGGTTCAATTACTTTATAGTCTTTTGTTGTACCAACAAAAAGAGCAATAGGACCAACAATAAGTAAAAGAGCGCCAATGATAAACCCTAAGATGGTGCCCGCTTTCAAAAATGATCTGGATGTTCTTCTCATAAATATTATTTCCTCCGTCATATTTTTAGCATTATCCTAGCGACATAGTCAATTAAAAAAGAAAAGAGCAACCGTTTGTTGCGATTACTCTTTGTATTTGTCTAGAAAACTAATAGGTAGGAACGCCATTAATTGAAACAGCATAAGCACCAGAAGCAAATTCAAGAATACGGCTGTCATAATAGAACGCTCTTCCCCAGAAAACGATGACGTCACCAAGAGAGAGATCATCCAAAGAATCCCAGTTACCACCAAGTTCAGATGTATGCTCATGCTTTTTAAGATAATAAATGATCATGTCATTATCTTTATCTGCGTCTTTAACGTGAACGTTTCTAAGATCACCACTATCGCCAAGTCTATCAGGTAGTTGTGAAACAACACCAACATAATAATAACCAACTGATTCAGTATTATTAACATTAGAGGCTGGGAAATTGGCGGCATACTCAAGACCTTCGGCAATTGTTTTTGGATCATCGATTGTACCTTCGTGTTGCTCAGCAGGTGGTTCTGGTGGTATATACCAGTTGCCTTCGGCAATATAATCGGCAAGTAAATCTCTTGCGAAGCGACCAGTAGAATCCAAAACATCAATGATTTCTAAAGTATTGCAATAAGATGATGGATAATTATCATTCTTATAGTAGTCATAACCATAAGTATCAGTAACGAGGTAATAGGTTTCGCTATAGTTCAAATTGTACCTAATGTTTTCGCCATACGTCGACCAAGCCATGAAATAGTAACTTGATCCAGTAATATACTGGGTCCTACCAAATTCATCACCTCTAATAGAGCATAAGAGAATGTCGTTATCGAACGGGAACAAGCTGAATATGTCTTTATAAGTGACAGAACCAGCATAAAGCACTCCAGGGCTACGGACAGACATGTATCCACCACCAAGGGCAATATTTGGATAAGAAGTGCCCCACTTAGTTATGCCTTCTGCTAAGTAGAGGTCAGCGACTTTGTATCTCAATTCATCACCATATTTATCAGAACTAACAATTCCAAGCTCATTATAAGCAAACGAATAATAGTTGTAGTATTTCGCAAAAATAGCATTGGTTTCGCTATCTTCGGGATAGAATTGGTACTCTGAAGTAGAATTTGAAAGATCGATGTGTCGTGGATTAACATCACATGTATTGGTAATAAAATTCATATTAATAGTGATTCTATAAATACTCTTGTTGTAAGCACCACCTTGAACGTGATATATACCAGCATCATCAGCCAAACAGTAATCTGCGTGAGAGTGGCCTTCTAAAACGAGATCAACGTAATGGTCATTACTTAATGAAATATCATATTCACTAGTTGTATCCCAAGAGAAAGTATTTCTATTCCATTCATAATAATTGCCATGGATAGAGTAAATGATAAAATCACACTTCTCTTGTTCCCTTAACCTTGTTGATTCAGCTTTAACCAAATTGGTTAATTGACTGCCTTTAGCAAAATAAACATCTCTTACTTTGCTATAAGAAATAGAACTTAAGCAATCACCAATCGCACCAATGACACCAAACTTAACTCCAGCACGAGTAAAGGTTGTTGATGATTGGAGATAATCGACACGTTGATTATTCGCCTTGTATAAAACATTGATTCCTAGTGTTGGGAAGTTGGCTAATTGTTGGTTTTGAATAATATATTCACTACCCCAGTCATATTCGTGGTTACCAACAGTCATAGAAACGAAGTTCAAAGAATTCATCCATTCAGTCACCAAGTTTCCGCGTGTGTTATTGCTTTCCACTGAACCTTGCCACATGTCACCTTGAGAGATGCAAATAGTGTTCTTACCTTGTGACATTTCTTTTATGGCGCTTGTGGTTTTGGCCAAGCCTAAACCCGCACCATCAGTGTCGGTAACGTTACCATGTGTGTCATTGAACGCAAAAAGCTCGAATGAAGCATAGTCTGGCTTAGTCTGTTGACTTGACGAGCTTGAAGATCCGCTACTAGATGATGGGTTGCTTGAGGAGCTCGCAGGATTGCTACTAGATGGGTGGTTACTTGAGGAACTCGCTGGATTACTAGTAGATGATGGTTTATTAGAAGAACTGCTTGAAGAAGGTTTGTTAGACGAACTTGAAGACGGTTTATTAGATGAACTTGATGAAGTAGCACTATTACTAGATGGTTTACTCGAGGAAGCGCTTGTACTAGTAGGATTGTTTGAGCTGCTACTCGGTGTCAAAGAAGAACTGCTTGATTTTCCTTGGCTTGAACTACTTGGTGTAGGGGTAAGAGAGCTGCTACTTGGTTGGTTAAGGCTGGAAGATGATGGAATCCCATCTTCTTTCGAAGAAGTGACACTACTGGAGTTTAAAGCAGTGAATGATGAATCTGAACTGCCCGCAAATTTAAAGCTACACGCAGTCGTGCATAATGCTATAAGTGTTATCACACCAAGAAAGAGTTTTCTTTTTTTCATATACCTTACCTCTGCTCTATTGCTTTAATTTTAATAAAAATTATAACTTAATCAAGAAATATAGTGTGTGGCGTATAATTAACCTTGAATAAATAAACGATAAGTGTGAAACTATTAAAAGGTCGAATAACTATGAAAAAAATAATCAAAAACATCATTTCTATTTCTGTGCTTGCTTTATTAGCAAGTTGTGGCGGAAGTAAAAAAACTAGTACCTTACCAAGTAGTAACGAACCAACCACCCCATCAAGCAGTCTTCCAGAACAAACAAGCGCTCCCCAGAGCTCTAGTTCTAAAAAAGACTATGTTGATAATCAATTATCCAACGGGAATATGGTTGTAGAGTTCGAATCCACAGGCGCAAGTATCAAATCCATCAAATGGAAAAACACACAAATTGCTAAAGATGGTTTTGTTGTCGGTAGAGTCGCCAACCGTATTAACCAAGGTAAGTTCACTCTCGATGGCGTGGAAATGAGCGTTCAAACAAATGATAATGGTAACTCATTACATGGCGGTCCAGGAACTGGCGGAAATAATTGGAGAGGTCCTTTTGCCACAAAAAGCTGGGAAAGAGTCAGCCAAACCTCATCTTCTATTGTTTTTAGAATTGTCTCACCTGATGGCGAAAATGGTTATCAAGGCCAAATGACAATGACTGTCACGTATACCTTAAGTCAAGCCGGTGAATTATCCATTCATTACAACGCTTTTACCACAAAAGACACTTTGTGCAATCCAACAAATCACCTCTATATGGCAATCAACGGTGCCTCATCCAGTTCACCATGGGGTGGTAACTCATCCTCATCATACGACAATATCAAGTTGTGGATTAACGCTGATAACTACACTCCTCTTGGAAAAGGCCAAATCCCCACTGGTGAGATCGCTTCTGTTACAGAAGAAAACGGGAAGTTTGACTATCGTACAGAAAGAGCTTTTGACAAAGATCAGAGTTATGATGATAACCTTGTTTTAAATGGCACAGGTACTCGCAAAGTGGCTACGATGACTGGTACCAAACTCGGTGTCAAAGTTGATGTCTTTACTGATAGACCTGGATTACAACTTTATAAAGACG
Source organism: Bacilli bacterium (assembly GCA_017651165.1). GTDB lineage: Bacteria > Bacillota_I > Bacilli_A > RFN20 > CAG-826 > RUG14515. The sequence continues at coordinate 20,291 of JAGCDH010000010.1, forward strand.
GAAGCGGTAATATTTGTTTAGAAACTCAAATGATGCCAGATGCGATTAACCATCCAGAATTTGATGTCTATGGCACCACTATTTTAAGAAAAGGTGAGACGTTTGAATCAACGACCACCTATGCGTTTAGCGCTGTAGAATAGTAACCCACTTATGAATAAAAAAATAGTCGAGCGATTCGGCTATTTTTTATTGCTATCAGCGGTGACTTCTTTGCCCTTGAACCAACAGCCATACATGCCTGGTCCACAGCAGATACCGACGATAGGACTAATATAATATTGTTCTGTCTTGAGGTTTAACTCTTCTTCGATGCGTTTCTTTAAGTAGGCAACTGCATCGCTTGTCATCGTTTGACCGATATACACTACATCTGTGACACCTTCGACGATGTTTTCTTTGATGTATTCCATACAGCCTTCTAATGCTTTTTTAGGGCCATGGACTTTTTTGAAGGTGTAATTATTACCATAGATATCCGCCATAATGAGTGGCTTGATATTGAAGGTATCGGCAAAGAAAGCAGCCACACCGGAAACGCGGCCATACATCTTGAGATACTTTAATGTATCAATGGATCCGATTTGATGGAAGTATTGTTTATTCTCTTCGAGATATTTAACAGTTTCATCGATAGAGAGACCTTCATCTCTTTTCTTAGCCGCTTCAATCGCTAGCATACCAAGCGCCATTTCGGCACGGCATGAGTTAACACTAATGATTTTACGTTCTGGATATTTCTCTAACATCTCTTCCTTGAGACTTTCAAAAAATCCTCTTGTACCGCTTAAAGCATCAGTACAAGCCACGTATAAAATATCAATACCTTTTTCTAGGTATTTTTCACATTTTGAGCAGAATTCTTCACGGGAAACTAAACTAGTTCTAATGACGATATTTGGGTCTTTGACCCATTCGTACATTTGTTCCCTGGAAAATTCCTTATAATCTAAATCGGCGGAATACTCTTTTTCCCCCACTATAATGCCCATGCGGAAATAATCGATTTGGTATTTATCTCTTAATTCTTTTGGCATACCGGAAGAGGTATCCGTAAATACTTTGAATGCCATATGTTTATCCTCGCTAGTGTAATATTACCATATTAAAAGGGCTTCGACTAGTATGTGAAATATAGTATCAATCTTCAAATTGGTACTATCTTGTAAGCCTATAAGCGCCTATATGATTTGATGAGTTCGAATTATATGGTAGAATAGTAAAAACGTAGTTTTAAATATTGCAAGGTTTCATTCAATGCATTCAATTAGAACAAAAACAACATTATTAAACGCCATAGCTATTGTGATCGCGGTCTTCGTGGCCACATTAATTGGTGCGATTACAATTGCTAACTTAGGACATAATGATTCAGAAAAATCATTAAATCTTTTGTGTGAAACTGGAAAAAATAATCTTAACTACTACTTTAAGAGTGTTTCCCAGTCCATTGATACCGTGTCATCAATTATCGAAGACGATTTAAAGAAAACTGATGACGCTGATTTTGGAAACCATATGAAACGCGCTTTCAGTTGGTTCCAAGAGGCAGCAAAACACACTAATGGTGCTTTAACTTATTACTATCGTATTGATCCAAATATTTCTAATAACTATCCAACTGATCCAGATGCTCCAGGTTTTTATTGGGTCAGAGAAAACGAAACAGATACTGATTTTGTTGATTATGGCGCCACTCCTATCACCACCGATACCGATGGCTCATGTAAATGGTTCTGGGATTTAGCCCCAGCCAAAAATCCTGATAAAAAATCAGTATGGTTAAGCCCATATATCACCGATAGGTTTAATAAATACGTTATTTCCTATAACACCCCAATCTATAAGAACAATACTTTCTATGGCGTTGCCGGTATGGAAATCCGTTATTTAGCCATGGGTAACCAAATTAATGACGTTACTTTGATGAAACATGGCTATGCCTTCATCGCGATGGGTCAAGGAAATGAAGAAGAAAAAGGTAAACTTGTTTACCATCCACATCTTGACTTAGAAAATACTTTACCTAGTGAGTGGCCGGCTGTTCCTGAGGGCGTCAAGAAAGCGATCGATAAGTACTATAGCTCTTCAGAAAGAAACGAGCCAATCCATTTTGAATATAAGTATAACGGTGTCAAAAAGCATGCCTCCATGCTCGGATTAAGTAACGATATGGTTATCGTAGTCGGCATTCCATTTGCCGAAGTTAATGGTCCATGGGTCAAACTCATCATCCAAATCGTTATTGTTTCCACAATCATTTTAGTCGTCTTCGTCCTTATTACGGTTTTATATACAAGACACTTAACCAAACCATTAAAAGACTTAACAATTGCCGCGGAAGAAGTTAACAAAGGTAACTACGATGTGGTAATTAAGTATAAAGGTAATGACGAGATAGGTGTTTTAGCTTCTACAGTTAACAATTTAATCGATCACCTCGAAGGTTACATCGGTGACCTCAATAGTTTAGCGTATGCTGATGCGTTAACATCCGTACGCAGCAAGAGCGCCTACGATATTTTCGAACGTGAAATGCAAGTTAGAATCGATGATAAGAATGACAACCCAGAGTTTGCGATTGCCTTCTTTGATTGCGATGACTTAAAAGATATTAATGACCGCTACGGCCATGATAAAGGGGACGTGTATTTAAAGAACTCATGTCACCTCATTTGCCGTATCTTCCAACATAGTCCAATTTATAGAATTGGTGGCGATGAATTTGTCGTTGTTTTGATGGGTGAAGATTATCAACATCGTGAAAAATTAAAGAAGCAATTCATCGACAAGAGTGCAGAGATTTGTTCGTTTGCTAAAGAGCCTTGGGAACACATCTGTGTGGCTGTCGGTATCGCTGTTTATAACGCCTCAATTGATAAGAACGTCGAAGACGTGTTAGTCCGTGCGGACCACTTGATGTACGAGAACAAACGCGAAAGAAAAAGCAAAAAATAAAAACACAGCACGAGTGTGTTTTTATTCTCCACTATTCTGCTTTTTAATATATTGCGTAGCGGGTCTTATGATTTGCTTACAAAGCTTGATTTATTTTCAAATGTCAAATAATCCTTATTGGCGTCGTTAACATTAAGATAAACATTAACGGACATATTCTCATTAATTGGTTTTGTATAGATTTGATTATACTTGTTTCTTAATCTCGCGCCTTGGTTATTGGTAATAGTTAACTCATCGCCTGCGGTCAAATTAACATCTGGAATGAGATAGTTACCAGTAGTATCTAAAGGAATAGCAGCGTATCTCATGCTGATACCTGAGCGAGTATAGCCACCAACAGTACCTGTTAAACAATAATCTGGATATTGTGATGGGCTAACATAAACGATACATGTGGCAGTAAAGTTGCCGTCAACTGTCTTTGCGGTAATCGTTGTGGAGCCCCTCTTTTCTTTAGCCACTACTCTTCCGCCACTGGTCACGGTAGCAATACTTTCATCACTTGAACTCCATCTAACTTCCTTGTTAGTGGCGTTATTTGGATAAACTGTCGGAGTGATAACAAACTCATTTCTTACCAACAAATATTTACCAGTATTGCTTAACGAAATACCAGAAACACTGACAGTACTTGATGTTTCATCAACCTTAGCCAAATAAATGTGTCCACCATCGGATTCGTTATAATCGCAGTAGATATCATAAACACCGGTTGCGAGAACTTTGATATTATCATCGCTTGGTGCGGCAGTAACTAAACCAGATTTAACAGATGATTTAATCGCGGAATAGCCATACCATGTTTCGCCATACATATGGACTTTAAAGACATCATTGGCATAAAGATTAACGCCTTGAATCATATATTCTGTTGTGGAATATGGATTGATAACCATCTCTTTATCAGTCCAGTCTGTTTGACCGTTATAAAGACCATGTAAAACATAATTTGGAATTGTGACAGGTTGTTTGACTGTTAATGAACATTCAGCGGTTTTGTTACCATCAACAGTTATGACTGTGATTTTTGTGGTTCCTGGTCCAACTGGTGTGATGTTGCCATCGTTAACTGTAGCCACGGATGGATCGCTGCTCGACCAAGTCACACTCTTATTCGTGGCGTTTTCTGGTAAAACAGTGGCCACCAAAGAAGCAGAAGTATCATCTGTATAAATCTCTAAAGAAGACTTATTTAAACCTACGGAAGTAACTGAAACAACAGTTTCCGTGCTACTTGAAGGTTTTACTTGAGAACTAGAGCTTGGGGCATTACTTGAACTAATGCTTGGACTATTGCTCGAGCTAACACTTGGATTAGCGCTGGAACTAACACTACTAGAAACAGAAACACTATCGCTTTTTGAAGTGCTGGTGTCAGTAGAACCTTTAGACGAACAAGCGATAATAACAAAAGGTATTAATAGGTTTAAAACGAGATATTTCTTTTTCATGCGTTTCATTATAACACGCGTAATCGCAATAACCACAATTTTTAATATACTTTAGTATATAAGTAATAAAAAAGACATCTCATTCTAACAAGATGTCATCTTTTCATTTCTGTCAATGTACTACGAGAATAATACAAGGAACACTTTTTAATAAGTAGTAACACTTTTAAAAGTTAACACGAACTAAATTATCTATTCTTGGTCCATTGACGTTGACATTTTTTGCATTCGTAATGAACGGTTTCATGCCCATTTGCATCACGTTCACTCCAGAACATAATGTCATCATATCCAGCGCCACATTGAGGACAATTATTTTCAGTTGAACATAATAAGCCTCCACCGGATATCGAATTTAATTGTTCGTCGGTTAATTCCACGCCTTCTTTTTTTGCTAACTCTAAGAGTTCTTCACTGTTATTACAGGCTTTAATTTTTACAATTTGTTCTTCTGTTAAACCTTTTAATAATTCTTGTTTCATGTTCAAAGTTCTCCTTTGTTGATTTTATGTTATCGCGCCCTTTGTCACAAATGTGCATAAAGAGATGCGTTTTAGTGGCTCTTGCTGAATGGATTTTGGATTAATCATTTAGAGAATTTTCTTTCACAAGCTGAGCATTTGTATGTATTTGTAGATATAAAATTGATCCAAGTAGAACCGCAATAAGGACATTCCACTACCGAAAGTGTAAGACTACATCCGCCAGATATAGCGGTAAGTTGTTCATCAGTAAGTTCGATGCCTTCTTCTTTTACAAGTTTTAAAAGCTCATCTGGCTTTTTGCATGCTTTTACTTTAGCGATTTGTTCATCGGTTAAGCCCTTTAGTAAATCTTGTTTCATATTCAAAGCTCTCCTTTATTAATGATAGTTTGACACAATGTTTGTCACAGAAGTGCCACAAACAATTATTCCTTTTTCCATTTGTGACCACAGTCATAGCATTCGCAATCGTATGCAGGGCTGAAATCAATAATATTATCATTATGTTGTGTTTAAGTCTGTTTGCGAATAAGAAAAAACAGTGACTTTGTATCATCACTGTTGCTAACAGATGGTGCCCCCTGGCGGAATCGGACCACCGATTCATCCTTACCATGGATGCGTAATACCATTTTACTAAGGGGGCAGCATTAATAATTATACATAAATGGGTATTTATGACAATAAAAAATTATCAATCTAAATTAGGTTCGACGTAATTGCTATCGTATTCAAATTCGTAGAGCGTATTTGTCGTGGTACCAAAAGCAATGAGACGATTTTTATCACTGACCGCGACGTTTTCATATTCTTCATAATAGCCAAGAGCACCAATGTCTTGGTAATCTTTGACTATGACACCATTACGTGTATCAATCACGCGCATCTTTGGAGCGTTATCTGGATCGTTTTTCTTATGGAAAGAGAATGTTTGATAAAGGAAGCCATCAGAGATGAAGCCACCTTGAGTAGCGGTTTCACTTGGAAGAGTGAAAGTATCAAAGTAGCTATATTCGACCTCGATTTCCACTTCACGACGGCGATAATCAGGCATCGCAAAGGTGTAGTACACCAATTGGCTATCACTAGATTTACGATAGGAGTTTTTGGTGTAACCACTATAAATGAGTAAATTGTACTCATAGTCATAGTAGGAGTTTGGATAATATAAACGATTAGTGTCGTTGAATTTTAAAATGATTCTTTGCACTTCTTCTATACAGTAGACACCCGCTTTTTGATAGATACGGAAACCGATGGTTTGGCCGATATTTTCCATTGAGATATAAAGAAGTGGGAATTTATCTTCCGCTGAATAATAGGTCGTACCAAAGAAACAAGTATTGCAGTGATATTTAGTGTTGGTTTGGCCGGTATAAATCGTGTGTGCCACATTCATGGTATCTAAATCATAGATGATGATACATTCAAAGTTATTTGAGCATAATAAATAGTAATTATGGTAGCATGTTCCACCTTGATAGTTTCCATAGGAAGAAATGTCGACGATGCGTTTAAGACGCTTGATTGATTTAAGTTCAAAAGTTCCGGCATCGGCTCTAAAGAAATTGCCTTCGAAATAAAGGTTTTCAAAGAAGTATTCACCACTGAAGAAATAATTCAATGTGGAGATGGTAATTGGTGCGGCAAAAGCAATTGAAACGAGGACTGGATATTTGACGATCCATTTCCACACTTTCATTAAGAAGAGCACAAAACGATTACTACTTTTCATCTTTTTGAACCTCCTCTTTTTTTGGTAAAGCCTTATTAAACTGCTTATAAATAAGCAATGTTATCACAAAATGGAAGATATAACTGAGCGCGATAAGACCCCAATCGCCATATAAGAAGAAGCGGTTCATAAAGCGATTGACCATTACTAAATAGGTTCTTGATAATAACGCAAAGAGCAAATCTACGCCGAAGATAACGAGTGTTCCATACATCGCAAAGCGTGTCACTTTAGCGCCTTTTTCATGCCCGATTCTTTTAAACACTTCATTCGTCGCTTTGTAATACAAAAAATAAAATAAGACAAATAGGAAATCAGTCGTCCATTTTAAGCCGCGACCAACCGCTGCATAAACTGGCGTTTTGGTATCTTGTAAGATTCCAATGAATAAAATGGTCGCTAGATAGATATCAATCGTTAAAAATGAACGGAAGAAATCTCGATTAATAGATCTTAGTTTGCTAAGCGTAATGATAAATAAAATGGAAGCCACATAGGCTAATGTACTGAAATATCGAAAGAAACGTGGCACACCGTTAATCGTGGTCGCGTTATTAATCGTTGAAATAATTAAAATGATTTGGCCAATAAAAATGAAAACAAAAAACTTGAGATAACGACGTGGATTATCTACGCGTGCTGCGAGTTCCTCGTTATTAAGCGATGTTCTATTTTCTTCCATGTTATTCATTTAAGCACCCTATTTATAAACAAACAATTATTATTTGTTTAGTGTTTCTCCATAAAGGTCATAAACGTAGGCTTCTAAGATGCGAACTTGTACTTTATCGCCTTCTTTTAATGCCCTATCGCTTCTAAATAAGATTTTACCATCGATATCGTCAGGAGCGTTAAAGTAACTCCTTAATAAATAATAATCATTTTCTTTTCCGACCACTAAGCCTGTCATTACTTCGCCGATGTGGTGTTTGTTTTGTTCATATGAAATACCTTGTTGGAGTTCCATTAGTGTTTCTAAACGCTTTTGTTTGGTGTTTTCTCTTACTTGATGTGGGAAGTCATAAGACTTTGTTCCCTCTTCTCTTGAGTATTTAAAAGCGCCTAAATGGTCAAATTTGATTTCTTTAACAAACTCTAACATGTTATCAAAGTCTTCTTTAGTTTCACCTGGAAAACCCACCATAATGGTGGTTCTAAGGATAGCGTGAGGAATTTTATTCCTGATCTTCGCAAAGAGCTCTTTTAGGTAAGTTTTATCGCCGCGCCTATTCATGGCTTTTAAGATTTTATCTTCGCTATGTTGGATTGGAATATCAAAGTATGGAGTTAATCTTTCTTCTTTAGCGATTAAATCGATGAGTTCATCAGTAATTTCATCGGGATATAAATAAAGAAGGCGGATATATTCTAAGCCTTGAATCTTTAATAACTCCTTAAGGAGATCCACAATTGTTTTCTTTTCTTTAAGGTCCAAGCCATAACGGGTTGTATCTTGTTCTAAAACGATTAGTTCTTTATAGCCCTCGTTAGCGAGTTTCTTGGCTTCCTCAATAACACTTTCAAACGGACGTGAGACATATGGTCCTCTAATAAGAGGAATCGCACAATATGTGCAACAATTTGAACAACCTTCACCAATTTTTAAATAAGCAGAATAACTACCTGTAGACACTAAACGATAATTATCATTTAATCCTTCGTAGTTAGTGAGTTCATTATCTAATGTCGCAAGTAAAGCGTTAAAGCGTGGATAGTCTCTAATTGGAATCCATAAGTCTACTTCTGGAATCTCTTTAGCTAGTTCATCTTTGTAGCGATTCACTAAACAGCCGGTGACCACCACTTTTTGTTTTTTGCCGATATTATCAAGAATTGTGTCGATGCTTTCTTTCTTACTGGATTCTACGAATCCACATGTATTGATAATTAAGATATCCGCTTCCTCTTTATTGTTAACAATCTCGTAATGATTTTTTAAGAGCAAACCTAAAATATTCTCACTATCGACGAGATTTTTTTCACATCCCAAAGAGATGAGAGCAACTTTTTTCATTATTCAGTCCTTAATGCGACAACTGGATCTTGTCTAGAAGCGTGCATACTTGGAATGAAGCCCGCTAAGACGGATAAGAGGATGCTTAAGCCTATCATGATACCGATAATTGGTAATGTTAAGACGGCGATTGCAGGGATACCAAATGGTGACACTACTGCGTTAATAATCAAACAAACAATGCCTGTTACCACAATACCGATGATGCCACTCATCGTACCAGTAACCAGGTTCTCGGCAATGAATAGACGTGAAACGTCTCTCTTTCGACCACCAAGAGAACGGATAACACCAATTTCCTTAACTCTTTCCATGACCGAGATATACGTAATAACCGCAATCATGAAGGAAGAAACGACCAAGGATAATGAGGTGAAAATAACTAACGCGGTCGTAATAATTGTAATCATTGTATTGATGACACTAATGATCATCGAAATTGTATCAGTATAGGTTAATTCACTACGTTCAGCATAAGTGAGTAAATTCTCCTCGTCAGTGCGGTCTGGATCGTGAAGCACGATGTCTTTCTTTTCGTTCCATTGATCGAGGTATTTGTTCACTTTGTTTTTGTATTGGAAGTTGACTGGATAGATATCCATTTCCACTGGTAAGTTATCACGATACTCATAGCCAGTGATATTACCATCTGTGTCTGTTAATGTGAGCTGTTTCAAACCACAAAGAGAACGGAAATGGGTTTCATTTTCTTCAGCGTAATCAACGCCAGTGATGTTGGAAAGAAGCGAAGAGAACGAGGAGTTCAAGTCACCATTTAAGCAAGAAGCAAAACCAGTATCCATGAATGGATTATCTGGATCTGAATAATCTGGATATCTAAAAGTTACATAAGCATTATAGATTGAAGTTTGTTTAGAAGCGGTCTCCATACACATACTTTCAAAGTGTTTGGTAATCGCACTATTCTTCGCATCATTCATATATTTGGCTTGGAATTCTTTGGTGTAATAAACACCACGTCTTAAACAACCAAAATTAACACCTTTCTTTGGTTTTAAGATACCGGCAACTTTCATTTCTACACCACCAGTCCAAGATGGATCAGCTTGAGCTGGATATTGGAAAGCGGTAATTTCTCTTTGCTCAGTTTTTTCTTTATTACATAAGAAAGACTCAGTTGTTGGAGCGCCACCAAGAATGAGATTTTGTAAATTCGTTGAAACAACTGCGGTTGTATCATCGCCACTTTCAATGTTGACGATAGAAAGAGCAGCATAGTCTGATGGCTGCAAGCCACCACCACCAGCGATCAGTCTAATCGCTTGATCGGAAGGAATGCAGATAAATGTACCTGTGGTTGGATCTTGGCCTTCTTCTTCTGGATCCGCTAACATGTCAACAAATTTATCACCATTATAGAAAGAGGCGATTAATGGAGAAGCTGCTGGATTAGTTGGATCGTAATCATATTTCATCTTCACAAGATAGACACTTTCATATGAGTTTGGATTGATAGTAAGGTGAGTACCATTGTAAACAATGGCGTTGAATAAACTCATCGTTGAATTGTCGCTATAAGAAATGACATAGAATTCATCATCGGTGTCTGTTCTTAAGACGACATTGTATTCATTAAAGGCACTATCTTCGAGTTCTTTTGGCGATGTGCCGTAGATTGTGTCGTGTGGATAATATGTGAACTGTTTGCCCATCAATTCTTGGAAGCTTAAAGCACCACGATATGGATACTTTGTATCCAATTGATCGAGTTCCTCCTGTGGAGTTTCTGGGTCATATTTCTTAATTGCCTTCTTGGCAATATTCATAAGTTCTTCTTCTTGGTAATAACCCATTTGAGCAAAGACCAAATCGGTTAAGGTTTGATCGCCTTCCACGACTAACATAATTTCGTTTTCATTTTGTGGGAAGTGTGCGTTTTCACCTAATAAATCATATTGGGTTAAGATGTAATCTTCACCGCCTGGAAGCAAAAGCATGAAGTCTGTGAATAAATCCACATATTGCGCATATTGTTCAAAACCAGGAACTGTGTGAAGTTCACCGATATATCTTTGTGTTAAACCGTTAAGGGAAATTTTGCACTGTTCTCTCAAGCCTGTGTCAGCATCTGTATAAGACCAATCAGCAAAGATGTTATTTGTAGGGTCAATACCATATTTATATGAGATAGAGGAAATATACTCCGCTGGAATCTCTTTGACGAATTGGACTAAATCATCGTTAATTTCATTAGTTTTAACTGACATGATGTCGTTATATTTATCCATCAAGTAGTCAATCATGGAATTAAGACCAACTTCAGTTTTAGTATCAAAATCTTTGATTTTTGAATCGGTATTAGCGTATAAGCCAGTCATCAAAGATGAGTAGTCAACGGCTTCTTCGGCAATCTGGAGAGGATAGCTGGACAACATATCATCTTGCATATCGTGGATGTACATATGAACACCTGTAGACGCAGATAAGACTGTGGCCACACCAAAGATACCAATACTACCTGCGATAGAAACGAGAATTGTTCTCTTGGATTTGGATAACAAGTTGGAAACAGATAGCGCGGTCGCTGTTAAGAAGGACATTGAGCTCTTTTTCTTTTTACCCTTGTTCACTTCTTCCTCGGCTTCTTGTTCCGCAGGATACTCTTCTTTAGAATCATCGTATGGATTGCTATCACCTTTGATAGAGCCATCGAACATATTAACGATACGGGTCGCGTATTTTTCCGCTAAATCTGGGTTATGGGTAACCATGATGACCAAGCGGTCTTTAGCCACTTCTTTGAGAAGATCCATAACTTGGATGGATGTTTCACTATCAAGAGCGCCGGTTGGTTCATCGGCTAATAAGATTTCTGGGTTATTAATTAAAGCACGAGCGATAGCCACTCTTTGCATTTGACCACCAGAGAGTTGATTTGGTTTCTTTTTCTCCATGCCTTTTAAGCCGACTTTTTCTAACGCGGCATAGGCTCTTTCTTTTCTCTCTTTTTTATCAACACCCGCAATGGTTAAAGCGAGTTCAACGTTTTTGCATACTGATTGGTGACCGATTAAGTTATAGGCTTGAAAGACAAAACCAACAGAATGGTTGCGATATGTATCCCAATCACGATCGGTATAGTTCTTCGTGGATTTACCTTTGATGATTAAATCACCATCGCTATAGCGATCTAAGCCACCGATAATATTTAATAATGTGGTTTTACCACAGCCTGAAGGACCTAAAATTGCGACGAATTCATTACGCCTAAAACTAAGAGATAATCCTCTTAAAGCCCTTACAGGTTCTTGATCCTTCATCAAGTAATTCTTTTTAACATCAACTAGTCTAAGCATAAACAAAATCCTTCAATATATATTGAATAATAGCAACACAAAAAAAGAAATGCAATTTAAATGCATTTGACTTAATAAAAAAAGCCACCCCTAACGGTTGGCTAATCGGCTTAACGCCCAAGAACCTTCTTCTTCTGTGTTGATGTTATGTGGGGTTGGCCATTCTTTATTTGTGCCTGTTTTAATGGAGGCTTGTTGTAAGAGAATAGCGAGTAATTTTTTACGTTTGGCAAGGATCAAAAGATAGACAATTAAAGCGAATGCAGCAATACAAAAGCAGGTTAACGCTCCATACATGAATGAATAGGCGAAGAATAAGGTGTTTTTGGTGAGGAAAAACGCCGTCAAAAACCCAGCGCCCAAAAGCACAAAGATGAGGAGGGCGATTGGGAGTGGGCGATTAATACGGTAATACTGCTTTTCTAGAGAACGCACATCACGATAGTTTTCGATTTTATCGCGGTCTCTTTCCATTGTTAAAAGAATGGCTTCTTCCGCTCTAATTGGTTCTTTATCCACGACTTCCCAACCGAAATATTCATTGATTTCAATGAACTTATCGAGTTTGGCCATTGTTAACTTCTTAGTTTTTCTTTCCATAGCGTTCTCTTAAGGCCAACATTTTTTGTTCGGCTTGTTTGACGATTTCTTGCTCGTTTGCTAAATACTTCATGAGTTGTCGACCACGTAAGTAGAAGATCGCGACATCAATTGATAAACAAACAGCCGCAGGGATGAAGAAAAAAAGGAATATTTTTAAGGAATCTAGTCCTTTAATCTTTAATAAATAAAGAATTAACGCTGTGGTCATTAAACCAAATGCGATACCGACGAAGATGAGAAGAACCCAGAAAGGAATAAGTCTTGGGGAGGTTTCTTTTTCAATCTCCACCATTTCTTGATAATAAGGAACGTTCTCATTGCGTTCAAAATAAAGAATGCTTGGCGCATTTTCGTGTTTCTCTTCTTTGATTAATTTCCAATCAAAAAGACCCATCAAATAGACAGAACGAGTGACGGAATGAGAATTCACTTTTCTTTGGCAGGTTTCCATATTGTTATTTTAGCGGTATCAATAGATATCCTCAACATTTATTTTTAATAAATAAGAGTCCTATATCTTGCTAACTCATTTAATTGGGTTATAATGATAATGTTACAGAATATGATAAATCGTAAACACAGCACAAAAGACTACATTACCATCGCTTTATATTATTTGATGTCCAAAAAAGACTATGAATCCACCACAGTCACTGACATCTGCAATAAAGCTCGTGTTTCTCGTATGTCTTTCTATCGTTACTTCAATAATAAAGAAGATATTTTCATTAACTACTGCGATGAAAGATTTGAAGAGTTTTTCGCCGAAGTTAAAGAAAAGAACATTACCGATATTAGATCTTTCATGATTGAGTTATTCCTCTTCCTTAAGAAATACGCTCGCCAAGTCAATGTCTTAAAGAAAGCCCATAAAGAAAACTTAATCGTTGAGAAGTTTACTGATTACGGCACATATTTAGCCCAACACATCAACCTTATGGTTGATAATAATCCGATTGCTAATAGAATATTAGCAGCCTTCTTAGCTGGTGGTACCGCGAACATCTTGTTATTATGGTTCGAATTAGGCTTAGATGTCCCACCAGAAGAAATGGCGGAAATCGCCACGAACATCTTCCGTTCGTTAGGGGAAAAATCATTTAAATAATTAATCGCCTATATACACGATATTGATAGCGTTTCAAAGAGAAAAAAACAGAAAACTATACACTGTATAAATTTGTGCTTTTTCCTCTTTTATTTTATATATTACATTTAATACTATATATGCACACGTCCTAGAAAATGTGTCACCATTTTTTGGGTCAATCATCCATAAGTATTTGAGGAAATACTTTTAGTATCACTTGGACATATAAGGAGAAGCTTTATGCTCAGAATTAAGAAAAGAGATGGCGGAATCGAAGATTTTGATATTAGCAAAATTGAAAACGCAATCGAAAAAGCCTTCATGGCAGAACACAAATTTTACAACCACGACATCATCGAGATGCTTGCTTTACGCACCACTGCCGAATTCAACAAGAAAGTTGTTAACGAAACCATTGGTGTTGAAGATATCCAAGACGCTGTTGAAATCGTTTTAATCCAAGCGGGTTATGTCGATGTCGCGCGTTCTTACATTATCTATCGTAAGCAACATCAAAATTTACGTGATATCAAAGAAACAAATCTTAACTATAAGAACGTTGTTGATAACTATTTAAAGATCAATGACTGGCGTGTTAAAGAAAATAGCACCGTTACCTACTCTGTAGGCGGCCTTATTTTAAGCAATAGCGGCGCTGTCACAGCCAATTACTGGTTAAGTGAAGTCTATGACGATGAAATCGGTAACGCTCATAGAAACGCCGAAATTCACATCCATGACTTATCAATGTTAACTGGCTACTGCGCTGGTTGGTCATTAAAACAATTAATCCAAGAGGGTTTAGGCGGTGTCCCAGGAAAGATCACTTCTTCCCCTGCTAACCACTTAAGCACCCTTTGTAACCAGATGGTTAACTTCTTAGGCATTATGCAAAACGAATGGGCAGGCGCGCAAGCCTTCTCCTCTTTCGATACCTATTTAGCGCCATTTGTTAAAGTGGATCATTTAACCTATAAAGAAGTTAAACAATGCATTCAATCCTTCATCTATGGTGTTAATACACCAAGTAGATGGGGTACCCAAGCTCCATTCACCAACATCACTTTAGACTGGGTCGTTCCAAACGATATGGCCGAACTCAACTGTTTAGTGGGTGGCAAAGAAATGGACTTCAAATACAAAGATTGTGTTGAAGAAATGGCAATGGTTAACAAAGCCTTCATTGAAATCATGATTGAAGGTGACGCGAATGGCCGTGGTTTCCAATACCCAATCCCAACATACTCCATTACCCGTACATTCGACTGGTCTGAAACTGAAAATAATAAATTATTATTCGAAATGACTGCGAAATATGGTACTCCATACTTCTCTAACTACATCAACTCCGATATGGAACCAAGTGATGTGAGAAGTATGTGCTGCAGATTAAGACTCGACTTAAGAGAATTAAGAAAGAAATCTGGTGGTTTCTTCGGCTCTGGTGAATCTACTGGTTCTATTGGTGTTGTTACAATCAACATGCCAAGAATTGCTTACTTAGCCACTGACGAAGAAGACTTCTATAGAAGACTTGATCGTATCATGGATATCTCTGCGCGTTCACTAAAAGTGAAGAGAAACACCATTACCACCTTAATGGAAGCGGGATTATATCCATACACCAAGAGATATTTAGGCAACTTCAATAACCACTTCTCCACGATTGGTTTAGTCGGTATGAATGAAGCTTGCTTAAACGCTCGTTGGTTAAGACAAGACTTAACAAATCCTGAAGCCATTCAATTCACTAAAGATGTTCTCAATCACATGAGAAATAAATTATCTGACTATCAAGAATTATATGGTGACTTATATAACTTAGAAGCCACTCCAGCAGAATCCACTGCTTATCGTTTAGCAAAACACGATAAGGCTTTATATCCAGATATCATTACCGCGAGTGAAAATGGTAGAACACCATACTACACCAACTCTTCTCACTTACCAGTTGGTTATACCGAAGATATTTATAAAGCCCTTGATATTCAAGATGGTTTACAAACCCTTTATACCTCTGGTACAGTCTTCCACTGCTTCTTAGGCCAAAAGCTCCCAAGCTGGAAATCCTGTATGAATTTAGTGAGAAAGATTGCGGAAAATTATCACATCCCATACTACACTATGTCTCCAACCTACAGTGTTTGTAAAGATCACGGTTATATCACCGGTGAACAATACACCTGTCCAAAATGCGGTAAGAGAACAGAAGTTTATTCAAGAATTACCGGTTACTACCGTCCAGTTCAAAACTGGAATGATGGCAAGACCGAAGAATTCCAACACCGTAAAGTTTATGAACCATCCAAATCTAAACTCACCCATACAGTTACTGACGTTCTAGGTAGTCAAGAAGAAGAACAAGAAGCCACAGTCTGCAACGAAATCTTGTTATTCGCCACTAAAACATGTCCAAACTGTAAGATGGCTAAGATGCTTTTAGATAAAGCCGGCATCAAATACAACGTAGTTGACGCGGAAGAAAACGTTGATCAAACTAAAGCGTTTGGTGTCAGAAAAGCCCCAACATTAATCGTTCCTAAAGGTGATGGCACAAACGATGTGTTTGAAAACGCCTCCAACATCAAAGGTTACATCGAGAGCTTAAACTAGTATGACTGATGTAATTATTATCGGTGGCGGTCCCGCTGGAATGAGCGTGGCTTTGAATCTTCTCCGTGCCGGTCATAGTGTTCTCATTTTAGAAAAGGAGAATTTTGGTGGACAAATCGCCAATTCTCCTCGAGTGGAGAACATCCCAGGTACCAAAGAAATTTCTGGCTTAGATTTTGCTGGTAATCTCTTTGAGCAGATCCTTGATTTAGGTGCGAAGTTTGAGCTTGAAGAAGTCACGAGAGTTTTAAAACTTGATAACTCATTTGAGGTGACCACCAATTACCATACATATGAAGCTGCTGCTGTCGTTATCGCTAACGGCGTTAAGCACCGCAAAATGAACCTTCCAAATGAAGAAGAATTCATCGGTAAAGGTATCTCTTTCTGCGCGGTGTGTGATGGCGCATTCTATAAAGATAAAGATGTTTATCTAATTGGCGATGCTAATACCGCGCTTCAATATGCCTTAATGCTCGCTAATACTTGTACAAACGTTTATATGTTCACTT
The DNA here is from genome assembly GCA_017651165.1 of Bacilli bacterium. GTDB lineage: Bacteria > Bacillota_I > Bacilli_A > RFN20 > CAG-826 > RUG14515. Next base: position 37,071 of record JAGCDH010000010.1, read on the forward strand.
TATTTGATCGCTTCTTTGCGGATCAAATCCTCATTGACCGTTTAGTACAAAAAGATAACATCCATATTACCCACAATATGAATCTTGTCGCTTATTTAGGACAAAACGAATTAGCAGGTCTCCGTTTTGAAAACACAAAAGACCATTCAATTCACGAATATCCAACTAACAACGTCTTTGTTGCCATTGGACAAGTTCCACAAAACGATGCCTTTAAATCATTAGTGCAAACTGATGAACGTGGTTTCATTGAGACAAATGAAAAGATGGAAACATCTGTTCCAGGTATCTTCGCCATAGGCGACACAAGAAAAAAAGACGTCAGACAAGTCGCTTCTGCGATTGGTGATGCCTCTGTTGCTAGCGTCTTTATTGATAAATATTTGCAGCTTAGTAACCGCGCAAAGTAACAAACTCTAAACCTTTACTTAGTAGATAATCTCTAAGTTTAGCGGCCTCCAATTCGTCAACATCATGGAGGCCTTTTTTAATGCAACCTTCACGATCAACGAATCTTTGTAAGAATAGTTTTTTAGCACCTTTGATTAATTCAAAGAAAGCGTCATAATTCATTCTTTCATGGAATTCTTTCACTAATGTTGTTCTAAATTCATAGTCAGGAGCTTTGCTCATAATGATGGCAATGCTCTTCTTAATATTCTCAATTTGCACAAAGTTAACGCCACATGTCTCAGCGTATAATGATGGACTATTTTTGATATCCATAGCGACGTAGTCCACCACTTTGTCATCAAGTAGTTTTTCTAATAATTCTGGGTCTGTTCCGTTGGTGTCTAGTTTGATTAAAAAGCCCAAGTCTTTAACCGCTTTCATTTTAACCTCTAAATCAGGCTCTAATGTTGGCTCACCACCAGTGAAAACAACCGCGTCCACAAGGCCCACTCTGGTTTTAAGGAACGCTAAAATATCATCAAAGCTTAGTTCTTCTTGTGCATTTAAAACTGAGTCACCATTATGACAAAATGGGCAGCGGAAATTGCAAGCTTTACTAAATAAAACTACGGAGACTTTGTCTTCGTAATCGAGTAATGAGAGTTTATCAATTCCTACAATCGCCATAACTTGTAATATTAGGATAATATTGCGTTGCCTTAATGTCAAATATAGTTATAATAATAACTATGGAAAAGAATAAAAATATCTCTTGGGACGAATACTTTATGGGTATTGCCTCTTTAAGCGCCTTAAGGAGCAAAGATCCCAACACACAAGTAGGCGCATGTATCGTTGATAACGATAATAAAGTTGTTTCTATTGGCTATAATGGCATGCCAACAGGATTAGACGAAGATAAATTATCCTGGAACAAAGGCGAAGGCTTAGATTCCAAATATCTTTATGTTTGTCACGCAGAATTTAATGCCATCTTAAATACCAGACACGGTGAAGCCTTAAAAGGCTGTCGCTTATACGTCACGCTCTTCCCATGCAACGAGTGCGCGAAAGCGTGTATCCAAGTGGGCATCAAAGAAATTATTTATCTAGAGGATAAATACGCCAGCACAATTGGTATCCAAGCGAGTAAGAAAATGCTCGAATTAGCGGGTGTTAAATTAAGACAATATAACGCTAAAGTCTTACCAGAATTAGTGAAGTAATATGACTATTAAAGAATACGTCGCATATAGAAAAGAAGAGATTAAAAATCTCGTCGCATCTTTGGAAAGAAAACCAAGCATCGCGATTGTGCAAGTGAACGAGGATGCGGGCAGTTGCGCATACGTGCGCGGAAAACTCAAAGACGCAGATGAATTAGGCGTCAAAGCTGACTTGATCAAGCTTCCTTTAGAAACCACTCAAGAAGAACTATTGAAGGTTATCGATGAACTCAACAAAGATGATATTCATGATGGCTTTATCGTGCAGATGCCTTTACCAAAAGGTATTGATGAAGACGCCATCAAATTAGCGGTTGATCCTAAGAAAGATGTTGATGGTTTCCATCCATTATCAAGTCTTGTTCCATGTACCCCAAAGGGTATTATCAATTATTTACATTTCGAAAAAATTCCAATGCAAGGTAAGAACGCTGTTGTTATTGGAAGAAGCAATATCGTTGGTAAACCAATGGCCAAACTATTGCTTAAAGAGAATATGAACGTCACCGTTTTGCATAGCAAAACTTCTCAAGAAGATATGGCTTTCTACATTGCTCACGCTGATGTGATTGTTGTAGCAATTGGTAAAGCTGGATTCCTTGATAACAGATTCACATATAAAAAAGACGCCGTCATCGTGGATGTTGGCATCTCAAGAACTGAAGATGGTCTTAAAGGTGATGCTATTCCAAACCTTCCAGTCGGACTTCAAACTCCAGTTCCAGGAGGCGTTGGCTTAGCCACAAGGTTGGCTCTTTACGAAAATCTATTAGAAATCTATAGCGCTAATAAGTAGGTTAGCGCTTTTTCTTTAAAACAGTAATCTTTCCTTTTTCTTTTTTGATAAGGTGTCGCTCAATCAAATTGGTTAAAAGACGAGATAATGTTTCTCTTTGTACACCAATTGTGGCCGCTAATGTAGTCACATTTTTAAATGTGATAACCCCGTTATTCTTGCTCGCGTAATAGAACAATCTTTCTTCTGCATTTGGGAAAGATAGTAATTGAATTCTAGCGTTTAAAGCCTTACCAAAATCAGATTGGATATTTAGATATAAATCTAAAAACTCAGCGTTATTCTGTAAGAGATAAATAAGGTTCTCTTTATTGATAAATGCGACGACGGATTTTTCTTTTGCAATGACATCACCACGATAAATTGGTGAACTAGAGAAAAGAAGATTGTTACCAAAGATTTCTCCTGGCTTTAATGAGTTGATCAATAACTCTTTGCCTTGAAAGGAATAAGAAACAATATCGATCTTACCACTGATGATGATACCGATGTTCTCGCAGACATCTCCTTCATGATAGATAACATTTCCTTTGGCTATTTGATAGCCTTTCACCATTTGGTGTTCTTTTTTACTTAAAACATTTAAAATTGCTATTTTCATAATTAATCCGTGACCTACGTCACATTTTATTATAGTTTATTTATTTATAATATCAATGAGGAGAAAACAAATTATGAAAAAATTATTATCACTAATTGCCATTACAGTCTTACTCGCTGGCTGTAACAAAAATAAACCAAGCGACGAATATGATCGTTCAACACTTAGCATCATTTCGCCAACAGGCGCCCCAGCTTTAGCGTTCTATAATTATTCAACCTATTCAAACTTTGAAACAAATTCTGATCCATCGACTGGCATCTTACCTTTGATGGTGACTGGACAAAAAGATGTTGTTGTCTTACCAACCAATGCTGGTATGCAAGCTATTCTCAATAAAGGTGCTAACTACCAAATTGCCGCAACCATCACATTTGGTAACTTCTATCTTTTGAGTTTGAATAACGACGAGAATGACGCTCTTGATGAGAGCGATACAATTCTTCTTTTCCAAAAAGGTAATGTCCCAGATAAAATCTTCCATTATGTTTATGGGAACACCTATGATTCAAACATTCATTATGTCTCAGCGGTCAGTGATGCTGCCGCAGCGGCTAACGCTGGTTCATTTGTCGATGCTGATTCTGGTGAAAGAATGGTTCCTAACTATGTGATGTTAGCCCAACCTGTCCTACAAGCAGTTTTAGGAAAGAACAGCGAAAAGGGATATAGGGTGTACGATAACATTCAGGAAAAATACAAAGAGAAATCTAATAACTTACCTTTGTTCCAAGCTTCAGTTTTTATTAAAAAAACTGTTGATAATAAGATTGCAAAATCTTTCTTAGAAACATTAAAGTCTGATGTCCAAACCGCTTTAGAAACACCTGTTGCAATCACACATGGCTTAAGAAAGATTGAAAACGCCTCTGAAGTCTATGGCATTGATCCAACTATGGCGGAACTTCTTACTACAAACGGTAATGGCATGGGTTTAGGCTTTGAATACGCAAAAGAGAATAAAGCCGCCATTGAAACATTCTTAAGAATCTTCAACATTGAGGGAGTGGATGAAGAAGTTTATTTCTAATAGATATACTTTATTTGGGCTAGGAATCTTATTTGTCATCGCTTTATGGTTCCTTCTTTCGGCATGCTTTGATGTTAATAGCGGAATCTTTCCTTCGCCAATTGCGACTTTTAAAGAATTCGGTGTACTCCTAACTAAGCCTTATTCGTACAAATGTTTAGGTTATACATTCTTACGAATGTTGATTGGTTTCACTGTCTCTTTCATTATCGCTTTAATTGTCGGGATATTTGCCGGTAATCATCAATCCTTATACATGTTTTTAAAACCTTTAATGACGGTCATTAAAAGCGTACCCACGGTCGCAATTGTCTTCTTATTAATTGTGATAGCTAAGCCAAGATACGCTCCGATATTCGTCGTCATAATTATCTGCTTTCCAATTCTATATGAGGCGGTAGCGGGTGGCTTTAAAAGAGTCAATAATGAACTTGTCCAAGCATCACAAGTAGATGGAGCTAATTATTTCCAAAGAGTTTTATTCATAAAACTCCCACTATCAATTCCTTATATCTTCGTCGGTGTGGCTTCAAGTTTTTCCTTGTCTTTTAAATTAGAAATTATGGCGGAAGTCCTTACCGGCTATACCAAGAATGGTTTAGGTAGTGTTATCCACTACGCGCAACAAGAAGATCCAACTGATTTAACAAGGGTTTTTGCTTACAGCTTATTTGCGATTATTATCATGCTTTTAATCACTCTTCTTGAGCAAGTTATCAAACATGCTTTAAAAAAGAAGAATGATTGATAAATCATCCAATATCACATAAACTTATTTTAAGGAGACATACATAATGGAATTAAAAGGTAGTAAAACTGAAAAGAATTTACAAGAAGCTTTTGCTGGTGAATCCCAAGCTCGTAACAAATACACTTATTTTGCTAGCCAAGCTAAAAAAGAAGGCTATGAGCAAATCGCTGCGATTTTCTTAGAAACAGCGGAAAACGAAAAAGAACACGCCAAGATGTGGTTCAAATATCTTCATGATAATGGAGTACCATCCACTATTGAGAATTTAAAAGCGGCCGCCGAAGGCGAAAACTTCGAATATACAGATATGTATAAGAGAATGGCTGAGGAAGCTAGAGAAGAAGGCTTCATGGAAATTGCTGCTAAATTTGAACTAGTTGGTAAGATTGAAAGAGAGCACGAACAAAGATATCTCAAACTCTTAGAAAAAGTCCAAGGCAATAAGATATTCATCGCTCCAGATGTCGTCGTTTGGAAATGCCGTAACTGCGGTCATATCCACGTCGGTAAAGAAGCACCAAAGATTTGTCCAGCTTGTGCCCATCCACAAAGCTACTTCGAATTAAGAGTGGAAAACTATTAATCTTTAATAAAATTAAAAAGAGCACGGAGTTAATCTCTGTGCTTTTTATTATTTCAATAAATAATCTATTGCATTTATTTCTTTTTTCTATAATAATAATTAAGCGCGCAAACACGGATCTGTGGTGTAGCGGTTAACATGTCTCCCTGTCACGGAGAAGACCGCGGGTTCGATTCCCGTCAGATCCGCCAGCGCTTTTTTAAAGAAGATGGCCCGGTAGCTCAGCTAGTAGAGCAATGGACTGAAAATCCATGTGTCGCCGGCGCGCTCCCGGCCTGGGCCACCATCTTGTAAAATAGATGCACGAAAGTGTGTCTTTTTTATTTAAAAAACCGCTAGCGGATGCTAACGGTTTTATTTTTGGAATCTCAGAAACTATTCTTGATCTTGAGTTTCTTTTGGTTCTTCGCCTTCTGGTCTTTCGATGCCAATCTTTTGCATTAAGTCATCGACTAACTTTTTGGCGCGACGATATGAGAGGTCGCTCTTCACGCGGAGCATGCATGGGAGATCTTCATATTTCTTGGCTTCGGCCTTTTCAACTGGGATTGTGGAATCAGCATAATCATCAGCGTTAAGGTTGATGTAGACACGAATGTGTTTACCAACGATTGTCACGAAGACATAACGTTGTCTCTTATAGGAGAATGTATCACCTGGGATGGAGATACGGTTTCTGAGACCATACCATTTGATGTAGTCACGTAAGTCATAATATTTATGACGAATGTCATATTCACTGTTCTTTAAGCGGGTTTCGAAGGAGGCTCTTCTTCTCTTACCATTGAATCCTAAGCTATTATCAGCATTTCCTTCTGCTGGGGCTTCTTCTTCCTCTTCTTCCTCTTCCTCTTCAGGTTCTTCTTCTGGTTCTGGTTCTGGTTGAGGAGCTGGGGCTGGTTGATCACCATGTAATTCGTCAACGTGTTCCGCTAAATATTTTTCAACGATAGCGCGAACTTCTTCTTCGCTTAAGCCGTTACCAGCACAAACTGGTTTTTCTTCGAATTCATCTTCTTCTTCGCCGCCCATTCTCTTAATGGCGTCATAGCTTTCTTTCAAGAGATCGCTGACAGCAAGACCTAAGAAGAATATGGCGAATAAGGTCATACCTGTGACCACAGCCATAAAGATCATTGGTAAGGTTTGCATGACACCGAGTTGAACCATTGGGACAACAAGGATGAAAATGAATGGTAAGTACGCCATTGCGGCACCCAACATTAATGATGGAATGATATAGAAATATCTCTTTCTAGCAATGGATAAGTATAAGCAAGCAATGGTAACAACAATCGCTACCAAGACGAGCACTAATCCAATGTAGCATGTCTCATGAGCAAACTGTGCTGGTTTCCAAAGCAAGAAGAAGTACTTAATGGAAGCACGTAAGCCATAAGTAAATGAATGACCATGGAGTGTTCCGGTTCCACCATCCATTAAGCTGCTAATACCGAATAAACCGGTAATGACTAAAGCGGCGAAAAGAAGGATAGAACCAATAATAGTTGAACGTTCAACCTTTTTCTTTTTCATAATATTCTCCTTATTATTTAATTATAATTTAGGTCTATTTTATTTAGATTTCAAGATACACGGGCACATTATTTTTATTTTTTTCGCATTTTTGTGTGACAAGAACCGCTTATTTGTCCTATTTTGAGTTTTTTAAGACACGCATCCAGTATTTTTATAAAGCGCTGTTTGTTTTGGGTTTTTGGCAAAAAACTAATTAATTTTATTAATGATATTCGCTATCATATAAGCATGTTAATCAAATTAAAAGTTCAGAACTTTGCGATTATTGAAGATATTGAATTAGATCTTAAAAATGGCCTTACTGTTTTAACTGGTGAAACCGGCGCTGGTAAGAGTTTAATTATTGACTGTATTGGCTTACTTCTTGGTGAAAGAGCGGCCTCGGAAATGATTAGACAAGGTGAAGAAAAGGCCACCGTGGAAGGTGTTTTTGATAACGATAGCCCTTTACTAAGAGCGACATTAGAAAAACTCAACATTCCTTTTGATGGCGAATTAGATATTAAGCGCACTATTTCCACGCAAAGAAACGTCATTAAGATTAATGGTGAAACAGTTTCTTTGGGTGATTTAAATAACATTGCTCTCTTACTTGCGGATATCCATTTACAATTCGATTCCGTGAAGTTGTTCGCTAGTGAAAACTATTTATCAATGGTCGATGGTTTTAGTAAAAGATTAATTGGTGAATATTTAGATAAATATCGTGCCTCATTAGACCTTCTTAAAAAACAAAATGTGTGTTACCAAGATTTAGTCAGACGTATTGAAGAATTTAATAAGAACCAAGAAGAGTACGCCTATGCTTATCAAGAAATAAACGCTCTTCAACTAAAAGAAGGCGAAGAACAGGCGATTGAAGCGAGAATCGCACTTTTATCCAACTACGATAAAATCTACGCTCTCAGCATGGAAAATAAGGAATTAGCGGATGGTTCTTCGTTAGAAGATATCTATCGTATTAAGCAAAACATTGAATCACTAGAAAAATATGATCTTGATTACCAAGATTTTAATAAACGTCTAAGTGAAGCATATTATGAAATCGAAGATATTTATTCTGAGCTTAAAAGAAAAGCGGATAATCTCGATTATGATCCAGCGGAACTAGATACATTAATCGAAAAGAGCCGTGCGATTAATTCTTTGAAAAAGAAATATAACAAATCCTTTGATGAACTAATTAGCTACGCTGAAGAGTTAAAAGAATTATTAAAAAACAAAGAAGATCAAACAGTTTTATTAAAAGAAGAAAAAGAAAAACTCATCAATGCTTATCAAGAAACCTATCAAAGAGCCCTTGATGTTCATAAGATTAGAACTGATATTGCTATCAAAATAGCAAAAGAAATAGAAAAATCATTAGGTGAACTTGGTTTAACATGTCGCTTTGAAGTTGATGTCACCGCTAAAGAAAACCAAAACGATTTATCTTTAGATTTATTTAACGAAAACGGTATCGACTCTGTTGAATTCAATATTGAAACAAACTTAGGTGAGGGCTTAAAACCATTAGCCAAAGTTGTTTCTGGTGGTGAGCTTTCACGTGTCATGCTTGCGATTAAAATGCTCTATGTCAAAACACATCATATTGAAACCATCATCTTTGATGAAATCGATACTGGTATAAGTGGAGAAATCGCTAGTAAAGTCGCTAAAAAGATTAAAGAACTTTCATACGCTCATCAAGTTATTACTATTACGCACCTACCACAAGTGGCGTGCCTTTCAGACCACCACATTCGCATTAATAAAGCCGTTATTGATAAACGTACCTATGCTTCTGCTAAGGAACTTAATTTAGAAGAAAAGATTTACGAAATTGCTACTTTGATTTCTTCTGGAAAAGTCACTGAAAAACAACTCGAATACGCCAAAGAGTTGGTTATGCAAGATAAGTAATTATTTAAGTTTTAAGCCTTCTCTAAAAGCAAGCGCTACATCATCGCCTAGAGCGACATATTTTGCTCTGATTGGATCGAAGGTAAGTGCGTGTAGTTTTTTAGGATCAACTTTATCGTCTGAAAGTATACTTTCATCAGCGCTAACATTGATGATTTTTCCAACGAAGTTGCCACCGCCTTCGCCTTCGTTCATAACTTCTACTAATTCGCATTCTAAAATTAAAGGATAGTTAGTAAAGATAGGAGCGTTAACAAATTTGGATTTTTCGGATTTTAATCCTGCTTTAGCAATTTTGTTTGGTTCTTTGTTTTGAGAAACAATGCCAACATAATCGCTTTCAGTAACAGTTTCAGCGGTCGCAAAGGCAATGGTAAAAGCTTTATTCTTTCTAATGTTATCTGTGGTCTTGTGGGCGGATAAACAAATCATGATTTGATTATAATCAAATATACCACCCCAAGCCGCATTCATAGCGTTAGGATTACCATTTTCATCATAGGTACCAATAATTAAAACTGGCATTGGAAACATCCAGGTTTGAGGGCCAAAATCTTTACGCATTGTCTTTCTCCTTACTATCAATGTATTGTTTCAAGCGATTCATCGCATCTTTCACATTATTTAATGATGTAGCAATATTAATTCTTACTTTATATGCGCCTTCTTCGCCAAATTGAAGACCCGGACTTAAGATGAGTCCTACTTTCTCTCTTAACTCTTTGACGAAAAGATCACTTCTAATATTTAAAGCAGATATATCAAGCCATAAAAGATATGTAGCAGGACCAGATACTAGTCTCAGCTGAGACAAGTTATCTTTGATAAATGATGACACATACTCTCTATTTTGATAGAGGTATTGATTTAATTCATCAATGTACTCTGCGCCTTTTGTATAAGCGGCAATTGTCGCAGGAACGGCGAAATAATTTGGTTCACCAATATCATCGTGATAGAAAGCTTCTTGTAAGAGTTTACGATATTCTTCGTTTTTAACAACAATAACCGCAGAATGAATGCCTGCTAAGTTAAATGCTTTACCTGGTGAAATGCAGGCAATCGCGGATTCATTAACGCTTAGTGCAGAGCAATACTCGTATCCAGGGTTAACGATGTCACAGTGGATTTCATCGGAAATAAGTGTGACGTTATATTTATCACAGATATCAGATAATTGCGTAAGCTCTGATTTTGTCCATAAACGGCCCATTGGATTATGAGGATTACAGAAGATCAGGGCTTTAACATTTTCCACTTTAATCTTTTCCTCAACTTCTCTGAAGTTAATTTGGAAACTATCACTATCAATGCTTAATGAAGAGGTCACTACTTTCCGATGGTTATTTCTAATAACGTTATAAAAGACATGGTAAACAGGGGTTAAAACCATGACACTATCATTCTCTTTAGTTAAGACACGAATCATTGAATCTAAAGCGGAGACAACACCACTAGCAAAGATCATCCAAGAAGGATCTATTTCAACGTGGTGTCTTGTGAGCCACCAATAACGATAAGCCTCAAAATAATCTTTTGTGGGATACGTGTAACCATAACCATTATTTTTGGAAGCATCTATGATGGCTTCTTGAATTTCAGGCATTGGATAAAAGTCCATATCTGCGACCCACATTGGTAGTTCGCCCGGTTTAACATCCCACTTGATGGACGAAGTATTTAAACGATTTGGTAATTGATCAAAATTATATTTCATGGCCATCTCTGAAGATTATTCTAACATCGCCTTTTTTGGCGCGAGTATTTTCATTAACAATTAAGTATTTAAGATTACCTAATAATCTAATAATGCCGCTTGTTGGATTCTTGATAGAATCAACATCATCAATAATTGTTGCGTCGATATTTGAACAGTATTCTAAGCACAATGTTGAATCAGTTAACTTGCAGTTAATTAATCTTAATCCATCAATGTAACAAAGGGCTTGTAAGGAAGAAATCTCACAGTTAATAAAGGTGAGATTTTTACTATTCCAGCCTAGGTATTCGCCAATGATTTTGGAATTAATAACTGTAACGTTTTCTGTGTTCCAAAAAGCATCCTTGGAATTGAGTGTGGAACTTCTCACTGTGACGTTTTTAGCGCCGTCTAAGAAATAGTTACCATCAAGCTCTAAACGATCGACTTCTCCCCCATCAGTGCCCATCATGAAATAGTTACCGGCGGCTTTGACGTTATCGAGTTTGACGTCTTTGCAAAACCACAGTGTTTCATCAGCGTGATTTAAGATGCATGAACGAAGATAAATGCGACTAGATTTTCTAAATGTTTTTGGTGCATCAATTGTGCAACTTTCCATCTTGATATTATCGGTATACCAGATACCACTTCTCGCAGTGGGAGATAGATATGATTCTTTGACTTCAATGTCACGCGCATACCAAAGTGGATACTTCCATTCAAAACTAGTTTTGAATATTTCGAGATTAAAACTTTCTTTTAATGGTGATTCACCATCAAAAAAGCGTGCTCCTTCGATATAGGTATCTTTAAGCACGAATAAGGCTCTTTCGCCTGTATATTCTCCGCCGATGATTTGATAGTCTTTTCCCATGGTTTTATTTTAATAACTTATGTAATTAATTACCAATTAAATGCTTTTATTACGGTAGTATTTTTCAAAGAACAACATGTGATACTTTGAAGGATTGATTTTGTGCGTTGTGGGATCATAAGTGTATTCTGTACCACCGGAATAGGAAGTTGTTCCTTCTTTAACACCACTGCTTTTGATATAAAGGTTGTTAAAGAAATCACCAATCTTCGCTAAAAGATTATGCTTTTTCCAGAAGAAATAATCATAGCTTTCATATTTGTTTAACTGTGGTTGCACTTGCACTAGTTGTTGTCTTTCTTCTGCGGTGAGGTATGTACCTGAGGCCATCGAACGCATTAAATAGAAGTATCTGCTATAAGCAGAGAATCTTAAGAATGGATGATCACTGTTTAAGCAGACATAGAAAGCTAATTGGTTGGCTTCGTCTTCTCTCATCACGCCTTTGGTGTGCGCTAATTCATGAGCAACAGTAAATGGTAAATCACCGGTTGGGATAAGAGTGTCAATATTAGCCTCTCCAAGCGGTGAAAAAGTCACGCCTGTAATTTGGAATTCACGGTATAAGAAAGACGATAACATAGGCTTAACTGAACCAAAATGTGAATTGTAATAAGAATTACCTTTGATGATGCTGTAAGACTTTTTCACTTCTGAGGCGATTTTTTGTAAAGACATTGGTTTTTTGATATCGCCATTCTCTTTAAATTCTAATTGAGATGTGCAGTAATTAACGTCTTCCGCGAAATAATTAAAAATATCAACATATTCTGTTCTTTCGACATCAGCGGAATAATAAGGGAGAGGGATTGGCTTCCTATTATAAGCAGCTTCACAGGACATTTGATAAGAAGTCACCACGACAATAAACATAATGCCAATGTCTAATAACTTAGTGCCCGCTTTGATGAAGCGATGTCTTTTCAGATATTTAACAAAGAACACTAGGAAGACGACTGTTAAAGTAAGTATTGTGACAAATAATAATTCAGTTAAAGAGATAAATGAGAAGATACCACTGATGAATGATGCTACCGCACCATACCATCTGGCCACAGTGCGTGAAAAGCCTTCGGCGATCTCAGGATTCTTTTTAAGAATCATTAAGACCACAAATAAGATAATAAAGAAAAGGAATACCGAGCCCTTGACGATTAAAGGCACCCATTTTTTAAAGCCTTTTGGTTTATCGATATAGTTTCTCCAACCACGAGAATAGGTAATGTCTTTTTTACCTTGGATGATTTCTGGTGTACCAATCACACCATAAACTTCTTCTTTATTCTTGAGTTTGATTTTATCAATAGTTAAGCCTTCTGGCTCTTTAGCTAAGACGGCATCCATCCCTTCTTTAGTTAGCTCGTAAACTTCTACTTCGATGGATTTACCATGCTTGCCTTTGACCATGGCGGGATACTTATCATCAATACTATAAAGGCGATAGGCTTTCTCTGTTTTACTTTTTTTAACAAAAGTAGCGCCTACCTCTTTTAGATTATTCTCAAGTTCTAAACCGCGCATCAAAGTGCCGTTGACCGCTAAAAGGACTTTTTCTTCTTGTTGCATAGCAAGATTATAACAATTGTGGGGATAATAAAAAAGAGATGTTTGCTCATCTCTTCTTCTTTGGTTTACTCACTAAGATATCATCAGATAGTTCAAATTCACCGTTTTTGATTCTATCCATGATGTCTTGATAGCTTAATGGTTTGCCGTACAAGTAGCCTTGTAAACGACCACAGCTCGCTTCTTCAAGGAAGGCGGCTTGTTCCATTGTTTCAACACCTTCACAAAGTGTCTTCATACCGATTTGATCCGCCATTGAAATAACGGATTTAATTAAGGCACGGGCTTTATTATTATCACTAAAGCCTGTTAAGAATTTCATGTCGAGTTTTAAGACATCGAATTCATAGTCTTTTAAGACGTTGAATGAGGAATAGCCACTACCGAAATCATCAAGCCATGTGGCAAAGCCTCTTTCATGGAGACGATTGATGGTAAGTTTTAATGTATCTTCTTCATCCGTTAAAGCGGATTCAGTAATTTCAATGTGGAGTAATTCGTGAGGAACCTTGTATTGTTCCACTGTTTCAGTAACGACTTCGACGATATCGATTAAACCAAAGTCCGCTCTAGAAAAGTTGATGGAAACTGGTAGGACTGGTAAGCCGTTATCTAAGTTATGACGGATGTCTTGGCAGACGAGTCTTAAGATTTCTTTATCTAATTTGTAGATAAGTCTTGCATTTTCTAAGGCTGGAACAAACTTTGCAGGAGACATAAATCCATACTTTGGATCAATCCATCTTGCTAAGGCTTCCGCACCACATAAGCTTCTACCTTTGGACCACACGACTGGTTGATAGAATGCTTTGAGATAACCCTTTTCAATCGCTTCATCGATATGAGTGACAATATACTGCACCATTAAGTAGTTATCGTGCATTTGTTCGTCGTAATAAAGGATGCGTTCACCGCTATTCTTTTGCTTTAATGCAGAATAAGCATATCTTGCTTTTTCCACAGCGTAGTGAGGATCATCGTTTGGATTATATACTTCGTAAGCACCAACCATGATACCTGGTTTGATATCTGGTTCAAGCGCTTGAATTCTTTCATTAATGCTATTAATCTTTTCTTCAATGTCTTTGTTATAGCAGAAGACCACAAAGTGATCGTCAGATTGACGACAGACTAAAGCGAGTTCATTAAATGTTTCACTAATGATTTGACCAATGGTCTTTAAGAACTCATTACCTTGTTCAAATCCCTTTTGATCATTATAAACTTTAAAGTTTGTGACATTGATAAATAGATACACGCTGTCGCTCTTTTGAATGTTGTATCTATCAATACGTTCTTTGACTTGAGTTGTGAAATATTCAAAGCCTAATAAACCTGTAAGTTTATCTTTAGTGGCTAATTCTTCTAACTCTTCGTCTTTCTTGGCTTCTGAAATACGCTGGTTATAAATGGAAATACAGACCATTGTCAGCGAGATATAGAAAGTAATGTAATTGATTCTATCGCCATCTGGAAGCACTCTTCCACCTAATTTGGCGACATGGTTTATCGCAAAGAAGAATCCTAGGAATAAGACGCCTAATAGGCCGATGGAAATAAGAGGATTCCAAATTAATAAGCAACCAACATAAATGGTAAACATTAAGAAGCAAATCATCTGCTTGTTATATTTATCGTTACCAATGAAATCTTTATAAATTGGCTCACCTGTTTCACTATTGGTACCAATCTGGAACGTGGTAACAGCCGAATTGGTGAAATCGCTATAGGAAACCATGACACCAAATGTCAAGCACACCAAGGCGAATAAGGAGATGACCATGACCGAACTAACAGATTCTCTTCTCCCGCCTTTATAACGGTAGATTGACGAGAAGATAATACCAATATCGAACATAATAATTGCGGCATAGAAAACAAGTCGCAAAATACTATATATCGTGACGGCATTCATCTCTGATGAAAGAGAAATTGACTCTATGCCTTTTTTAAATTCAAGAGGTAAGAAACAGCAAATAAGTAAAGAAACACCCGCTGCCACAATCGGAATGATCATTTTGCTCAGTGTTTTCTTTTTGCTGATGTACTGTAAAGAATACACAAACATAGCCATACCAAATGACATTAAGACAAAATAGATGGATGTGTATTTATAAAGAAGTTCAAAAGCAGATAGCCCGACTTCTTTAGGTTTTAAGTTAGCAGGATCAATAATTTTAGGAATGGCATATTCTTTCATTTGGCGAATTACTAGCCAAACTTCCAAAACGAAAATAACGAAAGCCATGAAAACTGCAGATTTCATGTTTGCTTCGTTTAAATAGCCTTTGACATATTTGGAGTTTTTGCGGATACCAAAAATGTTTAAAAAACCATTCCAAAGGTTAGATAAGAATTTCATTTCACTTTCACTATACACCAACTTAAGACTTTTTTTATCTTTTTTTATAGATTTTCATGTGCTTCTTTGACGTGTGTTTAGACGATGTTGAAAATCTCTCGCATAAATTAAAAGATGGTTACGCGCTTTACATATATTAAAAGTCTGTAACATTTTGCAGAAAAAATTTTTAATGACAAATTTGCTATCAAAATTCAAATGTATCTTAAAACCATTTTTCTGTATCACCTTTAGGTGAGTTCCTTATCTATTATTTATTTATATATTAAGAAGGGATTAAAACTTGTGGGGTAATAGAAAAAGCGTAAACATTTTTTTACTTTACATAATGTAATTTCCGCACTAACATTATAGACAAAATTTATTCTTTACGAAAAGGAGAAGAAAAAAGTTATGAAAAGAACAAAAAAATTGTTCGTCGGATTAGCTCTTGCGGGATTAATGCTCACGGGTTGTGGCTCCAATAACGCAAGTAAAGGTGGAGATTTTAGACAACAAGATATCTATAAACTCTATAAAGCAAACGGCGGAACACTCAGCTATCAAGATTGGTTAAACCAAATCAAAGGTGCATCAATCTTATCCGGTCAATCCGATCCAGATAACGCTCTAGGTCAAGATGGTGACTTCTTCCTTAATTCAACTTCTTGGGACGTTTTCTTCAAAGCCAATGGCGCTTGGACAAGACTTGGTAACATCAAAGGTGACCAAGGCGACAAGGGTGACAAAGGCGACAAGGGTGACAAAGGCGACCAAGGCATCCAAGGCGAAAAAGGCGACAAGGGTGACAAAGGCGACAAAGGTGACCAAGGCATCCAAGGCGAAAAAGGCGATAAGGGTGACAAAGGCGACCAAGGTGAACAAGGCATCCAAGGCGAAAAAGGCGATAAGGGTGACAAAGGCGACCAAGGTGAACAAGGCATCCAAGGCGAAAAAGGCGACAAGGGTGACAAAGGTGACGACGGCGCAGCTGGCGCAGACGGTAATTCATTCCTTAGCGGTTTCGGAGTTCCATCCGATGCTTCAGGCAAAGTGGGTGACACATTCTTAGACTACAATACATTTGATGTCTATAAGAAAGAACAAAGTGGCCACTGGGTCAGACAAGCTAACATGAGAGAAGCTCTTTCTTGGAGCGACGCGATTGTTGCTAAGATGAACCAATACTTCGGTTACACACTTCCATGGGCTGATTTCGATGCAGATTCAACACAATTAGCATTCGACTTCGGTTCATCTTATGAATATTTCACACTTACTGACACCAATAACTACAGTGTCGTTGAAAGTTATGGTGAAAGACTCTTAGCAGAAGGTTATAGGTACTACGCTTCATATGATCAATACATGAAGAGGAGTGCTGACAACAAGACAACATTATGGGTCAGCTTCGGCTACGATGCAGAAGAAAAAGAAAACTTCATTGAAGTTGAATTCAGCCCAATCGTTTATAACGAAGACTACTTCGAATATATGGAATACTCCCCAGTTGATGCATGGCCAGCAGAAGATGTTGCCGCAACAATGGGCGATGACTTCGCTTCCTATGTCACTGGTGTTGAATACGAAGGCCAAGCCTACGAATTATATGACATCGTTAACGAAGAAGATTACTATAACGCTTACCCACGTTGCTTACTCGCAATCCCAGGTGATTTCGTTAATACATTCAAGAGCCAAGTCGTAGCCGCTGGATTTACATTAAAATCAGGCAGCTACGTCGATCCAACAGGCGATATGGAAGTTTCCGTTTCTAAGAAGGGTAGCTACACAATGCTCAACTTATTTGGACCATATGCCAATGACTTAGATGAAGCATACTTCGAACAAGAAGATCTCGGATATGAAAAATTCGAAGGCTTCCCATCTGAATTAGTTGCTGCTGCCTTCTATGACGAAAATAGATTCGCTGGTGCAAACCTTGATGGCAATTGGTATGCTGACTACGAATTTGATCCAAACTACTATGGCTATGAAATGTTTGAAGGCCAAATCATCACAGTTGGTGACTTTGCCGACGATATCGTTAACAACCTCTTAGCCGCTGGATTCGAATATTATGCCGGTTATGATGACTATGAATTAGTTGATCCAGATCCAGGTTATTACTATCCAGAATACTACACATACGTTAGCGTCAGTTTCGAACGTGGTTGCACAGCAGTTACAATGTCATCCTTAAAGGATCCAAGATTAGACTTCGATGCAATCAACGCTCAACTTGAAGCTTGGTATGCTGATGAAGATTACTTCAACATGGAAGGCGTTGATTTACCAGATTACGACTTCGGTGATTCTGTTTACGGCAATCCAATCGATGCTTATGATTATTATGGCCTCGTTGCCGCTGATGTCTACAACGTTACAGCTGCAGAATTAGAAGGCTACATCCAAGCGTTTAGAGATGCTAACTGGAACGTTACATTTGTCCCAGCAGTTGAAGATGATCCAGAAACTGAAGATGATGAAAGCAGAGATGCTCATTACATCGCTACATATGGCGAAACTGGTGTTTGCCCAGAAGTTACTATCTATGGTCTCTTAGAAGATGAAGATAGCGGCAAACAATTCATCGAAATTATCTGCGGTACTGGCTACCTCATGCCATCCACACTCACTCCAGAAAACGTTATTGACTATATGGTCAATCAATGGGGTGGCACATTCGAAGAAGATGTTGACTTAGAAGATGATGGTTCCTACAGCACATTCTATGCTAACACTGGTTCAAGAGACGCTGTTAAAGGCTACATCGTTAACTACTTCTTACCAGAAGGTTTCGAAGCAGAAGATGAATGGGAAGTAATCGCTGAAGACGATCCAGAAACTCAAGTTGATGATTCTGCTGAATATATCGCTTACTACAACGAACAATTCGACATTGTCATTGAATTCTTCCTCTCCGTGCTTGATTTCGAAGGCACAGTCTATACCTACTTCGAATGCTACGTTAGCTACGCTGGTGCTTAATAGTTTCGAATAACAAATTAAATTAGGATCAGACTCAAATCTGATCCTTTTTTATGTCCTCAATAACACGTTTGGCATTTTAGGTTAATTTTGCTACTCGCGTATGACAATTATATTAGATGTTACAAAAGTTTTATTTGTTTCAAAAACATATAAAGCTTTTCACTTGCTAAATATAGGAAAGCGACTACAATAAATGGTAATTAGTTTTTAAAAAATTATTTTTATTACTAAAAAATAAGGAGGAAAGAATATGGCAAATAAAGTTAAAAAGCTATTCATCGTCGGAACATTAGCGACAGGCTTATTCATGTCACTTTGTTCATGTAGTCAAGACGATCCCTCCGCACATCATAGCTCTGATTCTAATTCCGCATTAAATGATAATTCTAGTTCTAATCAATCTGGAAAAAACGCCACATTAGAAAGCATTACCGCAGTCAACAATAGATCAAGTTATGAATGGGGTGAAGAATTAGATGTTAGTGTTTTTGCTAATTACTCAGATGGTTCTTCAAGACAAATTGATAATTACCAAGTACAAGGCTATAACGGACAAATCTCTGGTGATCATACAGTCTTATTCTCCTATGAAGGTAAGACCTGCAGTTTAGATGTCAGAGTCAATGACCCAATCATCGTCAGCATTTCCGCGGAAGGCAATAAAGACACCTATGTTTGGGGCGAAGATTTAAACCTTGAAGTGAAAGCTACTTACTCTGATGGTTCTGTCTCCAGAGTTGATCAATACGAAGTAGAAGGTTTTGATTCCAAAAATCCTGGTAATCAAACCGTCACCATTAAATATGAAGGTAAGACATGTTCGTTCAATGTCTTAGTCAATAACCCCGCTTTAACTGGTATCTCTGTTTCTAACTATAAAGATACTTATGACTGGGGCGAAGATTTAGACCTCGATGTCAAAGCGACATATGAAGATGAATCTTCTAAAGCAGTTTCTAATTATGAAGTCGAAGGCTTCAATAAAGAAAAAGCTGGCAATCAAACAGTCACTGTTAAATACGAAGATCAATCATTCACCTTTGATGTCTTAGTCAATAATCCACAAATGACTAGCATCACTGCGATTAGCAATAAAGATAATTATGAATACGGCGAAGCCTTAGATGTCACTGTTTACGCGAATTACGAAGATGGTACATCAGAAGAAATTAATAGTTACAGCGTTGATGGTTACAATAGCAAAATCTCTGGTTTACAAAATGTTACTATCGCTTATGAAGACAAGAGCTGTTCATTAGACGTTGCGGTTAAAGAAAGAGTTTCTCTCTTCCCAACCACAAAGTTAGATAGTTTCTTACAATTAGAAAACGTTGAAACAGTTGTTCCTTCTCCAATCGGTTATGAAGAATGGACCAACAGCGTTGAAAAAGAACAAGATGGTAGTAACTATTTCGTGGCAAAGACTGATGATGAAGGTACCGTTGGTGTTGATTCCATCGCTGATCAATACGCCGCTTTGTTAAATAAAGAAAACTGGAACGTCCAAAGAAATAACGGTTTCTACACCGCGACATATTATGAAGGTGATGTCATCTTAAGATTTAACACCACTAACAACCGTTTCTCATTACGTGTTGAATCATATATCGAATTCCCAGATTCAAAACTTGTCGGTTCTGTCCTCGGTAGTAAATACGCCATTAAAGATGGAATGGTTGTCGTTTTAGGCAATTACTCCGATTCTGCCGTTATTAAAGGCTTTGATAATGGCGCGCTCGTGGCGGTTGATGGTGATTTCAATGATCGCGTGATGAACACCGTGGATAAAGATGCATGGCGTTTCACCCTTAATCAATCTGGTGATTATTGGACTATTTCCGATGTTAATGGTCGTAAACTTGGCGCGACTGGCTTAGGTCAATTAACTTGGGATGAAGGTTCCACTGAATGGAAATTTACATTAACTGGTAAATCCACTATTGTTGCTAACGCCGTTAAAGATTATGGGCGTTTAGTCTACGATTCCACTCTTAAGGCTATCACTACATATGAAAGCACTTCTGGTGCAAATATGGATTATCCACAGTTCTTCAAATTATCTGAATCTGATATCATCTATCCAACTGCAATCTCTTTAGATGGTAGAGATAATATTGGTACAGGAAGAGCGAGTAAATTATCGCTCAAATACGAACCAGAAAACGCTAATTCATTAAGCGATGTATTCTGGTCCTCTTCTAATGAAGACGTCGCTGTTGTCGATGAAAAAGGTATGGTTACTGGTGTTTCCGTTGGTAACGCCACTATCACCGCTAAAACAAAATCAAGAAATGCTTATCTTGAAACTAGTTATGATATCGAAATCAGAGAACAAGTTTTAGATAGCTGGACCATTATGATTTATATGTGCGGTTCTAACTTAGAAAGTGAATCTGGTTTAGCTTCCGCTGATATCGCTGAAATCTTAAAAGTTTCTGGTCAACCAGATGATGTCAATATCATTCTTGAAACTGGTGGCACCACTTACTGGCATAGATCTGATATCGACGCTAATGCTCTTTCCCGTTATCATGTGGAAAACAAACAATTAGTGTTAGACCAAAAGATTTCTAAAGAAAACATGGGTAAGCAATCCACCTTTGAGTCATTCTTAACTTGGGGCTTACATGAATATCCAGCCGAAAAGACCGGTGTCATTCTTTGGAACCATGGTGGCGCTCTCGGTGGTTGTTGCTATGACGATTCAACAGGCTGGTATAGTGACTCCTTAGTCGCTTCTGAAACCGCAAGTGCTTATAACAATGTCTTTACCGCTAATAGCGTTAATAAACTTGAATTCGTCGGTTATGATGCTTGCTTAATGCAAGTTCAAGATATCGCTGACTTCAACGCTCCATACTTCAACTACATGATTGGTAGTGAAGAAGTAGAAAACGGTGAAGGTTGGGCTTATAGTAGTTGGATCGATGATGTTTATGATGGCGCGGACACCCGCACAATCTTAAAAGCCAACTGTGATGGTTTCATCTCCTATTATGGTTTATCTTGTGACCAAACCCTCTCATACTTAGATTTATCTAAGATGAATAATTATCGTGAGAAATTTGAAGCAATGGCCGCTGCCATTAAGAGCACTGCTAAAGCCAATTGGAATGCTTTCAAGAGCATCATTAGTAAAACTTATAGATACTATGATTTCTCCTATTATGGCTTAATCGATGGTCTCGACTTCCTTGATAAGTTAGACGCTAACGCTTCATACGATGCTTTCGATAATGAAATCGCTGCCGCTAAAGCTGCTTATAACGAATTAGTCAGCTATTCAAAATGCGGTACCGGAGCGGGAGCATCACACGGTTTAGCGATTGTCGCTGCTACATCATCAAATTGCTCTTATCCATCTTCAGAAACACACTTTAATAACTGGAGAAGCATCTTTAAATAAGAGTTTCCATTAATTAAATACAGGGATCGAAAAAGATCCCTGTTTTTTTATATTTATAATTTGATAAATTATCTTATAATAATTGGGTTATATGAAGAAGAATCCCTTATTTCCTATTCTATCAATTGTAACCGCTCTATTAGTGGCGTCTTGTTCTAAAAAGATTGCTTCTAGTTCTTTTTTAGAGAGCAGCTCTTTAAGTAGTTCTATTATTCCAAGCGTGGAAACTTCTTCATCTTCTAAAGAAGTAACTACATCCTCAATAACCACAACGAGCATTAACACTTCTACTTCTAAGGAAGAAAAGAGTTCAAGCCAATCAACTTCAAGTAGCGCTTCTAGTAGTTCGTCTTCTAGTAGCCAAGTAAGTTCAACAAGTCAGGCCTCCTCTAGTAGTTCCTCTAGTTCGTCTAGCCAACCTTCTAGTAGCGTGAGCTCAAGTTCTTCAAGCATGAGTTCCTCCAGCGCTTCTAGTTCCTCAAGTCAATCGTCTTCGAGTAGTTCATCTTCAAGTAGCCATAGTTCTTCTAGAAGCAGTATTCCTACCCCTATTGATCCTTTAAGTGACTATCAAGTCATTGAAACATTCTCTAAAAGAATGCCAAGTGAGTTTGAACCCGCGGCGATGATCAAGATGTGCTATCCAAACAATATGCCATTAAATGCCTATAAAACCATCGCTGAGGACAATAAAGTGTTATTACTAGTAAATCCTAACCCTAATGGCTCTTCGCGCATTGGGAGCGCTAAAACGGCTTTATCTAATGCTGGGGCTAATTTAGATCACATTACTTTTATCGATATGCCGATTGATGATGACTATGGCTATTGGGTCAGAGACTTCTCGCCATTCTATGTTTTTAACGATAAAGATTTATCCATTGTGGATTTTACTTATAATAGACCCGCCAGAACGGAACAAAACGCTGTTCCTAGCAAATTAGCGGAATACTTTAATATTCCTTATTCTAAGATGGGACTCACCCATACGGGTGGTAACCTCATGCAAGATGGACGTGGCACCGCTTTTAGTGATAACTTAGTCATCAGTGAAAACGGCATTAACAAAAACAAAGTCTTAAGACTCATGAAACAATATACCGGGACAGAGAACTATGTGATTACAATCGATCCACAAGGTGATTACATTGCCCATATTGATTGCTGGGGTAAGATCGTCGCTCCTGATAAGATTATTGTCGCGAGACTACCAGAAAGTAACTCACGTTACTCCTATTATGAGCAAGTAGCGGAAGAACTCGCTAATACGAAATGCGCTTATGGTTATAACTATCGTATCTATCGCGTTGATGAACCTGGTGGTAATGTGGTTGCTCCTTACACCAATTCATTAATCGCTAACAAGCATGTCTATGTGCCATTAGGTAGCAACGCTACCTATAACAACAACGCGTTAGCGGTTTACCGTGAGGCTTTACCAGATTATGAGGTCATTGGTATTGAAGGATTCCCATCTAGTAATCAATGTGCCTTCCTTAATACTGACGCTTTACACTGCCGCACTCATGAGGTACCAGATCAAAACATGTTATTTATTGATTCCCGTGAAGTTTATCATGGCACAGTGGATTTAAAAGATAACTACGTGATTAAGACTAATGTGGTCTCTTATGCAAAGGAAGAGATTGAAGAAGTCAAAATCCACTACTCAATTAATAATGGCAGTTACGTTGAAAAATCGATGAAGCAATATCAAGAGACCACTAACTACACATATGTCTTTAGTGGACTACACCATGGTGATGGTGTGAAATACTATATTGATGCAAGTGACACTAAAGCCAATTATAGTGTTGACCCAACTTGTGGTAATTTAGATCCCCACCACTTCGTCATTGCTTAATGAATAATTAAAAGCCCCATCTGGGGCTTATTTTATATTATTTTAATTCGTGACGCTGTAAGGCGTTTTTAATGGCGTTACCTTCCACGGTCCAAAGAGCGTCTTTATACCACTCAGGCACTCTATTATCGATTTCTTTTTCTTTGGCTTGTAAGTCTTGATCTTGTTTTAAGATTTCATCCTTCTTTTCAAGAAGCATTTTCTTCTTTTTACTTCTGAAGACCGCAAGGACGATGGAACCTGCAAGAGCGAGGGTACCAACCACCACTAAGGCAATCGCAATACCAATTTGTGATTTTGGAAGAGGAAGAACTCCCGCTAAAGTTAAGATACCAAATACTAAAGTAAAAATAGCAATACCTAATAAAAGGATAGAAATTGGTGCAAAAGCGGATTTATTCATGATATTAAGTGTTCTATTCATTTCCGCTCTTTCTTTTTTAGCGTTTTCTAAATCACCTTTAACAGCGTTTAAGGAATCTAATTCATCACCGACATACATATTCATCATACCAGTGAATCTATAGCGCTTTTCTTTGACTTCGCTTTTACTACCATCAGAGCGTTTAGTGACGGTAATGGAATATTCTTGGCTAATGCCAAAATCGAATTCATAAGCGCCTTTTTCGACGTATTCATTTAATTTACTGGCGGCATCTTTTGCGTCTTTAGCCACCATAACAAGGGGTTTCTTTTCCATATGTTTAATTCTCCGAGTTCAAATCTAACAAATTATGATTTATTTTTCCATAATAAATGCATTTTTTAAAAATGTCATTTACAATAGTAGATGGCGATTGGAGATTATTATGGATAAAAAACAATTAATTGCGTTAGCAGAAGAACTTCTCAAAGAAGATAACTTAGATAATCGAAGCGAAGACTTAAATTATTTAAAAAGACAATATAAATATTATGTTGGTCGTGATGAAGATAGTTTCTATGAACAAGAAGAAACAGACCGCTTTGTCGCGTTATTTAATGAATTAGCGAAAAGAGAACCAAAACTCTTATCATCTCCATACGAAGAAAAGAAAAAGATTATTGAATCCGCGAAGAAACTTTTAGATAAAAAAGAAATCATCGCTGCGAATAGAGAATTAGATCGCTTAAGTGAAGAATTTAAAAAAGCCGGTAGATGTTCTTCTAAAGAACAAGATGATGAACTCTGGAATGAATTTAGACAAGTTAAAGATGAATTCTATGCGAAGAAAAGAGCCTTCTTTGAAGAATTAGATAAGTCTAATGCCGAAAAGAGAGCTAAAAAAGAAGATATCATCAATAGAGCCAAAGAAGTTTGCGAAAAGATTGATAATATTAGAGACGCAAACGCTCAGATGGACGCTTTAAGAAAAGAATGGAAAGAAGTTGGCTATTCTGGAAAAGGTGATGAACATCTTTGGAAAGATTTCGCTAAAGTGTTAGACGAATTCCAAGAAAAGAAAAAAGAACGTCATAGCGAAATGGTCAAAGTCTTCGACGAAAGAGCGGAAAAGAAAGAAGAACTCATCAAGACCGCGAAAAGACTTCTCGCCAATTCTGAATTCACCGAAGAAGAAATTGAAAAAGTCAAAGCCTTAAGAAATGAATACAAAGCCATTGGATTCGCTGGTAAAGAAAAAGACGACGATCTCTATCAAAGATTTAATGAAGTGATTCAAAAATACTTTGAAGAAATGAAATTCTATAAAGACTAACCAAAAAAAGAAAGACCATAAGGTCTTTTTTTATACTTGTTTGAAAAACATTCTAAAAAATACTAATTTTTTGGACAAATTTTAAAAACCTCGTCTATTGGTTAAGTAGGAGGCTTTTTTATGGCTCTAAGCGAATTCAGATGGAATAAGAAAAGAAAACACTATGCCTATTTATATAAAAGAAATGGTAATAAACGCAAAAATCTTTTAATTAGTTCAAAGCCTATAATGATTATTAAAAAGAATCATGGTGGCACAAGAACGATCCACAATATACCCTTGTTTCGCCATCCAAACATAAATAAAAATGGCCGTTTTTACTTAATTCCAGTTAGCTATCTAGATGATTCATCATCTTTTGATGACAAGGAATATAACTGGAATTGGAATATAAATGATAAAAGAAAGATTAAAAGAATAAAGAAGTTTAGAAAACACAAATAAAAAAGCCGGCTACGATACCATATAATAGTTAATCACCGACTTATTCACTTGCTTTTTGCAAGTACCATTATTAAATCAAAGAAAGTAGTAAAAGGCAAGAATAAACAAAAAACAGTTCTGATTTAACAGAACTGTTATGAACGATTGGTTGCGGAGGTAGGATTTGAACACTACGACCTCCAGGTTATGGGCCTGACGAGCTACCACTGCTCTACTCCGCGATCTCGCCCGGAGTTTGTCCAGGCAATTAATTATTTGCGATTTTTGCGACGAGCGTTTTCACTCTTCACTTTTCTCTTAAGGGATTTCTTTAAGAAGAACTCTCTCTTACGAGCTTCTTGGATGGTACCAGCTTTATTGACTTGTCTTTTGAATCTACGAAGAGCATCATCTAAGGTTTCGTTTTCACGAACTGAAGTCTTTGGCATATGTATTCACCTCCTTGAAGCTTTCGCAACGTGTCTATTATTACAAAGTATAGTATTAAATGCAATACTAAAAATTAAATAATTTTTGCACCACTTGAAGTGCCGATGCGATTAGCACCCGCTTCGACCATGGCAATGAGGTCTTCGTGTGTACGCACACCACCACTGGCTTTAACGCCCATTTCTGGACCGACTGTCTCTCTCATAAGTTTAACAGCGTGTACTGTCGCACCACCAGTTGAGAAACCAGTACTTGTTTTGACAAAATCCGCACCTGCGGCTTTTGCGGCTTTACAAGCTCTCACGATTTCTTCATCGCTTAATAAGCATGTTTCAATAATCACTTTTAAAACGATATTACGACCCACGGCTTGTTTAATTTCATAGATTTCTTCTTTGACGTAGTCATCATGGCCCGCTTTAAGCATACCAACATTGATGACCATATCGACTTCTTGGGCACCTTCTTTGACCACTAAAACGGCTTCTTCCACTTTGGTTTTTGTGAGGTTCATTCCCAAAGGGAATCCGATAACGGTGCAAACCTTCACATCAGAGCCTTTGAGACATTCAGCGGCTAATGGAACATAACCAGGATTAACGCAAACAGACATGAAATCAAATTGTTTGGCTTCTTCGCAAAGTTT
Source organism: Bacilli bacterium (assembly GCA_017651165.1). Classification (GTDB taxonomy): domain Bacteria; phylum Bacillota_I; class Bacilli_A; order RFN20; family CAG-826; genus RUG14515. Next base: position 63,855 of record JAGCDH010000010.1, read on the forward strand.
AACGATTTGTTCAGGCATCGCATCCTGCTTTAAAAGAGTATGATCGATTAATTTATTGTAGTTCATATTATTTTCCTCGCTTGGTTATTATAACACAAAAGAAAAAGTCCATTTAAGGACTTATCTTCATTTAAGAAAAATTACTTTTCTTCCGCTTTAGCGGCTTTCTTAGCTGGAGCTTTTTTGGCTGGAGCTTTCTTTGGTTGTTCAGCCTTCTTTTCTTCTTTCACTAATTTACCATTGAGATAAACTGGTTTACCAGCATAGTAGCCACATTTTGGACAAACGTGATGGGCTTTGATCATCGCACCACATTGTGGGCAAGTAACTAAGCCTGTAACGTTTAACTTAAAGTGTGTTCTTCTTAATCTTTTTCTTGTTTTACTAATTCTTCTTTGTGGGACGGCCATAGTGTCTTCCTCCTATTTAGCAACGGGAATTAGTATATATAAATAGTACTATTTAGTCAATAGATTTTTAGACATCTTCTAAACTATTGAAATTTACTTCGATAGAATCATATCTTTTTGTAGTTTTACAGTAATAAACTGTCCTACTTTAGATTCCTTTAAAGGAATCTCCACACTGATATAATTACTGGTATGACCAATATTTATACCTTTTTCTTGATCATATTTCTCAACAAGCACAGATACTTCTTGACCAATAAAACGATTAGCGAACTTTGTATAGAGCTTATCAGAGAGTTCTAGTAAGACCTTTGATCTTTGCTTTTTGACTTCAGGAGATATTTGCCCATCCATTCTAGCAGCGACAGTACCTGGTCTTAAAGAATATGGGAAGACATGAAGCATATCAAAACACTCTTCACACAGTTTATATGTTTCCATAAAGTCTTCATCGCTCTCTTGTGGGAAACCCACAATGACGTCACCAGAAATCATCACATCTGGCACTAAGGCTTTAATCTTTTTAATCTTCTCAATAAACTGTTCTCTTGTGTATTTGCGGTTCATCAACTTCAAAACGTGATTAGAGCCCGCTTGTAAAGGGATGTGCAAATGTTTAGCGAGATTATCTTTCTCTTTCACAAGATTGATTAGTTCATCATCGATCTCACTTTCTTCTACTGAAGAAATTCTGAGACTTTTTAAGCCGTTGATATCTAATAGTTCTTTAACCAAAGATGAGAAAGAACAATCCTTTAAATCTTGACCATAACCACCGACATGGATACCAGAAAGAACAATTTCTTGATAACCTTGATCCACTAGATATTTAGCTTCTAGGAGGACGTTTTCTTTATTTCTAGAACGCATTTTGCCACGACGATATGGGACAATGCAGTACGTACAGAAATTGTTGCAGCCATCTTGGATTTTAAGGAACGCTCTCACGTTTTCGGTATAGGAAGTGATACCCAATTCTTCATATTCAAAGTTACGGGTGTTTTCTTCAATGATTGAATAACTACCACCTTCACTTAACGCTTTCTTAATTAGTGAGACAACATCCCTTCGATGTGATGTTCCTAAAAGAATAGTTGGTTTAATTTCATCCTTGATGAATTGATGGTTTCCTTGTGCGTAACAACCCATCACTGCGATAACAGCATGAGGGAATAGTTTCTGCATTTTTCGGATGTGCTGTCTACTCTTTTGATCCGCGGTTGCGGTCACAGAACAGGTGTTAATTACCACCACGTCTGGGTTATTTTCATTTTCCACGAATCCTTCTTTAATGAGCAACGATGAAATAGCGCTTAATTCATAAGCGTTAACTTTACAGCCTAAGTTATAGGTAAAAAATGATTTACTCATAGTTTAGCCCAATCATGGAATCTAATGAGATGTAACATGTGTAAGGACATAAAGCCTTGTTCACGTAACGCTCTTAAGAAAGCCTCACGGTCAAAAGCGAAATATGCGTCAATAACAGGTTTAATCCTTTCCAACATATGTGAATATTTAGGATGTCTAATGTAGCGGTCAAAGAGAACTACACTAGCGTCGAGACGGCCTTGTTCATTGACAAAGTAAATAGTATTGGTGTCGTAATGGAAGAAAGCGGTTTCTTTCCCGTCTTGTTGTACTTTCACTAAACGTGAATAATGCGAGTTGTATAATTCACTTCCATAAGTATCAAATGGATCAATAACTGTATCTTTAAAGTTATCCGCTAAACCATCATATGGATAAGTTAATAACTTCTCTGGTTCATCGTTATATATTTGATTCAATGAACGAGTGAAGAAAGGAATAAAGATTTTATCTTTACCTTCTTGATAATATGGTAACTCCGTAATGATTTCGTGATATGATTTCACAAATTGAGCGTGATTCTTTTTATTACTGGTATTGATATAGCCACTTAGACTTTTGACTTCTTCTTCCATCTTTGTTTTGTTTAAGTAGGCTTGCAAAATGATGTTAGCCCTCATCACTTCAAAAGGATCGATATCTGCATCATAAAAGTGCACAAAGCGCGGTATCTTTGTTAAAAGATGTCTGTTCTCTAAAAAGAAGCGAAATTCTTCGCTTTTCTCAAAGCCTTTTCTTTTTTTGGCCTTTCTAGCGATGTAATCAAAGAGCCTTTTCATTTTCTAATAAATATCCTAGCACACTTAAGGCATAAATGGCGGCGGTTTCTGCGCGTAGTATTCTTTTTCCTAAGGATGTCCTAATAAAACCAAGTTTAGTGACTTCATTAATCTCTTGTTCACTAAAGCCACCTTCTGGGCCAATAAGAATAGAGATTGATTTGCCTTTCTTTAATCCCTCGAATGATTCGTTAACTTTTGAAGCGTCCTTTTCATAGGCCACATAATTAAGATCGCTAAAAGCTTCTTTTGGTAGTTGTTTGAGATTATAGATTCCTAAGAACTCTGGAACGATTAAACGATGTGATTGTTCGCTGGCTTCTTTCATAATCTTTTTGAAGCGAAGTGATTTCTTTTCTAGGTCTTTGTTATCGTATTTAACGACCGTTCTTTCGCTTTCGATGAGAGCGACTTTTTTCACACCTAGTTCTGTCGCTTTTTGTAAAACTAAATCGATTTTATCACCCTTTGTTAGAGCGAATAATAATGTCACGTCCTCGCTAATTTCGACATCAGAGGCAATTTCATGAATCATAGAAATGGTTAAAGGATTAGTGTTATCAAGACGACACAAAAAGAGTTTTTGATTGTCCACTACTTCAATTTCATCGCCTTTTTTCATGCGCATCACATGTAAAACATGGTGCTCATCATCGGCGGTTAGATGAACGAAATAATTTTGATCAATAGAAGCAAAGTAACGTTGCATTAAACAACGAATTCTCCTTCACCATCTTTGAGATTTTGTTTGAAGAAATATGCTAAACCCACGATGGAGTTAATTAAATACACTGATAAAGCTGGGATAAGAATGGATAAAACAATACCCGCTTTAGCCGCTAATAAAAGAATGAATAATAAGCCAGCAATAAAAGAGACATTGGCTAAAAGCCAAATTAAGCCTAAAACTGCCTTTTTGATATAGAAGAACATCGCACCAGTAAAGCCAACTAAGATTGCTAATAAGAGCATCTTTTTACGACGTCTCACCACTTTTTGGCCAGGAGTAAAACCACTCATATCAATTTGTGATGTGATGTCGATTGTTTCGGTACTGACACCCTCAAGTGGCTTTTTCGTACCACACACTGGACAGATATCAGAATCGAATTTAGTTAAACGTGCTCCACAGTTACGACAGCTTGGCATATTTTACCTCTTGCTATATCTTAATATTTATCGCTTTATTTTGCATTAAAATTATTAATTTTATAAACAACGGAAAAATATTAATCATAATCTCCATTTTTTTGCATAATTGTATTGTCAACGCGAATTCTTTTCTATATAATTAGAAATCGCCTGCTAAAAGTGGGCAGATGGCTGGATAGCTCAGCTGGCTAGAGCAATCGGTTCATACCCGGTCGGTCGACGGTTCGAATCCGCCTCCAGCTACCAATCGTTTATTACCCACTCACAAACGAGTGGGTTTTTATTTGTCCAAAAGAGGCATACAATAAGGGTATGATTAAAATAAAACAGGTTATTTTACTTTCAGTTATTTCTTTGCTCGTACCTAGCTGTGGGAAGACGTCTTCTGGTGAATCTAATTCCACTATTTCTTCTAGTATAGAAGAATGTAGACACACCAATTTGAGCGAAGAAGAAGTTATCAAAGAACCATCAATTATTGAAAATGGTTTATACAAACGCCATTGCCTTTCTTGTGGTGAAGAGTTTGAAAGATCTACTTATAAGTTAGACGAATATGTTTTTGAAGATGCCTACTTTATGTATGATGAGCAGCCCCATGAAGTATTAATCAAAGGCATGATTCCTTATGGCACCACTGTTGAATATGAGAATAATTCATTAACAGCAATTGGCGAAAAAGAAGCCACTGCCAAGATTTACGATAAGGACCATCAATTATTAGAAACTAAAAAGGCCACTATTCACATTATTGAGAATACAGGTTTCCCAAATATCTATATCGACACTAATGGAGTGGAAATCCAAGATAAAGAAAACTATGTTGATATGAAATTAAGCACCACAAACTGCGATAGCAAGTATGTGGTTAATGAATTATTAGGCGGTATCCGTTTTAGAGGTAACGGCACGATGACCTATCCAAAGAAAGCCTATCGTGTGAAGTTTAATAGCAAAGTTAATTTATTAGGTTTGAACGATCAGGCTAAAGCAAAGAGCTGGGTTTTACTCGCTGATTACGCTGATCAATCAATGATGAGAAATGCCTCGGCTTTATATATGGGTAATTCCTTACTTAATTATTCAAATAATTACGCTTCTGATTATAAGCATGTAAATGTTTATATGAATAACGAATATGTGGGTGTCTATTTACTTGCGGAACAGCAACAAGCTAACACCAATCGCGTGAAGATTAATGAAGCGGATAAAGACTATACAGGTACTGATATTGGCTATCTTTTAGAGTTGGATAGCTATGCTAAACAAGAAGATTATTACTTTGAAATTGGTAAAGACTATGGTGATACTGTGAAAGGGGTCAATCTTCCTAAAAAAGCCTATTCTATCAAGACCGATGTCTATGATACCGCACAAGTGAACTATGCAAAGAAGTATTTAGGCAATGTCTATAGCGCTTTTATGAAAGCGGTCAATGGACAAGGCTTATTTGTTTTAAATGATAACCACGACTTAGTGGCCTCTCCATATGACAACCAATTTGACACTCTTAATTCAATGATTGATTTAGAGTCAGTTTTTAAGATGTATGTCTTACACGAACTCATCAAAACTGTCGATGTTGGTTTCTCTTCTTTCTATATGTTTGTGGACTTCTCCTCTACATCAATTTATCCAAGGCTCACCTTTGGTGCGCCATGGGATTTTGACTGGAGCAGCGGTAATGTTAATGAATCACCATACACCACTTCTCAAGGCGAATATAACAGCACAAACTTTGGTCACTTGAATCCTTGGTTCTTCATGCTCTCTAAGACCGATTTCTTCCTTCCTCTAGTGAAGAAATACTATAAGGTATTCATTGATTCAGGTATCTTAACTGGTGCGATTAATCAGGCTAATTATGAAGCGGTAGCTTTTAAAGATGAATTCGCTCATAACTATGAGAAATGGCAAACATTAGGCACTATTATTTATAAGTACACTCCAGACTCTGTGAAATCATTTAAAGTTCATAAAGATGCAGTTGATTCATTTGTGAACTGGTTAAACAAAAGAAAAGCCTCAGTTGATACATACTTCGGATCATAAATAAAAGCTCCCTAATTGGGAGCATTTTTATTTTGCTTGGCGGAGAATTAGGGATTCGAACCCTAGCAGGACTTGCATCCTCTATCGGTTTTCAAGACCGACCCCTTCAACCGCTTGGGTAATTCTCCATTTTTGGTCGCGTAAATAACATTACCACTATTTCGTGGTGAGATAAATAAATATTTAAGAAAAATAACCACTAGCGTCTTCGACGGTCATTACCACTTTGTTGGTAATAGTGTTCTTTATCTGAATACATGAGTTGTTCAGCTTTTTTAAGCGCTACTTCGTAAGGGATGTTTTCATTTCTATTAACAAAGTAATAACCAATAGCGATTGAATACTCTGTTTCTTCCACGGCTAATCTAATCGCATTCACAGTTGCTTCTAAGGCTTCGTTTTTGCCTTGGAACATCAAGATTAAGAACTCATCACCACTTAAGTGGTAAACACACATTTCAGCGTTTTGAATACTGTTTTCTAAAATACGACCAACAGTTAGAAGAGCCTTATCACCAGCGTCATGACCATAATTATCATTGAGGTTTTTTAATCCGTTAACATCGATTTGGATGACGCCTTTAATTTGGCTTTTAAATCTTGCCACATCTTCATAATATGTGCGGCGGTCATATAAGTTAGTCAGAGGATCTCTTGAAGAGTTAACCGATAAGATGAAGATATAGTTAATCATCATGCAAATACCACAGACGACATTAAGTAAATCGCTTCTTTTTGCTAAAACCTCTGTTAAAACAGTGACAAAGATAATCGCTACACAGATGATTAAAACAATACCATCACGGCGATGTTTGCCTTGGAAACGCATTGTGGAGACATAGACAAGAATGCCTAAATAGAAAAGCGAAATAGCGTGAGAGGTGAAATTAAGGAATGTACCTCTATTGAATGTCGCGGTGCCGTCTCCAACTGCTTCATAATAGAAAACGAGTTCTCTAAAAGCAGGCACTCCCATAAATAAAGGAATGAGATAAATAATGAGATTTATTCCTAATGGAATAATCGTGAGAAGATAGAACGCTCTAGTTCTCTTATATTCCATATTAGCAAGCAAGATGAAAATGAATAATAAACTTGGCCTTAATATATAGCCCAAAGAGGTAAAGATAGTACCCACTACCACATAACCCATTCTTTGGGAATACTTTTCCATTTCAACGACAACAGAAAGAATGACAAGAATTGTGGAGAAGGCTAAGAAATAAAGGCTTTCTCTTCTTCTTAATCTAAGATTTCTAAAGGCGATATAAATCATTACCGCACAGATAGAAAAAAGAGGAATGTTGTTGGCTAAATATCTAAATATTTCCATTGGATGTGGTTATTTTAGCAAAATTCAGCTAAATATACTATAAAAAAGATAATAAAAAAGCCGTCAGTAACGGCTTATAGTCTGTTGGTGGACCATCCAGGACTTGAACCCGGAACATAACGGTTATGGGCCGTCCACTCTAACCGATTGAGTTAATGGTCCATAAAGGGGGTTTAATTAACCCTTAAGACCACGTGATTGACGATCCATGTCTTCGACAACGATGTCAAAGATTTCGCCTAAGGTTGCACAATGTGATAATAAATCCCATGGTTCATTGGTGTGGAAGTGAATCTTAATCATTTCTTCATCACCAACGCAGATGAGGGAATCACCTTTCATGTTCTCTAAAATCCAATCGGTGATTTCGTCTTCGTCTAAACCTTGACCTTCAATTAAAAGTTGTGTGTCATAACGATACTGTAACATAGTTTTTCCTCCAACTTATATCTTTGATATATTGACGTGTCAAACACGGTCTTAACTATTCTGGTGGATCCGACGAGAATCGAACTCGCTACCTCCTGAATGCAAATCAGGCGCTCTCCCAGGTGAGCTACGGACCCAAAACGCTGTTTGATTAAACAGCATTTAATACATTAACAAGTTTATTTGCTATTAGCAAGATTTTTATAACTTAGTCACCTCAATAGAGGCATAACCACTATTCAAAGCATTAACTTTGAAAGAGAAACCGAGGTCCAGTCCACTGTTGAGTTTACCAGATTTCACAAACTGATTAGCGGAACTAGACATGCTGAATTCTTGTTTATCTCTAAAAAGCATTGCGCTTGTTAAAGTATCTTTTGATTTCCAACCACTACCATTTTTCTTGATGAGTTGTAAGAGGTTGTAATTACAGAACGAACGGTCTTCATCGGCTAAAGGACTTAAATAGCTCTCTGAGACATTGCTAGCGTAATAAGTATTAGACATTGCTAATTTAACGCGTTGGGTATAACCAGGGTCAGTCGTCATTCTACTAGAGGAGAAATTTCCAGCATACATGTAGGCTAAACGAGCGTCCACGTGCCATAATCTAATGCCACGTTCAACCGGTCCGGTTGGGTAAACTTTACGTGCGTCTCTTAAGTATTGATGGTCTGTATCAAACTCATTTAAACCATCTGGTGTGTAATATTCAAGTAATAAATATTCATCAAATGGTGAATAGTTATAGGAAGAAGCATTAGGTGATAATAAAATCATTTCACCACTAGAAGTGAATGGCTTTAAGTTGATAATTGTGCTCTCCACTGGGACATAGGCTTTGCCCCAGCCTAAAGCGTAACAACTGAATGGATCATGACCACCAACGTTATGGTCTTGCATGGAGAAACCGGCTGCTGGTGAATATTTGCTATCGGAATAATCATAATAGTCTTCTAAACCAAACATGTGACCCATTTCATGGATATATGTATGAGCGTCGAGATTGATGTATTTTGTGTCACCACTTCCATAGGAATTACCTGCACGGTCCCTCGCTTTTGAGTTGTTATACATAAAGTCATAGCTTGCCCAGAAGAAAGCATTTGGACCAGGATTTGAGACGTTCTTATGAGTGACATTACGGTCTTGAATCCAGAAGCAATATGCCCAAAGGTTGGTTTTATTCTTATTAGCGGGATTATTATTAATGAAACTTTCGTTGCCATTATCTGGTGCGGCATAAATGAGCATAACGCCATCTAAATAACCATCACCATCATAGTCATAATCTTTGCGGTCTTCTTCTGGATGACCTGTAAAATACCAGTTCACCGCTTTGACGACCAAATCAGATGTGGCTAAAGAGCCATCATCCACAGCGTAGTCATTAACATAATCACCACATGAGTACCACTCACTAACTGTACCAGTAAGATTAACAGCACCATGGCTTTCTTCTTGGTAATAAGAAGAAACGCTTCTCCAACCCGTCACTTCATTAGTGCCAAAGTAGACGCTTTGAATATCTTCTCTGACGTTCTCTTTTTTAGCGGGTTGAATATAAATATTTGAATCTTCAAACCACACAGGAATGACTAATAAACGCGGAGTTCCTGTTGATGGAGTGGAAGAAAGACGATAGACGTTATTTTTAATGTAGGTTCCATAGCAATAAGCTTCAGGGGCTTTATGCGCTTCGGTATCACCTGGAGGAGGTGTAGAAACATCACTACGAGGATGATAGGTTGAACCACCAAAATAAAACATATCTTTGAAGGCTTCACACGCTGTTAAGCCAAAAACAGAGATACCAAGAATTGCTAATAACGGCCATTTCTTCTTCATACTATGGTTTTCCTAAAGTTTATTTTAACAATTTTTCCTACTTAATAAAAGTTTACATTCAGAGAATGAATTGCCTTATAACTTATTGATGGCAATGGTTGCGTATTCTTCGCCTAATTCTTTGACTTCAAAGCTAAAGCCTAAATCAGAACCACTGTTGAGTTTGCCTTCGTTAACAAATTGCTTTTTGTAATCTTCCATGGTGAAAACATCATCCTTATGGAACAAGTAGTTGTTAGTAAGAGTGGTTTTGCTTTTATGGCTGGTATTTTTGTTATTACGAATCCATTGAAGTTGATTGTAATTAGCATACGCTGAGCCTAATGGTGAGATACGTTTTGAAGAATCACTACTACCATCATCATATGAATTGGTCATCATTAAAGTGACATAATAAGAACCACCAAGGGTTGGATCATAAGTAACTTGTGAAGCATTATAACTACCATATCTGCTCCTATATAAAAGTCTGGAGTCAACGTGCCATAATCTAATGCCAGCTTTAGTGGCGCCTTGTGGGGAATTAGCGTATTGATAAGCCGCATCCATTTCATTTAAACCGTCTGGAGTGTAATACTCCACGACTAAATATTCATCAAATGGTGAATTAACTGAATTCCAACCTGGAGTTAAGATAATCATTTCACCACTTGTGGTGAATGGTTTGAGATGAATGAGCGAAGTTTCTGTTGGAACATAAGCACTACCCCAACCAAGAGAGAAAGCGCTGTGAGGATCATGGATACCAACGTTATGATCTTGCATAGAGAAACCACCAGCTGGTGAATAGCCATAGCTAGAATAATCATAATAATCACACAAACCAAAGACGTGGCCCATTTCATGAGTGAATGTATGAGCGTCGACGTTGCAGTGTGTGGTGTCACCACCCGCACAGCTTGATAAACCAGTACGGGATTTGGCCTTATTAGAGCCATACATGAAGTCATAACTAGCCCAGAAGAAAACATTTGGACCAGGGTTTTCCGTATTCTTATAAGATGATTTTTGGACCCAATAACAATAAGCCCAGAAATTGCCATTGCTATATGAACTAGAGGAAATATAGTCAGGACGTGCATAGATAAGCATTACACCATCAAGGTAGCCATCACCATCACGGTCATAATCTTTACGGGATTCCTCTTTGTGGTTATTGAAATACCAATCTGAAGCAGTTTTCACTAATGACGAGGTATTAGAAGCACCCGTGGATTCAGAACCATAACTTGATGAGGCACGACTATCTTCGTACCATTCACTAACTGTGCCTTCCATTGTTAAAGCGCCATGGCTTTCTTCTTCATAGAAAGTCTTAACACTTCTCCAACCGGTATCTTCATTAGAACCGAAATAGGCTTTTTGGATATCTTCTCTAACTTGTTCTCTTTTAGAGGTTGAAATGTAGTTATTAGAATCAGTAAACCAAACTGGAATAACTAATAACTTGGTGGAGCCTAAAGAAGGCGAACAAGAAAGAGTATATTCGCTATGAGAGAAATATTGTTTATAACTGCGTCCAGAATTAACAGGGGCAATTGATGGACCATCAAGTGGAGGAATTTCTACATAAGTAGAATAAGCACATCTAGAGCAAGTATAATACTCATTCCAACCAACACTAGTTACTGTTGGAGCTTGTCCATCATGATGGACTAAATCATGACCTAAAGCATGAATGGATTGAGTATTTCTTGATAAAACTTCACCATCATCAAGGCAATACGTGACGATATCATAAGAACCATCTGTTTCACATGTTGGTTCCACACGATTCTCTTCTCTAGTCGCGGTGTGAATATGACCGGTAGCAGGGATTTCTTGATAAGTTGTATAGTTACATCTTGTACATGTTTGATAGGCTTGCCAACCGACTTGTGTGCAAGTGGCCGCTTTCGCGTCATGGTAAACTATATCGTGGCCTAAAACTTTTAAAGTTTTGTGTTCAACACTTAAAGTCACATTATCATCAAGGCAATACGTGACTAAATCATAGGAGCCATCTTCTGTACAAGTTGGTTCAACACGATTCTCTTCCCTTGTGGCGGTGTGAACGTGACCGGTAGCGGGAATCTCTTGATAAGTTGTATAGTTACATCTTGTACATGTTTGATAAGCTTGCCAGCCATTTTCAGTACACGTGGCCGCTTTCCCATCATGTTCGACGATGTCGTGATTTAAAGCAGAAATTGTGATTAATTGACGCTCTAATTCTTGATGGCAGTGACTGCAGTATGTGACTAAATCATAGGAGCCATCTTCTGTACAGGTTGGTTCCATACGATATTCTTCCACTGGTTCAGCGGGTGTATGAGTATGGAAACTGCTAGAAGAAGAACTGCTTGTTCTATCACTACTAGAACTAGAAGAGTCTGGATTTTGAGAAGAAGAATTCGCACCACTTTGGCCATTAGATGAACCAAAATTAAACTTAAAACTACAAGCGGACAATAAGCCTGTTAGTGTGATAAGTAATAGTGATGCTTTAATGCTTCTTTTCATATAATGAACTTCTCTTAAGTCCAGTAGAATATTATAAACCCGCTAAACAAAATGTCAAACAGTTAAAAGAAAGCCCCATCATTAGATGGGGTATTTCATTAAATTATTCTTTGTTAATTTTTAAGAGCTTGAATTTTCTCACGTAGTGCACGATTGTGGAGCATAAGACGAAGCCGAGTGAGATGCCAATGAGAGAAAGAGCGAGGTTTGGTCCATTTTGGACGATAAATGATGTATTACCCCAAACGATACCAAAGGCGACATAGCAGAAAAGATCACCAGGAATAAGTGGAATAATCGATGGATATAGATATAAGGTGGATGGTTCTTTGCGGGTAATAGCGAGAATTTCACTATATAAGGCTGCGAAGAAGGCGGCCACCATGGTATAGATAAATGGATAAGTGTGGAAGACATCTTTAAATAGGATGTAGACTAATCTGACAATCACACCACCGATCGCGGCAAAGACTAAGTCTTTTAATTGGATATTAAAGACCACGCTGAAACCGGTTGTGGCCATCAAAGTGAGAACGACAAGTTCAACATCGATTAACCATAATGGGGTCTTATCATAAAAATCAACTAGAGCATCTTTATATGCTTCAAGCGTTTGATAATTAGCGACATTTTCAAATAAAGCGTATACCGCCGCCACACCAGCGATGATTGTGCATATTTCAAGTAATACTTTTAGTAAATCAATAACACCATTCATCTCATTACCACAGAGTAAGTTCCTCGCGCAGTTAATCATCTGAATTCCAGGTAAGAGGAAGAAGGCGTTTGTTAAAACAATCGTAAAGAAATTAGAGACAAATCCTGCCATGTAGAACAAAGTGGCTATGGTGCTACATAGGAACATGCTAAAGAAGTTGGTAATAATTTTATTAATATGCACTTTGCTAAAGAGTTTTGATAAGCCAAAGAGCACTAAAGTATTGATCTCCACCACTAAGAGTTCAGATGGGCCAGCAAGGAAGATTCTCGCTAATGCTGCCATTGCTACTAAATAGCCAACCATCATTGCCCACCATGGGAAGTCATTGGATTTCACTGCGTGTAATAAGTCATATAACGTCGTCACGTCTGGCTTATTTTCTATGACATCATAGGAAAGATTATTGAGTTTCTTAAGTCTTTCTAAGTTGAAAGATTGTGGCGGAACATCCGTTTGACGATGAGCGTATAACTTGTTCTCATCCTTCGCACTGATGGAAATACGTGTTGTCAAATTAGCGCATGTCACATCGTGTAAACCATAGGCATGACAAATCTTTTCGATAGAGAGATTAACTCTTTCGATATTCGCCCCCGAGGCGATCATTTGTTTTCCTAATTCTTTACAGAAGTCTAAGATGTAATCAATTCTTTCCATAACGCCATAATAATATACACTCATTTTTTAAAAATGTAAGAGATTATTTTAAATATTCTATTCTAGGCTCTTTAATGAAATATTAAAGTCAACCTTTTTAATCTTTCTAAATAATAAGAAACAAGAGATGACCGCTGAAGCAAGGATGATCACATATGAGAGCACATATGTTGGCCATCGAATGTCTTTAAGAGAGCCAAAGTCTAAGAAGCCAAAGGCTAGTTGCGAAGCGCCCATTGAAACAGGGATGCCAATCGCGGCGCTAAAAACGGTTATGAGTAGTAATTCTCGATAGATAAAGAAAGCACATTCAATATCGGTGTAACCAAGAACCTTCAAAACGGCGATTTCTCTTACTCTTTCTTCGATATTCATGCTCGTCAAGGCGTAGATGATTAAAGAAGCAAGAGCAACACCATATAAGACGATGACCATTGAGATAAAACCCATCGTACTAGCGACGTTTTCAAATAGTACATTACTCTTCACTGATTCTGAACAATCGCCTAGACTTAAACCTAAAAAGACGAGGGTCGTGGATCCAATAATCGATAAACTCGTGAGTATTAAATTCTTCTTATGTCTAAAGATATTGCGGACACTATTCTTGAAAGAGAATGATAGACGGTTCCAAATAAAACCAATCTTTTCCATAAAAACTCTTTTACCAGGTTTCGGGGCTTTAGCCTTCATTAATGCCGCTGGTGTTTCTCTTAAACATAGTTTTGTAGAGAAGAAAGCCACAAGAAAGGTTGATAACATCACAAGCAAAGAAGTAATCAAACCCACTGGTGAAATAGCTATGTAGCGCATAAACGGAATATAGAAAACTGCTTTATAGGCTCTAAAGATTATGCCAGGCAAGATAGCATTACCAACAAAATAACCAACTATCACACCAATGGAAGCGGAAGTCAAACTATAGAACAAATACTTAGCGTAAATCCTTGACGGTGGTACGCCCAAAGAGAAATTGCAGGCGATGATACTTCTTTCGTCAGCGATTAATCTAGATAGAATGACCACCACCACTAAAGCGCAAACTGCGATAAAGAAGAACGGCAGGATGATGGAAATGACCGTTAGTTTATTATCATAGTTCTTATACAAAGCATAAGAAGTATTGTCTTCCAAAGTTAAAACTTTGACTTTATCTCCGAAGACAGTTTGAATCTTATTCTTGTACTCGTTTATTTCGCTTTTGTATTCACTAGTTAATAGTTCGCTTTGATGATCTAATGTGACATATAAGTCAGTCATTGACAAAAAACTAGCGTAGGCACCAAACATCGAAACATCTGTAAAGAAGACGTTATCAAGATAATCCTCTTCCTCAGTCATCGCTCTTTCTTTTTGCTTGGAGTTATAAAGCGGATGAGAAGCTGTTCCCACTACCTTGATATAGATTTCCCCGTTCATCAATGGGTTAGCGATCTTCAAATAATCGCCAATTCGGTATTGGCTTTCCTCATGAATTCCAACAAGTAATAACGAATCAATAACTGTATAGTTTTGTCCATCTATTTCTTCTTGTCTTAATGTCTCGGAAGGATATTCTCCTTTTAAAAGAGTTGGTGAACCAACTCCGCCTTCTTCTTTAATGTTTTCAAACGCTAATAAGCGATAGTTCCCGTTTGTGGCGTCAATCTTATCAATACTAAAAAGTTTGTTGACTTGTTTAACACCATCTATCGCTTTTACTTGGTCAATTCTTTCTTCGTTCCATAGAACAGTTTCTCCTTCTTCTGGAACGTATTTCAATATGACATCAGGAGCATTTCTATCCCTATAATTTGAAACAAATCCTGGTGCGTACGAACGGGTAATCGCCCCAATACCAGAAGTTAAAGATATCGAAACTAAAACAATGAGAAGATTAAGAAAAAAAGAGATAATCTTTTGTCTCACCAGTTGTACGACGGTTTTACCGTAGATATTAGGAAATGGGTATTTAGTTCTTACCATTCAATATCCTCGATGCGTTTTGGATTCGGATTATATTCATCGTAAATGAGTTTACCATTACGCATTTTAATGAGGTGGTCCGCCATATCGGCTAAAGCGGAGTTATGAGTCACAATAATAACGGTTTTACCGTTTTCTTTTGCTTCTTTACTTAGTAAAGCCAAAATGCCCTTACCAGTTTCATAGTCTAAGGCACCAGTTGGTTCATCACAAAGAATGATGTCGCAGTTTTTAGCGACCGCTCTAGCGATAGAAACTCTTTGTTGTTCACCACCAGATAACTGAGACGGGAAGTTTTTATCTTTATCTTTTAAACCAACGGATTCTAATACATCTTTTGGATTTAAAGCGTCTTTCTTTAATTCAGTGGCTAATTCAACATTCTCAACCGCGGTCAAATTGGGCATGAGGTTATAGAACTGGAAAACAAAGCCAATCTTATTTCTCCTAAAACCAACGAGATCTTTTTTAGTGAATTTAGAAACATCACTACCATCAATGACTAAAGAACCAGATGTGAGTGTATCCATTCCCCCTAAAAGATTTAAAAGGGTGGTTTTACCGGCACCAGACTGACCTAAAATGACGACTAGTTCGCCTTTATTAATAGAAAAATCAATTTCGTTAACAGCGATCACTTCAATATCACCACTAACAAACTTTTTAGTTACTTTTTCGCCACGAATAATACATTCAGCCATAAGTAATACTTTCAATATTGATTATAAATAATATTGAGGTATTAGCATAGCACCAATTAAAATACAAAAAAATGATGCAAAGCATCATTATTTTTTTTGTACTTGTCTAAACCCGTTATACACATTTCGTACGAATTTCTTGTCCATGTACTTACTGGTAATTTTGCAAGTGTTAACTAATGATAATAGAGAAACTATTTCAGCCACCTACCACCATCTCATACCTTAGTTACCAGTACGATGATGCGAGTTCGATTCTTGTCACCCCTGACATACTTACCATAGGTAATACGTCCCTACTTATGTCCTAGCCTAGATATCCGGGTATAGAACTTAAGCCTGGGAGATAAAGAAAAAAGCTCCGGGTTTTATACTCGAAGCTCTTCTATCTCTGACCCGTACAATCTGGTACATCCTGGAGGACATTCTCTTCGAACATTTCCTGGACATCCTGGTCGGACATCGACATTTTTGTGTAATCGTTTAAACCCGTTATCCACATTTCGTACGAACTCACTGTCCTCTGTTAATCACCAGTACAACCTGGCTTTTAGACGCTTTTCCACTAATGATAGATGAGAATCTATTTCATCCATCTACCACCACCTAGAACTTGGTATATCCATGAACCGATGATGTGAGTTCAATTCTTATCACCCCTGCCTTTACCATAGGTAATATGTCCCTACTCATGTCCTAACCTAGAAGAACTGGTAATACGAACTGGAACCTGGAGATAAAGAAAAAGGCTTCGGGTTTTACCTGAAGCTCTTCATCTATGTTCTGGTATCCAATCCTGGTTCATCCTGGAGGACATTCTCTTCGAACGTTTCCTGGACATCCTGGTCGGACGTTGACATTTTGATTTGGCAGGGGTGACAAGAATCGAACTCGCATCAGCGGTTTTGGAGACCGTTGCACTGCCATTGTGCTACACCCCTATTGCGCTTTGATATTATTGCATAAACCATTAACGGTTTTCAACACTAATTAATTCACCATTACGATAAGTAAGAGTCATTTTGAAATATGGCTCGTGATTAATGAGTTTTGGTAGGAATGCTTTATCCCCTTCCCACATCGGATAATCATAGATATCTTTGATAGGAATCCATTTAAGATCACCTTCGTTACATTCAATCGTCTCGCCAGAAAAGTCAGTTATCTCATACACGTACATCATCATTTTTATGTTTTCGTCTACGAATAAAACTTCTCCCGCACATTTTAAAGAATGCACGTCATAACCGGTTTCTTCTTTGACTTCTCTTATGGCGCATTGATCGATGGTTTCGCCTTTTTCGACATGACCACCGACACCAATCCATTTGCCTTCATTGATGTCGTTTTTCTTTTTGTTGCGAAGCAAAAGAAGATAAGAGTTATCTCTTTTTAAGTAGATCATTGTTGTATCAATCACATCGGTCATGATACAAAGATACAATTATGCTTGCGGATTATCAATATGTCCCACGAATATTGGTGTATCATTAGCGTCTTTAATAATGTAAATAAATGGCTGATTGAGTTTCACATCTAAAGTGTCAACTTCTTCCCTCCAAGAACCACCCTTGCCGCCTTCAGCGGCCATGGTCACGCTTTTAACAATCGTCCCATCTTCATTGAATTCGACTTGGTTTTTTTGTTTAAGGGTTTGGAGATAAATATTGATATTGTTGGTTGTTTCTGGATTAAAAGCGCCATGGAAAGAATCGTAATTATCATCATACATATCACCAAAGCCAAGGTTTTCTAAACAGAGACGGAAATCGATACTAGCGTTATTCTTAAACTTTGGAGTTTGTAAATTCACAGTAATGTGGTGATTTTTAGGCAACACTTTATTATCTTCATTTTCTTGGAAAATATTGATGTCTTTGGTTAATGTAAAGATGTTATCTTCAGTTTTCTTTGGAATGATATATGTGACCGAACTCATATCGCAGTAATAATCTTTGAAAGAGATATATGAATCATAATCATAGTATTGGTTAGTAAAATATGAATGTTTCATATATTTAGTGGTTACTTTACCGCCATCATTTAAGAAGAAGTCATCATTAACGTTATCGCTTGAAAGGAACTTGTTGCTCCAAGCACTCTTAAAGTAAAGGGTCGAGAAGAGATATAAGACAGTATCAGGTCTTAATCCTAAAAACCCTTTATCGATGAAGTGATCGTCATTAACCGCTTTATTGACCCACTCCACCATCTTATTAGCGTTAGTTTTGAAATCGAGTTGATACGCTTCGCAGTATAAACTTGTTAGATAGTCCACATAACTAGGAGAATAATCAAGACTATTCGTAAAGAAAGCCGCGTTTTTGATTTGTGTCGTCGCATTCTCATCCACGAAAGAGTTGGCCTTCATAATCTTTTCATAGAATGTCACTCTATTAGTTTCATCTAGGCCTAATAGATTATTTAATCTATCCTTTAAATCATCTCTTGATACAGAGGCTGTCATTTCGTTTAAAACTGAATATAAACCGACAGCACAATAAGACATATTGTCTTCTTTGGAAGTATCTACTAAGGAGTGGTATGTGAGATTAGTGAAATTGCTATAAGCATCATTCTCTTCTTCGCTTATATCACTTAGAAGTGGATGGTTTAGGTTAGGATATTGCACATCGTTTAATCTTTCAAAAGTGTTTGATTTAGCAATTTCAATTTCATTGACGCTATATCTTCTTCTAGCGAGTTTAACGCTGTCAGACTTTGGCGCAAGCATCATCACAGAAAGCGGAATTGCGGCCACCACTAAAACCAAAGCCAAACCAGCAGAAGCAAAGATCAATCCTTTGTGTAAAGGTCTCATTCTATGTCTGATATGTGGTTGATTGCTTTCTAATTGAGTGACATCAAAAGAAAGCTCAACGTTATTAGCCTGTTCAAAATCCTTTTTGAATTGTTCTTTAAGTTTTTTCATAAGACACTTCCTCCATAATAGTCACGAAGTTTCTTAATTCCGCGTTGATATTTAGATGAGACTTGGGATGTGGTTAAGCGGTTAGATTCTGCGATTTCTCTAAAAGAGAAGTCATAGAGGAGATGTAATACTAGATAATGATATTCTTCTTCATCTAGAATGTCTTTGAACTTCTCGAGATAGACGGAGACACCGGCTTGATCATCCTTTCCCACCATATCATCAGAATAAGGGAGATTTCTTTTTTCTTGGTAATAACGGTTTATCGCTAGATTCTTCGCGGTCACAAGCAAGAAGTATTTAAGCTTGCTTTCGTTCATGAAATTCCTGCGATTTTCATACATTCTAAGAAATGTTTCGTTAACGATGTCTTTAGCCTCTTCTTCGCTTTTGATGATGTCAAAAGAAACGTAATAGACAAGGTAACGATATTTCTCGAAGATGATATTAAAAGAAGCGTTCATCTCATCGTCATAAGGTGAACAGAGGTTTTTAATAACCGAATAACCAATCTTTTTTTCCATCTCCATTTAATAAAACAATTAAATCAGGACTTTTTGTCGTTTTGTCTTCAAATAGTTTATATTATTTCATTTAATATTGTTACTTTTATTTAAAAATAAAAAGACACTTTGTTACCAAAATGTCTATTGCATATAAAATGGTGTGGCCAAGAAGACTTGAACTTCCATGAGTTTCCTCACTGGCTTCTGAGACCAGCGCGTCTACCAATTCCGCCATGACCACAACTAAAAGTGATTATATCACAGCAGTCCGCGTTTCTTATCTTCTTCTTCTTGGAGTTTACGGAAATCAACTTTTCCGAGCATCGTTAAAGGTAATTCTTTTCTGAATTCGATTTCAGTTGGAACAGACCATCTAATGAGATATTTACGACACGTCTCAAGTATTTTGTCTTTCATCGCGGTTTCATCAAAGTATTTAGCAACGACGAAAACCTTAAGAGCGTTAATGAGTTTTTTATCTGGAATATGGATAGCCGCACAAGCGCTGACTTCTGGCATTGATTCAATCAATTGTTCAACTTCGCTTGGGAAGACGGCTACGCCGGAGACTTTGACCACTCTTTTCTTACGTTGTTTAAAGAAGATGAATCCATCAGCGTCGATATAGCCTAAATCACCAGTATGGAGATAACCATCAACGATACAATCGTTAGTGCCTTCTTCATCTTGGTAGTAGCCAAGCATAATCGCCCCGCTCTTAAAGATGATTTCACCGATTTCTCCAGGCTTCACTTCTTGGTTATTTTCATCCACCACTTTGAATGTGGATTCTGGCATCGCTTTGCCTAAGGAACCAGAGCGATGTGCGTCGAAAGTGTTAACGCAGTTAACAGCGATCGCTTCTGTTAAGCCATAGCCTTGGAATAAGCGACATTTAGAACCGGCTTTTTCCATGGCTTTATTGAAGTCTTCTTCAAGGGTTGCAGGCATGGAGTCACCACCACAGAAACAGCAATGTAAATGCTTTAAGTTTTTGTTATTAACAAATGTTGGTTCTTTCAACAATTTTTCATAAATGGTTGGGACGCCACAAACACAAGTGAACTTGGTTTGATTCATCACCTTCACCACTTTATCAGGCTTGAACTTTGGAATAAGGATGGATGAGAAAGCATTCACTAACGGAGCGTGCATGGTCATGCATAAACCAAAGCCATGGAAGCTTGGTAAAATACTGAGCATCTTATGACCTCTTAATTGTTCTCTTGGTAAGGCCATAAATGAATCAGAATGATAGGCAATAAAGTTAAAAGCGTTATCACTTAAACAAATGGTTTTTGGTTTGCCAGTTGTGGAACCACTATGTAATAAGACAGAGCAACGCTTACTATCAAAAGAGGCTTCTGGAACAGGTTGATTCTTGGATTTTAGTTGATACGTGTATTTAAATCCATCGAATTTAAATCTCGCTGGAAGCTTACCTAATTTCTTACGAATTCTAAAGTTCATGAAGGTGTGATAAATCATCTTCTTGAACGCTGGTAAGTCGTCTTCAATTCTTGTGACAAAGACTTGATCAGCAATCTCACGATACCTTTCGACTTCCTTAGCGATTCTTTGTTCAAATAAGAAAGCATACTTAGTATGAGTCTTATCCATGATGGATTTCACTTGGTTAAATGGAGTGAAAGGATGGATTAAGTTTGAACAGGCTCCAATCTTATTGATCGCATAGAATAAAACAATTGTTTCAGGGATATTTGGTTGAGCGATAACGATGACATCGTTTTCTCTAACCCCTAATTGGTTATATAAAATATCCGCGGTTTGATCGATTCTCTTTAAAAGCGTTTTAAAAGAGATTCTAGTACCTTCATAGAAGATGGCTAGATCATGTGGACATCTATTAGCGGCTTCTTTTAAAGCGGCATACATCGTCATTTCTGTCATCATTTAATAAATAACCCCACTAAATTAAAGATGCCAATTAAGAGCAAGAAGTGTACGAGATAAATAATAAGGGAATGTCTACCGATAAAGCAGATTGGTCTTTCCCATTCATGCTGTTTGAAATAGGATTTACGTTCCACACTATAAGTGAATTTAGATAATAATGCACCACCAAGGAAGAACGCTAAATATGGGAACAAGGACATAAAGTCAGCTTGTTGATATAAGCCACCTTTAACTGGCGAAAATAACGGAATAGCATAAGTAGTTGGAGCTTTACCCCAGTCAGTCCATGAAAGAACGACACATAATGGGTGAATTGCTAAAGCAATAGCGCCTAAAATAATCATCCATTTCCAGTGTTTATCTTGAATAAAGCAATAGATTAATGTGGACCAGGCAAGAACACCGATGATATTGAAATCCACACGGAATGAAGTAATGCCTAAATGCCAATCGTTATAGGTCACAATACTTTGAGCGATATTAGAGACTACAAGAATAAAGAACCATAAGCCAATCATTTGTCCAGCGCGTTTCCAGTTGTTTTTAGAGAAAGCACAAGAAATACCACTGACAAAGCAGAATGAGCCTAAACAGAGCCATCTAACTACCATTCTGACTGGATTATCCCAGTAGAAGGCAAAGACATGATAGATGGTTAAGAAAGGTTCTTTTGCGGTACCGTTAGCGATCGCATCCGCTCCACCACACCAGGTCTTATTAAAAGACATGAATAAATTAAAGAGGTGGTCCATGATCACTAAACACATTAAAAGACCTCTTAAAAAGTCTATTTCATGGATTCTAGATTTGAATGGATCGCGTCTGACTGTCTCGCTCATATCGTTTAATATATTAAAGGAAGGTTTACTTTCTCACAACTATTATTTGTCCTCATTTAGCAAATAATAGTAATCAACATCGTGATATTGTTCATGATAATAAAGGTCTTCTTTTCTTCTGCCTTCATAAATCATGCCACACTTTTCAATGACTCTTTTTGAGGCATTATTACCAACAATATGTGAGGCAATAACTTTGTTAACTCCTAAGGAGAAGACAAATTTAATCATCGCTTTCATGGCTTCGGTAACGTAGCCCTTATTCCAATGTTTTCTTCCAATAGCGTAGCCAATCTCAGAGTTATTGAAATATTGGTCAGGAACAGAACATTGAAGAATCATCCCAATAACTTCATGAGTGTCTTTTAATTCGATAGAAAATAAGTATCTTTTGTTTTCGATACAGAAGTTAATTCTTTTATCTAAAAGTAATTCTGATTCATCTTCTAAATACTTATCTAAGAAGTATTTCAATACTTCCTTATCATTATTGATGTTAATAAAAATATCGTGTCGATCACTACTTCTCATGTAGCGGAGCACTAGTCTATCGGTTTCAATAACGATGTTAGGATCAAACTTCATCATAAATAAAAATGTGGTCTTCCTTATGAGAATACCACATTCTTTGATTTAATTCAGTAATGATTAGTTATATGAAACCCAATCAGTACAAGCGTAGGAATAGACACCCGATGTGCAGTCAATGTTGTTTGTTTGGTTATAAACTCTACCAACACTATGGTCGTCACCATGTTTGTTCCAATCTGGTTGAGTTGTGCCTTCTTTACATCTAGCAAGTAAGAAGCCGTCTAAAGCATTATCAACAGTGAAGGAAGCATCATTGTTGCTGCCGAATGTCAGCGACTTCCAAGAACCTCCATCTTGAGCGCCCCAGACCCAGGCAAAGATGACACAGCCATCATCTCTAATCCAAGTTGGTAAACCAGTCACGGTGTAAGTGAGAGTTATCGGTGTTTGACTGGTGCTACCACCACTTGGTTGAGAACTACTGCCTCCACCTTGTGAGGAACCACCACCACCTTGGCTACTGCCTCCACCATTACCACTTGAGAAGGAGGCATAGAGAATCTTGTTCTCATAGCCTGGAACCTTGGTGTATTCGGTTAATTTGCCATCATTATTGTAGGAAATCCAAGCCACAAATGTGGAACCATTAACAGAAGAAGTCACATCATCTCTAGTTGGTAAACGGTCACCCACTTTCGCGGTTAATTCCATCGTGTGTTCTAAGAACAACGCTTCGACATTTGTGTTAACTGGATTATTTTTATATAATCCATATTCACCAAAGACTAAATAGACTTTGACTTCAGTTCCCGCTGGAAGCTCGTCGCTTTGTGGCTGTGAAGTTTTGCCTTGTTTGCTTGAACTGGCTTCAGGAGCAATAGATGTCGTTTCAGCAGGAGCGCTTGTTTTAGTTTTGCTCTTACCACGACCGTTATATTTAACACAGCCGACCATTCCACAAACAAGGAATGGAACTAATAAGAAGAATAGTTTCTTTTTCATGACCATTACCTCCTATTTCTTGAAGACCGAGATGGCCCATTTTGTGGCGCCGATATCTCCGAATTTATTGCTTGGTGCGCCACCAATAGTCTTGACGTTAGTGGTACTACCACCAGCGACTTCATCTGGGTTCATCATATAGTTATTAGTGCCAGTACCAACATTGATATAAATAACCAATACTTGGTTACCACCAGTCACTTTTAAGACTAAAACGTTATTGCTAGAATTGACAAATTCTAATCTCGCATCATCTGGATACATCTTCTTAACTTCGATAACGTTCTTGTACCAGTTATACATTGAGTTAGCGTCCGCTTTTTGGGTATCAACATCCGCTAAGGTCTTGTTATAACTATCAAGTTCAAATGTATATTGACCAGACTTATAGTTGGCTCTATCTTTAGTATCTTTCCAAAGGAATGGTTGACGATACCAAATATCTTCACAGTTTTCACTGCCGTATGTTTCTTTATGGGTATTGGTATTAGAAGACATACCTAATTCATCACCATAATAGATCCAAGAAATGCCACGATTTAATAATGTCACAGCGGCGTGGATCTTAGCTTTGTTAACTTGATCGCCTTCACCAGTGACCTTATCTAAGGCAGTCGTGCCATCTTTATTACCACTACCATTGACTTGGTTAATGGCCCTCATGACGTCATGGTTAGAAGTGAATGCACCATCGATGAAGTCACTACGACTACCACCCGGGATTTCATATGGATTCTTACCATCATCGACCAAGACATTACCGGTTGCGCTATATGGAACGAATGTTTCACCGGCTTGACCGCCGAAGTTAGACGCACCCCCATCGTTATTATATAAATAAGCAGGAATATGATAATAAGTGGAGAAGGAGAACTGACTATCTAAAGCTTGGTAGTAAGAAGCAGTTCTTGTGCCCCAACCATCAAAGTTTTCACCAACTAAGAAGCAGTTTGGATAATCGGCTTTTACACCATGAGCGAATTCTTTCCACCACATGATGTTCTTCGTTAAGTTAGAAGAATAGTCAAATCCTTTAGTGACATATTGACCTCTTTCATCGTCGAAAGCTTCTTTACTACCAACGTCTTTGACGATGATATCGCCACTTTGATAGCATTCATCTCTCATGAAGATATGCTTGACTGCGTCAAGGCGGAATCCGTCAAGGCCAAAGCTCATCCAGTATTTAGCCATATCAATAACTAATTTTCTAGTGGAGGCATTGAGGTAGTTAATTTCAGGCATACCACTACCGAATTTGCCGTAATAGTAATAATGAGATTCACCATCTCGATACCATGATGGATTGGTGCTTTCCGCATCTTCTTTAACGGTGATCTTGTCATAATTACCAGAGGTAGGATTATATTTTTCAATAATATCTGTTTCGTATTTCCAGTTATAAACGTCACGCCAGTTGATGCCAGCTACTTCATCTTCTTTGCCCCATTGGGAATTGGTGAACCAAATATTGCTCTTAGAAGTATGGTTAAGGACTAAGTCCATCAAGACTTTCATGCCTTTTTGATGGGCTTTATAAAGTAATTCACGATAATCATCAGTCGTACCAAAACGCTTATCAACAGCGTAGTAATCGCTGATGTCATATCCATGATATGAATCACTCTTTTGAATTGGTGTTAACCATAACACTTCAGCGCCTAAATCTGATAAGTAATCTAAGGAATTAATGATACCTCTAATATCACCAATACCATCATCATTACTATCTCTAAATGAAGCGACGAAGATTTGATAACCAACACCATATTTCTTGAATTCTTCTGATGTGGAGCTAACGCCTAAAGCGTTCTTATATGCTGCATCAAAATCACTTCTATATTTACCTGTTGTATCTTCATCAATAGGATTGGTTTTTGCTTCCGCAGTACCACTGCCGACATAATAGGAATAATCACTTAATGCACCTGTGCTAACAAAGATGTGAATGGCTTTACCGCCTTCCACAGTTCTCCAGTTCTTGGCTTCACTAATATCATCTAAATATGTTTCTTTACCACCATCACTGGTCCAGTTAGTAAGCCCACCCATGGAATCTTGTTGTGGTAACAAGAAACCAATTTCTTCCATATCTTCGAAGGTGGTTGCTTTACCTGATTTACCGCCGACTAAATTAGCGTTTTTTAAATCAATATCAGCGATGACACCATAGTCATCGACATACATCTTATTACCTTCTTTGCCAACTTCCGCACCGGTCATCCAGTGATCAGTCATTGGAGAAAGAGTTAATTTATCACTAACTTTTGGATTCTTAGAGAATGCATAAAGAGCACCTTCTAAATCTTGAGGTGCGTGTTGCCATAACCAAAGGCAGTAATTGTCATATCCACCTTTATCGCCTCTGTTGTAGTGGAAGTATAAGTGGTCTGGTTGACTCCAAGTATTTAACCAAGCGTCATATTCATCGACATCATCAATCGGTGCAACAGAGGAACGTTTGCCACCACCACAGGCAGTTAAAAGAAGTGGAAATAAAAGAAAAACGATTTTTTTAAGTTTAGTCATACAAAAATCTTCCTTTATGTCACTTACTATTATATAACGGAATTATTTATTTTTAGTAATAAATTTATTTATTAATAAAAGTTAATCTTCTTTTTTAACTTCTTTAGGAGTGGCTTTAGCCTTTGAAGAGGTTCTCTTTCTTGGAGCTTTTTTCTCTTCTTTTGGCTCCTCTACGACTGGTTCTTCGACAGGGGTTTCTTCGGCGGGTTCTTCGGCGGGTTCTTCGGCCTTTTCCTCTTCCACTGGTTGAGGTTCTTCCTCGACTTTTGGTTCTTCTTGAGGCTTTGTTTCCTCTGGCTCTGGTTCACCATCAGCAGCCTCTAAAGCTTTTTGTTGTTTATTATGATCAATAATGAACATGCCTAATGCCACCGAGAAAACCACACCAAAGATAGCGATAAAGAAATATGGTGATTGAATAAACGCGACAAAGTGACCAGTACCACGAGAAATACTGACTACCTTTCCCCTAATTAAAGAATAGGAAACAGGAGCGTCGTTTGTGTTATTAGCATCACCACGGAACACTACGTATTTGTGACCGCTTTCATCGATATACTTATCAATAACACGGTGGCAAATAAGTGTATTCGACCCGGCAAAATAAGTCGCTATATCATATTGTTTGATAGAATCAAAACTCTTATATTGCTTAGTGGTAACCACATCATACTTTTTGATTTGCTTCATCTCGGGCGTGATGTAGGTATTAGCATCGTTAACTGTCGCCATTGAAGGAGAAACAATCACGGACTTTCTTAAACCAAAGATTGGATATTTGTAGCCTGACTTAATGTCAATATAATTCCAGACGAAAAAGAAGACCATTAATGTAATGATGGAGAAAAATATTGAATTACCTATGATTTTAACTTTCTTAGATTTTTCCATTATTTCGCACTCCAAACACCATTACTAAACGAAGGTGTACTTCCACCATTTGGATCCCAATCGCTCCAAACTTCACCACCACCCCAATACTCGTTCCATAATTCAAAACAGTTATTGGTGTCGGAATTACCGACTGTGAGAATGTTTGACCAGTTCCAGTCACCACTGTTAGTGGTATTACGTCTCACGTATTGATATCTCGTATAAGTTGAACCTATATCAAATTTGAATGTTCCAGCTGGGTTTTCAACACTTTCAGTGATTGTGCTGGCTAGATTATCTTCACCATCGTATAACTTGATAGCAAAAGTTGCATCTGCACTTGTCCAGTTTGATGATGGTATGAAATAAAGGATGTCTTTATTCGCAGTAATATAGAGTTTTGAAGAACCATCATTATAGAACTTCAAGTAGAAAGAATAAGTTTTTGATGTCATTGGAACAATGTAGTTATGTCCTTCGCCTGAATAAGTAATAGCGTCAGACCACCTATGTTCATAAGTA
The DNA here is from genome assembly GCA_017651165.1 of Bacilli bacterium. Classification (GTDB taxonomy): domain Bacteria; phylum Bacillota_I; class Bacilli_A; order RFN20; family CAG-826; genus RUG14515. Next base: position 91,426 of record JAGCDH010000010.1, read on the forward strand.
CAGTTACTTGCACTATCTTGATACCAAACATCATTGTTAGCCCAGACTTTTAGTTCTGCGGCTTTATTGAGTGGAATATTCTCTAATTTATATTCCTTGATTTTATTTTCTTCTGCAGTCATACCTGCAGTATTATTGACAAATTTATAAGTATTATTTTGTTCCCAACTATTAAATGAGCCCTTCAAATAATAGTCGATATCTTGTGAAATGCCAAAATTGGCATTATTTGCGTTTTGAGTAAAAAGAGCATAGGCGCTACTAAAGGACCCAATGGTTAAAAGACCACCAAGGATTAATGTTGATATTAAAAAGCCCTTTTTATTCATGATTAAAGATTTTTGTTATATTGGTGTCCCCTACCCCTCATTTGAGGGGCAGGGATAAGACACCATTTAATAGTGTTTAATTAAGCGATTTCAGCGTAATTTGCCGCAGCATTTGCTGTGCCAGACCATGTGACATTGTATGATTTAGCAGGATCACATGCATAATTGGCATTTGACCATTTATCTTCACCGTCATTAATGAAGCACTTTGTTTCGCCAATTGTGCCTGGGAGGTTGTTATAAATCCATTCCCAACCTTCACCATAAGCTTTGTTGATGTTTGGAGCCATAGAATAGCCATCATCAACTGTCCATTGGTTAGCATCACCTTTAACGTAAGCTGGATTAAACGAGACCGGTTGACCCCAAGTGACATTTAATGTATAGCCCAAAGATGCTTCGTTTTGAGTTAATGTATCAATGCCTGCTAAGTTGTATTTCAAATAAATATGAAGAACTTGCGTCCCTGCCGATGAAACAGCAATATCGTGATTGCCACTAAATGATTGATGGCCTTCCTCTGCTGTAATAGCAAAGTCTTCAGCCATAAAAACGTTCTTGTAATAATGTTCGCCTAAGGAAGAAGCAACATAGTTATCGATAACAGCCCAAACAGCTAATTTACCTCGATAAGCTTCTGGAATTCCAGTTAAAGAAATACCAAGATTACCAACAACAAAGTTTTGAGCATTAGCACCTGCTGCATATGTCGCTGATAAAGCCATTGAGTATTCAACTTGTGTGTAAGTAGTGCTTAAACCAGTACCACCATTATCTCCACCAGTTGTTAAGTATTGAGGATCGACATTCGACGCACCACCAACATCATTGATTTTATAGGTAACTGTACCACCGGAGCCAGCGTATGCACCAGCACTAATACCGAAACCAGTATTTTCTGCGGCTTGTTGATAAAGAGCAAAAGCTCCACCAATGCTAGCTAATGCACCAAAAGAGGCGACACCAATGCCAATTAATTTCTTACTAATTTTCATTGTTCTATCCTCCTTATGCCGCGATGAATGATTGGCTAATTGTGATGCTTCCGTCCAAAGTATAGGATGGATGTTCACCATCATTAGCGCCAGTCCAAACCACTTCAATGGCATAGTGGCCAGGAGTTTCGTGAACGTTTTCTGAAGCTGCAACCGCTAAATCAGTTGTACCTGTCAAATTGCTTTCATTTAAAACAGGAGCAGCAACTTTACCTTCAATTTGATCGGCCACATGTTCTGCATCAAAAGCGGCGTTGATTTTGTAAACGCTAACTGTGAGACCCTTAATATGGTGATCCCCAGCAGTCGCGGCTAATGTGAATGTTAAACGCACGTTGCCAGCAACTGATTTAGATGATTTTGGAGTAACTTCTAAACCACGGTATTGAGCAACACCAGCGCTCAAATTCTCAACGTTGTTGATTGTGGCGGTTGTTGATTCGCTACCCCAATAGAGATAGATAGCACCATCAAAAGCGCCTGGTCTACCTGCACCAGAGGCACCGGTTCTTGTTAAAGCAAACGCACTACCGACACCACCAACTAAGCTGGCCGCCATCACACCAATTAAGATTTTTCCTTTTAAACCTAATTTCATAGTGTTTAATTTCCTTTCATGATTATGTTTTCTTTAGAACACAAAAGATTGTGAGTTCTACTAATCTATGATGTTCTATGGGACACCAAAAAATTTGTTTTCACAAATATAAATAGTATCCGTTTGCAATATTATTATATATTGGTTTAATGATTGGGCAATAACATTTTTTATATTAAATAAAAAAGGCTACCGATTTGGTAGCCATAAAAATTGATGTTTTTTTATCTTTGAATGACCGCTTCTTCGTCTTCTTTTTCTTTGGCTTTTTCCGCGTGTTTTAAGATTAAGCCAAAGGCCACGAGTGTGGACATCGATAAGAGATAGGCTGGGATTGCAGTACCTTTATAAAGAGCAGCGTTTTTCGCGGTTTCTTGTTTGAAGTATTGGACATTATAGTACCAATATTCACCCGCTTTGCTGTAAGCGCTGCTTTCATCAGCGATAAAAGCCGCCATATCTACTTCATCGGTTTGTGCAATAGATTTTTCAGTGCGATAAGCATCGGTTAAATCTCTCAGTCTTTTCTGACAAGTATTCAACGTTCTTTTAGAAGCTTGGTGCTTTGCACTTTCAAATTGTGAAACAGTGAATAAGGACAAAGACAAAACCGCTAAACCGCCGAGAATAGCGACATAAGATAGTAATCTTTTTTTACCTTTTGCTAGTGCCATGTCTCCTCCTATTCTTCTTTCTCTGCTTTTGGAAGTTCTTCTTGTTGTTCGTGCTTAATAATGTCCGCGTCTAATTCGTAGGCGTCAGCGTTAGTGATGTCAACAAGTAAGTTCTTCTCGCTTTCTGGATCAAAGAAGTGCATTGCTTTGCCAGAGAAAGTGATGTTAATTTGAGTGCCATTCACCATGCTATTTCTTTCTTCATCAGTTAAGGAAATAGTTGGAATACGAACGATGAGTTTATTGCCTTGTTCAGTGGTGACGTGTAAGTGATATTCACTACCCATCATTTCATTGACTTGGATGGTGACTGGAATGCCTTCTTTGCCTCTGGCAAGTTGGATGTGCTCTGGTCTCATACCAAGAATGATTGGGCGAGATTGAACACCTCTTTCTAATAAGGCTTTGCCTTTTTCGCCATCCACTGGGAGTTTGTATCCATAAGGATTGACGAAATATTTATCGCCCTCTCTAGACAAATCACAGTTCACGGTGTTCATCATTGGGGCACCAACAAATTGCGCGACGAATAAATTCGCTGGCATATCAAAGAGTTCTGCAGGGGTACCGACTTGCATGATGAAACCATCTTTCATACAGACGATTCTATCGCCTAAGGTCATCGCTTCGGTTTGGTCGTGGGTCACGTAAATGAAGGTCGTATTGATTCTCTTTCTTAAGAGAATGATTTCCGCTCTCATTTGGTTACGGAGTTTCGCGTCCAAGTTAGATAATGGTTCGTCCATTAAGAAGACTTTACAATCTTTAACCATCGCTCTACCAATGGCGACACGTTGTCTTTGACCACCGGATAAGGCTTTTGGTTTTCTTGTTAAGTATTGGGTAATACCCAAGACTTGAGCAGCGCTTGTGACGCGGTCGTAGATTTGGTCATTGGTGTAACCTTTTTGTTGACGACCGTTCTGTAGTTCGTCTTCAAGTTTAGCGACTTTAGCAGCATTACCTGCTGCTCTAGCAGCTTCTAATTCTTTTTGTGCTCTTTCAACTTCAGTTGGAGATAATGGTTCCACTCTTTGCTTCTTATCAAGACGGAGTGGGAAGGCCATATTTTCATAAACAGTTAAGTGTGGATAAAGAGCGTAGTTTTGGAAGACCATGGAGATGTGACGGTCTTTAGGTTGCATATCGTTGACGACTTCACCATCGATACTCACCGTACCTTCAGAAATATCTTCTAAGCCGGCGACCATTCTTAAAGTTGTGGATTTACCACATCCAGATGGACCGACGAAGACGATGAATTCTTTGTCTTTAATGTGAAGATTGAAATCGTGCACCGCAGTGACGTTTCCTGAATAAATCTTCTTAACGTTTTTAATAATTACTTCTGCCATAAAAATATCTCCTATCCTTTAACTGCACCACCAGTCACACCTTCAACATAGTACTTTTGCAAGAAGAGGAAGAGGACCATGACTGGAATAGCGACGACAACACCACCAGCACAGAACGGGGCAAAGTGATCGTTAATCATATTTGGCGCGAGCCATGAATTAAGACCAGCGGCGACGTTCATACCAGCTTCGTTGCCTAATGAGACTGTATAGGCGAAGACGTAATCGCCCCAAGGTCCCATAAATGAAGTTAAAACTGTATAAATTAAGATTGGTTTACAAAGTGGTAAGATGACTCGTACGAAGATTTGGGCTCTGGTAGCGCCATCCACTAAAGCGGCTTCGTCGAGTGATTTTGGTAACGTATCTAAAAAACCTTTAGAAACGTAATAGCCCATACCACTACTTGCGACATAGACAAGGATTAAGCCTGGAACAGCATTGGCGCCAGTTAATCCAATTGTCTTTAAGACTTGATAGAGAACGATCATTGTTAGGAAGCCTGGGAACATACCAAGCACCAACATGAAGTTCATCATGAATTTACGGAGTTTAAATCTATATCTTGATAAGACGTAGCTCATAGAGAACTGCATTGCAGTTTGGACTACGCACACCACAAGAGCGATGATGAAGGTATTAAAATACCATTTCAAGAAATCAGCACCAGCGGTGAAAAGGTAGATATAATTTCCGAAACCAAATTTCTCTGGGAAAATTGCCGATGATGGACCGGTATTGCCCACATCGAACGATCTCAATAAGAGGAAGACGAATGGTAAGATCCAAATAATTGAGATCAAAGCCAAGGTGACGTAAGAGGCAACATTACCAATACGGCGCTTGGTCGACATACTCATATGTTTTCTTTCAGCCATATTATTGGAATTCCTCCTCGTTCTTAGTTGATGGAATGATGTTATAGATGATTAAGGATAAACCAGCGACAACGATGAAGACTAAGATACCGACAACGGCAGCGAAGTCATATTCTCCTTTATTGACCGCTAATTTGAATAACCAAGTAATAAGCAAGTCAGTACGACCAGCGTTCTGGTAATACGCTTGTGTTTCTGGTCCACCACCAGTTAATAAGTAAATAACGTTAAAGTTATTCATATTGCCCGTGAAACTGGTGAGTAAGTACGGACCAGTTATAAAGAGCATATATGGTAAGGTAATTTTGGTGTATTGTTGGAAGCCGTTGGCACCATCGATATTCGCGGACTCATATAAGTCTTTTGGAATATTCATTAAGATACCAGTGACAACTAGCATCAAATATGGAACACCGATCCAAAGATTGATAATGATGACACATATTCTCGCGGACCATTGATTATTCCAGAAATCGATGTGCGTGTGGAAGAGGCTATTGATAATACCATCAGTGGTAAACATCTTACTCACAAACAAGAGGGAGATGAACTGTGGAATCGCAATAGAGAAGACTAATACCGTTCTCCATAATTTCTTTAACTTGATGCCTTTCTTATTGATGAGCATTGCGATTAACATACCAATGAAGTAGTTAGTGAATGTCGCAAAGAAGGCCCAAATCAAAGTCCACAAGAGGATCTGACCAAAGGTCATTGAGAATTTTGATCCACCTGAGTTGGACCAATTAAATAGTTGACCAAAGTTATCGAAACCCACCCAGCCAAAGAACGTTGAATGGGAAGCCTCATAATCAGTAAAGGCCACCAAAATCATGAAGAAGATTGGTAAGACCGTGAAGATGATGATACCAATGGTTGGTAAGGCTAATAATGTCTTATGAAAGTTCTTATCGATTAACGCTCTTAAATCATCTTTACCTGTGTCTAATTGTTTTTGGTCTTTGAGAATTTGTTCGTTAATACGATTTTGTTTGATATTGAGGTTCCACGTGTAGATGAAAGCGACAATAAAGAACAAGGTAAGAACACCATAGAGCAAGATGTTGAAGGAGTTATCACCTGGAAGTTCCACACCATCAACAATCGTTTTTTCATTAGTGCCTAAAATATAGAGTTTGGAGAGGTAACGACCACCAAACAAAGCCATATAGAGGATGAATATAACTTCAAAGAAGAAGAATAAGATGCCTCTAAAGATTTGCTTACGAGAAACGTTACCAAAGCCCATGACAAAGTAGGAAACTTTTGTTTTCCAATCGCCACGGACAAATGTTAAAGCGATATCTCTAAACCAATGGCCAATGCCAAAGACGAGATTCTTAAAGAAGAGACCAATCTTAATACCTAAGCGTTTGAATTTGCCAGGAATTGATCTAAATGTCACGCCAATCTTATGGCCTGTTCTCTTCGCTTTACTGAGGCGTAAAAGTTCTAAATCAGTATAATTTTTCATCTTTTCACCTCCTAATCAGCATCACTCAACAAATCTTTCAAACCATCTTTATAGTTCTTTAAGATTTGGGTGAGTTGGGCATCTGTGCTATTAGCAGAAATGGAACCAGCGGCGGTTTTTAATGATAAGAACCAGTCACCAGGACATTGCCCTTGTTGTGTGGCATATTCATGCTGTTTGGCCAAAGCGGCTAAACCAGGATGGCTAAGAACACTTGGGTTTTTGCTTGAATTAATATTGGTTGGACCCCAAGACACTTCATGGAATCTTTCTGTTTGACATGATTCACTAGTCAAGTATCTGGCTAGTTTACGGCACACAGAAGTTCTCTTTTTGGTTGTTTGTGGTTTGACACCCATGAGTTTATAACCGTCATAGGAGCCAAGATGATATTCTTTGTCACCAACTTTGTAGCACGGCATTTCCGCACAGCCAAGGTAACTATCAACGATATTACCCTTATCGTCTTTAATGCCTAATCTATTGTAGGCTGCTTCGTAGTCCCAAATACCAGTAACAACCGCGGCGGCAGTTGTGCCAGAGGCGCTACCTGTACCCGGAGCGAATTTGGAAACGCTGTTGTCAGAAGCCACGAGAGCTTTATCAGCGATTTCTTTAATGCCTTTTGCAGCAATTAAGCCATTATCGTCACCAAAAGTATCGCTATATTTAGTAAATTGACCAGTGATTTCGTCTAAATCCCAATCACATTTGCAAAGCGAATCTTGTTCTGGATGATCTTTTTCTTTAGCCAAGAAATAACTCGCGGTATAGAAGCCGTCGCTTTGCGCTTTGAAATATAATTTGCTATTGGTGCCTTTAATCTTGTTGAGCATTGTGGAAATATTACCAACCTCATTTTCGTTATAAATGCGCTTATCGTACATGAGGAAGTAACCATTATCAGAAGTTAATGGGTAAGCATATATACCATCTGATAAGGAAGCGGCTTTGACCGAGTCTGCACTATTATTTTCAACGATAAAATCAGCAAACTTATCAGTGATTTTACCAAGAGCACCAGCGACTTTTAATCTCGCTAATTGGTCTTGCGCGAAGACGAAGATATCCGCACCATCGCTCACGTCTAAGAGCATATTAGATGTCGCATTTCCTTCTGAAACCGCTTGCACGTCTGCCGTAATTTTATATTTTGGGTTATCAGTGACAAATGCTTCGATCTGTGATTCGGTTAAAGTTTTTATTTTCTGGTCGACCCAGACTTTAATCTTGTAAGAACCAGAATCATCAAAGTCATCTTCATCTTCATCTGCTTCTCCCATTTCCACGCCATCAATGACGTAAGTGTAAGAGAAGTTACAGCTCGCTAATAAGAAGGCTGGAAGAAGACATAAAATGTATTTATATTTTTTCATTCTCATTACCTCCTATTTAGCGGCCCAAATGCCATAAAGTTTTAAGACATTTGATTGTTTGTAATCTGTAGCAAAATTCCATAAGAGTGATTCGTCCATACAAGAAGGATATTCGGAGTAGCCTAAGAACTTCCAATAAATTGGATCAGCGGCATCTTCGTTATCCTTAAGTTGGGCTTTTTCTGGAATCGCTCCTAATGGAGTGAGCATATACCATCTCATAACGAATACTGGTTGATACTCGTTTTCGCGGACATATGCATCATCTGTTTTAACGTGACCGTTTTCATCTTTAGCGGCTTCTTCAGTATGTGAATAGTCCAAATAGAAATAAACAGTCATATTGAATTCACTTCTATCAACACCATCGTCATCCCCACCATTGTAACCACTTGGTTTGGATGTTCTAAGTGGATCACCTGGATAAGGTAATTTTGGATGGTAGACAGATTGTGAACAAGCGGCAATTAATGGTAAGGTAACTAACGCTGTAATAAATAAGGATTTACTCTTTTTCATCATCATTACCTCCTATTTGCCATGGCGGTCATAATATAAGACCGCATTTCTTGTATTAAAGTAGACTTTATTGTCTGAAATATCGTGTTCCCTTGAGATACCATATTCAAACTTGAAATCCCAATTGGCCATGGCGGCTTGATCGCATTGGATATAATCACCAGCGCCAATAGCACCAGCGCATGTGTAAACAAATGCTTCATTTGCTTGGAAAGCAATACAGTTAGAGAAGTTACCAGCTTGTGACCAGTATCTATTCTGAACACCAGTACCTTTACTTGTGGCACCAATAAAATAGTAATAATACTCTCCAACCTCGCCTTTTCTTTCAAGTTCAGAACGCTCGTTAAAATCAGAATGTTTCTTTAATAAACCTTTATGAGATTTGATTAAGGTTTGGAAAGCTTCGATGTAATGATATACATCATTCGTGATTTCATCATCGCCACAGGTGACTTTCACTTTATTGCCCCATTTAAAGGAGTTAACCGCTAACGGAGCGTTATAAGAGTTATGAGAAATCTTATGGTCCCACATCTCTGTCCAGCTATCCGCGGTGACACCAGCATGACTGCTTGGATCATCTGTATATTCTTTAGTTCTTAAGAGTTCTTCGCCACCAAGCATGAAAGCGGCGCTATTGCCGGCCATCACTAAAGTGTGAGCTTGTAAAGAACCTCTTAAAATCGATTCTAATGATGCTGGATGACTGTCATCACGTTTTGGTAAGGTGTTAAACAATTGGTCTCTCACCGTCCAGTTATCGTGGCAAGAAACGTAGTTAACTGTTTGTTCTGGGAATACGCCAGATTTACCATAGTCACTATAAACACCACCATTGATACCCCAAAGGCCATCAGCGATGATGTCTAACGCACCATTATCAACGTACCAATTATTATTTCCACCATCTCTCCAGTTACCTAATTGGACAAAGCCGGCACCTGGATAGGTCTTGCCATCAGTGGCCCAGCCATTTTCGCCTCTCACAGCATTTCTAAAGCGGTCATTGAAGCCACCGAGGAAAACGGCTTCATCGCCAGTTTTAGCTCTATTACATTCGTTATAGACTTGCCATGTTTCGGTGCCATAGTTTGTGTCACTTGGTCCGTTATAGCCCAAGGACCAACCTTCACCGTAGATATAGATATCTGGATCGATTTGATATAAGGCTTTTTGCACAGCGTTCATGGTTTGGAAATCAATCAAACCCATTAAGTCAAATCTAAAGCCTTTAATCTTGTATTCAGAGGCCCACATACAAAGTGAATCAACAATGAATTTTCTCATCATTGGTCTTTCTGAGGCCACTTCGTTATGACAGCCTGAACCATCAAATAATTCACCATCTGGTGTATATCTAAAGTAATAACGTGGCATTAACTTATGGAAGTTAGAACCAGTCGCACTACTAACGTGGTTATAGACAACGTCCATAATGACACGGGTATGAGCGTCTGTCTTGCTCATTTGTAAGACTAAGTTCTTGAATTCTTTAACTCTGGCTAATCCATCATGAGGATTTGAGGAATAGCCACCTTCCACGACATTATAGTTAAGAGGATTGTAACCCCAGTTATACTTTAATTCTGATGTTGATTCGTCATTATCGTGGTCAAAGACAGGAACGAGTTGGACCGCGCCAATGCCTAAGTCGTTTAAATGGTCATAACCAGTGGTCACGTCAGCATGACCCGCTAATCTGGTACCACTTTCTACGAAAGCGTTATATGTACCGCGTTTATTGGCGTGGTGAGAAACCCAAGAGCTATCACCAGTTAAGTCTTGGACATGGACTTCATAGATTGTTAAGTCTTGTGGGCTTTCTAAATCGTATTTATGGTATGGGTCGCTTTCATCTGGATGATCCCAAACAAGTGGTAATTCATCCCAACCTTCTGGATTGGAATCGGCTTTATCATAAATATAGCCTCTGACACCATTACAACCCGCACTAGTGGCGTATGGATCCATCACCACATTAGTGCCTAATGTGTTGTCAACTTGATAATTGTAGTATTTACCTTTTAAATCACCTTCGATGGTGAGTTCCCAAATACCACCTGATATGTAGTGCATATGATAGCCTTTATATTTGTTATAGGAGGCAGTATCTTCTGCACCTTCAGGAGCGAATTCAGAAGAAGTATCCTTATCATAGATAAGAACTGTCATATTAGCACTGACAGGGGACCACACTCTAAAGGTGGTTGCTGTAGATGTATACTTCATACCTAATTCTAAATTCTTTGAAGTACCATCTGGATTCTTATCTTCATAATATGTTTGGAATTTAGAGGTGTCATAGAGTTTTTCAAAACTGACTGTGACAGTCTTATCTAATTCCTTCATATCAGGATCTTTATCCGTACTTGGATCATGGCTAATCAAAGAATAGACGAGGTTGATATGAGCATCATATGGTAAGTTGATGTTAAAGGAAGAACCACTATTGGTGCCTTCTTTAACGAGATACCATTTTTGAATATCTCCTCTCTTCTTAGGTTTAGTTTTGTAATAAGTTTCATCAAAAGCATAGAGCTTCCAATTCACACTTGGTGTTTCATTAGTGACTTCACATTTGATTGTTTTCCAATCAGTGAACTGCGCTAGTTTAACACCATGGACTTTTGTTTTTGCTTCGCTATCTAAAAGAGCGATACCTCCACCTGCCGCAGGCATTGCCCAAACTTCACACGTCTTTTCGATCGGTGGGAATTCGACAAAGCGTAGATGTACGTCATCGGATTGACCGCCCCAGTTTAATTGGGTTTCGCTGATCATCTTGAATTTGACGATGAAGAATAGACCACTCTTTTCTTGGAATTCGGTGAATCTAGCATCATTGATAAAATCAATGGTGATGGTCATCATTTTTCCTTCATCAGTGATTTTAATGATGTCAGAGGCATTGTCTAAGTTGTACTCATAGCCAGTTTCAGAACCAGTGACCCACAAATAGAAAGCACGTCCTGCACATCCGCCTGCTTCATTATAGTAATGGAGGATTACTTTATCGACTTCGACTACCACTTCATCGTCATCGTCATCATCACCGTCTGCACGACTGGTAATGTCAGGAAGATCATAACGAGCATGTGACAAATCATCACTGTAAATAGCGGTATCTTCTCCTGGTTCATCTTTAGGAGAATTACTCATATTTAGCAGTGCTGGTAGGCACATTCCCATAACGAAAAAAGAAGGTAACAAAGTCATCAAAAACTTTTTGACTTTTTTCATAATTAATCCTCTTTTAATTATTAAAGTACTTTTATTATAGCACGCCTTTATGTGCGTGTAAGAAAAATGATAATATTTTTATTATAAAAATAGTATTCACATAAAAAAAGAGCCCCGTGAAGAGGCTCTATTTATAAAACGTTGAAATTATTCTGCTGGACCAGCTTCCCAATGGCCGCCGCCTTGGCTCCACGCTTCGTCCCAAACAACGTATTTTCTTAATGACATATTAGATGGACCGCTTTCTCCATTTATCACTAAATCGTTTGTTTTGTTGTAGAAAATACCTTCGGCCCAGCTATTTGTTGCATTGGCGCCATTCATTCTGCAGAAAATCACTTTTGGGTAGGTGGCGATGTTAACGCTTACTTGGTAGACATTCTCTGTAGCAGTAGCTGTCATGCTGACCCAAAGATCGCCTGCGTCTCCACCGAAGAAATATGCAGCATATCTAGGATCATTGCCAGAGCCATCCTTTGTTCTCCAGTTTGATCCAGGACGAACATATAGCTTCGTTTCTACACTAACTGGAGATGTATAAACTAGATTGTCTTTGTTTAAAAACAAAGAATATGTACCAGGCAAATATAATTCATTATACTCATCGATGTTGGTCGATTTAATGAATCTAGCAGATGTATCTTTCAAGAAAGCATTGTATCCGAAGAATTGGAAGATAGTAGGTGTGAATCTAAATAATCCAAATTTGTTGCCTGCAGCAAAAACAATATCTGTGAATTGTGCATTGTCCTTACCGTCATCGTTTGGATCGGTACCAGCATCTAAATCTTGTTGAATAAGACCATCAACACTATTGCTTTGGATAAAATAGCCATCTTTTTTAATCTCTTCTTCAATGTCAAAGGAGAAATAATGTGATCCATCAATTTGCGTGGCAACCGCTCTTGTTGAGAAAGTAGTTTCTCCGGCCTTAGAGAGAGTTAAATAGGCAACAATATATGATCCGCTTTGAGAAGCTGGAATATCATACATCGAGTAAACAATATAATTGTTATATCCTGTACCCTCTGATGTGGCAGCTTTTGGAGTGCCGCCATTGTTTAAAGAAGCATATAATTCAGTAGAATTATGGCCTCCGCTCATAGCCCTGACTTGGGTACTGTCTTTTTGAGAAACACCTCTTGTCCATGATGCTGTAACGCCATCTAAACTAGTAAAACCAACTGCAGCAACATATCTAACGGCATAAAATGTGTTGGCGTCTTTTTCATAAGACTGGAATTGAACACCAACCTTTGGCATTAATGTCCAATCAGGGTTGCCTACTGGTTCCTCGTCAGGGACACCGAGCTTTTGTGGAGCTAATTCAGCACCGCCAAAATACTCTTCGTGAGCCACCGTGTCTTCTTTAAAATAATCGTAATTATCCTGTTTTTCATTAACTCGTGCATTACCACAAGCAGATAAAGCCATTAATGCTGGCAAAGCAATTAATAATAAACCCTTTTTCATAATTAGCTCCCCCAGTATTCATTATTGTTGTTTCCACCATCACCCCAAATACTGGTGGTAATGATGTCTTCGTCTTTAAATTCGACGATCTCGGCTTCTGGTTTTACAAATATATTTTTCTTATCATCCATATAGCAGATTACCTCCTAAAAAATATGTTTGATTATTATGGATAAATCATTTCACCCCACCCCTCTTTTGGTGTCCCTTTGAACAGAGCATAAGTGATTACATCAGAGGAGACCGTTGTGAGATCTTGATCCCATTTGTCGAACTCATAAGAGCTGAATTCATCATCTCCCTCTTTTGTGGGGGTTTCGCCAACATAAGTTGCGGGATTACCTTCAATTACAATAGTCTCATATAATAGCGTTTCACCGTTGTAAAACGATACACGGTACTTATGTAATGCGGTAAAGACGGCAACAAATGTGGTGTCTTTTTTTACCTTAGTTAATTCCGGTGACCAACCAGCAAAGACGTAATGATAATCGTCATCATCTTCTCTTTGAGGCTCTTCTCCATCGTATTGAGGGATCTCACCTTTCTTAACTTCTTCATCAGTTTCTAAAACAGTTTCATCATAGTTTTGCCATATCACTGTGCATGTTCTTTTACCGCAGGAGATTAGAGAGAGTAAAGCGAATGAACTTAATAATAATCCAAAAGATTTCTTCACTGCTTCCCCCTTAAATCTCAAGATAGAAAAAAACACTATTGATATGGAATGATAATCTGTCTATCACTGATACATAAGTTATAGCACACAATAATTATTTTTTTAACAAAAGAATTATAGATAACAATAAAAAGCCCTCTAAAATTAGAGAGCATTTTCTATGAAAATGGTCGGAAAGATGGGATTCGAACCCACGGCCTCTTGGTCCCGAACCAAGCGCACTACCAAGCTGTGCTACTTCCCGATATATTTAGAAATCAAATAAGGATAATTGATCACTTTCGTTTAAGCCATCCAAAACACCCATGTCCGCGAGATCTTGGACATTCGTGGATGTGAGTTTTGTTCTTCTTAATAAGTCTTCTTTAGAGAAGAATTCGCCTTCTTTACGGGCTTCTACGACAGAAACACCCGCACTTTCACCAAGGTTATCTAAAGTGATAAATGGAGGAATTAAGGCTTTGTTTTCATAGTCCACGACGAAGTCTGAGGCTTGACTACGATATAAGTCGATATTGGAGAACTTATAGCCTCTTTGCACCATTTCTAAAGCGTTAATTAAAGTCTTTAATTGTTCTTGTTCTTTTGGTGAGAGTTTTTCATTAGAGACTCTTTGACGAGTTCTTAACTCTTCAATCTTAGAAATAATGGCGTCCTTACCTTTAATCATCGTTTGGATATCATATTGTTTACTACGCACAGTAAAGAATGTCGCATAGAACTCTAATGGGTAATAAATCTTGAAATAGCCGACACGTACCGCCATTGTGACATATGCCACGGCGTGGCCCTTTGGGAATAAGTATTGGATTTTATTACATGATTCGATGTAGAATTCAGGCACTTTCTTTGCTCTCAGCATTTGCACATATTCTTCCTTTAAGCCTTTGCCTTTACGGACATTTTCCATAATGGTGAAGGCGATGTTACTTGGAATCTCTTTGCTAATGAGGTAAGTCATAATATCGTCACGACATCCAATCACTTGTTGTAATGTTGCGGTTTTGGCTTTAATAAGTTCATCAGCGTTACCGTTCCACACACCAGTACCGTGTGTTAAACCAGAAATAATAACTAAATCAGAGAAGGTCTTTGGATTTGTTTCCTCTAAAACGCCTCTAACGAATTCAGTGTTGAATTCTGGTAATAATAACGCACCTGTCTTAGCGTTGGTATAATCGTGTTCCATACCCAAAGCTTTCGCAGAAGAGAACAAGGAAAGAACCTTCTTATCATTCATTGGAATATCTTGAATGTTGATGCCGGTTAAGTCGCACATCATTTTTAAGGCCATTGGGTCAACGTGACCTAAAAGGTCAAGTTTCAAAATCGTATCGTGAATGGAGTGGAAGTCGAAATGGGTGGTTTTCCAGTTCGCATCCATATCATCTGCAGGATATTGAATCGGAGTAAAATCATAAACTTCATGGTCATTAGGAATAACAACAATACCACCAGGGTGTTGACCAGTTGTGCGTTTGACATCTACACAACCAGAGGCTAAGAAGTGAATCTTGGCTTTTGGATAAGCATTCAATGCTTTGACAGCATCTTCATCGCTCATACCTTCGCTCTTGAATTTTCTTTCTAAGAAGCCACGCGCAAAACCAAAAGCGGTCTTTTCCGCAACCGTTTCAATCGTGCCGGCTCTAAAGACGTTATTTTCGCCCAACAACACTTTAGTGTAATCGTGGGCTCTGGCTTGATAATCACCAGGGAAGTTAAGGTCAATATCAGGAACTTTATCAGCGTTAAAGCCTAAGAATGTTTCAAATGGAATATCTTGGCCATCATGCACCATTTCTTCACCACAGACTGGACATTTTTTATTTGGTAAATCATAACCCGAACGATATTCAGGCATTGTTTCGCTTGTCCACTCAAGATGTTTACACTTTGGACAACGATAATGCGGTGGTAATGGATTGACTTCCGTGACGCCTGACATAGTGGCCACAAATGAGGAACCAACAGATCCACGGCTACCGACGATATAACCATCTTCATTGGCTTTTTTAATAATTTTGTGCGCAATGTAATAAATGACGGAATAACCGTTAGAGATAATACCATTAAGTTCTCTTTCTAAACGGTTTTGAATAAACTCTGGTAATGGATCTCCATATAACTCGTGTGCTTTATTAAAGCACATATCTCTTAACATATTGTCACAGTTTTCAATTGTTGGAGTATATAAGTGATCGTTAGGGACTGGCTTCATTTGCTCAATCATGTCCGCGATCATATTGGTATTTGTGACGGTGACTTCGTAAGCCTTTTCTTCCCCTAAGAATGACATGCACTTGAGCATTTCATCAGTGGAACGATAATGTTGATCTGGATTTTCAAAAGCTGGCATTCTGCTTCTCGCGTAAGGATTAAGTGGATGTGGCACACCACCGATACCTTTCGCGGAAATATAGACATCTCTAAAGACCTTTTGTTTTTTAGTGACATAATGGACATCACCTGTGGCACAGACTGGTTTACCGATTTCTTCTGCACATCTCACAATATCTAATAGATATGTTTTTAATTGTTCATCAGACATTTCGCCCATATTGACGAGATATGAATAGTTTTCTAAAGGTTGAATTTCGATGTAGTCATAGAACTCCATGACTTTCTTTAAAACATCGTTATTGTAGTTACAAGCTGTTCTAAAAACTTCCCCATTGAAACAAGCAGAACCGATGATAAGGTTTTCTCTTAGTTTTTCCACTTCTCGACGTGGAACTTTTGGAACATCAAAGTAGTAATCAATATGTGAATATGAAACGAGTTTATATAAGGCTTTAAGACCTTCTTTATTTTTCGCTAAAGCGACAATATGTGTTGGTCTAACGTGTTTAACATTAGCAAAAGTAGTTTCTAAATTAGCTAAATCAGCATGAGTAAGATTGTGGTTTTGTTTAGTTAATAACGCGATCATTGGTTGCCACACATCGTTTAAGACCTTAGCGTCGTAATTAGCACGGTGGGCTTCATCTTCTTTGTAAACCACTTCCATATTACGGCATAAGCTGCCCAGAGAATGGTATCTAGAATCTGGGAAGAGGTAACGAGACAACGCTAAAGTATCAATGACTGGATTGGTCAACTGTGGCATACCATTATTCTTAAGAGCTTCTTGTAAGAATGAGATATCGAATTCTGCGTTATGAGTAACGAGAATGGAATCACCAATAAAGTTAACAATCTTTGGTAAAGCTTCTTGAATAGTAGGTTGATTTTCTAACATCTTATCTGTGATATCAGTAATTTCCACAATCTTTTTTGGAAGTGGACAACCAGGATTGATTAAGATGTCGTATTCTTCAGTCACTAAGCCATGTTCAACTTTTACAGCGCCAAATTCGATAATCTTATCATAGGCACTGCTTAAACCAGTTGTTTCTAAGTCGAGAACAACATAGCTGGCACGAGTTAATGGGGTACGTACTGGATTCTTTATATATTTCAATTGGTCATCGACCATATAAAATTCCACACCATAAAGCATCTTGATATTGGTTTTTTCTTCCGCTGCTTGGGCATCTGGATATCCTTGAACAACAGCGTGGTCAGTAATGGCCATAGCGGTATGACCCATGGCTTTTGCGTATCTCGCATAGTCGATCATATGCGTAATACCATCTTGCGTGGACATATTCGAATGTAGGTGAAGTTCAACACGCTTCTTTTCGCTGGTATCTTTTTCGACTTCATCTGGTGGAAGTAAATCGATAAAGTGGGCTTTAACCGCCATTGATTTATTGAATTCATCCCAATATGCAGCGCCTCTAACTCTGACATTAGTGCCCCACTTTTGCATCTCTGCGACAAGGGCGTCATTGATTTGGGAGTTTTGATAGCAGTTGGTGTAAATCGCCCCACCATCATCGTCAAATAAACCGATGTTTAATTTCTTACGATCACCGTATTCATTTATTTCCACAGAAAAGACTTTCGCGGAGAAGTCAACATGGTCACTATTGCGCGTAATATTATCGATGATATCGACTGGTTCATAATTACCACGTTTATTTAAACGTGCTCTTTCGCGGTCACGCGCCATTTCTCGAGCGTTTTGGCGCATCATCTTCATCATTTCATCTTCGGTTTCTTCATTGAGCTGTTGCTTTTCTTTAGCAATCATTTCCTCAACTTCACTACGGTCATTGATTTGACGAGCGGCGCTTTCTTCTTCAATTTCTTGTTCGACGACTTTTTCGACTTCTTTAACAATCTTACGCATTTCCGCTTTGGAGATTTCTGGGCCTTCATCAGGTTTGACTTCTTCAACAATGGAGAACTCATAGTTTAAGAAATCTAAGAAGTCTCTAAAGTCCTTCATGATTTGTTCATATTGGGCTTTTTCTGCATCGTTAGCGTAAATCACTTTCAAGTAATTTTCATCACTTGTATCTAACTCTAAGTTATGGGGAATTCGATATAGCGTTTGATACCAATCCTCAAAGAGCTTGACTAGATCATTCATATTTGGTCTTACTAAGTAAGAGAATCTGATTAAGTATGGATATGTAACGTTATTTAAAGCATCTTGGAACTGTCTTAATAAGTGATATTTCCAAGGAGTCTTTTTGACAATCATCATATCGATTTGTTGTGGCTTGAAACGGTTTCTTCCGACCATTTCAAAATCAATATCAAAATCATCGATATTTTCGATATTTAAATGCTTTAAGAAGGATACCATTTTATCTGTCATAAGAGCATCCTCACAAAGACATATCTAAAGAGATCTTTAAAGACCACCACCATCATTAACGATAATAATAAAGCGATACCGATAAGTGAAACGATGTTTTTGACTCTCTCTGGTATTTTCTTTCTGGTACCGGTTTCTACGCCTAAGACGAGTAACTGCCAACCATCTAATCCTGGGAATGGGAAGAGATTAAAGATTGCTAAGTTAATGGAGATGAAACCCCAGTAATATAAGAATTTACCAAAACCAAAGTTCTTTAAAACGTTCGTGGTTTCAAATCCCACGGCGACAATACCACCGATATTTTCCCAAGCGGAAGCACTGGTGAATAAGCCACCCACCGCTTTAAAAAGCATTACTGAGCTTTCACCAAAGTCGGTGAAGGTGTGTTTAACGATTTGGCCAAAGTTATAATGGAATCTTCGATAATAGATAGAGCAACCAAATGGTTGAACTTGGCCTTCTTCTTGGTTGATTGTAATAGGAACAACTACATCATCAACTAGGCCACCTTTTGCCCCTTCCACTTTTCTTGTTAAATGGATGGTCGCAGTGTTAAATGTTGGTGAAACAAACTTTGAAAAATCAGGCACGTCATACTTATTTTCGTATTGACAGTAATTAACATGACCACCTGTTTCCCATTCAACTGGGACATTACTATGTAACACAACACCTGGTTTTCCTTCGTTAACTTTTTCAATGACTTTTTCTAATTCAAGACTTTCAATTTTTAATCCCGCGTAAGTGGACTTATAATCAAGCTTTTCAGGATCAAACATCTCAATGGAATAAGAGGTGATAACGTTGTTATCTTTTAATAATTTAAAAGCCCTATCGGCGTTATAAGAATCGTTAGGAATATAAATCGTTACATTGGTGTATCCATCAATTGGGGTGATTTTATATAAACCAATGGATTCTTCTTTGAGTTCATAGAAGCAGATGAATTCTTCTAAACCGAGGTGCTTGAAACTATTTAATGTAGCAAAGCTAAAACATGTCGCGTATTTCACAGAATCATCATTATTAAATGTGGTTTGATTATCTGCGAAATAGAAGAGCGATTCTTTTTTACTAAGAGGATCTTTGTAAGATAATGGTTCAAATTTGACATAGTCACCATCGGATAAGCCTGTTACTGATTCCGCGACGTTAAGGTGATTAATGTAGTCCATTCTTTCTTGGACAAAGCAATTACTCGCAAAGAAGAACACTAAGGCAAGCACTGCGTTCATAATGACGCCTGCGGAAAGGATGATTGCTCTCTTCCATGGCTTAATGTTATTTAATGAACGGGATTCATCAACGGTGACGCCTTCTGGTAAAGGCACTCCTTCTCCATACATGGAGACATAACCACCGAATGGAATACCTCTAATGGTGAACTGAGTCTCACCGTTTTTTCTTTTATGCTTAAATAAAGCAGGACCCATACCAATGGAGTATTCTAAGCAGTACACATTAAAGGCTTTCGCCGCTGCTAAATGACCGAGTTCATGGATGATAATCAAAATTGAAAGGAAGACTAAAAAGAGAATAATGTATAAGATAGTTGTTAACACTTGCATACTAATATTCTCCTTTCAATATCATTTGTTTGACTAATAAGCGGGTCGATAAATCGCATTTCTTTAAATCATCATAGGAAGGATTTTTAATGTTTTTCTGCTTTTTCAAGCAGGCATTAATAATTCTTTCAATGCCTAAGAATGGGATTTGATGATTGAGGAACGCTTTTACTGCTTCTTCATTAGAGGCATTAAAGATTGCCCCCATCGTGCCTTTTTCTTTCATCACTTTGTTAGCAACGTTAACAATTGGGAATCTTTCTAAATCAAATTCCCCAAAAGCGGTGTTCTTAATAGAATTAAGATCATCTGTCACTACGGTTTGATAATCGGTTAAGCCTTGATAGATCGCGTATTTAATAGGCACACGCATATCAGGCTTACCTACGTCAGCGCGATAAGTGCCATTATTATAGCGCACAATTGAATGAACGTAGGAGTTATAATTGATTTTAATTTCAATATCTTTAAAATCGTAGCCAAAAAGGTAATAAGCCTCTATGACTTCGAATGTCTTATTGACCATAGTGGCACTATCGATGGTAATCTTTTTACCCATCTTCCAGTTAGGATGAGCCAAAGCTTGTTCTGGAGTAATATTCTCCAATTGGTCTCTTCTTAAGTTTCTAAAAGGACCACCACTGGCGGTGATGATAATTTTATCAACGTTTTGATTGTCGACCGCTAAGCACTTAGCGATGGCGACATGTTCACTATCGATTGGATAGAGCTTGCCATGTCCTTCTTTGAGCAACTTATTAATGATTTCACCACCCACCACTAAGGATTCCTTATTAGCAAGGCATAAAATCTTATCATTCTCTAAAGCGGTAATACTTGGTTTTAATCCCACAAAACCAACGAGAGCGTTGACCACCATTTCAGCGTTACTGGCTTTAATGAGATTATCTAAACCATCATCGCCATAAAAAAATGTGATATCCGTGTATTGGTTTTGATAGTATTTATAGCTCTTTTTATCTTGGACACAGACGGCTTTAACGTTTGGGAATTTCTTAAGAATACCTTTGATATATCTTGTTCTTCTTCCAATCGAAAAAGCACGTAAATCAAAATCATTAGGATTCTTGAGCATCACATCAATAGTTTGTTGGCCAATTGAACCGGATGCCCCTAAAAGGCACACGGAAATCATGGTAAGTGAATGCCTCCTGCTGCTTGATCAGCAAAGATACAAACGTAGATTGCCACGGTAATGACAGCAAATAAGATGGAATCACAACGATCCAAGATACCACCATGACCTGGCATGATATTAGAGAAGTCTTTAATACTGTAATGACGTTTAATTGCAGAGAAGAATAAATCACCACCAGTGGACACTAATGGGATGATGAAGGAAAGTATCACAACGTGATACCAGCGTTCTAAATCAATAACACCTTTTAAGACTGGATGCCCACCTGCGGATAAGCCTAAAGCCATACCAGTTAAGGCAATCGCGGTTAAAAATACACCACCGAAGAATCCTTCCCAGGTCTTCTTAGGAGATAATCTTTCATTCATCTTGTTCTTACCAAAGAAGACACCAACGAAGTAAGCAAAGGCATCGTTTAAGCAAGCACCAACAGCAACGAATAAAAGCAATAAGCAAGATTCAGCATTAATGAATCCACTGAAATAGGTATCTGGTCTAATATTCTGCGCAAATGGGTAAGCGTGAGCAATTGGATAGTAGCGTAAGAACAATGCGCATTGGAAACCGAATGATATTAAGAATATCGTAGTAAAGATAAAGCACGCATCGATGATGGTGAAATTCTTATCTGTGATAACTGTAATCGCGCTTAAGCCAATACCGGCAAATAAAATAGTCGCGCTAACATATAGTTGGTCGTAGCAGTCAAATATGCGCCAATCCTTATTCATGTTTGGTATCGCTCTGAAAGCAGGCCATAACAAGATCAGAATCGCTAAAATAAAGCCTAAAATATAAAGCGCTTTAGAATATTTCATCTTTGCGCATCTAATAATTTCTATAACGCCCATACCACAAGCAATACAAATGACAGCGAAAATGAGCCAGTCACCAATAATGACCGCTGGTAAAACAATCGCGATAGCCACTAATGCGGTAATGATTCTAGTGCGCATTGAAACTTTCGTCGCGTTGCTTAATTCGTTAGGTTGAAAGATAGGACGTCTTTTATCACTCATAATTAAAAGTCAAAAATAGTATACACAAAAAAAGCGGTAATTAACATAGTTACCGCTATTTTTATAATTTTTATTATCGGAGATTAAAGAGACATTAATTCTTTTTCTTTGTCTGCGACAACGTTATCGACTTCTTTGATGGAGTCAGAAGCAACTTTTTCAAGGTCTTCTAACATCTTCTTTTGATAGTCTTCGGTATAAGCTTCATCATCCTTAGCGAGTTCGACATAATCACGACGGATGTTACGAATGGCAACCTTGATATCTTCACCATATTTCTTGGCTTGTTTAACGACTTCTCTTCTTCTTTCTTCGGTGAGTAAAGGAATGAGTAATCTAATTTGTGTGCCTTCGTTAATTGGGTTAATACCTAAATCGCTCTTATTGATCGCGGCGATGATGTTTTTAATATCGTTTTTATCGTAAGGTTTGATTAAAAGTTGTCTTGGTTCTGGAACAGAAACAGAACTCATTTGGTTAATTGGAGTCATACTGCCATAGTAATCCACTTCGATGCCATTAAGCATACTTGGTGTGGCTTTTCCTGTTCTTAAAGAGGTTAATTGTTGTTTTAAAGATTCGATGGATTTATTCATCTTATCTTGCATATCTAATACGAGTTCATCCATGATGATTATTCTCCTTTTTTACATACAGAACCGACGTTCTCACCTTTGGCAGCGCGAACGAAGTTATCAGCGTCCATTCTGAACACTCTAACCTGTATGTCTTTGTCTTTAATTAATTCTAACGCAGTTTGGTCCATGATTTGAAGATTTTGTTTAATCATTTCTTGATAGGAGATGACTGGATAAAACTTCGCATCTTTTTCTTGACGTGGGTCTTTATCATAAACACCTTCAACACCATTCTTACCCATTAAGATGGCATCACAGTTGAGTTCGATAGCGCGCATTGTGGCTGCGGTATCGGTGGTGAAATATGGCTTACCTGTTCCACCACTTAAGAAGACGACCTTGCCTTCATTCATCGCTTTATCAGCGGTTTCCACACTATATGGAACGTTGACTTCTTTAACTGGTCCAATAGCGGATGTCACAAGTGATGGGACGCCTAAGGTCTTAAGTTTAGCGCCTAAAGCGACCGCATTAATGACTGTACCCATCATGCCCATGAAATCGGCTTCATATTGATCCATGCCAGCGTCTTTAGCGATCTTACCACGCCAGATATTGCCCGCACCGATAACGATACAGACTTGCACCCCAGCGTCATGAATCTTTTTGACCATATTAGCCATGCTATCTAAAGCATCAGCGGAAAGAATCGCATCGCTATTTTCTTTTAAGGCTTCGCCTGATAATTTCAGTAAAACTCTTTTGTATGCCATGGGTTTACCTCCTAAAAAAAGAAGCACAATAAGTGCCTCTTTTGATTTTTAATTATTTAACTTGGCTCATGACTTCGCTAGCGAAATCATCTTTACGTTTTTCAATGCCTTCACCAACTTGGTAACGGACATATTTAACAACCTTGGTGCCCTTTTCTTGAAGGACTTGGCCAACTTTCTTACCGGATTCAGTATCCATTAA
>JAGCDH010000011.1 GCA_017651165.1 Bacilli bacterium
GAAAAATCCATGGCTCACATCGAAGCCGGTGCGCGTAAAGTCGTTATCTCCGCTCCAGCGGGCAAAGACTTACCAACCATCGTCTATGGTGTTAACGAAAAAACATTAACAAAAGAAGACAACGTTATCTCCGCTGCTTCTTGTACAACAAATTGCTTAGCCCCAATGGCTAAAGCCTTAAACGATTTTGCTCCAATCCAATCCGGTATTATGAGCACAATCCACGCCTACACTGGTGACCAAATGATCTTAGATGGTCCACACAGAAAAGGTGACTTACGTAGAGCCCGTGCGGGTGCTGCCAACATCGTTCCAAATAGCACCGGTGCTGCTAAAGCTATCGGTTTAGTTATTCCAGAACTCAACGGCAAACTCATCGGTTCCGCGCAACGTGTCCCAGTCTTCACTGGTTCCACAACAATCTTAACAGCCGTTGTTAAAGGCAAAGATATCTCTCCAGAAGCCATCAACGCTGCGATGAAAGCTGCTGCTAACGAATCCTTCGGTTACAACGAAGATCAAATCGTTTCCTCCGATGTTATCGGTATGAGATTCGGTTCCTTATTCGATGCCACCCAAACCATGGTTAGCAAAATCTCTGATGATTTATATGAAGTCCAAGTCGTCTCTTGGTATGACAACGAAAACTCCTATACATCACAAATGGTCCGCACCATTAAATACTTTGCGGAAAAGTGCTAATTAGCTAATCGAGTTTAATTACCCAAAGATATTAACGGCACCTGTCTATTGGGTGCCGTTATTTATAAAAAAGGAGAAATTTTAACTATGTTAACAGTTAAAGAAATGAACGGCTTACAAGGTAAGAGAGTCATCGTTCGTGTCGACTTCAACGTCCCACTTAAAGACGGTGCTATCCGTGATGACAATCGTATCGTTGCCGCTTTACCAACCATCAAAGAATTACTCGCCAAAGGCGCTCGTGTTGTCTTAATGTCTCACTTAGGCAAAGTCAAGCACAAACTTGCCCAAGAAGATCCAGAAAAATTTGCAAAGCAAATTAAAGATGGCAACTTAGAACCAGTTGCCAAACGTTTAGGCGAATTATTAAATCAACCAGTCGTGTTCGTCAAAGAAACACGTGGTGAAACCTTAACTAACGCGGTTAATGCTTTAAAAGATGGCGAAGTCTTATTAATGCAAAATACCCGTTATGAAAAGGGTGAAGAAAAGAACGATCCTGAATTAGCCAAGATTTGGGCTGCTTTAGGTGATGCGTTCGTTATGGATGCGTTTGGTTCCGCACATAGAGCCCACGCTTCCACATATGGCATTCCAGAAATCTTAAAAGCCGAAGGCAAACCAGTCGCAGTTGGTTACCTCGTTGAAAAAGAAGTCGCTAACTTAACACGTTGTGTTGATGTTAAACCAGAAGATAGACCATATGTCGCTATTTTAGGCGGTTTAAAAGTTTCCGATAAAATCAAAGTTATCGAATCCTTACTCTTAAAGTGTGACAAGATCTTGATCGGTGGTGCGATGGCCTTCACCTTCTTAAGAGCTTTAGGTCATGGTACAGGCAACTCCCCAGTCGAAGAAGATCAATTAGAATACGCCAAGAATTGCTTTGTTAAAGCAAATGGCAAAATCGTCTTACCAGTCGACTCTGTCGTCGCTGATGCCTTTGATCCTGCTAAAAGAACAACCGTTCAAGTCGTTAAATCTAACGATATCCCAGATGGTTTCCAAGGTTTAGATATCGGTCCTGCCACAAGAGAAGTCTTCGCTAATGAAATCGCTAAAGCGAAAATGATCTTCTGGAACGGCCCAAGTGGTGTCTTCGAACAAGAAGAATTCCAAAAAGGTACATTAGCTATTTGTGAAGCAATCGCTAAGAACGATAAGGCCTTCACCGTTTGTGGTGGTGGTGATTCCGCAGCGGCTGTCAAACAATTTGGTTATAAAGATAAATTCTCTCACGTTTCTACCGGCGGTGGTGCTTCCTTAGAAATGATTGAAAACGATGGCCACTTACCAGGCATCGATGTGGTTCGCTAATATGAGAAGAAAACTTTTATTAGGTAACTGGAAAATGAACAAACTCTCTAGCGAAGCTAAAGAGTTCGCCATTGCTTCTAGACCACTCGTCCAAAAAGCCAAAGAAAATAACATTGATTTAGGTGTTACTCCAACATACCTCTCTTTAGCCGCAGTTAAAGAAAACGCTTCTAAAGATATGATTGTTGGTGCGCAAAACGTCCACTTCAATGATCATGGCGCTTTCACTGGTGAAGTTTCTATCCCAATGCTCAAAGAATTCGGTATCGACTGGTGCTTAATCGGTCATAGCGAAAGAAGAACATATGACAATGAAACTAACGAAAAGTGCAACGCCAAAATCAAAGTCTTAATCGAAAATAACATGGTTCCTGTCTACTGTGTTGGTGAAACACTCGCTCAATTTGAAGCCGGTCAAACCAAAGCAGTCGTCGAAGAACAAGTGAGAGTCGGTTTAAAAGATTTAACCTCTTTACAGGTTAAAGAATTAGTCGTCGCTTATGAACCAGTTTGGTCCATTGGCACTGGCAAAAACGCTTCTACAGAAATCGCTGAAGACGTTTGCAAATTCATCCGTGATGTCTTAAGAGATATGTTCGGTAGTGTCGCAGATGAAATCAGAGTCCTTTACGGCGGTTCCGTTAAACCAGAAAACATCAAAGCATACCTTTCTTGCCCAGATGTTGATGGTGCTTTAGTCGGTGGTGCTTCATTAAAGATTGATTCCTACGAAGCTTTACTAAACAACATCTTATAGGAGGAGTTATATGCCAACATTTAATTCATTCGATAATCAAAACCAAAGTAATTCTTCTCAAAATTATTACGATCTTTCTAATGCTCAATCCAAAGGCACGTTCCTTTCAAAAGTGTTCGGAATGATGTTCATTTGTCTTTTGATTACCACAGTGGTTGCCGCGGGTTTTGGCTATGGCTTCCAAGCAATTTTACTTAAAACCGCGACAAATAACGGTTCGGAAATAATTTTTAATGAAAAAGTAGTGACCGCATTAGTGGCCATCTTAATCGTTTCCGCGATCGCTTTATTAATCATGTCCTTTGTCTTACCGATTATGTTTATAAGAGGTAAACACAATATTCTTGTGCCATTAATGATTTATGTCGTATTAATGGGCGTCTTACTATCAGCTTTCACATTTATTGTGGATTGGAAAATCTTAGTAGAATCCTTCGGTATTACGACCATTATCTTTGGCACAATGGGTCTCTTAGGTTATGTTAGCAAAGGCCGTATGGCCGGCATCGGAGTTATCCTACTAGGATTACTTATCGGTGCGGGTTTACTCTGCTTAATGAACTGGATCTTAATCCTCACTCATGCGATTACAGATGAAACTAGCATCGCTCTTTCCTGGGTCATTAGTTTGATGATTTTCGCCTTCTTAATGCTCGTCACTATGTATGATGTTTACCGCATTAAGAAAATCGCGGAAAATGGTTCCGCTCAAAACAATAACCTAGTTAACTACTGTGCTTACATTCTCTATAGTGATTTTATCGCTATCTTAATTAGAGTCATCTACTTCTTAGCGATTATCACTGGTAAACGCAAATAAGGTAGATTTAAAGAAATATGAGGATGTCAAATGGCATCCTCTTTTCTTATGTGTTTTAACAACATTGTCATTATAAATAGAAAATCTATTCGCCATAATATAAGCAAGAGAGGTTTTTATATGAAAAACACAAAATTTGTTTTTTTGTCTTTAATTGCACTCGTTTTATCAGCGTGTGGCGGTAAAGGCGGACAATCACAAAGTGATAGTCAACAAAGTGATGGTGGTTCTGCATTAGTTAGTAGTTCTCAACAAACCTCTAATCAGACCTCTAATAGATCGTCTAATCAGCAATCCAGCCAAACATCTAACAAGATTTCAAGTTCTCAAAAATCAAAGAGCGAAGGTCCTGTAAATGCGAATTTTACTTTATTAGAACCAGATAATTTATCTTCGATGTCTCCTAATTGCAAAAAGTATGTTGATGACATGCGCGCTCAGCAAAAACGCTTAGTCGCAGAAAAAGGCGCTAATGCGGATTATTATTTGAATGATTTATATGGCGCTAATGGTGTCGATTTAACAAAAGGTGTTCTTCCTAGCACTAATAACTATCAAGACCGTACAGGTGGCTATCGTCCAGCTAATCACCAAAGTGAATATCTCGATGATGTAGCGGCCAGATGGGAAGATGGTGAAAAGAGCGATGAAAACAAAGGTGTGGAAATCGAATTCAGACCAGCAAACAACTTAAAGAATCAAGAATATACCATTAAATATGGTAAATTAGCAGATCTAAGCGACGCAAAAGAAATCAAGACAACAGATACTTGTGTCTCTTTGAAAAACCTTTTAGTTAATCAAAAATATTATTATCAAGTCCAAGTGGGCTCTGCAAAATCCGAAATTGATAACTTCACCACAGGTGATTATCCACGTTGGATCAACGCTAGACCAATGTTCAATGTTCGCGACCATGGTGGTTATATGACTTCAAGTGGTCAAAGAATTAAACAAGGCATGGTCTATAGAGGTGGTGAGATTACTCCTGCTGTTGGTTGGAAAGATAGCTCTTTCAACTCTTATACCGGTGATGTCGGTGGTCGTTATACAGGTAGCGATGGAAAGATGGTTGATCAACACATTACTTCCCAAACTGACGCTAGTAAGAAAGTGTTCAGAGAAGATATGAATATGGTTGGAGGTTTAGAAATCGACCTCAGAAGTAGCGGCGAAAGAAATAACTATTCCGCTTGTGGCTTTGCCAATAATGGTGATATTAGCTACTCCTTAATTAGCATTAGTAGCTACGCTAACGGCATGAAAAATAACACATCACAAATCAAACAAGTTTTTGAAGCTTTTGCCCAAGCAGATCAGCATCCAGTCTATTATCACTGTTATGGTGGTGCGGACCGTACAGGTGTTGTTGGCTTCATGTTAGGTGCGCTTCTCGGTATGAGCTATACAGATTTAGTCATCGACTTTGAATTAACAAGTTATAGTTCTAATCCTTCTAGAAACTATCGTAGCCATTTGCGTAATGGTCCATGGAATGAATGGCCAGGCATGGTTACTTATCTCAAGAACGATTTGGGTTGGGGTACCACAAAAACCATTAAGCAAGGTATGGAAGAATACTTAAAGAGCAAATGTAGCGTTTCTCAAACCACAATTGATAAGATTCGTAGCATCATGCTCGAACCAATAGAATAATTAATCATCAAATTAGAATTAGGCCAGAATAATTTCTGGCCTTTTCTTTTAACAACATTGTCATTAGTAATCGTTACTAATATTTGGCATAATAACTACAAGAGAGGTTTTTATATGAAAAACTTGAAATTATGTGTTTTACCTTTTACTGTCGCTCTTCTTTTGACAGCTTGTGGTAATAACCAAGGTGGTGGATCAAGCACCTATAAAAATGTCCAAGATCCTAATGCAAATATTCTTTTAGTTGAACCAACTAATACTTCAATGCTGACCGCTAACTGCAAAAAGTATGTTGATGATATGAGAGCTTATCAAGCTACAGTGGATGATCCATATAAATATCACGAAATCACTTTAAACATCGAAGATAGCACTAAAGCGTATTTAGATACTGGCGAGACCAATGGTCAAAATAGAACCGTCAGTGGTCAAATCCCAAATAGAAGTGATAGAAGCGAAGGTGTTGAATTGAAATTTACCATTAAAGATGGTTTCACTGCTGATCAATACAAAGTATTGGTAAGTGATAATCTACAGTTCAATAACGCAAAAGAATACGTCCCAACTAATAATGCCATCTGCGCTAGAAACTTATTAGTTAACAAACAATATTTCTGGAAAGTCCAAGCAGGAAGTGAAGAATCCGCAGTCTTTGCGTTCACGACAGGTGATTACCCACGCTGGATTACCGCTAGATCATTAACTGCTGAAGAAGATGGTCGTGGTATTTATAACGTCCGTGACTTAGGTGGTTATATGACCAGTTCTGGTAAGAGAGTCAAACAAGGTTTAGTTTTCCGTGGTGGTGAGATTACCACAATGACCAGCAGTGGTCACTATAACACCATTACTGAAGTTGCCAAGAAAGCCTTCAGAGAAGATATGGGTATGGTCGGTGGTGTCGAACTCGACTTAAGAGGTACTGGTGATATTTCTGATAATTACAGGGCCTGTGGCTTCGCAGAAAATGGTGACATTGACTATGTCATGCATGCGATTAAGTCATACGAACAAACATTCACTCAAACAAGAAGTGAAGTTGCGCCAATCTTTGAACTCTTAAAGAACGCGAATAATAAACACGTTTATTTCCACTGCTTCGGTGGTGCGGATAGAACTGGTACAATTGGCTTCTTACTTAATGGTTTATTAGGTGTTAGCTATGAAGATTTAGTTATCGACTTTGAATTAACATCCTATAGTTCCATTAATAATGAACACATTAGAAACCATCTTGATGGTCATCAGCATCAATACGATCGTTGGCCAGCTTTAATCAACCAATTAAAGACTGATACCACTGGTGGTTATGCTTATGACGCTGATGCTTCATTAAAAGATAATATTGAACAATTCTTGCTCAAAGCATGTTCAGTACCACAAGATACAATTGATACAATTCGCGATATCATGCTTGAAGAATAAATCGCAAAATAATCATTAAAGAGTGGGCCAGGCGTTATGCTTGGCCTTTTCCTTTAATATAATATGCGCGCGTACACACACATGTATACAATTTTTTTATAAAAAATGTTGTCAATAATTTATAAATATGTATAATAGAGAAAGCGCGTCTCAAAATAGACCGCTAAAACACTTCCAAAAAAATGCGAAAAAAATGTTAAAAAGGCATTGACACGCATAATTATGAAGTGATATTATATCAAAGCACGTGCCGGGAGACCGGGTCTGATATTACTACGTAATAACGTGCAACTGATCTTTGAAAACTAAACAGATGTACAAACATCACAACGTCAATTTATTTAATTAAATTAAACAAAACCAGATAATTATTTTGAACTAGAATAAAACTTTGAGAGTTTGATCCTGGCTCAGGATGAAC
>JAGCDH010000012.1 GCA_017651165.1 Bacilli bacterium
AGCAGAGTTGTTGAGCTCTAGGAGCTCTCATATAACTGTTGTCAGTTATTTTTGTTTTGATGATAACGTCATCACTCGACTGCAGTTAGAGCCTAACCATTCCCGGTCGAAACCAATACGACCCCATGGGCTTATATTCTACATATAATTATCTTTATTTGTAAATAGAAGAAAATAAAACCCCATATTTCTATGAGGTCTATTGCTTAGTCATGTCTTTTTTCAAAATCTGTAAGGGCACCAATTGAATCGGCGACGTTATAGATCGTTTCGGTTTCATGGATGACTTGTTTGATTTCCACTTGTTCCGCGCCGATTCTACGACGATACTCTTTTGGAGTATAACCGAAGTGTTTGATAAACATACGGTTCATATACTTTGGATCAGAGAAACCCGATTCATAAGAGATTTCTAATAAGGTCTTTTCTTTATTAGGCATTAATCTAATGCATTGTTCCATTCTCTTAATGTTGACGTAGTCTTGGAATGTCACACCGAATAAGGATGTGAATAAGTGAGAGAAATGGGTTGGAGAAAGATTTTCTTGTTCGGCGAGATCTTGTAAACGAATTTGGGTTTCAAAGTTGGCATCGATATAAGAAATGATTCTTTCAATTCTTAAGTTCTTTTGTTTTAAGTTATTCTTTTGTGCTTCAGAAATAATCTCATAAGGCACTTTTTCATAGCAGCGTGTTAATACGCGTGAAACATTAGATAAAACGCGTAATGGATAATAACTACTTTCTAAGAAATATAATTTCGCGGATTCAACGAGTAATCTCACGACTTCTTTTCTTTCGTCTTCATTTAAGTAATCAGCGAGATTACAAGAATTGAAAACTGTGGTTCTAATTTGAGGGAAGTATTCTCTTAAACAGTGATTAGAGATTTGGGCAAATAGGAACAATGGAGAAGAATCATTATTACGGTCCACGACGATATTAGAATTAGGATTACGGGCGTAGCTATGCACTTCACCAGAATTAATTAAATACACGTCCCCTTCTTTTATATCGTAGGTATGGCTTTTAATCTTCGCGATACCTTCGCCTTTTAAAACAACGAATATTTCAAACTCGTTGTGGATATGTTCTTTACGTTGTTGAATCCTGTTCACCAAAAACTTGACGTGTTTTAGCTTTTCATAACGAATAAGCTCAATGTCTAACTGTTTCATTGAATCATCTCCTATTTGTTCACTGCAAGATAAAGATTATCACAAAAATGTCTAATCGACAACTATGCTATTAGTTTTCTATTATTTTGTGATTTCTTATTAATACATTTATGTATTTTTATAGACGATTCTTTGTTTAATGATTAGTTAGAGTAAACAGCCTTTATACCTTAGAAAAGAAAAACCGCATTTTTGACATTTTCCACCAATCACAAAAATGTCTAAAAGAAAAGATGGCACCCGAGAGTACCATCTAATTCTTAATTAGAATGAAGGATTATGCTTCGGCTTCGGCTTCGCCAACTTTAACTGTGATGTCAGCGGAGTATTCGCCCCATTGCGCGACGACTTTTTGTTTACCAGGATTGGCAAATTGAGCGGTCACTTGAGCGATACCTCTGTTCTTGTCACCATCAACGTATTCAACGGTGATACGACCTTCGTCTGTGACATAGATAATACCGATTGTGTTGTTACCTTCTTTTAAGTTTTCAGTGGTATATGGCTTTTCACCTTGTTCTGGGTCATAATCTCTACCATCATCGATATACCAAGCAACTTCTGTTGGAATAAAGACTGATGTGTAAGTGAGATTGGTAATAACACGTTTGGCTTGCCAGAAGGAGAGATCGTAATCCGCTCCAGCGGTAGTCTTTAATTCTGTACCACTGTTATCAATGACGATTGCGCAGTTTGGATAGTATTCGTAACCATTAACGATAATGGAACGGTCGCCATTCCAGCTCATACGTAAGTAGAGGTAGGCTTGCCATTGATAGAAACCACTGGCCTTTTGACAAATAATAGATTCGTATCTACTGACATTACTGACCATGGTTAAGCAGTCTTTAATATCATTGCCTGCGGCATCTTGGCCTTCTGCTAATGAAGAGTTGAACCAGTAGCCTCTGATCTTACCTTGGTTTGTGGTACCGGATTCACCAGTGAATGTACCATTATCCCAAAGGTATAAGTAAGCATATGTTTGTGAATAGTCACCTTGGTAGCCTTCAGCGTAAGCACCTTCGAAGCGGTAGACTAATTGGGCATCTTCGTATGGAACATTACCATTAGTTGGATAGTTCTTAATGGCATCGTAATCATATGGATAAACATATTCGCCATTTTTTAAGACTTTTTCTTCTTCCTTGATAAGGATGGAAGATGGATCGAATGTATAGCCTGCATCTTGAGCAGCTTTTCTGATGGATTTGGTGATTAATGGATCGGTGTTAGCAGCACTGCTATCAACGATACCTTTGGCCACGATGCAACCCACGACGACGGCGACTAATGCGATGAGAGCACCACTACCGACTCTGATCATTTGAGGAACATTCTTCTTATTGATGGACATTTCTTCTTGCGCTTGTTTTTCATCTTTGTAGAAGCCCATAAAGGCAACGACAACGGAAAGGACGACAATGATGAATAATAAGACGAAGTAGATCATATTGAGTTCGAAACTACCGCCGTTATATTCAACGTTGTTAACCTTACCAGCGATGAAGTCTGGAATAATGATTGTTTCTTTATAGAAAGCGAGGCCAAACATCGCTAATGCGACGATGTGGATGAATCTATATTGTGGGAGGAAAAGGGCCACTAATTCGACCACAAAGCCCGCTAATAAGAAGACACCAATTGTTTCTGGGCCAACGCCTGCGGCGTAGTTACCCATATTGCCTTCTTGTGTGGCAATAAAGAGAATGGCTGTAATTAATGCAAGAACTGCAATACCTGCGGCCATGTAATAGCCGATGGATTTGTTTGCAAATAATTTCTTAAAGAACATACGTGCATCCTCCTATTCGGCAACGCCAGCGGCATCAGCATCTTGCTTTGCCTTGGCGGATTTGATTTTTGAAGTGATTTCGAAGAAGGCATAGAGACCGACTAAAACGGCGGTAATACCGGCCACGCCGATGACAGAGCCATCGATAGCCTTTTGCCAGGCCTTCTTACCAAAGCTATTGAATTCGATACCACCCATCATGGATCTACTGATGGAGTACATAATGTACTTGTTCGCGCGTTGTAAATCCTTTAAGAGGGTGAGGTCATCATTACTGTTGATGTAGCTACTTAATTGACCACCACGACCACCGTCTAAGCAGAATAAGTCTGTACCACAGTGGAGCATGGCTGGACCATTACTGTAATTGCTATCGTTACTGCCTGTTAAAGCGTCGTCGATGATTTGACCACGATACTTCCATTCACCCCTCATGACGTTCATCATTAAAGGTTCGTGACATGCAGCGTATCTGGCACCGATTCTGTTATAAGAGGTCATGATACCTAAGCCTTTACCTTTGGTTAATGCACCTTCGAAAGGTCTTAAGTAGATTTCTCTAATGGCTTGTTCATTACAGTATGTGTAAATACCTTGTCTGTTTGTTTCTTGGTTGTTTAAGAAGCAGTGCTTAATGTTCATGATTAAGCCTTTCTTTCTAGCAGCACCAACGATGTTAGCGGCGGTATTGTAATTTAAGATACCGTCTTCAGACATGTATTCAGAAGCACGGGAACCGTAAGGAGTTCTATTGATGTTACAACCTGGAGCGTTGACACAAGCAACACCACAGAATAAGGCATCTTCACCATAGAATTCACCAAACTTGGATTGCATCTTGTGATCCCATGTACCGGTGTACATTGGGCCAGTTGGGAAGCCGGTTGCCCATCTCTTATCATAGTATTGATATCTGGATAATAAACCTTCTGGACCTTCGGCGACGGAGTTACCTTTTTTCTTAACTTTTTCGACGTCTAAGATACCACGGTTATCACTGACAGAAATGATTAAGTCACTAAGAGTCATTTGCTTAATGAACTTATCCCAAACTTCTGCGCCATCTTCGCCATAGAATCTACTATCTGGATTTGTGACTTCGCCTTCTAATGGGACTTTGCTCATTTCGCTGAATCTGATGACTGAAGCTTCGTTGGTATCTGGATCAACGTATTGGACGTTGTATTCAGTCTTGTCAGCGGCCTTATAACCTTTATCAGTACTACTTGTGGAGTAGTAATTTCTCATGTTGCTATCAGCATCTGAAGCAGGGTTATTAGATTTTGAAATCTTGCTTGGCCATGTGCCTTGCCAATCTTGTCTATCAAGATAAGTCATTTGTGTTTTGCCGTTCTTCTTAGCGATGTAGTTGTAGTCAGCATCATCGAATTGATTCTTAACTTCAACAGTTTCATCGTAGTGTGATGTAGCGTATGTGACTGTATCTTCTGTAATAGCAAGTGTCGCGACTGCGTCATCATTACCATCATAGGCTTCGCCATTGTGATCCACTAAGGAAGCGGTTGGGCTCTTGACATGGATAATGTTATTTAACGCTTCGTGAGCACCATTACCAACTGCGAAGTAGTAATTACCACCTTCTAAGATATATCTACCTTTAACGTTGTTGGATCCGCCTTTAGTGGTTTGATATTCGTTAACATAGTCATATGTTGTTAAGAAGTAACGATCGAAGGAGACATCAACTGTCACTGTTTCGTTTTTCTTGACATCGACTTTTTCATAGGCCATCAAAGAGATTGATGGTTTACCTAATTTGTTATCTTTATCAAATTGGGTATATGGTTGTTGGACATATAATTGCACAGAGGCTTTGCCGTCCATCTTGTTACCATCTTCGTCACCAACGTTGGTAACTTGGACTTTAGCGTCGATTGTATCTTTTTCTTCGTTATATACTAAGCTGGTGATCTTTTGTTCGAATCCTGTATAAGATTCACCATAGCCGAATGGGTAGCCCATTTCTTCAACGTAGTTCCAGTTACCGGTGCTAACTTTCTTACCCGCTGTACCACTGGCGTTACCTTGACCTAAGACAGCGTCTTCGTATCTGGTTTCATAATATTTGTAACCAACGTAGACACCTTCTTGGTAAACGGCGATACCGTCTTGGGCATCACGATTAAAGTTAACATAGGCTGGAGATGAACTGGCGGAGGCTGCAAATGTATTAACAGCGTGGCCAGATGGGCTTAATGGTTTGCCATCAGCGTCTTTACCCATTAAGAGGTATGGGATACCACTGGCACCATAGTAACCAGGAACACCAACATAGAGAATGGCATCGATACCGTATTCTTCTTTATCAGCCCAGTCCATTGACATTGCTAATGGAGAGTTGATAAGAACGATTGTCTTTTTGAATTGTCCAGAATCCTTGATCATTCTTAACAAATCTTTTTCGTTAGATTTGAGATCAAGTTGACCATCTGATGGGTCAGTATTTTCTGTACCGATACGGACAAACGTCACGATAGCGGCATCACTATACTGATCGAATGTGTCTTTGACATCGTTATAAATGCTGACGGAATCTTCAACATTTGTACCTGGGGATGTCATGCTACTTTGTGATAATTTGCTGTACTTTTTGAATACTTCTTGGTTGACGTGGAAACCTGCATCTTCAAAGGCCTTATCAAGTTTGACAACTAAACTTGGGTTTGGAGCCGCACCACCGGCACCAGAACGCATGAATAAGTTTCTGCTACCACGGCCAAACAGGGTAACATTTCTTTCGTCTGCTTCTAATGGGAGAACTTTTTTGCCATTCTTTTTGTTGTTTTTGAAAAGAACGGAACCTTGTTCAACGGCTTCTTCACAGAACTTATAAGCATCTGCGATCATTTGCTTACAACCACTGTCGGATAATGAGCCATTGGCATCCGCATAAGCAGAACCTTCGACTTCATCACTATCGATGGCGTCGATTTTTGTTTGGTTAAGTCCTAAAGCGTCGTTAATGATACCAGCTTTATCTGTGGTAATCTTTTGAGCCGCTAAAATGAGGGCTAAAAGTGCCACACTGGTGGCTGAAAGACCTAACCATAGTTTTGGCTTTGCCATATTATTTTCCTTTCCCGCATATGCATGCGAATAAAAAACATGTAAAAATATTCAGCTCGAAATATTTTTTTGTTTCTTCACCTTTATTTATATTTTATTGCGCGTTTATCCCGTATGACTAATATGCGAAACGCCCGTGATACATGTGTGATAAAGAAAAAAGAAAAGAGCCGAAATAATCGGCTCTAATCTTTAATTATTGACTGTAATTATGCAGCGGCTTTCACTAAGCGGACAGCAGCGATAAAGGCGGAGTAGCCTTTATTTGTCCAGTGAATTGTGAAGGAAGCAGCGTCAGCGGCAACAGCAATTTGATTGATTGGGCTGGACCATTGACATTTATCTTGTGCTTCACCTGTGCCTAAGCCATAACTTCCATATGTAGCGTTGTCGTCAGAGGCGCCGATATAAGAACCATCGTCAACTTTGAATTGATAACGACTATCATATTTTTGTGTTAATGTTGTGGATGCCGCACAAGCATATAGCTCGATATCATAATTACCAGCTGGGAGACCTGTGATATTCCAGGTGATATCTTTTTTGAGTTTTTCTGGACTTGCTAAGTCTAATTGATAAGCCACAGCATGGCAAACTGAACATTCGTATGGAGTGGCATCACTGACTTTGGCTTGAGCTTCACCAAATGTGTGAGCTGCCATTGGTGTTTCAACAGTCTTTTCGTAGTTACAAACTGTACATTTCACTTTGTAAGAACCTTTAGCACTGCATGTTGCGGCCACTTCATCATATGGATCACTCCATGTATGAGCGGCTTTGTCATAGATACCATCAGCGATTGGGCAGCCTTGAGCTGTACAAGCATGCCAGTGATTATCTGCATCTGTTACCCAAGCATCATCGCCATTATGGATGTGGGATGGTGTAACGTGTGGAAGACCTGTTAATTCGAATTCAAGCATTTGAGCTCTGTAGCCAAGATATGGGAAGACATCAATCTTATTGATACCGGCCTTTAATGGGAATTCAACTGGCCATTCGAACCAACCAGAAGATTGGTTGCCATACTTATCTTCACCCAAGTAGTATTCGACATCGTTAACTCTTAAACCATAACGTTTTTGAGCATGTGTGAATTGGCCATCTTTGTAAACATAACCATGAGCAGTATCGTTTGGAATTGGATCGAAAACGTTTGTGACACCACTGTTACCACCAGTGTTATTGATTTTGAACGCTAAACCTGCTTTTTCAACTGCTTCAGGAACATTGACATAGTAGAAAATGTGTGAACCAGCGGATTGTTCTGCAGGAGCTGCGGTTGCGGTTCCACTGTTTTCAACTGTACCACTTCCAAATCTGACGTAACCATCCGCTTCTTTTCTATCAAGAGCAGAGCTTGATTCTGTTTGATTATAATCTAAAGCAGACCAACGTAAAGCTGATTTGTTACATGTGGAACAGTTATGAGCGGTTGTGGCGATATAGCCTTCACCAGCAGCATAGCTTTCAACAACATCACCGAAATTGTGATCTAATCTTGGAAGAACTTCAGTAACGACTTCGTTACAAACAGAACATTGTTTCTTTTGTGAACCAGCGGCTTCGCATGTAGCAGCGACGATATCGTACGCTTCGCCAAGTGTATGTGCTAATTTGTCGAGTTTTGTTTCAACTTTGTAACCACAGACGGAGCAAACTTCAACTTTCTTGCCTTCGGCAGAACATGTTGCAGCAACGCCTTGTGCTGGATCTTCGACTAATGTATGGGCAACAACAGCATCAGCTTTACCGGTTGGGCAACCCATCGCGGTACAAGCATGCCAGTGACCTGTTTCATCACTTGACCAGGCATCAGCAGCAGCGTGGACGTGTTCAAATTCGGAACCGATAAAGATTAAATCAGAAATAATAAGGTTATAGGAACCTAATCTTTCGTATGTAATTTCATTTAAGCCTGGTTGAATGACACATTCGCCAATTGGGACAACACAAAGTGGAGAATAGTTGTCGCCCATTGCGGAACTATCTTCACCATCTGCTAATAATTCGTCGAATGTAATTCTGATCCATTGAGTTTTGTCGAGGGCATCGCCATTGACTTTAACTTCAAAGTT
This sequence comes from Bacilli bacterium, assembly GCA_017651165.1. Classification (GTDB taxonomy): domain Bacteria; phylum Bacillota_I; class Bacilli_A; order RFN20; family CAG-826; genus RUG14515. The sequence continues at coordinate 8,139 of JAGCDH010000012.1, forward strand.
ACCTCTTGTGTATTCTGGAGCATTGTCACCAGATGTACTTGTTGCGGCATAGGACTTATCCGTGTTGCTAGAGAAGGAGTCCATCGCACCACGTTGATATAACATACCTTTGTACAACTTTGTACCTGGAACTGTGAATTTCCAATAGGCTTTGTCGTTTTTAGAATTGAGTTTGAAGTAACCTGTTGGGGTACCACTCTTGATTTTGCCGGCGTAGAATTTGGCATCAACAGCTTTGATGTCAGCTTTAACGGCATCGCCTTTCTTACAGTTAGCTAATTTGAAACTAACTTGGTTTTCATCACCAGCAGCGATTTCTTGTTCGGCATCCCAATCGTGAGCGGCTTTAACAACTCGTGTATCTTTTTCGTTACAGCCAGCTCTCTTACATGCACGTTCTTCAACACCATCGGTTGTACAACTTGCAGCAGTTTTTACTTCCCATTCGCCCCAGTCATGACCGAGAGCGTTAACGGGTCTTGTTGACTTTTCGCCACACTTACATGTACCTTCTTCTTCACCTTTTTCGGTACAGGTAGGAGCTTTTGTTTGTGTCCAGTTCTCATAAACGTGTTTGTGTTCTTCTTTCTTGCCACCACCACCACAAGCTGAGAGAGACATCGCTAACAAAGCGCCAAGGACAACTAAGATTTTTGTTTTTTTCATAAATCTTTAATTTTTTAGCAACGTTATATAGTTGCGTTTTCCTTTCTTTAAGGGTTTTATCATTGTCTGCATTACTAGGCCCTTAAGAAACTAGCAAGGCAAAAGAAATAAAAAACCAATTTTTTGCGCAAAAATGTTTTTTCTTCTCTTTAATCGTAGGCAATGCACGCGCTCTATTGCATGACTTTGTTGCGCGCAGACATAGGACAATGATTAGAAACACGCATTTTTAATATTATTAAATTAATTGAAGAAGGATAGTGATAAACGTGCAGTTTACATCACGTGTTCACCATCTTTCATTGCTTCGATCAAAGGATGATACAAAAGAGGAAACTCCACTTTCATGATAGTGGTCACACTGTTACCAGCGTCTTTGCTTGATGTACCACAGTGATAGATTACTTCGCTATCTTTTGAATAGTCTATTACGATATATCTATCATGACATTTGCCGTTATTTCTTTTAAAAGAAAGATGATTTCCAGTGTCTAGAAGAAAATCATTTAAATACTCTTTGGTTAAAGGGTTCTTAGATTTGTTATCAGAAAAAACGGATATCTCAACATTTGTCTTACAATTTTTTAATAATTGAAGTGTTTTCACGTTAACATAGTCATCAATGATTAAAATGGAGTACTTTGCAAGCGAATATATTGTCTGATACGCAACATCGGCTTCCACTCTTTGATTATCTAATATCAAGAAATGTTTATAAGTAGATGGATCAATAAAGTTATTCATTACTATTACTAGTTTTTCTTCAACCTTTTCAAAGCGCTTATCATATGAAGAAAACTTACTATTGATTAAAGAAGCGTTATCTCCAATAAGACTATTACTCTCAATAATAAAATCTTTCATTTTCTTGAATAATCTAATAAGAGCTTTGCTCTGTTTAGTGGCAAGTTCGCCTTTTAATACAGTCATCAACATATAGATGCCTTGCTCGGTAAAAGCGTATGGCAGATATTTGATGTGCCGGCCTCTCAAGTTGCCTGATTTGTTTAAGGTCGATTTTTGCGACCATAAAGATTCTTCTGGTATAATTGCATCGTTTTTCGTTGTCAAAATTTGCGACCTCGATAATTGTTCCGTTTCTTCTCTTGCCAATCGGAACATAAAATCTTCTGGAAACTTATCAATATTTCGCCTCACCTGTTCGTTAAATCTCTTCGTGGTGTATCCGTAGATTCTCGCTAAATCAAAGTCCAGCATTACTTTCTGCCCTCTGATTTCATAGACCATAGATTCAATGTTTTCTTCTGTTAATTCAATAATTGTTAATTCTTTTTGTGACATTTTTATGATTCCTTTCTGGGGATAAAAAGAAAAAAGTCCCTCTAATTAACCAATAGATAGGATTTTTGAAATTTGTCCAAAATATTTACATTATTTAAGCGAGCATCAAAAAAGGGGCTAAAGATTAGCCCCTAATTTTTCAGAATAATGTTGGTTTATTTACCAAAGAGGATGTCATTAACGATTGCTTCAAGCATTTCTTGACGGCCACTGCCTGGAAGTTCAGGAGCACCCATCTTGCAAGCGTAGTCAGATAATTCTTCTAAGCTTGTCTTATCGTTTAAGATCTTTTGACCGACTTCGGTATTACGGAATGATGAATATTTGTCTTCGATGAATTTATCGACACGGCCATCTTCGATGATCGCAGCGGCTTTCAATAAGCCGAGAGCGAATGTATCCATACCTAAGATGTAGGCATAGAACATATCTTCTTTTGTATAGGATGGACGTCTATTTTTACTATCGAAGTTGAAGCCACCGGTGAGACCACCATTCTTTAAGACTTCATACATACATTGTGTCGCACTGTAGACATCGAATGGGAATTCATCGGTATCCCAACCTAAGAGCATATCGCCTTGGTTAGCATCGATGGAACCTAACATACCATTAATGGCGGAGATTCTTAAATCGTGTTGGAATGTATGACCCGCTAAAGTAGCGTGGTTAGCTTCAATGTTCATCTTGAAGTCTTTATCTAAACCATATTGTCTTAAGAAGCCAATCGCTGTAGCAGCGTCGAAATCATATTGATGTTTCATTGGTTCTTTTGGTTTTGGTTCGATATAGAAGTCACCTTTGAAGCCGATGGAACGACCATATTTAACGGCCATCTTCATTAAACGAGCGATATTCTTTTGTTCAAATAAGACATCGGTATTGAGTAATGTTTCGTAGCCTTCACGACCGCCCCAGAAGACGTAACCTCTACCACCTAATTTAACGGTGATGTCTAAGGCTTTCTTCACTTGAGCAGCGGCAAATGCATACACGTCTGCGCTATTTGTGGAACCAGCACCGTTGCAGAAACGTGGGTTGCTGAACATATTGGCGGTACCCCATAAGCACTTGATATCTGTACCTTTCATCTTTTCTAAGATGTAGTCAGAAATCTCATCTAATTCTTTGTTTGTTTCTTTGATGTCTTTGCATTCTGGAACTAAGTCGACATCGTGGAAGCAGAAGTATTTGATACCGAGTTTCTTCATGAATTCGAAACCAGCATCGACTTTGGCTTTGGCGTGTTCCATTGTTCCTGGTTGGGCACCGAAGCTCTTATCAGCTGGGCCTGCACCAAACATATCGACACCAGTAGCACCTAAGTTATGCCACCAAGCCATAGCGAATGGTAAGTGTTCTTTCATTGGCTTACCTAAAACGAGTTGATCCGGATTGTAATAATGGAAAGCTAAAGGATTCTTGCTATCTTTGCCTTCGAATTTGATTTCCGGAATATTTGGGAAAAATTCTTTCATATTTATGACACCTCTTCGATTTCTATATTTTCATAAAAAAAATAGCGATAAATTGATTATCTTGCTATTTGATATATATAAAAAATAAGGAAATGCGCGGGCGCAAATTTAGTAAATATCTTTGATATTTAAATTTCGTGGAGGATATAGATTAATATGACTAGCGCCATCAAGTCATCTTCACTTAAACGGCCATCAATTTCATATTCGATTGGACCAGCGAATGGTCTTAAATATTTATAGCCTTGATCAAATTTAGCGATGATTGGACCAGAGAAAGGTTTAATCTCACCATTACGGACGATTAGTTTTATAAGTCCAGCATATGGTCTAATCTCACCATTACTATAAGTGTATTCAATTGGGCCAGCATACTTACGGAATTCTCCCCTACCATATGTATAAAGGATAGGACCAGAAAATCTTCTAACCTGACCGTTAGATATTTCCATAAGGATTGGACCTGCGTATCTTCTGATATATGCCATATATTCATATTATCACAATCATCGATAAAAAAGATGTGTACTATCAGTCAAATAAATAATATTATTTACGAAGTGCACAATATTTTGTAAAATAATGTGGCTGCGAGGTAACCAGTATGAAAGATAGAACAAAACAAACAATTGCCGATGGCTTTGGTGGCTTAGTTAAAAACGCCACCGCATTAAGAGGCGCTAAAAACGGACCATTATGGTTAACAATCGTCATGTTTTTTGCTTCTATTCTTTTACCAATTCTTCCTTTGTTCGTTTCTGCGAACAGTATGTCTGGTTCTTCCTTTATTAAAAATAATACCTACAGCCTTGAAAGATACGTTACAAGAGCAGCGCTTGATTTAAAAAAATCTCCTAATAAATATGAAATCAGTATTAGCGAAGATCATTTCCTAAGCGTTAATAAAGAAGGCACAGAGATTAACTATGGTTCTTATGACGATCATGGCAAAGACGCCGATAGAACAATCGCCCCATTCTACACTTACACAAATAAGGCGACTGGCGAATATAGTTTCTTACTCTATGTCTCTGACATTGATAACACCGCAGAAAAAGTGGAAACCACTAACGCTAAAGGCAAAACAAAATTAATTAATGCTAAAACAGCTTACTTAACTAGAATTGCGCAATTCACATATGAAACAGGCACCACTACTAGTTATGACCTTGGCAAAGAAGATCAAAAGAAGGCCGTAGAAGATGCTAAAAAGAAAGATTCTACAGATCCTAAGACATTCTATTTCCCATCATATATCGTCTTATTTAAGGATAGTTTTAACGTTGTTTGCTGTTATGGTGAAAAAGCTGTGGCAGGCTCCACAAACGGGGCTGCTGATTATAAGAAAGTCAGCGCTAATGCCAACTGCTTAGAAACATTACTTACTGTCAAAGATAAAAAAGGCAATGATGTTATAGGAACAGATCCAAAAATCATCGATGGCACTGCCACAGAAGAAGAAATCGAAGCAGATATCGGTCACAAGATGGCTTGTGAAGATTACTACAATGGTGTCTTAGCTAACTTTAAGAAATTCTTAAATAAATCTTACTTAGCCTCAAAAGCCAAAACCACAGCGGTAACATGCTTATTCAGTTTAGCGGTCTTTGCCGGTTTAAGTTTAATCATGGGCTTCTTAATGTGGGTCATGACACGTGGTAAGAACAATCCAAATAACTACTTCTCATTATGGTTATGCTTAAAACTCGAAGCGCGTCTTGCTCTTGCTCCTGCTCTCATCACATTGTTGCTTGGCTTCTTATTAGTGAGCTACGCCCAAATGATCTTCATCCTCACCTTAGGTATGAGAGTCATGTGGATCTCAATGAAGGAATTAAGACCTGTTCAACAATAGGCTAATCGCCGTAATCACTACCACGTGACTTATCTTCTGCAAAAATTTGAAGAGGATCGGTCACATCAGTAATTTCTAAAAATATATAATTGTCGACACTCGTTAACGGATTCTCGAAGTTACCTGTGAAGACAATTTTTTTATTCTTCTTCACGAGTTCTTCCATCTTCTCAATAATCAAATGATATTGATCTGGATAATGATCTTTAAAGCCCATTAATTGGGTATAAAAGACTGGTTCTAGATAAAAGGTTTCACCACTTTCGTATTGGTAAAGTGCACAAAAAGGATTATTCTTGTCTTCAAGTTTCTTTAGATGTTTGAATTCTTCATAATCTCTCATTTGTGGTAAACCTCATTTCTATTAATCTTAAAAGCGCGATAGATTTGCTCTAATAATATTAGTCTAGTCATTTGGTGGAGAAAAGTCATATTAGATAAACCAATTCTATCTTGGCAGCGTTTCTTTAATTCATCGCTTAAGCCATAAGAACCGCCTATAACAAAGGAAATAGATGAACCACCTAAGACAAACTTATCTTCTAAATATTTAGCGAATTCAGGACTGGTTGGTTGCTTGTTAACTAAATCTAAACCAATCAGATATTCATTATTCTTTAAGAGCTTTAAAACTCTTTGGCCTTCTTTATCTTTAGCGATATCAATTTCCTTTTGGCTAGGATTATCCACGACACTTTCATCATTCACTTCAATGATTTCTACTTGAGCGTATGGTTTTAATCTTTCCAAATATTCGTTAATGCCTTGTTTTAAGTAGGCTTCTTTTAAATGACCAATCGCGTAAATCTTAATCTTCATGAGGATAGTTACCTCCCGACAAAGATTGTCTTTGCCACGCGGTTCTCACTTTGTAGTTATTAATATTCACACCAAAGTGTTTAAAAATCTTTTGATAAGCTTCTAGGGCTACTTCTGGAGTATTGGCCTCTTCAGAAAGATGGGCTAAAACTATTTCTTTAGTGTTGTCACCAATAATCGAGATAGCGGCAATTGCACTGTCTTCATTACAAAGATGACCTTTATCAGACATGATTCTATTCTTAAGTTCAAATGTACGATTAGTGTTTAAAAGCATCCTAATATCATGATTAGATTCAATAATGAGATAAGTTGGATTCTTTACCAAAGGTAAATTATGTTCTAAAAACACTCCTGTATCGGTCATATAGAAGAGCGATTCTTCTTTATCCTTAATTAAATACGCACACGGATTGGTGGCGTCGTGACTAGTCTCAATAGGGGTAATTTCAAAATCTCCAACATTGAATGGTTGGTTAAGATTAACAACGTTAGATAAAGAAGAAGGAAGCGTTCCTTCAAGAGCGTACATAATCTTTGGGGAGATGAATTTTAAACCCGCGATATGATCGGTGTGGCCATGAGTAAATAAGGCACCCGTGATATCGTTTACAGTTAAATTAATCTCAGAAAGGCCTTCTTCTAAACGCGTTAAAGTAATACCCATATCGATGAGTAATACTGTCTTATTTGAAACGACGATTGTCGCATTACCTTTCGAACCCGATGCAATGATATGAAAATACATTAGTCGATACTATTTTGGTTAATTTCACGCATTTGCTTGAGCCATTCTTCACTAGGCTCATCAAATCTACCAAATGATTTATAGAAGAATAAGTATGATTTACCGGTTTGGCCATTTCTATTTTTAGCGACGTTGACTTCAACGAATGAAACATCGCCCACCATGGATTCACCAGTAATCTTTTCTTTTTGTTCTTTGACCATTTCAAAACGTTCACTACCAGAAAGATTCTTCATCTTCTTATCGCCCGCACCACCATTTGGGGCTTTGGAATCTTTATAATAGTCTTCACGATAAAGGAGCATAACGACGTCAGCATCTTGTTCAATAGAACCAGAGTCTCTTAAGTCGGAAAGAATTGGACGTTTATTTTCACCACGTTGTTCAACAGAACGGGATAATTGAGAAACAACGATGACTGGAACTTTGAGTTCACGAGCAAGAGCCTTTAAGGCCAAGGATGCTTTTCTGACTTCTTCTTGACGAGAATCGCTTCTCGAACTAGAGCCAGAAGAGACTAAGCCTAAGTAGTCGATAATAATTAAACCTAGGTCTGGATGATTGGCTTGTAATTTTCTACTCTTAGCGATGATATCCATTAACTTGCCGTTTGGGGAGTCATCAATAAATAATGGTAAACTACCAATTTTAGAAATCGCAGAGGCAACTTTTGCTCTATCAACACCGTTTAGATTACTTGTCGTAATCTTGCTTAAAGAAACGGAAGATTCCGCACCAATTAAACGGGTGACGAGTTGTTCCGCTGGCATTTCAAGTGAGAAGATCGCCACTGGTTTATCAGTACGGTTAGCCGCACGATAAGCAAAGTTAAGCGCTAAAGCGGTTTTACCAACAGAAGGACGAGCGGCAACAATAATCATATCACCAGCATGGAAACCTTGTGTGATTCTATTAAGAGAATCAAAACCTGTGGTCAAACCATTAACACCATCAGTCTTTGTTTCTTTTGGTGTTTCGATGGACATCTTCACTGCTTCGGCGACATTTTGAATTGGTTTAAAAGCGGACACTCTTCTTTTTTCTGTCGCGTTCTTAAGAACGTCTTCGCTTTCGGCGATGAAATCATTAACGTTATCGATCTCCGCATTTAAGAATTTGTAATCGATGTCACGGCATGATTGAATCAATCTTCTTAAAACAGCCTGGTCATTAACAATGTTAATGTAATAATCTATAGAAGAAAGAGCGACCATCGCATCGGAACATTGTTGTAAGTATTCCACACCACCGATGGTTTCGAGTTCTTTCATGTTCATTAATTCTTCAGTCACAGTTAAAACATCGACACCACTTTGTTTATCAAACAAATTCTTAATGGCACGATAAATTAATTGGTGTTTGCCAAGATAAAAATCTTGTTCTTCTAAGGCAGAAAGAACGTTATAAAGACATTCTCTGGACAATAAAGCGGAGCCTAATACGGCTTGTTCTGCTTGATCATTATATGGTAAATCTCTTGGAGCTTTTGCGCGTGCCATATTACTTCTCCTCTTCTAATTGAACGTGGACTTTACCAAAGACGCCTTTATATAGTTCCACACTTAAGTGATGGAAACCTAATACGTCTAATGGTCCTTTATCCACGAATTTGCGTTTATCAATTTCGATATTGAATTGTTTATTTAATTCTTCAGCGACTTGTTTTAAAGAAATCGCGCCGAATAACTTGCCTTCTCTACCAGTCTTTACTTTAAATTTTAAAGTAATTTCATCTAATCTTTTGGCGAGTTCTTGGGCATCCGCTTTCATCTTCGCGTCGTTTTCTCTTCTTTGTTCTTGTTGGTTTTCTAAAACCTCAACACTCTTCTTAGTGACTTGCACCGCTAACTTACGAGGAAAGAGGAAGTTGACTGCATAGCCATCGCTGACTTCGATAGTTTGATCTTTTTTGCCGAGTTTTTTGACATCGGCTAGTAAAATGACCTTCATAATTAATCCTCCTCGTTATTCTTTGGTACACCGGTGTTAGTTGCTTCCTTAAGGGAAGACTCTAAAACCATTATCAGTTTTTGTTTTGCTCTTCTCACATCGTTATCATTGAACAATGCTGCGGCAGAGGTGAAGTGACCACCACCATTGAGTTTTTCACACAACAATGAGACGTTAATTGTACCATCACTACGAGCGGATAAACGTATCTCTCGAGGGCTAATTTTTCCTAAAACAAAGGCAGCGTGTACGCCTTTATATGTCAAACAAAGGTTCGCGGCTTTAGCGATTGTCGCATGATCATAGAGTCGATCTTGATCAGCGGTAGCAATAACTACGCCATAGAAAGGTGTTTCAAGATTAGCAGTAATTTCAGTAATCTCTTTATGTTCTTCGTAACCATCTTTTAAGAAGTCGTCCGCTAATGAGTTATCAGCGCCATATTCTTTAAGAATAGTTGCGGCTTCAAATGTTCTAATACCAGTACTTCTACTCTTGAAGTAAGAGGAATCAAGGAAGATACCGGAAAGCATGATTGTAGCGTATGTGCTTGGAAGTTCAATTCTTGGGTTAATAGATGAGAATCTAATGAATTCAGAAATAAGTTCGCAAGTTGATGACGCTGCTGGGTCGATGTGGTTAAAGACTGGAGAGTCAATATATTCTTCAGCACGTCTATGATGGTCGATAACGACAATCTTCGCGGCTCTATCAACAAGTTTTGGCGCCATAACCATACTTGGAATGTGGACATCAAGAACGATTAATAATGTATTACCATCAATTAATGTTTCAGCGTCTTTACTATTAACAATGAGTTTTTCTAACTCATCTTTGCTAAATGATTGTGTTAAAGCGGATCTTGTTTTTGCTTCAGTATTCTTTAAATCTACGACAATGCGAGATTCAATTTTCAAACGATTACAAATCGCTTTCATACCTAAACAGGCGCCTAAAGCGTCCATATCCATCATTGCGTGGCCCATAATCAAGACTCTTTGAGAGGCGTTAATTAAAGAAATAAGGGAGTCAGCCAAAACACGAGTTTTAACTCTGTTACGTTTTTCTTGAGCTTCAGATTTGCCGCCATAGAATTTCATTTCTTGGCCATAAGCGGAGACAACAACTTGGTCACCACCACGAGACATCGCGATATCTAAAGCTTCAATCGCTAAATCGTTTAATTTATTAACGTCTGGGAAGTCATGAGCGATACCAATCGAAAGAGTTAATGGAATATCGCCAAGAATTGATTCCGCACGGACTTTATCAATGATGGAGAATTTATCTTCTAACATCTTAGAGAAAGATGAGAAATTACAAAGCATTAAATAGCTATCGTCTTTAATTCTTCTAAGAAGAATGCCATAGTCTTTAGCGTAACCAAAGATATCGTTTTTCACTTTGGTGACAACGTCATTAAAGTCATCATCACCACGGACGACATCATCATAGTTATCAATCGCTAAGATACCAACCACAGGGGCTTGTTCTTTAGAATAATTGAAGATTTGTTCATAATCGGTCACATCTTTAAAAATCCATAAGCCAGCTTCTGATAATAACTTAACAGCGTAGGTTCTAGAGTTAACCACGATTTTGACGCCTTGCTCACTACTATTAGCCTCTCTTAAAGCGGCTAGTTCTGGTTGCCAGGCAATAATATCGGTGTCCATGATTTCGATATGACGAGATTTGAATAAGTCATTTGTCCAGAGGACAACATTTTTATCATCGGTGATGGCTAAGCCAATCATTGCAAAGTTATAAGCTTCTTGAACGTCACTACCGATAACTTCTGCAGCGCGTAAGTCTGTCTTTTGTCTCAATGAAGAAAGAATCAAAATGATAATCCAAATCAACAAACAGTTAACCACTAAAACAGCGATTGACGCTAATGTGATGATATAAGGTGTGACGATATTCTGAACATGGAAATAGTTATTAAAATAAACGACAGAAAAAACCGAACCCGCTAGAATTTCTAGAAGGATGATAATAAAAGAAATTGTTTTAATTCTCTTGATCGTTCTTCCCATGGTGTCATTATTATAAATAATCTCGTTAAAATAATAAATACAAAAAAAGCAAAACTTCTTTTGCATTTATTAAGTAAAAACTGGTCTAATATGACTCGCCTTAAAAAAGGAAAGGGGGCGTGTTTGTATTATAGACCACTTTTAAGTGAATGCCTAATATTTTATTAGAATCTTTTTTATTTGTTATCAATCCAATAGATTTCTAATTTTTCGTCGTCTTCACTAACTGTGCGCTCAAAAATACCACCATTATTGAGAATGGATTTTTTAGAACCAATATTACTTTCGTTACAAGAAATCATCATTCGATCAATGCCCATCTCTTTGCATATTTTCAAAGCATGATGAATCATTTCTGTCGCATAGCCTTTTCTTCTTTCGCTAGGCCTAACCCCATCACCGATATGGCCACCACTATTTCTGAGATGTTCATTTAGAAAATGACGGATTTGAATAGCGCCAACGATAACATCTCTTTCTTTATCTAAAGCAAAATATGTTGTTGCAGGAACAAAACCTGGTTGAGGATTGATTTCTTCTTGTTTGAATTCATCTAGATACTTTTCGAAGTTGCTGTAATCCTTATTAAAAATTGATCTTGGCGAAGGATCGGTTGGATGAGTAGCGTTATAATGAGCCCACTCCTTAACCATATCCAAGATTTGTTCTTTATAAGCAATAGATGGTTTAATAAGAATTAGTCTATCCATACAAATTAATTATACTTAAGTATTATTAAAAAACCATCAAATTGATGGCCTTTTATCTTTTAATTCCTCAACGATGAGATTAATAATGTTTTCAATTTCTTCTGTATCTTCGATATCAATGAGTAACATCGGTTTAGCGCTTGGATAAGGAATCACTTCTTTGAAATCTTTGCTTTCTAGAGATTTTGTTTTCTTAATAAGAAACCTATCATCATAGATACCACCAAAAATGATACCGTTTTTATAAAGAATATATTCCCCCATCATCTTTTTATAAGTGATGCCTGGGATATCCCTTAGTAAATCCAATACATATAATAAATAGTCTTCCGAAGTTGCCATTTTATTCTCTAAACATATGTGGATACTTTTTGAGCATGAAGTCCATATCTTTATCACCACGTCCACTTAAGTTGACGAGGATGGAACCGCTCTTCATAGTTCTCGCGCATTTAATAGCGTATGCTAAAGCGTGGCTTGATTCAATCGCAGGAATAATACCCTCTAATCTTGATAATAAGAAGAATGCTTCAGCCGCTTCATCATCAGTTATATATTCATACTTAACTCTACCAATTTCCTTAAGGAACGCATGTTCTGGACCAACACCTGGGTAGTCTAATCCACTTGCGATGCTATAGGCATCACCAGCAGTTCCATCTTTGTTTTGTAACACTAAGGAATTGAAACCATGAAGGATCATTTCTTTGCCTAATGTCATAGTAGCGCTGTTCTTTCCTGGCTCTTCACCTTCACCCATCGCTTCAACACCAACAATATTAACTGGTTCTTCTAAGAAGGCTTCAAACATACCAATGGCGTTACTGCCACCACCAACACAAGCGGTGACGATGTCAGGAAGTTCACCAGTCATCTCTAAAAATTGTTCTTTCGCTTCGCGACCAATCACTTCTTGGAAGTCTCTGACCATTAATGGGTATGGATGTGGTCCAACCGCACTACCAATGACGTAGAATGCTTTTTTATATTCTTTGGCATACGCTTCAAAAGCTGCATCAACTGCTTCTTTTAATGTTCTTGTTCCAAAACTAACAGGGATAACATTTGCGCCTAACATTTTAATTCTAGCGACATTAGGTGCTTGTTTCTCCATATCAACTTCACCCATATAAATATCGCATTCTAAACCAAAGTAAGCTGCGGCCATAGCAACAGCGGAACCATGGCTACCTGCGCCTGTTTCAGCAATGAGTTTTTTCTTACCTAAATATTTTGCCAACAAAGCTTGACCCATCGCATTATTTAACTTATGAGCGCCACCATGATTAAGGTCTTCTCTTTTAAGATAAATCTGTACGCGTCCTAAATAATTGCTTAAATTTTGACAGTGGTAGACTGGTGTCGGACGACCTTGGTAGTTCTTTCTAATTTCTCTTAATTCCGCAACGAACTTTGATGATTTGGCAATGGTTTGATATCCATAGTAGATTTCTTCCATCGCTTTTTTAGGATTGTCAGGAAGGAATGTCCCGCCATAGCGGCCAAAGTAGCCATCATCACTTGGATATTGTTTACGATAATTTTTAAAATCAATGTCGATACCTTTTAGTGGAGAGTCTTCAAACAAGCGTTGTCCTTTAACTCGACGGTCTAATGGCTTAACGGCATTATCTGGAATCAAGTATTTATGATCCTTATAAATCGCACCTTCAATTCTTTTCTCTTTTAAAAGAGCTCTTACTCTTCTTTCATTAATGCCGAACTTTTCAGCGGCTTCTTTAACGGTAATATATTTCATACCTTTATACTCCCTTCGGTATATTCGTTGTTCCTATTATAATTTATTTAATAAGTAATTAAAAGGATTTTTAACACAAAAGAAAAGCCACTAACGTGGCTTATTTATTAGTATACGTTATTGATGTCTAGTTTTCTCTTCTAAGAATAACCTCGAACATCTTTCCACATTTTGTACAAACAGCACTTGCGTGTGTTCCGCCATAGGAAGCATGTGCCCCACACATTTTGCTCATCATATCAACGTGCATGCAGAAAGGACATCTAGGTCTATAATCCACACTCATTCCATCATCTCTGACAATGATGGCGTTAACGCCATAAGTTTGACCCATAATTATCTCCTTTATTTAAATAGTCGCAGCATCCAGTCTTTAATAAACTCTTTTTCTTCTTCGCTTTCGAAGTAGTGTTCAGAGTCACTCTTTACCGTTAATCTAGCAAGTGGGTGATTCTCTAAAAATTCTAACATGCTACCTGTATAGACGACTTCGTCATAAGCGCCATATAAGATTTCCGTTGGAATTTCCCAATGATCTTCGTCATTAGAAACATGTTGATAGAAGTCATAAGAAAGGACGGTTCCGTCTTCCACTTTAATTAATTTCTTTTGTTCTAATTCTTTATCTTTAATGCCATACATTGACATAATGTCAATGATGTTTTGGAACATACTAACAATTGGAGAAATGAAGAACGCTCTATCGATTTTAAAATCCGCTAAGTATTCGCAAGCATAGAAGGCGCCTATGGAATTAGCAATAACTATCACTTCATCATAGCCTTTAGATAGTTTCTTGAATTCTGCTTTGATTGTTTCTCCCACTTCCCATGGATTACCATCTTGATAATCTAGGCCAACAACATCATAGCCTTCAAGAAAACTAAAATCATTGGCTTCTGCTGCAGAACCATGGAGACCGTGTATATAAATTGCTACTTTTTTGCGGTTATCCTTGGCTTCTTGGACGACTTCGACCTTTTGTGCAGGAGCTTTCTTACCGATATTGAATAATTCGTTAGCTTCTAAATCATACTTCTTTATAAGAAGACAGATTTTTTCATAGGTCATATCGGCGTCGCCTTTTTCAATGTGTGAAATAACAGACTTATTATAATAACCTAAGGATTTAGCCAAAGCCTCTTGTGTTAAATTGTTCTTCTTTCTAAATTCTCTGATCTTCGGACCAATCATTTGTTTAGCCATATTAAGTTTCTCCTGTTCATTAGCCCTAACAAGCGAAAAGACGTTGCCTAGAGCATTCTCTTAAAATCACGGAAATATCTTTCATCTGTATAATATCAATTCGTTGTCTATTTTACAACTGAATATAAACAGTTTTAAGATTTCTACTCGTTGAGTAAAATTAAAAATGATGAAAAGATCTGAAAGAATCAGAATAATTGTTGGCGCAATGATTAATATCATTGTCTTTTGCCTAAGTGTTTATTGTCTTTCTACTTTCATCAGATACGCTATACATGGAAACCCAGATAATCGTTTTAGATATTTCACTAATATTTCCACATTAACTGTTGGTTTCATCGCCCTACCAAACGCTGTTTTACTTGTGGTATCTGCAATTAAAGGAAGGATGATTTATCCGACATTCTTATCGATCGTCAAATTTATTGGCCTATCAATGATCTCTCTTACATTCTTTACAGTTCTATGCTTTATAGCGCCTTTATCTAGCTTCAAGAGCATGTATCAAAACATGCGCTTTATTACCCATCTTGTCATACCTATTTTAGTAATGGCCTCCTATTTCTTCCTTGAAGAAAAAACTATGTTTGAATGGAAACTATCGATGATCGGTGTTGTGCCATCCATTATCTACACAGCTATTTATGGTATTAATGTCGTTTTATTAAAAACATGGGATGACATTTATAAAGTTAATAACGATGGATTATGGTTTCTTTTTGCCTCTCTGGTAGTCCTATTCAACTTTGCAATTTGCCTGGGCTTATATTTTGCAAAGAGAGCATTGATAAAAAAGCTTTCTAAGTAGAAGTCATTTATTAGTTAGTGTTTTGACTTATTACTTAGCGTAAAAGATGGTGTTCTTATGGAACGCTCCAAAAGCAAA
This sequence comes from Bacilli bacterium, assembly GCA_017651165.1. Classification (GTDB taxonomy): domain Bacteria; phylum Bacillota_I; class Bacilli_A; order RFN20; family CAG-826; genus RUG14515. The sequence continues at coordinate 23,557 of JAGCDH010000012.1, forward strand.
ACCAAAGTTTAAGAATAATGGCATATTTTTATATGCGCTAAAAGTTGTTCTGCTTATGAATTCTTTGGTGGTTACATTTTCAATGTATCCATAAGGGTTATAGACTGTGACATTATCATTTTGTAAATCTAATCCGCTAACAACAGAGAAATGTAATGTCCAGGCGTTTTCATATTTTGCCGCCCATTCAATAGCGACAGGATTATTTTTCTTTAAAGAATCGTGAATCTCCTTTAATAAGACATTATGTTTTAAATAAGTTCTTTTAACAAACGACTTAGATGGGATGGATTTATTAATTTCCTTAAGGAAACCATCGGTAGAGGCAGTAGAAATTGCTTTGTTTCTAGCGTCTAATTCATCTTCGGTTATGGGGCTACCATAATAGGCCGAAATCATCTCAATAGAAGCATAGCCACAAGAGACGTGTTGTGTTACTAGTTCAAAGCCAGTAACCTCCACTTTTTCTTTATAAGCTGCATCTTCTTTTAAATAAGAATAATCAGCTTTTAAATTAGCGGTCTTTATACCTAGAATAGCAAAAGGGATTGCTACCACTAATCCAAGAGTCAAAACTACGCTTGATAGTGAGATTAGAATAACCTTAGTTCTCTTTTTCATAACCTCGCCATTATAACAAAAAAAGCCGTCACGTGTACGGCTTTTTTATGTTTTTTAACTAATTAGTCAGCAACGTATGGAAGAAGCGCCATAAATCTTGCGTTCTTAATTGCTTTGGCTAATTCTCTTTGGTGTTTAGCACATGTGCCTGTTGCTCTTCTGGTGGAAATCTTACCATTTGGAGTAATCATTGTTTTTAAGAGTTCAACGTCTTTATAATCAATGAATTTAGATTTGTTCTTACAGAAGATACAAACTTTTTTATGTGGTCTAACTTTTCTAAATGCCATAATTATTTACCTTTCTTTCATTAAAATGGAAGATCGTCATCTGGCAAATCAATAGAATCTAAATTGCTGTTTGCAGGAGCTTGGATGTCATCGAATTTTGGTTCTTCGACAGCGTTATTTTCTCTATTTGGATTTGGATCTAAGAATGTAACACTATCAACAACGATTTCGATAACTTTACCTTTGGTACCATCTCTGCGTTCAAAATTTCTTTGATTTAAACTGCCATCGACTGCGACCTTTGAACCTTTTCTTGTGGATTTTACCAAATTCTCAGCTTGATCTCTGAAGACACGGCAATCGATGAAGATCGTACCTCTGGTACCATCTTGTTCTCTAATGCGGTTATCAACAGCAAGGGTGAATGTGGCAAAGCTCACATCAGAACTGGTTTTTCTTAGTTCTGGATCTTTAACTAAACGACCCACTAAGACGACTCTGTTTACCATATGTTAGTCCTCCTTATTCTTGGTCAACTGTGACTAAGTGACGTAACACGGCTGGATTGATTTTGACTTTACGATTGAATTGATAAAGTGCAGTCTCATCGGCAGACACTTTGAGCACGACATAGAAACCTTTGGTTTCATCGTTAATTGGGTACGCTAATTCGCGGAGACCTAATTTAACGTCTGTGTTTTTAACTTTAGCGCCATTGTCTTCGAGAAGTTTTTGCAAATCTTGCATAGCAGCTTCACGATCGGCGTCAGCTAAGTCGGCTTTCAAAATGTACATGATTTCGTAATTGCGCATTTTATATACCTCCCTTTGGTCTAATGGCTACCATATTCTCTTGGTAGCAGAGATTTGTGCTTAATAAATACTAAGCGTGTCAATTATACAGGTGTCAAAAGCATTTGTAAAGCGCATGTACGCACTATTGTGCTTGGTAGCGGGCAAAAGCCCGTTGACAAGTGCTATGCGAGTGTTATAATGAAGGTGCTTGTTGGATCCTCGTTTCGAGGACCCTTTTTATTAAACGTTTAGTGGCGTTTAACATATTCAAGCATCAACAAAATAACAACGAGAATTATCACTAATTCCTGCATAAACTTGGCGCCAACGGAGCAGATGCCCTATTAAATGTCTCATGGATTGTCTCCTTTCGGCATTTAAACCAAGCATATGTAGAAGCATTATTGGCAGTTAGACCATTAGGCACAACCAAAAAGTGCTCCTATTAAACCAATAGAAGCGTTTTTTGATTTTTGTCCAAAATATTTTATGCAGAAAGAAAAAGGAGCAAAGCTCCTTATTTTTTTATCTATCCCTCATTGTTGGGAAGAGAATGATTTCACGGATCTGTTGTTGGTTCGTTAATAGCATCACGAATCTATCAATACCCATGCCCACGCCGCCTGTTGGAGGCATACCATACTCGAGCGCTTCCACAAAGTCTTTGTCCATTTCACTAGCTTCTTCGTCGCCTAGTTTCTTGGCTTCGAGTTGAGCGGCAAATCTTTGTTCTTGATCGATTGGGTCATTTAATTCTGTATAAGCATTAGCGAGTTCTTTGCCATTAACGAATAATTCAAATCTTTGAACGAATCTTGGATCTTTTTCTTTCTTGGTTAATGGAGAAACTTCGATTGGGTATTCATAAACAAAGGTAGGTTGGATTAAATCTGCCTGGCAGTATTCTTCAAAGAATTCATTCATGACATAACCAACGGTGTTTTTGAACTTGTCTAAACGTAAACCTTTTTGATCTGCTAAGGCTTTTGCTTCTTCGTATGTTTTGATTTGTTTGAAATCGATTCCACATTTTTCTTTAATCAAATCATTCATGGAAATCCATCTGAATGGTGATTTGAAATCAATATCACGGTCCCCGTATTTCACTATAGCAGAGCCAGTAACTTCTTTAGCGGTATTTCTGATCATCTTTTCAGTAAGAGCACCAATACCTTTTAAGTCAGTATAGGCTTGATAGATTTCAATACTTGTGAACTCTGGATTATGGGAAGCGTCCATACCTTCATTACGGAACAATCTACCAATTTCATACACTCTTTCCATACCACCAACGATTAAACGTTTGAGGTTAAGTTCAGTAGCGATTCTTAAGTAGAAATCTTTATCTAAAGTATTGTGATGGGTAACGAATGGACGAGCAGCGGCACCACCTAATGTTGGCGAAAGAATTGAAGTTTCAACTTCAACGAATCCTTGTCCATCTAAGAAGCGTTGGATACTACGAACGATTTGTGGCCTCATGAAGGCAACTTTACGAGCTTCATCATTCATGATTAAGTCGAGGTATCTTCTTCTAGAACGTTCTTCAACATCGGTTAAACCATGGAATTTTTCTGGTAATGGGTGTAAGCACTTAGTTAAGTGGATGAACTTTTTGGCTTTGATAGTCAATTCGCCAGTTCTAGTGAGATTCATGACACCTTTGATGCCAACGATATCACCGATATCGGCCATCTTGAAAAGTTCATAGTTCTTTTTACCTAAGTTATCTAAAGATAAGTAGACTTGCATATTACCTGTCTTATCTTGAATGTTCATAAATGAGGCTTTACCCATTTTTCTGATGGCTTTAATACGTCCCGCCACAGAAACATGTAAGTCCATTTTTTCTAATTTAGCAGCATTCTTTTTAGCGCAAAGCTCTCTAATTTCTTGGAAGGAATTAGAAACTTTGAAGGCTTGTCCGTATGGATCTAAACCTAATTCTTGGTATTTTTTGAGTTTCTCAAGACGGTTTAATTCTTGGTCGTTTAATTCATTAATGTTCATAATGCTGCTCCTTTGAATGCACGTTAATACTATATACGAGTTTTTTGACTCAAAAAAGTCAAAATTACATTTTCAAATATTCCTGCTTAAATTCATCCAATATATTGATGAGTGATTGGTATGTGGTTAATGACGTTGCTAAGACCGTTCTAAGCGTTCTTGAATTAGCGAACCCCGCAAAGAATTTAGGGGCAATACTACGATAAATACGCATCGCAGTTAATTCACCTTTTTCTTCCACCATTGCTTTAGCAAGTTCCAAACAATACTCGCATTGTTCTAAGAAAGAAGGATTAGGTAATCTTTCACCTGTTTCATAAAAAGCTTTGATTTGCTTAATCAAAAACGGGTTACCAACACCACCTCTAGCCACCATCACGGCTTCCGCTCCTGTGATTTCTAACGCTTTAATCGCGTCATCTAGCGTATAAATGTTTCCAGATACCATCAATGGTACTGTCATTTCTTTTCTTAAATCTTTGAGTAGTTCGTAGTGAGGTTCACCAGAATAGAGTTCTTTTCTAGTCCTGGCATGAATGCCAATTGCATCAACACCAGCGGCCTCAAGTTCTTTAATGACCTCTTTAAAGTTAACCTCGTTATAGCCTAATCTAATCTTCGCAGTAACTGGCTTATTTGTGGCCTCTTTAATAGCCCTGATGATGTCTCCAGCAAGCTTTGGATGGAGCATTAAAGAAGAGCCCGCTCCAGTCTTTGTGACCTTTGGAACTGGACACCCCATATTCACATCAATAAAATCGATATTTCTGTTTAATTGTAGGACTATTTCCGTGGCTTTTTTGATATTTTCCGGGTTTGAACCGAATAATTGGACCCCGGTAACTACTTGATCTTTATCGAAGGTCACATAGCTTTCTGTTTCTTTATTTTTGTAGATTAGGCCCATATCAGAAACCATCTCGGTAACACAGATATCCACACCAAAAGAATTGAGGTATTTTCGATAACCTGCACTTGTGATTCCTGCCATTGGGGCAAGAACGATTCTTCCTTTGATTTCAATATTGCCTAATTTCCACATAATGAAAGGAAGGATTTTCACCTTCCTAATTAATTATTTGTTTTCTTCAGCTGGAGCTTCAACCTTTGGTTCTTCTACCGTCTGTTCGTTTTGCGCTTCAGCTTCAATTTTCTTTTCATCACGTTTTAGATGACGATTTTCCATTAAGTAATCGATTTCTTCAGCGGTGATTTGTTCATGCTCCATCAAAGTCTTTGCAAGCAAGATTACATCTTCCTTGTTTTCTTTGATGACTTTGAGAGCTTCTTTGTGAGCATTTTCAATAATGGCACGAATCTCAGCATCAATCTTTGTTGCGGTCTCAACAGAGAAATTCTTTTGGGTTGATGTGTAGTCTCTTCCTAAGAAGACACTACCGGTATCTCTTTCATATTGGATTGGTCCTAAGGAAGACATACCTAATTCACACACCATGACACGCGCAATCTGGGTAGCGACTTCGATATCGTTTTGAGCGCCACTAGAAACATCGTCGAAGAATGTTTCTTCACTGGAACGACCGCCTAAATAACCAACGATACGAGCTTCTAATTCTTTCTTAGTCAATAAGAAGCGATCTTCTTCAGGTGTCATACGGACATGGCCGCCTGTATTACCACGAGGAATGATTGTAATCTTTTGAACCTTATCGGAATGAGGATATCTTAAGCCAATAATCGCATGGCCTGCTTCATGATACGCCACGACTTCTTTTTCGTGTTCGCTCAAAGAGCGAGAAGATTTAGCAGGACCCGCTACTCTTCTATCAATAGCTTCATCAATATCATCAACAGAGATTTTATCTCTATTGGCACGGACTGCTAAAATGGCAGCTTCGTTCATGATATTTTCAATATCAGCACCAGAGAAACCAACAGTACGGCGAGCAATGTTTTCAAAGTTGATATCGTTTTCTAAGAACTTGTTACGAGCATGAACTTTGAAAATCGCTTCTCTACCTTTTCTATCTGGTAATGAAACTGTAATCTTTCTATCGAAACGACCAGCTCTTAATAAAGCAGGGTCTAAAACGTCGTCTCTATTAGTGGCCGCGATAACGATAATGCCTGAATTATCATTAAAGCCATCCATTTCAACAAGTAATTGGTTAAGTGTTTGTTCACGTTCATCGTTACCACCGCCTAAACCAGCACCTCTTTGTCTACCAACAGCATCGATTTCATCAATGAAGACTAAACATGGGGCATTTTCTTTGGCAATTCGGAACATATCACGTACACGTCCCGCACCAACGCCGACAAACATCTCAACGAAATCAGAACCGGAAATAGAGAAGAATGGTACGCCAGCTTCACCGGCAACAGCCTTAGCAAGTAAGGTCTTACCACATCCCGGAGGGCCCACTAAGAGGACACCCTTTGGTAACTTAGCACCAAATCTGGTGAATTTCCTTGGATCTTTTAGATAGTAAACAAGTTCTTCCATTTCAGCTTTCTCTTCATCTGCACCAGCAACATCAGAGAATCTAACTTTGGAAGTAGCTTTTCTTGCGCGTGAGCGATTAAAATCCATTGCTTGTCTATTCGCACCATTAACGGTGGATGACATTCTGGATAACAAGAAGATCATGATAAGGGCAGAGCCACCAATCAAAATGATTGTTGGACCCCATTGATCCCACCATGAAACGCTATATGGATTAGCAGTATTGTTTTCTTTGAATTTGACAACTGGATCTTCGTGGTATGTTTGATAAGCATGACCAATGATATCTCTTAATGTACAAACGTCTTTGTCATCAATAGTACCATCGTTGTTAAAGTCAGCAACATACCATGCGTTTGGTGTGTCTAAGACACCACCATCAAATGTAATTGTGTAATTAGCCTTGGTCTTCCTAGCGTCATCAGTAAAATATTTACCTCTAACGGTAGTAAAGTTCTCGCCGGAAACAACTTGAACTTCAGTAACACGACCATTGTAAAGATAGTTCATGAAAGCATACTTATCATCAAGCGTTGTAGCGGTATTTGAGTTAGAAAAGATGAAGTAAGCGACTAAGGCAATAATAGCCGCGACGATAAAAATAGAGAAAATAAAACTTCTGGATACACCCGGTCTCGGTTGTCTGTTTTCTTCGTCCATACAATTTCCTCCTTCAAGCAGTGTTGATTTATTTTACTATAATTTCTTTATTTATAAAAAGAAAAACGCTTAAATGTTAAATTTTGACCTTGAAGTTCATGTTTTCTTCCACGATGAAATCTTTTCTATAGCGTGGAACATACACAATAATGCCATCTTTGTTAATAATTATTGGCCAGCGATTTCTTAAAGAGACAGGCATCTTCCAATCGATAAATAATCTTCTTAATTCCTTTTCGTAATCTTTAATCTTGTAAGCGTCGTTTGGACGAGCGTTTCTAATAGTTAAAGGATAGTCATCTGGGAAAACATTTCTGTTAGAAGTATCACCATTGAAATCTAAGGAGAAATAAGGAGTATCTAATTTGCCTGGTGCATCAAGTTTATATTCATAATCGCATGACGCAGCATCTTCTTTAATGGTGAATGAGTCATATTCTTTCAAGAAACATAGTTCATCTACAGTTAAGGAGATGTTCGGTTTATCAGAATTAAGAACTTTACGTAATTCTTCGCCTTGTTCTTTGGAAATGGTAAAGTCCGCTTTAATCTTACGTCCTAAGGCCACGATAGCGTATAAGAACTCTGTATCATTTAACCTATTATAATCTTCAATCTTATTAGAATTAATCTTGGAAATCTTATCAAATATCTCAGCGAGGTTCTTATTTTCGGAATCAATCTCTTGTAAGATTTGTTTTCTTTCTTCCACAGACATCTGTTCCACGACACTATGTCTGATTTGGTTTCTAAGGAAGTGATCTTCAAGGTTTGTTTTGTCAATAGCGTAAGGCACACTGAACATACGGCAATAGATCAATAATTCCTTCTTGCGATACTTCAATAATGGCCTGATAATCTCGACATCTGTAAAATAGGAAATTTCCTTAATTCCGAAATAATTAACGAGGTTTTTACGCCTTTTTTGCATTAAATAAGTTTCAATTAGGTCATCTTCTTGGTGGGCAACAAGCAAGGCATCAAAGCCGTTTTGTTTGACCACATCAATAAAGAAGTTATAGCGGATATCACGGCATTTAGCTTCAAGATTATTATCACCAAGATTCTCTCTTACACTTTTAACGAAGATTCCAACGCCATGAGTTAAGCAATAATTCCTTAATTCAATCTCTTCATCATCGGATTCGCTTCTTAAATGATAATTGACATGAGCGACTGCAAATCGATAACCTTCTTTTAATAACATATCAAACAAGGCCATTGAATCTGGTCCAAATGAACACGCCAATAAGTACTTTTTGTTTTTTTCTAAATTAAGCATCACTATTCACCTTCTTTGTTAATACTTCTTTATAAGTTGGGAATTCCCTTTTAAATCTTTCAACGAAAGATATCTCGACTACTAAAACGCGATTTCCTAAGCGAAGTTCTAAAAGATCTCCGCTTTTTACTTCGCTAGATGGTTTGGCCACTCGATCGTTAATTAAAATACGACCACGCTCCGCTAATTCTTTAGCGACAGTCCTTCTTTTAATTAATCCTGATTGTTTTAAAACTAAGTCTAGTCTCATTTTATACAATTTCCTTAATCACAAAGTGTTTTTGGATTTCTAGAAGACTCTTGAGAATATTCTCTAAATCAGAAATCCATTTTTTATTCTTTGTTAAAAGTATTTTGAATACATTATTAGCATAACTGATTTTTACCGAAGCTAAAAATGGAATTAACGCTTCAAATAAGATATTTCCGATTCCTTTGATGTTGATATAGTCGTCTCCAAGAAGGATTTCCACGAATTTTGGCTTCTCTTCGAGTTTTAAAACTTTAGACTCTCTCATCAATAAATCGATATTGCGCTTAGTAAATAATGCTTCGACTTCTTCTGGTAAACGGCCATAGATATCTCTGGTCTTTTCTTTAATAACTAACAAGTCTTCTATAGAAGGAGCGTGCAAAATATCTTGATATAGTTCAATCTTATCTCCTTCTTTAGCATAGCTATTAGGAATATAGGCATCAACATTAAGCGTTGGATTGATTTCCACTGTTTCTTCTTCTGTTTTGCCTTCCATCTTCTCTTTCACGGCTTCGTTTAAGAGTTTGATATACATGTCTAAACCTATGGAGTCAATAAATCCCGCTTGTTCTGGACCTAAGATATCACCAGCGCCTCTAATCATTAAGTCTCTTTGGGCAATCTTATAACCACTACCAAGTTCGGTAAAATCTTGTAAGGCCTTTAATCTCTTTTGGGCTTTTTCATTTAATACTTTGTATTCACTATACATTAAGTAAGCATAAGCAATGCGACTTGAGCGACCCACCCTGCCTTTGATTTGATACAACTGTGACAAACCATAGTTTTCACTGTCTTCAACGATAATCATATTCGCATTAGGCACATCAATCCCATTCTCAATGATGGATGTGGACACTAAAACATCAATGCCGCCATCATAAAAACGCATCATCACATCTTCGATATCTTCACGGTCCATCTTGCCATGTGCCACACCAAAAGTGACGTTTGGCATCATCTTTTGTAAGACTGATACTCTATTATATAGAGTAGATATATTGTTATGTAAGAAGAATACTTGTCCGTTTCTTCCTAATTCTCTTTCGATTAATTCTTTAACGACATCCATTTTAAATGGTGTCACATATGTTTGAATTGGCATTCTATCTTGTGGAGGAGTATCGATCTTTGACATGCTTCTCACACCGATTAAAGAAATCTGCAATGTTCTTGGAATAGGAGTTGCCGTTAATGTTAAAACATCAATGTTGTTCTTAAGTTCTTTGATTCTTTCTTTTTGTTCCACACCAAATCTTTGCTCTTCATCAATGATTAATAAGCCTAGTTCTTTAAAGTGGACATTTTTAGAAAGTAAGCGATGCGTGCCTATAATTAAGTGGGCTTTTCCTTCTTCCACTTGCTCTAAAAACTTCTTCTGTTCTTTAGTGGTTACTAATCTAGAGAAGATGGCGATATTGACATCAAAGTTAGCAAAACGTTTAAGCGCTAGTTCGTAGTGTTGTCTCGCTAATAATGTAGTTGGACACAAGATAGCGACTTGTTTACCTGATAAGATGGCCTTAAAAGCCGCGCGAAAAGCCACTTCGGTTTTACCGAAGCCAACATCACCACAAAGGAGCCTATCCATTGGTGAAGTTGATTCCATATCTTTCTTAATTTCATCTAACGCTCTTTGTTGATCTCTAGTTAATGGATATTCAAATTCATTTTCAAAAGCTTCTTGGAACTCATCATCTTCTTGGAAGGCAAAGCCTTTGACTTTACTTCTTTCAACATATAGTTGCATTAGGCGTTCCGCTAAATCATTAACTCTAGCTTTGACTTTCTTTTTAGTGTTTTCCCAATCTTTACTGTGTAAATGGCTCAAACGCGGAGTCATACCTTCCTTGCCAAGGTACTTTCTCACTAATTGGAACTGTGCTAAAGGAACATAGAGGAATTCATTACCCCAATAAGCTATCTTAAGATAGTCTTTATGGACACCTTCAACTTCTAAGGTTTGCAAAGCAACGAATTGACCAATACCTTGATATTCATGAACGACATAATCACCAGGCTCTAATTCTTCATAACTTCTTAGGATTGTAGCTTCCTTAAATCTGTTATCAAATCTAGCGGTTCTGACTTTCTCGTTAAACAATTCAGCGGTTGTTAGATATACAACCTTCTCGTCTGTTAAAACGAATCCGCTTGGAAGGTTGATTAAGCTGATACCAATCTTTCCTTGCTTAGGAAGATTAAAGGAATCCACGATTTGATATGGCAAATGATGGAAATCTAATAATTGTTCTATCGTGAAGATATGTTCTTTATTATTTAATGCCAAAACTATCTGATACCTATCAGATAAGTATGATTGAATGATATTAATTGCATCATTGGCTTTACTGGCTTGAAACGGGACATTTTTAATTGGAACAGTTACCGCTTCTGGTGAATCAATCAACGACGATGTCGTAATACTATCTTTGATACTAGCGACTCTTTCTAGGTTCTGATAGATTTCTAATCTAGGCAGAGCCTTTTGATTCTCATATAGCTCGCTTAAATACATGTGAGAGTCATTCTGTAAGATACTATGGGAACTATATATCGCTGGTAAATCCACGAACACTTTGGTAAAGGATTGGCAGTAGTCAAAGACTGAATAATGGTTCTCAGTTAAGAATCCATAATATTTATAGAGACTCTCATCAATCGTTCCTTCGCTTAACCTGAAGGCTAAATCATCTACTGTGTCGCGTATTTTTTCAAAATCGCTATATGAGAGAACCTCTTGTTCCTTCTCTAAAGCGGCATATAACTTTTCACTACCTTTGGCCTTTTCTTCTTCGGTCAACAAGATATCAGAAGCAGGCAAGATGGTTACTTTATTAAGAGATTCTATCGATGTTTGCTTTGCAATATCGAAATAACGAATGCTTTCCACTTCATCATCGAAGAATTCAATACGTACTGGATAATCATTATTAACCGAGAAGATATCTAAGACATCGCCTCTGATTGCAAATTGCAATGATTGGTCAATTTTATTCACAAGTGAATAACCATCCATTACTAGTTTCTTTTTAATATCAGCGATGTGGTAATGGTTACCCACCTTTAGTTCAAAAGTACTGCTCTTAAATAAGGCTGGGCTTGGCAAGAAGCGTAAAGCGCTTGATAAGTTAGCGATAACGATAACATTTTTTCTTTTTAAGATTTCGTCTAGTACGTATAAGCGATGCGCAGACATTTCTTTAGATTGGGCAATCGTCTCCGCGCGAATGAGTTCATCGCTTGGGAATAATAAGACATCGTCTTTAGATAAGAATGACACTAATGAGGAATAGATTTTTTGGGCCTTAAATAAGTTAGAGGCAACGATTAAATATGAACCTTTATTTGCCTTATAATTGGAGGCAATTAAAAGTGAGATTCCGTTATTATCGTCAACGACAAAATGCCCCTTTTTCCTTTCTAGGAGGGGGGTAATACTATTCGTTTTGAGTTTCTCAAAAAGGTTCAAATAATCACCTCTTTAATTATAATTGTTCATCGCCCGATCAAAATCAGACTTTAAGTACTCCTTTACTGCTCTTACTGCGTTAGCAATTGCTTCTTCAATCAAAGGCGCTTCTTCTTTGAGGGGTTTAGATAAGACAAAGTCAACGTTGTCCCATTCACCTGGTTCACCAATTCCCACTCTGATGCGTTTGATTTGTTCGGTTGATAAACAATCAATAATGTTTTGCATTCCTTTATGACCACCAGAAGAGCCTTCTTTACGAAGTCTAATCACACCTGGCGCTAAAGCCATATCATCATAGATGACAACGATATCTTCAAGTGCAATTTTGAAATAATGCACAACTTCTTGTACCGCTGTCCCTGAGAGATTCATAAATGTTGTTGGCTTAAAAAGAATGACATCTTCGTTGAAGATTTTTCCACGACTCATTAAGCCATGAAACACTTCTTTATCCACATCGATTTCCGCTTGGTCGCTTAAAAGATCGACCGCCATAAAACCCATGTTATGACGAGTGCCTTCGTATTTCTTGCCAGGATTACCTAAACCAACAATTAGTTTCATATCAATCTCGTGCGCTTATTATACAACACATTTATACGTTATGCGCACTTTAAATAAATGAACGACTCTTGTATACTCATATCTGTATGAAAGTTAAAGCATGGTTTAAAAAGTTTTTTGCCGGTATGGCTATTGGTACGGGTGCCGCCATACCTGGTGTTTCCGGTGCGGCTATTGCCGTTATCTTTAGAGTTTATGAGGATATCATTAACGCTGTTAATAATTTCAGAAAGAAATTCGGTTGGGCATTATCCATTCTCGTCCCAATCTTAATTGGTGTTTTATTAGCGGTCGCTATTTGTATTGTTTTATTCCACATCGCATTTAGTCACTTCATGTTTGTCTTGATGTGCCTATTCGCAGGTTTCTTAGTGGGTTCATTCCCTGGTATCACAGACGAAGTCAAAGATGAAAAGTTAAACAAGAAAGCCATCATCTTAATCGTGATTGGTTTTATCTTTGTCATCGTTTTAGGTGTTCTTAGTGTCATTGCCGGGGCAAACGGCTTTGAAGTGAGTGGATTATTTATCAAATTACCTTGGTGGTTATATCTAGTTTTAATCCCAATAGGCGCGATTGCCGCGGTTGCTTTAACTGTACCTGGTTTATCAGGCTCATTAATTTTATTAATTATCGGTTTCTATCGTCCATTAATTGATTTTGTTGAAGGTTCCGCAAAAGCGATTTTAAAGGGTGACGCCAGTTTAATTCTTCCTTTATTAGGGGTCGTTGGTTGCTTTGCCATCGGTTGTTTAATCGGTGTGGTCTTAGTTTCTAAGATTATGAATGTTCTTTTAAGAAAGTGGCGTATAGAAACCTTCTACACCATTATTGGTTTTATTGCCGGTTCAGTCTTTGTCTTATTCTTTAACTATGAAATCTTCAAATATTATCAAGTCTGGGCAGGACAAGCTGTTGCAGGCATCGATCAATATATGCCAATGTGGCTAGAAATGATTATCGGTTTCCTTGTCTTAGGAGCGTGTGCCTTTGGTAGTTATCAACTGGTTAGAGTTCAAAGAAAGAAAGCCCCACAAGAAATAGCAGAATAAAAAAGAGATAGGCATTAGCCTATCTTTTCTTTAACCGAGCTTCATCTTTCTTTGATAACGGGTATAAACCTTTCTACATAAGAATGATTTGATATTGTATGTCGGAATGTTAAGCACCAAAGACAATAATGAACGATGGCGAACCTTGTTATAGAGTTTCTTTTCGCTAGCCTTCAACCTTCTTAAGAATTTCTTATATTCTTCCTTACGCATTGGTTTATCTTCTTTAGTGCCAATGATGGTCATCGTGGTAATGGCCATAATAGTCATCACCCATTTGAACATATATTTATAAAGTGGTTTTGGGAATGTTTTTAACTCTTTTAAAGTGAATCCGTTGAAGATGATTTCAAATACACGCATCTGCTGATCGTAACGTTTACACATTGTTCCAAAGTTAATGGATTGATCCGCTCTACCGATGAAATAGTGATAGAAATCGAGATCGTTATAATAGATCTTTTCGCAGTATGGAAGAGGGATATAAGCATAGATATCATCAACATAGAATGTATGATTTGGTAATTCCATCTTAGATTCTTTTAAAACATCTAAGCGGAACATTAATGAGTGCATTAAGAAGATGGTGCTTAATTTCACATGTTTCATCTCATTCCATGTGAAGATTTTATTCACTGGTAAACAGTAACGATAATGCATTTGATATTGTGTATTATCAGAAGCATGCTCATACACATAGTTAGAGATATATAAATCAATCTCTTCTTTTTCTTCTAAGTGTTTCTTGATTAAATCAAGCATCTTGATGACGTCTTCAGTTTCGACCCAGTCATCACTATCGACGACTTTGTAATAAAGTCCTGTACCATTACGGATACCAGCCATAACGCCTGATCCATGACCACCATTCTCTTTTTGAATGGCTTTAACAATTGTTGGATACTTTTTTTCGTATTCGTCAGCGATTTTTCCAGTATCGTCTTTAGAACCATCGTTAACGATAATGACTTCGATATCTTCGCCCACAGCGACGAGATTATCGATAATATGACGCATATAATCTTGAGAATTATAGCAAGGAATTGTGAATGTAATGTATTTCATAAGGCTTGTTGTTTTCTCCCGGCAACAATCATACTACTTATTTAGTTAAAAGAAACTCTACTAATTGCAAAGCTTTCTCTATAACCACATCCATGTTGTAGTAGGAATAGGTTCCTAGACGTCCTCCAAAATGTATTTTGGGGTTAGTTTCTGCGAGGGCTTTATATTTAGCGTAGAGTTCGCTATTTTTTGCATCATTAATTGGATAATAGGCTTCATCACCGACTGACCAAGTCTTGGAATATTCTTTGGTGATGACGGTTTTGTTATGTTTTTGTCCTGGTTCAAAATATTGATGCTCAGCGATACGAGTATATGGAATTTCATATTCTGTATAGTTCACAACCGCTGTGCCTTGATAATCAGGTTGGTCTAATATTTCTTCTTCAAATCTCAGTGAACGCCACTCTAAAGCGCCATAACAATAGTTAAAGAACTTATCAATCTCACCTGTATAGATAATTTGATCCGCTAGAGCATCTAATTCTTCCCGATGTTCTAAATAATCAGTATTAAGTCTTACTTCAATACCTTCTAACATATGTTCGACGATTTGAGTGAAACCACCAATTGGGATGCCTTGATAGACATCATTAAAGTAGTTGTTGTTATATTCATATCTCACTGGTAAACGTGAAATGATAAAAGGTGGAAGTTCATTACAAGGTCTACCCCATTGTTTTTGGGTATATCCTTTGACTAACATTTCATAAATTGTTCTTCCCACCATTGAAATAGCTTTTTCTTCAAGGTTTTTTGGTTCCTTGATATTAGCTTCTTTAATCTCTTTTTCGATACACGCCTTCGCTTCTTCTGCGGTATTAACACCAAAGACTTGATGGAATGTATTCATATTAAAAGGCATGTTATAGTATTTGCCTTTATAGTAAGCAATTGGCATATTGATATAGTTATTAAACTTTGCAAATTGGTTGATGTAATCCCACACCATCTTATTTGAGGTATGGAAAATATGCGGACCATATTTATGAACTTGAATACCTTCGATTTCTTGTGTGTATATATTACCGGCGACATTGCCTCTTTTTTCCACCACTAAAACTTTATAACCGTGTTTAAATAATTCATGAGCACATGTCGCGGCAAAGAGGCCGGTGCCCACAATAAGGTAATCATATTTCTTCATAGCATAATCATTATACACTAAATGGTCTGTATATAAATATACGAATGCTTATTCTTACCTCCATGATGCATTGAATCCATGTATTGCGGATGTGAGTATTTATGAGTGGAAAAATAAATTATATTTATTGACAAGTTCATTAACTAACTACATAATCTTTGCGAAGGAATTAAAGAGATGTTCAAAGCGATTCTCAAAGTATTAAGAAGTGTCAGAGAGTATAAAATCTACGCGATTATTACTCCTTTATTTATGATTGGCGAAGCCGCTGTTGAATGTGCTTTACCTTTTGTCATGTCAAAGCTTGTTGATGAAATTGAATTTGCAGAAAGCATCAAAGTTCTGATTCCTTATTTCATCATCATTATTGGCATGTCGGTTGTTTCTATTACATGCGGCATATTAGGTGGAAGATTCGCCTCTTATGCTTCTAGTGGATTTGCTAAAAACCTTCGTAAGGATTTATATCGAAAAGTTGAAAGTTTCTCTTTTGAGAACATTGATCACTTCCACTCCTCAAGTTTAGTGACCAGAATGACTACAGACGTTACAAATGCGCAAAACTCTTTTGCGATGACCATTAGAATCGTCGTAAGAGCACCTTTAATGCTCATCTTCTCAGCGATTATGGCGTTTATCACTGGTGGCCATATGGCGTGGATCTTTGTCGTAGCCATCCCTGTCATCGGTATTATTTTCTTCGTCCTTGCTAAGTTAGCGATGGGTATCTTTAGAAGAGTCTTTAAACGCTATGACGCTTTGAATGAATCAGTACAAGAAAACGTCGCAGGT
Source organism: Bacilli bacterium (assembly GCA_017651165.1). Classification (GTDB taxonomy): domain Bacteria; phylum Bacillota_I; class Bacilli_A; order RFN20; family CAG-826; genus RUG14515. The sequence goes on from JAGCDH010000012.1 coordinate 39,973, forward strand.
ATGCGCGTTGTTAAAACATTCGTTAGGGAAGACTTTGAAGATCAGAAATTCTCCAATGCCTCAAATAGCTTATCTAAAGACTTTATCAAAGCGGAGAAGATTGTCGCTTTAATGACGCCTTTGATGAACACATCAATTCACATCGTCTATATGATTACGATGTTTCTCGCGGGATATATCATTTTCTCCACTTCAGTACCTGGCCTAAATAAAAAAGGTCAAGTTGTTCCTGTGGATGGAAAATTATCTATTTCCCAAATGTCCGCGTTGCTCACATATGGTATTCAAATCTTAATGTCCATTATGATGATTTCCATGATTGTCACGATGTTAGTCATGTCATTTGAATCCATTAGACGTATTGGTGAAGTTTTAGACGAAGAACCAACCATTAGGAACCCAGAAAACGCTATTACAGAGATGGAAGATGGATCCGTTATTTTCGATCACGTCTCCTTTAAATACAAAAAAGAAGCGGAGCGTTACGCTGTTAGCAATCTTGATTTCACCATTAAATCAGGTCAATTCATCGGTATTATCGGTTCCACCGGTTCTGGTAAGAGTACATTAGTTAATTTAATCTCTTGATTATATGACACTACTGATGGTCGTATCCTTGTCAGTGGTCACGATGTGAGAGAATACGATTTAAAAACGTTAAGAGATTCAGTGGCAATGGTTCTCCAAAAGAACTTCTTATTCAGCGGCACTATCCGTTCCAATATGAAATGGGGCAACAAAGAAGCCACAGACGAAGAAATTTTAAAAGCTATTGAGATAGCGCAGATCCCAGATGTCATCAACCACTACGCCGAAGGTTTAGACCATGTCGTGGAACAAGGTGGCGCTAATTTCTCTGGTGGTCAAAAGCAAAGACTTTGTATCGCAAGGGCGATTTTAAAGAATCCTAAGATTTTAATCTTAGACGACTCCACTTCCGCCGTTGATACAAAGACCGATAAATTAATTAGAAGAGCCTTAAAAGAAGACTTACCACATATGACAAAGATTGTCATCGCTCAAAGAATTAGTTCTATTGAGGAAGCTGATCAAATCATCGTTTTAGATAACGGCAATATCGATGGTATTGGCACTCACCAAGAACTTTTAAAGAGCAATGAAATTTATCGCGAAGTCTATCAATCACAGACACAGAAAGGAGGTAATTAACATGCCAGGTCCACGTATTAGATCTTATGCTAGACCAAAGAAGGGCACGATTAAGCGTTTAATCAAATCCCTTTGGAAGCATTTTAAGTTTGAACTTATTATTTCGTTAATTACCTTATTCGTTTCGATTCTTGTCAACTTATGTGGCAGTATTTTCGCTAGTTTAATTACACAAGTGGTAACAAACGCCGTTATTGAAGGTGCACCACACGTCTTTACTGGTTCATTTAACGCATCATTGCTTAATATCATTCCACTTAAAACAAACTTAACTCAATTACTTATTGCTTTAAGCTGTATTTATGGTCTTGGTGTGATTTGTTCTTGGACATGGAACAGAACTATGGCGGTTGTTACACAAAAATATCTTAATCTTTTCCGTATTAAGATGTTCTCTCACATGCAAAAACTTCCAATCAAGTATTTTGATACACATCAAAACGGCGCGATTATGTCTTTGTACACAAACGACATTGATACAATTAGACAATTAATCTCACAATCCTTACCAAATATTATCTCCACAGGTGTCACTGTCATTGGCTGTTTAATGGTCATGCTGTTCCTTTCAATTTGGATGTCTCTTGTGGTCATCTTAGGTACTGTCGCGATGGTATTAAATACCAAGATAATCGGTGGACGTGCCTCACGTTTCTTCGTTGCTCAACAAGCAAGTGTTAGTAAAGTTGAAGGTGCGATAGAAGAAAGCATTACAGGCTTAAAAGTCATCAAAGTATTCACTCATGAAGAAGATAGTTTGAAAGACTTTGAAAAGGTCAATGATGAATTATATGGTAACTCCACTAAAGCTAACATCGCTGGTAATATCATGATGCCAATCAACGGTAACATTGGTAACTTCATGTATGTTTTCATTGCGATTTTAGGTTGTATCCTATATCTCACACCAGGAACATATAACTTATCATTAACTGGCTTTAGAGAAGTTTCACCTGATGTCTTCTATGGCTTATTGTTAGTGCCATTCTTAATGCTTTGTAGAATGTTCACCAATAATATTGGTAACTTCTCACAACAAGTCACATTCGTGGTTATGGGTACCGCTGGTGCATCAAGGTGTTTTGATTTACTTGATGAAATCAGTGAAACAGATGATGGCTATGTTACTTTAGTGAATATTAAAAAGAATCCTGATGGCACATTTGAAGAAACGAGCGAAAGAACAAGAGATTATGCTTGGAAGCATCCACATAAAGCGGATGGCACGATTACATACACTGAGTTAAAAGGCGATATCGTTATCGATAATGTCGACTTCTCTTATGATGGCAAAAAGACCGTCCTTAAAGGTGTCAGTGTCTACGCTCACCCAGGTCAACAAATCGCTCTTGTCGGTGCGACAGGTGCGGGTAAGACCACGATCACGAACTTAATCAACAGATTCTATGACATCGCTGATGGCAAGATCAGATATGATGGCATTAATATCAATAAAATTAAGAAAGATGACCTACGTCATTCTTTAGGCGTTATTTTACAAGATGTGAACTTATTCACAGGTACCGTTATGGAAAACATCCGTTATGGAAGACTTGACGCTACTGACGAAGAAGTTTATGAAGCGGCAAAGATTGCTAATGCTTATGATTTCATCATGAGATTGCCACAAGGCTTTAACACCATGCTTTCTGGTGATGGTGCCAATCTCTCACAAGGTCAAAGACAATTGATTTCTATTGCTAGAGCTGCAGTTGCGGACGCACCAGTCATGATTCTTGATGAAGCGACATCCTCAATCGATACCAGAACCGAAAGACTAGTGCAAAAAGGTATGGATCAATTAATGAAAGGCAGAACAACATTCGTTATTGCTCATAGATTATCCACTATTCAAAATGCTGACTATATCTTGGTCTTAGACCATGGTGAAATTATCGAAAGAGGTAATCACGAATCCTTAATCGAACAAAAAGGCACCTATTATCAACTCTATACAGGAGCCTTTGAACTCGAATAATGAAAACGATTATCTTTGTTTGTCATGGATCAATTTGCCGTAGCCCCGCTGCGGCATTTATTGCGAAGAAACATTTAAAAGAAGCGGGACGTGAAAGCGATTTTAATATCTTAATACGCGCGACATCTAGCGAAGAAATCGGTAATGATGTCTATCCTCCGATGAAAAGAGAGCTCATTAGAAGAGGCATTCCTTTATTTCCACATCAAGCGACAAGAATTAGACAATCTGACTACGATAAAGCGGATTACATCTTTTGTATGGATGATGAAAACTATTATTCATTGTTAAGACAGCTCGATGATTATAAACACATTATTTATCGCATTAATAAATACACTAAAGACATCTATGAAATAGAAGATCCTTGGTATACAGGAAGATATGAACTGGTTTGTGACCAAATAACTGACTGTATTCACGATATATTTGCTAATATCTAATTATGGTTATAGATAAAAATCCGGAATTACTTAAAGAGATTCAAAACATCATTAGCGTTAATAACATCAATATGAATGTCGCGGATATGCTAATGAATGTTTTTTCTTATACCGATATTATCGACCCTAACGAAGTTAACCAATATATCAAAGAAGGCTGGTCAGAAAACGAAGCTATCTTAAATATCCTTTATGATTATTTGGGTTTGAATAAGGATGATAAAGATAATCAAGAAGTGATGGAAAAGTATGTTTTAAATAATTTGAAGCGTCTTAATCCTAATGATTATTTAAACAATCCTTATGTTAAAGCTATTAAAGATTCAGGCAAGAACAAGAAATATGCTTTGAAATATATCAATTATTATCCTTATCAACTATTTGCCTATGACGATATCAAAATGCAGGGCTATGAAGAGTTTAGTCAGATTGGTTATTTCGTTTCTAAATTCCCCTATTTAGCGTTAACCCAAGGCAATAATATTTGGATGTCATTAAATCCTAATGAAATAGAGACGATGAAACCTTTTATTAATAAAGGTAAAGGCCACGTTTTAGTGCTCGGTTTAGGTATGGGTTATGTTCCATATATGCTTTCACTTAAAAAAGAAGTTAAAAGCATTACCATTATTGAAAAGGACGAAGACGTGATTGAATTATTTAATAAATTAATCTGGCCAAAGTTCGTCAATAAAGAAAAGATTAAGATTATCAAAGATGATGCGATTAAATATATTGAAAAGAATCATCAATATGATTATATCTTCGCGGATCTTTGGCATGACCCAGAAGATGGCTTACCTTTATTCGTTAGTTTAAAAAGAATTAATAAAGACATCGATTGTTGGCTCAATACATCGATGTACGCCTTATTAAGAAGGTGCATGATTACTTTATTAGAGGAAACAATAAACGGCGCTACAGAGGGCGATTATCAGTTTGCTAAAATCTATACTGATAAAGTCATTAATCAGTACTATCAAAAAACAAAAAACCTTCCTATTAACAATAAGGAAGATTTAGATAACTTATTAAAAGATGAAACGTTATTATCTTTAGTGCTTTGATTTAGTGACTAAGAAGATTACTAAAGCGGCGACCACTAATAAGAAGAGAACGACCATCATGATGACTAGTAAACCATTGCCGTTTTTCTTTGGTTTATTATCGTCAAAGTAATAATCCTTCTTATGTTTTCTAATAGCGAAGATATCTTTAAAGAATTTTAAAGATGATTTAATAGGAGAAACCGTACTACCACGGTCATCGCTCCAAGTAATACCTAATTCATACATTGAAAGGTTATTTAATTTGGCGATATAGATATATTCAACATCAAAAGCGAAGTTATTAACTTGTTGCTTAGCTACAATCTGTTTAGCAACATCTGTTCTCATTGCTTTAAAGCCACATTGTGTGTCTTTAAATTTAGTGTGGAATAACATCTTCACTAATAAGCGACAGCAACGGCCAATAAAGACTCTTAAGAAAGGCTGTTTTTTCTTAATGACACTGCCTTTAGCGTGTCTTGAACCAATGATTAAATCATAGTTTGGCGCTAACTCTACGACTTTTTCAATCGCGGAAATATCAGTGGACAAATCAGCGTCCATAAATAAGACGTAATCGCCTGTCGCGGACTCAATGCCGTATTTAACCGCGCCACCTTTACCGCGATTCTTTTCATAGGAAAGCGCTCTCACGCCCTCAATGGATTCAATTACTTCTTTGGTGTTATCTTTGCTGCCATCATTAACTAAGATTAATTCGTGATCAATCTTTTTATCTTTTAGATAGGCCTTAACTTTCTCGATATTTGAAGCGATATCTTTCGCTTCGTTATAACATGGAATAACAATACTTAGTTTCATATCCATATTATTCTAATTAATAAAAGTAAATAATGCTATAATAAAGCGACAAAAAAGGATGATAGAGATATGAATCTAGCAAAGTTAAGAGAAAAGCTCCTTGAAACCGGAGCCAAAATTGGTTTTCAAGTTGAAAATGAAACTTCTAAAGAATTAACAATGCACGCTGAACTTGTGGCGAGCAAATATTTTAAAAAAGCAGTCTATCTTCGTATGGTCTTCTTCGCCAGTGGCACAATTCACGTCTTCCTCACATTCGATAAGATTGAAAAGACATATGATAATTTCTTCTTAATTAATAAACTCAATGAAGAAAATCCATGGTTTAGAGCCTATATTGTTAATTTAAATAACGATGACTATCTTGAACTTCATTATGTCGCTGTCGATGTAGAAAAAGAAGAACAAGCAATGGATACAGTGGCGTTCTTGCTCAACGAAGTCTTAGAGGAATCCATTCAACAATACTTAAGGCCAATCTTAAAAAACAGTAAGTAAAAGAGTAAAGAAAAAGGAGAGTCAATTACAACTCTCCTTTTATTTTTGTTTTTTAGCTATTCAGCGGCTTCAACCTTTTCTTCGGTTGGAGTTTCTTTAGTTTCTTCTGAAACTTGGCCTTTTTTAGCTTTTTTGGCTTTTGGTTTAGCGCGTAATGCGGTAAAGATCATGAAGAAGCCCCAAACTAATAAGAGACCAACAATACCCCATTCAACACCATTAAGGACCACTCTCCAAACAGCTGGCTTATAACCAATGATGTCGACTTTAATCGCACAAGAATTGGCTAAAGCATATAAAGTATTATGCGCAGCTCTTCTTAAGAGAACGACGTCTTTTGCATTTGTCTTGGAGACATTGTCATAATCGCCACCAGATGTTTTAAGCATAATCTTTTCATCTGAGCAAAGACTGATGTCACCACCACCGTAGAGCATTTGTCTGCTATCCATATAGTCAGAAGCTTCTGTCTTATAGTCGCAGATAATTGAACCGACAAAGCCCCATTCTTTTCTAAGAATCTTTGTGCATAAACGATAGCTACCACCAGCCCATTCGACACCGATACGGTTGAATGATGTCATTAAGCCACGTGGTTTACCTTCTTTAACAGCGATTTCAAACGCTCTTAAATAGTTTTCACGCATTGCTTGTTCATCACACCATGTAGCAATACCTTTTGCGTCTCTATGTGTTTCTTGGTCGTTTAAGGCGTAGTGCTTAAGGTTAGCATAGACACCTTTTTCTTGGACGCCAAGAATGACTTTAGCGGCGAACTTACCATTTAACCAAGAATCTTCTGAATAATATTCAGTATTACGGCCAGAGAATGGTGAACGGTGAATGTTAACGGCTGGAGCATACCAACCTGGATATGATAAGCCATCACCACGTTCGTTACCGATTAAAGCTTCATTACCAACGGCATGAGCTTGTTCTGTGGCTAATTCAAGGTTATATGTTTGCGCTAATAAGCATTCAGAGCAGTAATAGCAGCAACCATAAACTGGAGGTTTTTGGCCAACGTCTAAGACGGTACCTAAGAAGCTCACTAAGCCAGTAGGACCATCAACAGATGTGGTTTTTGGAATACCTAAACGGAGAATATCTTTTGTGGAATAGCAGCCATAGTTGAAGATGGCTAACATTTCTTCAAAAGTCATTTGATTGAGGAATTCTTCCCATTTGGCATCGTTATATTCTTTTCCGAATAAATCTTTTAACTGAATTAAAGTTCCTGATTCTGGTGTATAACCGGTGACTGGCATAGAGTCTGCTGGTTCATCGTTTTCAGTATAGGAACGTTGGGTGTTCTTTAATTCTCTTAAACCATCAGCATCAAGAGTACGTTCTTCTTTAGTAATCATTTTTGGGAAAGTATTCTTGAAATCTCTACGAGATAAGCTTTCGTTGACGTTCATATGGGATGTCACGTCATCGAATAATGGTTCAACTTTTGTGCCTGTGACTGGGTCATTATTCCAGAAATAGTCACTCGCTAAAGTTTTGGAAAATGTTCCAAAATCATCGTGAGCGTTGATGCCAGCATGGAATATGTATTCACCAGCATCTAATTCCCAGCCCTTATTGCCATTACCATTGGCGTCGTGATTATCAAAACTAGCAAAGTCATATGGATTAACAGTAATCTTGACATCATCGTGTTCGCCTGCCTTGATGAGATCTGTTTTAGCAAAACCAACAAGAACCTTGTATGGTTTTTCAATCTTACCTGCGGTATATGGAGCTTCGGCATATAATTGCACGACTTGTTTGCCGGCAACTGGGCCATTATTAGTCACTCTGATATTCACTTCAAATGTTTCAGCAGGATTTAAAGCGCCCGATAAAGCGGCAACGTTGGTAATTTCTTGTTCAAATTCTGTATAGCTTAAGCCATAACCGAATGGATAAACGACTTGTTTGCTATAATCGAATCCTTCGTAGTTACCATTTTTGGCTTCGTGATCAGCGGTTTCGTAATAACGATAGCCTTGATAAATATTTTCTTCGTATTCAACAAGGAAGAAGTCTGTACCAACAAGCTTGCTGTTTTTAACTTGTAAATATTGGTCGCCTTCAAAGGCTTCTGGAGTAACACCATCGTCTTTATATTCTTGGAAGTTACCACCAAAGTTTTGCCATGTTGGATCCTTATCGTATTTTGTATAAATAGTATCAACTGTGCGACCAGAAGGGTTGACTGCACCAGTGAGAATTTCACCTAAAGCCATAATACCTTCAGCGCCAGGGCTACCGATAACGATAGCACCATCGACATATTTACCAAAATCATTGTAATCAGTACCACTAGCGGTTTCTTCTTTTAAGAAGCCGACGTCAATATAGTTGGAACCGTTTAATAAAATAATGATGTGTTGGAATTTGCCGGATTGGGCAATTGTTTTTAATAACTTTCTTTCGTAGTTATTTAATTCGAGATAATGACGTGTTGGGTCACCACCGCCATCTTCTGTATCTTGGACACGTGGTAAATCCCATGTTTCACCAGCGATACGGGAGAAGACAACTAACGCTGCATCACCATATTCATTAAATGAATTAGTGACTTCAGGAGTAAATCTATCTGGATCTGTTTCACCAATCTTTAAAGTTAAAGAAGAGGAAGCGCTATCCATGGCTGGGTTTTCACTACGGCCTTTACCAGATTTGGAATTGTCTTCATAGAATTCTCTAAGAACTTGGTTGTATTCGATATCTAAATCTTTTGCTGATAAAGAATCAAAAATTGTTTTCTTTTCAATGTTCTTATCTGGAGCGGCAGAGCCAGAACCACCATAAACTAGATTAACGGAGTTTTTGCCAAAGACAGAAACTTTAATCTTGCCACTGGCACCCTTCTGTAATGGTAAGGCTGGCACGTCACCTTTCTTTTCGTTCTTTAAAAGAACCATGCCTTCTTCACAAATCTTCTTTGTGATTTTGTCGCCGTTTTCACGAGCTTTATCTTTAGTTTCAAATTCTTGGCCGAAATCAATATCTGTTTCACCATCAGCGGTAATTGGTCTCTTACCACCAAAGATTTGATCTAAAGTTGGGGCAAATCTACCGACTGCAACATTGTTAGCAATAACAAGCGCTACAAGTAAGACAACGGTAAATCCTGCCCAAATGAAGACACGTGCTTTAAGAAGTTTTTTTAATATTTTCATTTTCAAAAATCCTCTTTAAGTTTTTAAGTTTTAAATTATTTATCCATGACAGAAATATCAGCATCTGCCCATTCGATTGTGCTAGAAGTAAATAATTTGAAGCAGTCAAAGACTGGAGCTTGAGCAACTAATGAGTTACCGGAACCAACGAAGTCGTTGTTGTCAACGAGGAACTTAAGGGTGTTTGTACCTTTTTTCAAAGAAACGTTGGTGTTTAAGACATAGTCTTGGAATGTGAAGTACTTATTGAAAATAACGTTGTGAATATTGAGGTTACCATATTCCACTAATTCGTTGTTAAGGTAGACTTTACATTTTTGATCGCTAATTGCGCAAACTAATTCGCCGTCTTGGCCATCTAAGCCATATTCAGCGCAAGCTCTCATTGCGAGAACGACATTGCTAGCAGCTTCAGAAGCGGTGAATTCCCATTCTAAGAAGTTGCCTTGAATGTGCATATTGTGGACAAAGCCACCGAATGTCTTTTCATATTCATCGGAATCGGTCGCATATCTTGCTTCTTGGTTTTCATCCCAAATGTAATTACCAGAGGCTTTTAATGGGTTTTCATTAATTGAGCTGTGAGAATCACGAGCAGTCATACCTCTACCTTGAGAACCACCAGAATATGTTGCACCTTTCATTGTTAAAATGTTCGGGCAAAGTTCACCTTCAAGGGCTTGAGCTTGGAGAGAAGAATCAATAAATAATGGTTCGAATGTTAAATCTTGCATGACCAATTTTAATTGCTTATCTTCGAAATCCCAAATTTGACCACCATTGTTTGTGGCTCTCCAGCCATAGAATGTTTTGCCGCTTGGCGCGATTGGATCGGCTGGCTTGGTTAATGTTTCACCTCTATTGATGTATTGGGTAGCAAGAGCGCCTTCAACACCACTAAATGTGACGGTGTACTTATCGTTCCATTTCGCCGACAAGGTAATGTTTTTGGTCACTTTAGAAAGTTCAAAAGACCAAATTGCGTTATCGGAGTCATACCAACCAAGGAATTGGTAAGCGCCTTTCACTGGATCATTTCTTGTTGGATCGGTAGGTTTGGTCGCATAACCATTGTGTTGAACGATTTGATCTTCAATGGTTTCTGCACCACCATTTGTGTCGAATTTCACGGTGTAAGGACCTTTTGTTGTTTGGCTAGTGGAAGTAGGAACTTTTGATGTAGGATCTTTTCCACCATTGCCGCCACCGCAGGCGGCCAACATCATCGAACAGAGGATTACACCTAAGAGTACGGTTTTTTTCATAATTACAATAATTATTCAGATAACCCTAGCTTAACTGCTGAATAACATTCTCCTTTCTAGGGTTTTTATAATAACTTCGCCATAATCTAGATGATATATGGTGTTGGTTTATTAACAATTTTATTATATATAATATTACTTCGAAATAATATATGATGATATGCACGAAACTGCTAGGGCCGCTTTGACCCTAGCAGTTGTGCTTTTTTATTGTGCTTTATCGATTAAGCTCTTTCTTTTTTGCGAAGGGAGAGAAGGATGAATCCGACACCCACAAGAGCAAGTAATCCGAGGGTAGCGCCTACGGAAGCGAGACTACCACCACAGCCACCTTTTGCTTTTGGATAGACAAATTCTTCCATCACTTCTTCACTGAGTTCTTCTTCTGCTGGCACGATATCAATGATGAATTGAACTGCCACTTTATTAGAACCACTTTCAAGAATGAGATCAATTCTATATAAACCAAGATGTTCAAGTTTACCACTTAAGGCACCATTTTCGAGTTCAACGCCTTCTGGTAAGGAGCAACGTTGATTGAGTCTTGGAGTATATGATTCATATTGTGATGGTAAAACGTTGAGGGTGAATTCTTCACCGAGTTTCTTAGAAACGTTTTGGACATCGACAACTTTGGTTAAACCACGGTTTTGACCTGTACAATTGATGGACATGTACATGATTTCTTTAATACGTTGTCTACATGCATACCACCATGTATAGGAAGTGAATTTGGAACCATTGTATGCTTGTTTGGAAACTGGAGCACCTTTTCCACCAAAAGCGGATGAGCTCCATTCACATTCGGAGTTACCACCGAAACCACGTTGGTCTAATTGAGAGTTACAACCAGCGATAGCACGGTTATTAACGTTTTCATAGCACTTGAAGTTAACACTACCATTACCACTGTGGGTCATATCGGATAAGACCGCACCTTTGAAGCCCCATTCTTCACGGAGAACTTCTGTTAATAATGGATAGCTAGCCGCGGTTTCCATTAAACCTAAACGGTTATAGGAACCCATAACACCCATGGATTTACCTTCTTCAAAGACCATTTGGAATGATCTGAGGTAAATTTCACGAAGTGCTTGTTCTGTTAAGTATGAGATACCACTTTCACGGTTCTTTTCTTGATCGTTTGTAGCGAAGTGTTTGAAGTATGCATAGACACCTCTATCAGTAGCAGCACCAACGACTTCAGCAGCGATTCTACCCATTAAGAATGGATCGGCTGAATAATATTCGAAGTTACGGCCACCAAATGGAGAACGGTGTGTATTGACCGCTGGGCCCCACCAACCAGATTTACCATTGATTTGAGATTCCATACCAACGGCTTCACCTTGTTCGTGAGCAAGTCTTGGATTGAATGTCGCAGCGATAATTGGGGAAGAAACCCATTGCATAATGCTGAATTTTTGTGGGCCGTCACCTTCGCTGAAGCTATTTTTGCCAATAGCACTTAAGCCTGGTGAAGCCATACCATTAGACTCGATGTAGTTGAGCATTTCGCTATAGGAGAATTCGTTGACGAATGATTCCCATTTTGGATCATCTAAATCGACGCCTTTCATGGCAGAAAGTTGTGTACGTGGAGATGGTGTCTTTTGTTCCCATTTACCATCGATTGCGTCTTGTTCTGTCTTATAAGCAGCTTCTGGTGTGTATTCGAAGTTGTGATCAACATCGACTTCACCGAGTTTGTATTCGTGAGTAAGGAATTCTTCTGCACGGCTGCCTTCTTTAACAGTACGGGATTCAAAAGTTGGGTGATGTGGGAATGTCTTAACGAGATCGACACGGCTCATTTGTTCGAATTCGATATCGTCTTCGCCTGGTAAGGAATTGTAGAAGCCTCTATCAGTGAAACGGTTTTCAACTTTGTTGCCAGTGAAACGGTCGTTTTCGTATTTAATACCATTTTCAGTAACATTTAATGTAACTTGGCCATAGAATTCATGGGCGTTTTTGCCTAAGAGAATTTCGTATGCACCTGGATCTAATTCATAACCCTTGAAGCCATTACCATTCGCATCACTGAAGTCGTAGTTAGCGACATCTTGGAGATGGAAAGTAAGGTTCATGATTTGTGATTGTCCTGGTTGAATGAGTTCGCTCTTGTCGAAAGCACATAAGACGTGGTCTGCTTTTTCGATTTCGCCTTTTTTGTATGGAGCTTTCCAATATAATTGAACAGCATCTTTACCAGCAACTGTACCTGTATTAGTCACCTTTACAGTCACTTCGATTAAATCACTATTTTCATCGAGAATAGCGTCTTTTGCAGGACTGACTCTCATGATTTGTTGATCGAAGGAAGTATAGCTTAAGCCATAACCGAATGGATAAACAACGCCACCTTTTTCTTTGTCTTGACCGTTGTACCATTTATCAGCGGCCTTTTTGTTTTTGGCAGCCATATCAGCATAACGGGTTTCATAATAACGATAGTCGACATAAATGCCTTCTTCATATGAAACATAAGCGGATGGTTTAACGCCATTGATACCACCTTGGACAACTTTAGCCTCTTCGTCAACCCATCTTGGGCTTTCGTGCTTGCTATAAGCTTTATCAGTACCAAAGCTCATCACTGGATCACCATCTGGAGTGAACATTGTATCTTGTGGCGCGTATGTTTCGGTTTTGCCAAACCAAGAATTGTCATTCGCTTTGATAATTTGATCGTTTGTTTGTGCGTTGTCAGAGAAGTTTTGATATGTTGGATCTAATTTGAAATCTCTTGCCCATGTATCAACTGTACGACCTGATGGGTTGACATCACCAACTAAAATTCTACCAACAGCGGCTGGGCCAACGTCACCTGGGTTACCAATCCAAAGAACTGCAGAGACCTTTGGATCTTTTTCAAAGACATCACATTCGAAGATGTTGGAAGAGTTAATAACGATAATAACATTATCGAAATGTTCTTCTAACAAATGTAATAAGTCTTCTTCGTTGTCGGATAATTCAAGTGCGTGCTTATCGGTAATTTCATCAAGTGGTGTTGCCTCAACGTTTGTACCGTTTGCTCTTGGATCGAAGTCACGAGCGTCAATTGCTTTGACGTCACAACCTTCTGAACCTTCACGAGTGATAACTTGGATAGCAACATCGTTGAATTCATCCATACTGGCAATTAAATCTTCAGTATAGAGGTTCACTGGGGTTTCACCAATTTGAACTTGAGAGTTGCCTTTCCAACCATCGTTACCATTGGTTCTGCCAATACCTGAAGCAGGATTGTTTTCCCATTGGCCTCTTGAGTTTTTCCTACGATAGAACTCTTTTAATGTAGTATTGACTTCAAAGCCCACTTCTTCCAAAGCCATTTGGAGGTCATAGTCTTTGACACCACTACTAGCGGATGAGGAACCGGAACCTGCGCCACCTTTTGCAAGGTTAAAAGCAGATTTACCAGCTAATGTGGCCTTACCAGGTTGCATTGGTAAGAAGCCATCGTTCTTGAGAAGGACAAAGCCTTCGTCAGCAATGCGGCTATTTAAATCAGAACCATAAGCTTTATAGGCACTGTCAGAATCATATTTACCAATGAATTCAGCGTTTAAACCGACTGGTTCACTGTGTAAACATAATGGAAAAGCCATTGCTGCTAGAAGAATTGGAAATAAAATTTTTTTCTTCATACGTTTTTCCTTTCGAAGTGTAAATTGCATTATTATGTTGCCTCTATTTGAGAGCAAGCGAAGAAACTGTCTAATTATGCTATCGTTTCATAATGCATGTGCATATTTAATATATATCGTGCACGAATACCTTTACAAGACAAATTGTTTTATTTAAACAGGACAATTATTTGTTATTTTTTGTGCTAAACAAAAAGCTATTTATCCTACTAGTAATGAACCTTAATTATTTTAAATCAGATTCAAAGTATGCATTAAAGTGATCATATCATTTCATATAGTTTTAAAAACTATTTCTTAAGAACGATGCGATTATAAACGCGCTAAACAAACTGATTGTTAAAAAATATTAACTTATTTTTGTAGTTAGTTAAAAAATAAAGCGAAACGCCCCTAAGAACGTTCCGCTTTGAAATTGATATGTGATTAAGAAGCAATAATAACTATTCAGTTACTCTTCTTTTTTTGTTGAGAAATAGAGCGCCAAAAGCGAGTAAACCAAGTGTCGCAACACCGATCATTGTGACGCCAATGGAGCCACCACAACCGCCTTTTCCTGCTGGCATTTCGGTTGACTCTGCATCAATTGCACCAGCTGGGATATAAAGCTTGAAGGAGTAACCAACGGTCGCTTTGCTTTGATCGCTATATGTCAAATTAATGATGAGGTGGACGAATTGATTAACAGCAGCATCAACCTTGCCAGAGATTGCGTTGTTATTCAATGATAATCCCTCTGGAAGAGGTGTTGTTGGGTCAATTGCGATTGAAGAATCAGCAATGTTCTTACCACCAAACGTTGTTGGAAGTGTAATTTGAATATCAACGTCTTCATTGATTGCGCCAACGAACACATCACGTTCTGTGTTAGAAAGTTGTGTACCAGTTAAAGGCTTAATCATGGAAGTGGAAGTAGCACCAGATCTTGCGCAAGAGTAAAGTGTTCCTTTTGCTGCTTTTCTAAGAGCATACCACCAAGAATAAGCTTCCACTGTATCATTACCGATTTTGAAAGTTGGACAACCTAATGTTGGGCTCCATTTCGCTTCGATATTACCGTTGAAACCACGTTGGTCTAATTGTTGGTTACAACCAATAAGAATACGCCAGTTAACGTTTTCATAGCACTTGAAGTTAACACTACCATTACCACTATGTGTCATATCGGAGATGATGTGTCCTTTGAAGCCCCATTCTTCACGGAGAACTTCTGTTAATAATGGATAGCTAGCCGCGGTTTCCATTAAACCTAAACGGTTATAGGAAGACATAATACCAGTGGCTCTACCTTCTTGAACAACGATTTGGAATGGTCTGAGGTAGATTTCACGAAGCACTTGTTCTGTTAAGAATGTTGAAGTACCTTCACGATTCTTTTCTTGATCGTTAACAACAAAGTGTTTGAAGTAACAATAGATACCTTTATCTGTTGCACCCGCCACAACTTGACCAGCCATCTTGCCCATTAAGAATGGATCGGCTGAATAGTATTCAAAGTTACGGCCACCAAATGGGGAACGGTGTAAGTTGACAGCAGGACCAGCCCAACCATATGTACCTTGGATGTGGGCTTCCATGCCAACCATTTCGCCTTGCTTTTTGGCCAATTCAACATTAAATGTTGCTGCCACGATAGGAGCGCCAGCCCACCAAATAATTAAGAATTGGGAAGGACCATCACTACTACCAGTTTCTGGTTTATTTAATCTGCTAATACTTGGATTTTGAGTTGTACCATCAGTGAATTTCAATAATTCATCGTAAGTAAGTTGATTTAAGAATAAATCCCATTTTGGATCATCGATATCTAAGTTATACATATCTGGGAATTTGATATCAGAGATATTTGTGCTAGTAGCTTGTGAATAACCAAGAGCTTGAATTTCTTCTTTGGTCTTTTTAAGGACTGTTGGGATATATTCACCAGTTGGATTATCGAGTTCAATGTCCGCTAAAGTGACTTCGTGGTTGAAGAATTCTTCGACACGGCTGCCATCTTTTAATGAACGTGATTCAAAAGTTGGGTGATGTGGGAAGGTCTTAACCAAATCAGAACGGCTCATTTGTTCAAATTCGATATCTTCTTCCGCTGGTAAGCAGTTATAGAAACCTCTGTCGGTAAAACGGTTTTCAACTTTATGACCAGTGATGCGGTCATTTTCATATTGAATGCCATTTTCACCCACCATTAATTTAATGGAATCATAGGCTTCGTGAGCGTTTTTGCTTAATAAGATTTCGTATTTACCTGGATCTAATTCATAGCCTTTGAAGCCATTACCATTGGCATCGTTATAGTCATAGTTAGCCACGTCTTGGCTATAGAAATCTAATTTTAATGTTTGTGATTCGCTTGGTTGTAACATATCTGTTTTAGCGAAAGCACATAAAACATGATCGGCTTTTTCAATTCCGCCTTTTTTATATGGAGCTCTCCAATAAAGTTGGACAACTTCTTTGCCAGGCATACCGCCAGTATTGGTGACTTTAACTTCGACTTCAATGTGAGCGTTGCCACTTGTAATCATTTTATTAGCGTAGTTACAAGAAACAACTTCTTGTTCAAAGCGTGTATAGCTTAAGCCATAACCAAATGGATAGATAACGCCGCCTTTTTCTTTATCTTTACCGTTGTACCATTTATCGGCTTTACCTTTACTCTTTTTCGCCATATCAGCATAGCGAGTTTCATAATAACGATAGTCGACATAAACGCCTTCTTCATATGAGACATAAGCGGATGGTTTAACGCCGTTTAAACCGCCTTGAACGACTTTGGCATCTTCATCCACCCAACGAGGAGCGTCATGGTCTTTATAGTTTTTATCAGTACCATAACTCAAAACTGGGTCACCATCAGCGGTGAACATTGTATCTTGTGGCGCGTATGTTTCGGTTTTGCCAAACCAAGAAGTGTCATTCGCTTTAATGATTTGATCGTTTGTTTGCGCATTATCAGAGAAGTTTTGATATGTAGGATCTAAGGTAAAATCTCTAGCCCATGTATCAACTGTGCGGCCTGATGGATTAACATCACCATTTAAAATACGGCCAATAGCACCTGTACCAACTGCGCCTGGATTACCCATCCAAATAATGGCTTTGACTGCTGGGTCATTTTCAAAAAGATTGCATTGGAAGATGTTGCCAGAGTTAATCAAAATAATGATATTGTCTGTGTGTTCGTGAAGTTCGTTAAACAAATCTTCTTCGTTTTTTGATAATTGAAGAGCGTGTCTATCAGAGATTGGATCATCTGGGGTATTTTGGTTATTACCGCCGGTATGAGCATTACGTGGATCGAAATCACGTGCATCAATCGCTTTGACGTCACAACCTTCACTACCTTCACGAGAAATGACTTGGATAGCGCAATCATTATACTCATCAAGCGTCGCTAATAAATCTTCGCCATAAAGGCTGAGTGGTGTTTCACCAATTTGAACTTGAGAGTTGCCTTTCCAACCATCGTTGCCATTAGAACGACCTTTGCCTGATCTTTCCTCGCTTTTGTAAAACGCTGTTAAATCTGCATTGAGTTCAAAGCCTGCATCTTTTAAAGATTTTTGCAAATCGATATCAGATTCACCATTGACACGGCCACTACCGGAACCACCACCACCTCTAACAAGGTTTGTGGAACTCTTACCAACAACGGAAATTTTTTCATTTCCAACCATTGGAAGGAAGTTGCCTTCATTCTTTAAAAGGACGAAACCCTCATCACATATTTGAGCGTTTAGGGCAGAACCAGCAACAATGTAGTCGTTTCTGGAACTGTACTCACCGATGAATTGAGCGTTTAAACCTTCAGCTTGTTGTTGAATACAAAGAGGAACGGCTAAAGCGCCAAGAAAAATTGGAATCAATAATTTTTTCTTCATATTTTTTCCTTTCATTTTAAAAGCACATATCTTGTTTCACGACGAATACAAGTTAGTTAAATTAACTATGATATGTACCACTCATATAATAACATTGAACGCTATTTAATAAATAGATAATATGACTATCTTGTGTTTTAGAGAAATTAAAATGAAAAGAAAAAGGGCATTGCCCTTCTTCATTATTTGTTTTCGTTAATTTGCTTACGATATTTTTCAAGCTCTTCAGTGTTGGCCATGACGAAGTGTCCTGGGATAACTTCCACAAGGGATGGCGCTTCTTTAGAATAGTCATGCTCTTCTTGTGGCTTATAGACATATCTCTTTCTGACCTTTTCACTAAGTGGATCTGGCTTAGGAATAGCGGAAAGTAAGGCCCTCGTGTATGGATGTAATGGATGTTTGAATAATTCATCACTACTCGCCATCTCCACGATATTACCGAAGTACATAACCGCGATTCGATCACAGAAATATTTAACGACGGATAAGTCGTGAGCGATAAACATAATGGTTAAACCCATTTCATCTTTTAAATTATTTAATAAATTAATGATTTGGGCGCGGATGGAGACGTCAAGCGCGGAAATAGGTTCGTCACAGATTAAGAAATCTGGATTCATAATTAAGGCTCTTGCGATACCAATACGTTGTCTTTGACCACCAGAAAATTCGTGAGGATATCTAGAAGCATATTCTGGTAAAAGACCAACTTTAATTAAAGCGTCTTTCACTTTCTGGGAGTTTTCGAATCGATTGTATTGACCTTGAATATGTAAGCCTTCTTGAATGATGTCTTCAACAGTCATACGAGGGTCAAGAGAATCAACAGGGTCTTGGAAGATCATTTGCATCTTGCTCATGAGCTTCTTATCAACGTGTCTGTTATCGTAATTGTGTTGCGCAATCTTTTCTTTTTGTTCTTTGATAAGTTCCGCTAAATCGGATTCAATCTTTTTGATTTGTTGATCGTATTCCGCTTTAATCTTCGCGGTTTCACTAGCGATAAAATCAGCGTTGCCTTGTTCGTCAGTTAAAGAATGAACCTTTTCGTTCATTTCGTTTTGTAGTTCTTTGATTCTACGACGGGCTTTAATTCTCTTCCACTTGATTTCTTTTTCATTCCATCTGTTACCAGCGACAATACGGTAACCTTTGAAATAAACAGAACCAGAAGTAGCTTTGTAAAGCCTGATTAAAGTTCTACCAGTTGTGGTTTTTCCACAGCCTGATTCACCAACAACACCAAAGCATTCACCTTTCTTAATATCAAAGCTGACATTATGGACGGCTTTAGTGATGAATTTGGATTTACCATGACCAAACTTAAAGAATTGTTTTAAGTGTCTAACTGATAATTCAATATTGTTTTCCACTAATTCTGGAAGATAAGTAACTTTTCTAGCCATTATTTACCCTCCAATCTCGCCGCGTTATTCGCTTTAGCGGTCTCAATACGTGTTTTAACAATCGCTGGCATTTCCACTTTTGGCGCTCTTGGATCGAGTAACCATGTAGCAGCGTAATGTGTATCAGACACCTTGAATAAAGGTGGTTCTTTCTTAAAGTCGATTTTCATCGCATATTTACTACGTAAGGCGAAAGCATCACCAACAGGTGGATAGATTAAGTTTGGAGGTGTGCCTGGGATGGCATCAAGTCTTTCTTTGCTATCAACATCTGGGATAGAGGCTAATAATGCCCAAGTATATGGATGCTTTGGATCATAGAAGATTTCTTCTTCTGTACCATATTCCACAATCTTACCAGCGTACATAACCGCGACACGGTCCGCCATATTAGCGACAACACCTAAATCGTGGGTAATAAAGATACACGTCATGTTTCTTTCTGCTTTCAAACGGTTAATTAATTCAAGGATTTGAGCTTGAATGGTAACGTCTAACGCAGTGGTTGGTTCGTCACAAATTAAGATATCTGGGTCCGCGGTTAAAGCAATGGCGATAACGATACGTTGTCTCATACCACCAGAGAATTCAAATGGATATTGTCTGAATCTGGTTTCTGGATTTGGAATACCGACTTCTTCCATAATCTTGAGGGCTTTTTGTTTGGCTTCCTCTTTGGAGACTTTGATTTTGGAGAGATAGTTTTTCCACGCTTTTCTTGGTTCGACATGGTGTTCTAACTCATAGTAGTATTCTTCAAGATAGCGTTGCTTGGTCGCTCTAACGACAGCGCTGGCTTCTTTATTCTTTACTTTGTAAGCCGCTTTAGTTTCAGCGATAATTGGTTTATATTTTTCTTTTAATTCAGACTTATTAGCGTTCTTATCATGTTTGGCTTGTTGAATCTTTTGATTAAAGTCTTTTTTAAGATTCGCTAATTTTTCTTTATTAGAAGAATGTTGCTCTTTAGCATTCTTTAAAATCGCGTTCTTTTCATTAACGTAGTTATCGTGTGCTTCTTTTAAAGCATTCGCTCTTTCTTTAGCTAATTCTGAACGTTTAGAAGCGTCTTCCGCTTCAGCGATCATCACTTTATATTTGTGGATAATAGTAACCTTTTCAAGACCATAGTCTTGCTTTAAAGCATAAATCTTACCATCAGATTCGTTTTTAGCGATGTTTTTAATTCTTTCGATTTCTTTTTTCTTTTCGCTCTTTAAGAATTTAATGGTTTCTTTACCTTTATTCACTTCGCTCTTATAAGCGGTAATCGCGTTTTTATAGGCAACGAATTCATTAGCGACGATTTCTTCTCTCATCTTTTTGAGATGGTTGCCGTTTAATAACATAGCTTCGGTAATTTGTTTACCAATTCTCATGATTGGGTTTAAAGATGATAAAGGATCTTGGAAGATCATACCAATCTTACGACCTCTGATACGGTGGAATTCATCTTCACTAACTTTGGTTAAATCTTCACCTTCATACATGATGGAGCCAGAAGCGATACGACCATTCGCACTTAAAATACCCATGATGGTTTTACTGGTGACGGATTTACCACTACCGGATTCACCGACGATACATAATGTTTCACCTTTGTATAAGTCAAAGGAAACACCACGTACCGCTTGGACATAACCATGGTCTGTGGAGAAGTTAACTTTTAAGTCTTTAACGGATAAAACAATTTCTTTATTTTCCATTATTGTTCTTCTCCTTTCAAACTTGGGTTAATCGCGTCTCTTAAACCATTACCAAACAAGTTAAATGAAATCATAATTAAAGCGATGATAATGGATGGGTATATCAATAGATATGGGTCTGTCTTTAGATAGACCTGGTTCTTAGATAAAATGACACCTAATGAAGCGATGTTCTGTAAGCCTAATCCTAAGTAGGAAATAACCGCTTCAGAGAAGATAACACTTGGGATCATTAAGACCGCACCAGTGATAATTGTGCCTAATGAGTTAGGTAAGATGTGTTTGGTAATTAATCTCGCATCACTCGCGCCTAAAGTACGTGACGCTAAAACGTATTCACGTCCTCTAAATCTATAGAATTGTGTTCTAGTTCGAGCCGCAGTACCAATCCACCCAGTCATACATAAGGCCAAGGCAAACGTCCAGAAGTTACTACCCATATGGATGATAACTAAGGTCATGACAACAATCCACGGGATACCCGCTAGAATATCGGTAAATCTTTCCATTAATAAGTCCACGGTGCCGCCGAAATAGCCACAGATGGCGCCCCAGGCTAAACCGAATAAGAAGCAGACAATAAATGTTAAGAAGCCGAGTAATAAGGATGTTCTAAGACCTTCGAAAACATATTTAAATAAGTCTCTACCATTTCTATCTGTACCCATCAAGAATGTTGGAATAGATTTTAAGCCTTTTAACTTATACTGCCAGAACGTCGCTTTGATTGGGAAGAAACCATAGACATAGTCTTCATCATAATAGACGGCCATCTTTTCGTATTCTTCTAAATCTTTTAAAGTGATTGGCTCCGCTAATGGGCATTTATCTGGTTCAAGAATCTTACAAGTGAAGTTCTTGACGTCTAAACAATAGCCAAAGTAAGTATCTTCGGTATCATAAAGAGTTGATTGGCCAGTCACATCAGAAGTTAATGAAATCCAGCCCTCTTTTTCATAATTGATTAAATCTTTAAGAGCAATATCTTGGTCGATCTTACCAAAGGCCGCTTCATATGTGTCATATGTGAATGAACAGAAATAGGCTTTTGCGAGATAAACACGTCTAATATCAGTACTGCTCCAGTAGGTCCAGTATTTAAAGTTGGTTTTGCCTTCGTCTTTACCGGAATCGATTTTTTTGCCTCTCACTTTATCGCTATTTGGGTCAACAGCGACGACTGGGGAAGCACTAGTAAAGGAAATAGCTTCAAACTTCTTTTGGGTTTCTTCATCAGCAGCATTATCATACTCAAAGGAAATACCACCAATTAAGGAACAGGTATTACGGTCTTTGCCGTCCACCACCATTCTCACAGCGAATTGGGCATTTTGGAATGTGGTTTGACCAGTTTCGTTTTGAATGATTTCCGCAATATTGAGTTTTGGTTCTGCTAATGAGGTGACGAAACTACCAATGTTATGGACGAGTTTATAATCGATTAATTGCACTTCTTTATCAAAGACTTCTCTATTCACTTCTTCTTGATATTTGAAGTAAAGAGCACATTCACCTAAGTGATAGTTATCTGGAGTATCGAAAGTATCTTTACCTTCTCTTAAATGAATCTTATTGACGTCATAAACATCAAAAACATTAAGATATAAGTTATTGTTCAAATTTAAGTTTTCAATGGCTCTACTAGTGAAGTCATAGGCTTCGCCTTCTTTACGGCTACCTAAATAACCGAATTGGACGTAACCATCTTTCGCATAATCACCAGCGGTTGAGTCGTTGATATATTGTTGGTCAGTGAATTTCTTCTTACTAATCGCTCTATGATTAGAGAATCTATCCTTATCTGGCCACCAGTCTTCTTGCTTTTGGGCTTCGATTTCTTCAGGAGTGCCAGTTGGGTTAGGATTGGCGGAAATATCAACTGGAATATTCTTGTATTTTGCAGTGCCATCCCAGAAGCCTGTACCAGACTTAAATAGTTTAGGCGCTAAGAAAGTATAGTCTTCGTGAACTTCTCTGGTGTCATTTCTATCAATAATTGGCACTAAGAAAGACATCAAAAGAAGAATGCCTAAAATATAAGCGGCGACGACTGATGATTTATTCTTTCTAAATCTCTTTAATGAGTCTTTTAAGAAGGTTGTTGGCTTGGTTTGAATCCTTTGTTCGTGAACGGATTCATCAATTTGAGTCAAAGTAAAATCATCATCACTAATTTCCACATCATCGACGATGTTTTCGTTAACAGGGGCTTTTTCATCTAATAATTCGAAATCTTTGTCTTCAAACATTATCTCTTTTCCCCCATTCTAATTCTTGGATCAATAAATCCGTACGATAAGTCTGTAACGATGCCTGCTAATAAGCCGACTGTGGTGAAAATCGCCATATCGACCATTAAGACGTTATAGTCAGGCGCGTTCAAGGCGGTGATGTATAGTCTTCCGATACCTGGGATATCGTACAAACTCTCTAAAATCATAGAGCCACCAAAGACACCAATAAATTCCGCCAAGATAGATGGAAGAATTGGCACGAAGGCGTTTCTTAAAGCGTGACGGACAATGGCTTGGTTTTTGGTTAAGCCTTTGGTTCTCGCTAACAATAAGTATTCACTGGACATGACTTCACAAAGTTCAGCTCTGACGAATCTGGTATAACCACAAACAGAACCAAACGATAAGGACATGACTGGAATGAAGTACGCTAAAATCTTTTTAGATATAGTTTCATCTGGTCTCGCCCAAGCCGGAGGCAGCCACTGCAGTTGATAACTGAACCACTGAATCATAAACGTAATAACAACGAAGGATGGGATGGAAATAAAGACCATGACTAATGTAGAGATTAAATGGTCGACCCATGTATTCTTCTTTAGGCCCGCTAAAATACCAAGACCGATACCTAATGGCACAGAAACGATAACGGAAATCACGTTAACGCTGACGGTTGGTGGTAATTGTTGGGCAATAATGAAAATGGCGGATGCACCTGGTTCAACCTTTGTGGAGGTACCCCAGTCCCATTTAGTGACGATATTACCAATCCAAGAGAAATATTGCTTAATAATTGGTGTGGTATAGAAGAAATATTCAGTTCTACCGATAATAACACGATCAAGTGGTGTGACAGTAGGAACCCATTCTTCCACCGCTGGATGTTCTATAACCGTACAATAACCAAGTTTAACTTGGTTCATGTAGAAAGCATAGATAACATTCTTATCAGTGGCAATAACTTTGGATGATGGAAGTGATTTTACAAGGAAAAAGGTCAGTGTTAGGATAATGAACGCTGTTACAAACGCTAGAATTACTCTCTTAATTGAGTACTTTAACATGTCCTTCTCCTTCCTAACACTTTCAACAAGTGTCTATTAAATATACCATAATGAGACCCATTCTTCAAGAATGGTCTTAAGATATGTAAATATAATAAAACCCCTCCTCCGTTTAATTAGGATTTGGGGTTTATTTTTGTTAGTCAACTAACGATTAGAGATCGAATAAATCGTCCACTTCTGTGTAATCCTTAAGAGCAGGAACAAAGATTTGTGATTTTTCGTTATCTAAGTCTTGATAGGTGTGATTGATTTGATAAATAGCGTGGTAATCATAGCCACCATAGCTATATGTCTCATCTAATTCAAGAGCAAGAGCCACGACGCGATTGTTTTCAATGGTATACATCATTCTTTGGTCGATAATTTCGGCTGTATTGTATGGAATACCATATCTATTTTCATCATCTAAATTTGATTTTTCATCGAAACGGATTGTGGCATCAAGGAAGAAACTATTTTCTCCTCTTGAACCATAATGAACGTTCTTGGCTCTGGAATAACCGACTAAATCAGTCATACCATCTAATCTCGCGTTTTTAAAAACGTTATTGAAATAGGATTTACCTGAGGTGAAAAGGTTATCAAGAACATCGAGGAGTGGATCGGTTCTCTGGTGGCCTTCGATATCTAGATAGTTTTGTGTAGGAACATCTAAATAGGTCTTAACATCACCAGTTTGATGGAAGATGAATGTTTCATAATACTCATCGGTATGGAAGATCCAGTCGTAATTTGTGAAGTCCATTGCGCCTTCGACTGATTCGATTTCAGCATCGGTTTCCCAAATGCGGAAATAAGCATCATCTTTACTGGCAACGAATCTTTGATCCCAACGATCGTAAGAATAGAGTTCTGTTTTATTGTTGGCATCTGTTCTATAGATGGTTCTCATCCACATTTCGTTATCACAGATAGCAGTGAGCTTTGGATCTTCAGTCGCAGAAATGGTCTTTAAGCCATCGTTAATTGCGGTAGCAGCGTCGATATCGATTTCTGGAGAAACATAGACTGGGACTTCAGTTTTGAGGTTTGGATTGTCTTTATCAGCGACAACGACAGTTGTTTGACCAGGGTTGATACCGGTGATGAGACCACTATCACTGACGGTAGCGATTGATGGATCGTTACTGGTGTAAGTAACGTTTTGACCAGAATAACCAAATTGTGGAAGCGCGGATAATTGATAAGAGCTATCTGGATTTGGTTCTTCGTCATTGCCTCTTGTTAAAACAGAAACGAGACGGTTATTAACGATGAGTTCATCTGGATAATACTTTTGAGTGTTGTCCACTACTGCGGTTGAATCTGGATCTGGCACCACAATTGGTGTGCTTCCATCAATGACATTAACAGAGAATGAATCGCTGAATGATTGATAGGAAATAGTAATTGTGCGCTCACCAGTAGATTCAAATTTTGTACCTTCAACAGGATTAGATGTGTAGTTGGTGACTGGTTGGCTGGAACCATCGCTATAGTTAGCGTTGACCACTAAGCCATCTAAATCTAATGCTCTATTAAGGAAATAACTTTTTCTCACATGTGTGGAATCAACAGTGATACCAGTGAGTTTAACCCCGACTGTAACGTCGAAACTAGCGGTGAAGTTTTCATAGCTAATTGTGACGTTTTGGGCACCATGTGTATTTAAAATGGCACCATTGGCAGGACTACTTGTGTAGTTGGTGACTGGTTGGCTTGAACCATCACTGAAGTTAAGTGTGACCACTAATCCAGTTAAGTTAAGCGCATCACCATTGAGATATTCTTTTCTCACATTGTCAGCATTGATAGAGATACCAGTCATCACTGGAGCAATGGAAGTAGAAGTACTGCTGCTCGATGTGGATGGTATTTCGCTAGTTGTGGAAGGTGGTAATTCACTGCTAGATGAAGATTTCTTTTTACCACCACAACCAACAATGGAAGAGGTAGCAAGTAATGCGACGAGTAATACTAATTGACGTTTCATAAACTCTTACCTCCTTTTATTCCTTAACGAGGTTCTTATTCTTAGCAACTGAGGAATAGGATTCAGTTGGTGAACCGAATTCGCTAGCGCCTTCGACTTTAATAGCTAAGCTATAGTAAATTTCGACTGTCCAATATTTGTTGTAGTTAACAAGGGTGAATGGGTGTTCGTCCCATTGATCTGGCTTGTCTGGATCATCTAACTTATTAGCTTTTCTAATTTGTCTTTGAATCTCTTGTGCGGTTGTTTCATCTAAACTAATAGATGCGGTAATGGTACTACCATTAGCGGATGGTGTGTAATTAAGAGTGAAGCCACCATAACCGAAGACGTAAATTTGGACACGTGTTAACGCGATTTGGACGCTGCTAGAATCGATGAATTCTGCAACAACAGAGAAGTCACGGCCGAATTCGAATGTGTTGCCGGCTTCAGTGTTGACGTCCATGTAACATTTATTAACGGTCTTAGCAAGTTCACCTTCTTTAACGACACCGCCGTGGTCAGAGACTGCCCATAAGGAGTCAAATGCCCAAATCTTGTTGTCGTAAATTAATGGTTTACTTGGAGTGACTTTGGATGTATCAACACCCCAGTTAAGGGTGAATGATGAGGAGTTATCACTCTTTAATACTTCTAAGAAGTTAAGAGGATTATAGGTATTACCGGAAATAGCGCCGAAGCCTAAGTCGAATCTACCAATCATCATGTATTTGTAGTAAACATCCATCCAGGAAGTGACGGCTTCTTGTTGTACTTCTAAGATAACCTTGCCATCGCAGACACCTGGATCATTGAAGGCTGTGGTGAAGTATTTAGCAATCGCGTTGCCGTATTCTTCTGGGTCAGTTTGATTCATCCATCTAATATGGATTTTAATCTTTGTTGGGTTGGATTTTGTGCCGTATTCAAGTTTGTTATCAGCGACTAATTCTTTAACGGCTGCTCTGAAGCAGGAGACCGCTCTATCGAGGGAGAAACCATAGGTTGGTTCACCATCACTATCGTAGACTTGATAGGCCGCAATTGCGTCTTTATGAGCTTGTGAATCGTTATAAGAAATACCGTTTTCTGGATCGCTTAAATAGGCATCGGAGAAATAACTAATGGATGGTTGAACACCACGGTTAGAAGCGAATTCTTTTCTGTTAATGGAATAGAATAAACCATTTAAGAAGTTATCGTTACTCATCCATGGTTTGATATCCCAACCTTCGGTATTCTTCCAAAGTTTGCTATCGATTTCATTCCACATTTCTTGTGTACAAGAGTTAACGTTGAGTTTAAATGTAGAGTCACCTCTGGTCTTATAAACTCTTGGTTTATTGACTTCGACAGAAATCATCTTGGATGGAATACCACAGCTGTCTAAGTCGCCGTTATTGAATCTTTCATACACCTTTGTTGTGGAACTGGATGTATCGATACGGATAAGTTTGACACCGGCAATGAAGTATCTGCCTGTTTCAAACCAATCAGCGTTTTTCTTGAAGACGATGTCTTGGTTCTTGTGCCATGCTTCAAGCATATATGGCGCTAAGTTAATGACATAGTCAAGAATGTTGTCTTTGTGTCCGGATGGGCCGTTAGGGTTGAAGGCACCGTATCTTTCAGCGCCGACTTTGACGGAACCACTACCGATTGTTTCAACGAATTCTTCTGGTAATGGAGATAATAAGCTGGATGATAAGGTGTACATCGCGGTAAATCTATCGATTGGAGTCAAGATTTTTAATTGGATGTAATCACCATTATCGGAATGACCAGTCTCAAGGCCTAATTCGCCAGAAGCTTTCATTTCATTCCAAGTATCTTTAGCGACTTGGTCGGAAACATCTTCGGTTAAATCGAAGTATCTCTTTGCACCATAGATACCATATGTTTCATCACCAGCCATTTCTGGACCACGGTCTAATTCGTTCGCACCTGTTAAGAGAAAACGATAAGCGAATTCGTAGTCATTAATGGAAACTGGTCTATTGTCAAATGTCTTGTCTCCCCAAGCACTACCGTTGTAACGGTATTTGAGTTCGTTAGTCTTGACATAGATTCTCCATGTGTCATAAAGACCTAATGGGTTAGGATCTTGTGCACCTGGAGCGACTTCTTGACCATTGTAGACCGGAATTGGTCTATTGAACGCTGTGGTGTTGCCATTGAATGTGACGGTGTCTTTTGCTAAGACTGGGTACCATTCATAGGCGTCTTTTGTGCTGTTGAGTTTTGTACCCCAGAAAGAAGAGGTAATGTAACCTTCTAAGTCAGAGACTTGGCTACCTTTATTTTCTCTGGAGTTAATGGTTAATGGATCTTCAGAATAAGCACTGTGGAGATACATCTTATGAGCTTCGTTGGTTTCATTGATGGAACCATTTTCGGAAAGTGTACCTTCACTTAATAAACCGAAGCCGTAACCAGTAATATAGTTGGTTGTTGGTAAATTAACACGTTCGGAATATTTAACATAACCACCATTTTCGAAGAGGGTGATACCTGTTAAATGGTTATCCATCGCGTATTTTTCTAAGCTACCGAGAATTTCTGTTCTCTTTTCGATGGCTTCTTGTCCAGCGAGGGAAGCAAAGTTATAACCACCATTGGCTGGAGCAGCGTCGCTAACAGTAATTCTGATGAGTTGTTGAGGAGCAGCATTGTTGCTTTCCTTAACAGTAAGAATGGCAGTACCTACACCAACAGCGGTCACAGTACCGTTATTTGTGCATGTGGCCACACTTCTTGGTGTGCAAGTGTAAGTATATGATCTTTGAACATCTGGATCACCGCCCTTAGCGTTAACGATAACGTGGGCTTCTTCACCAATGTTTAATGGATATGAACCATCGGCTAATTTATTGCCACTACTTAATGCAACAGTGAAGGAGAATGGCTCAGCTTGTGAAGATGAACTGGAGCTAGAAGTACTTGGTTGAGCGCTTGTGCTAGTTGGCGCTGATGTGCTTGTGCTAGTTGGTTGATTAGAAGTACTTGGTGGGTTCACAGAAGTACTGGTTGGTAAGTGTGAGCTTGTGGTCACGCCTTGGCCAGAAAGAGTGCTACTGTTGCTAGTTGGAACTTCACTAGTAGTACTAGGAATTGCACTAGTGCTTGGTGGAACTTCAGTTTTGCTGCCTTTTCCACCGCAAGCGGCAAGAACGCTAGTAGTTAATAAGCAAGCGGCAAGGATACTTAATGAAAATCTCTTTTTCATGGTTTATTTACCTCCTTCTTTTCTTTTCTTTGTTGCCAAAGAAATGGCAATGAGGGCCGCACCGATTAAGACGATGACAGCTGGGATGATAATGGCGGCGCTATTAATAGAAGCGGAACGACCATTACTATTTGTGGTATTGGATGTGTTGTTGTTTTGGACGTTGGCTGGGAAACCGTTAATGAGGATCTTGCCACCGACGTTGACTGTACGATCAAGCATATCGACGAATTCGAGGACGCCTTGTTCGTAGTAGAAGTCTAATTTGACTGTCACTTCTGTACCTTGTACAGTTGTGAAGCCTTTATTGAAGTCATCATAGTCATTCGCGTGAATGAGGATGCCTTGTTTGCCTCTTGCGTAGTCAGTCGCGCTGACGAAGAGTCTCATATTGCCACCATCAGAGATTTCTTCAGCGGCTTCTTTAACGAAGTCTCTGGTTTCATCGAGATAGTACATATTTCTATCTTCATCATAATGGGCTTCAACACGGTTATAACCGATAACGCCATAGGCTAATTTAGAATCGTTGAAGTAGAATCTGACACGTTCTTCACCACTAGCGTCGCGGTATTGAGTAATGCTTTGTAAGACTGGTTCTGCACCATCGATATGGAGAGTGTAGGTCTTGCTCACAAGATTACCTGTACCACTTAAGATGTAGTTGAATGTGAGTTCGTATTCACCACTTTCGAATGATTCACCGGTCATTTCATCAAATAATGGAACGATCGCATAGGCTCTGTGGGCCACATAACCAGAGGATAAGTAGTTCGCATCAACGTGTGATTTGAACAATGACCATCTACCTAATGTGTCACCGAAGAGCATATCTTGGAGAGAATTTCTATAGACTGGGTTACTTTCACCTTTCTTGGTGATGGTGAAGTAGTTGTCTATGACAGATCTCATCATGAATTGTTGAATAATTAAGGTGTTGGATGTTTTTGGATTGCCAACATAGATTTCATTGCTTGGGTTATCTAAGTATTCACCAGTGACTGGATCAGTACCGACTTTGTAGAAACCAACCATCTTATCGAAGGATTGATCATTGGTTAAGACTTTTTCGGTGATAATCTTTTGTGGTCTTTCAGCGTAACCCGCCATAATCATGGATTCGAAGTTGACGTTATCTTTACCAATTAAGGATTTAGCAACATCGTTCACTAAATCTGATGGGTAAACTTTAGTAATGTCTTTTTCGAAGTTGAATGGTTCGAACACTGGAGCGGAATCATAGCTTCTACTTGCATCTCTATCTGTACCGGAATAGAAACCAGCATATGGGATAGAAAGGTCTGGGCTATTATCTTTGGATTCTAATGTCACGAAACCTTCAATCATACAGCCGTATTCATAATTCGCTAAGATGAAGTCTTTGACTTCTTCGCTTAATGAATAGGAGTTGATGGTCACGGTGCTGTCGCCTGGGGCAACGCTCACGGTTTGACCGGTCACTTGATCAATAAGGACGTCCTTAGTGGATTGAGCTGTATAACTTGGAAGTGGTTGCCAATCAATACCTTCAGTCGCGGCATTGTAATAATAACCTTTACTAATAATAGTCTTCTTGTTAGCTAAGTAATCAGCTTCACTAGCGTAGTAATCGATGTCTCTTGTGACATGGAAGACATCTCTATAAGAAGCTTCACCTGTACCGGTGGTCATTTCATAGATATCAACATCATAGAATGGGACACCAGTGAAGGAATCGACCTTTTCAATATCGCCTTTGAAGTTGTAATCTTTGGTAACGATATCGTTTGGTTGTTCAAGAGCTGGTCTCATGATGGATAATTTGACGTTGTATTCTCTTGTTTCTTGACCTTCGTTATGAGCGGTGAAGGAAATCTTCACATCGCCTCTAGCGATATCTGGATTATTCTTTAAGAGGACTTTACTTCTTCTGGAGATTTCGATGGTTGTGTCACTACCTTCATCGTGGTAATCGTAGTGAGAACCTTCGAGATAAACATCAGTGCTGAGAGCACCCGCTAAATCGACCATACCAGCACCTTGAATTCTTGGTGAGGTAAGTGTGATTTCGTTGGTCTCTGGATTTTCGTTTAAATCATAGCAAGGATCAGCGGTAGACATGAGTCTCATATCCACGGTGGATCTATATGCATTGTAAGCGTTGTTTTCTTCTTCAAGAGCGGTCGCTTTCGCTGCTTTTTCATCAGCGGTTGAGCTTGGCATAGCATTGATTTCCGCTAATCTAGCGATATGGCCTTTTGCTTCTTTGGAAAGAACAACTGATTGCGCACCTGCGTAGTTAGGCGCGGCCATGGATGTACCACTTAAATATTGGTAGCACTTGTATAAATATTTTGGAGACTCTTTTTCTTCTTTTGTGAGGTTGGTCATTGCGTGTTCTGGGACAGCGCCTCTGATGTTATCACCAGGAGTGGTGATATCTGGTTTGAGGTCTAAGTCATACGCTAAACCATCAGAAGAGAAGTTGCTGAGTGTATTAGCATTTGGGTTATCACTAACTTGTTTGTTAATGATTTTGAATGAACCGTTCTTTTCGCTTTCGAATAAAGCTTTATCTTTATAAAGAACGAGAGCGCAAGGCATTGTTGGTTTGAAGCCATCGCCGAAACTACAACGGAAGTTGAAGTCAGAAGCAGTTGGGTCGTTATTGATAATAACTAAGCCAATCGCACCTTTGCTAACCGCTGTGCTGTATTTATCAGCGAATGATGTACTACCACGATTGACAACAACAATCTTGCCGTAAACGTCTAAGTTGCTGTAGTCAGCGCTTGTACCAAAGCCTGGGACGTAAACCCATGAACGGGATGGATTATCTTCATCAAAAAGATCTTTCATACGGAATTCTTTGGAGTAATCATCATCCATACCTTGTCTATTGACGATTTGATCTTCGAAGGCAACGTTTTGACCATTAATTTGGAAAGCGTTTTCATAGAAGATTCTGATTGGGTGACCAGAAGCGACAATCATCGCAGTTGGGTTATTAGCATAACTACCTAAAATACCTGTTTCCACCATGTCGGTTGTCCAGTGACCATAAGCACCTGTTGATGCATATGAGGATTTACCGGCGTTACCAGCGGAAATAGAAGTTAAGATGCCAGAAGCACTTAATCTATTAATGGTTTTTAAGGAAATTGAATCAGCATCAAAGTCATCCAAGTCACTACCTAAAGACATGTTGATGCCGTCAACATTTAATCTAATGGCATCTTCCAACGCATTAAGAATGTTGGTGTCATACATGAATAAGCCACTTTGGAAACCGAGCTTTTCGCCTAAACCTTTAGCGTCGTAATCGGTTGAAACTTTCATCAATGCTAATTGGGCTTTTGGCGCAATGCCTTTATATGTTGGGGCATTAGCAGCGGTAATGGAAGCAACGTGGCTACCATGGTAACCGAGTTTGGAGTGAACATCAAAGTCACCAACTTTCTCGGTTGAGCCTGGTTCTTTTTCTGGTGATTTACCATAGAATTTGGATGAGCCGCCGTAATCGTAATAGAAAGGAACCTTGTTATTGAAGTATCTGGAACCTTCATATCCTTCGTTTCTGCCTGGAGCTCTGTTTTTAGCGTTTAAAGTTTTGATACCTTTTAAATCATCAAAAGTGTATTTAACTTTCACATCATCATCTAATGGGCTAAATACTTCGTGGCACCACGCTGGTGTATCTTCTGCACCATCTGCGCCCTTAATTGCACCTTGTAAGTGGAATTCGTTATCGAGAATAGCAACGATTGTGCCTTCACCATCGTTTGTATCTTCTGGCTTGTGCATTGTCTCACCAGAAATGTTGTTGGGATCGCCGAATTCGCCTTCACTACTTTCTTCGTCGTTATTAAGAGGAATTGCTTCATCTTCGTTAAAGACTTGTGTTACATGGGCTCTATCGACTGTGACACTCTTGACGCCAGGAACTTTTCTAATGTTAGCAATCTCATCGCTATTTACTTCCATGACGAACGCATTGTTAAGTACGTTGTAACGATGAACTAATCTGACGTTTTTTGTGACAAATTGTCTGATATTACCATAAACGACATCTTGTGATTGTCTCACGGCTTCTTCACTACCGAGAGATTTCAATCCGCGATTCACTTCTACAATGACGCGTGCATCTCTCTCTGGGGCTTTCCCTTGATGAGACGCAACTACACTACCCGCCGCAACAACCATTGCGCAAGTAGCACCTAGAATGAATCCAAGTTTTTTCATAGTCTACCTCCTTTTTGTAAAATTACAAAAATTATAATGTATATAATATACACTTGTGACGAGCGTGTAAAGATAAAAACACTTTACTCAAAATCGAAGACAGGTTAATTAATTTTTAATTAATAATAAAAAGAGACTTTTAACGGTCTCTTACTTATTTATCAATTTGTATCGCAAACAAATCACATCATTGATTCGTAGATGATGTATAGAACACCTGCGGATATCGCACATAATATACCAGCGAAAATGACAGAGACAAAAACGTATGCTGAATTGCTTCTTTTAGTGGCTTTATCCGCACGATAATCGGCGAAATGTCCATCTCTTCTTGCGTCTTTAGCAAACATCATGCTGCCCATTTGTTTGAAACCAAATGAGAAGATGTCAAAAGTGCCCATATGAGAGAGCCACATCAATAAGCCGAGAACGAGAATGACGATGCTACCGATTGTAGCACCATCGACTGCGGCAATGATATTTTTGACTGGTCTAGTAAAGAAAATTGCACAGAAAATACCAGCGAAAATTGCCAACGAAACAAGGAATGTTACGAGGTTGGCGATCCAGTATTTTCTGACTTGTTGAAATGCTCTTTTCATATACACCTGTCCTGTATTTTAACAAAATTGCCGCCATAAAACAAAGCGGCAATTTATGAGTTTATAACTTGTTAAACGTTAATTGTTATTGCTGATAATTTTGATATGGTGGCATCGGCATTGGACGTCTGAATGACACCACTTCTTTGTTCGCAGCGATATTGGCTAACACCATATAGGCAATAGCCAAGAAGAGGACGAAGAAACCACAGATGCTTGGCATACCGGCAACGAATTCTGAAGTACCGTTGGAAACATAATAGAAGGCAACGGATAAAATACTGAGAATTGATGAAACGCCAGTAAAGATAATGGTTGAAAGTCTATAGGCTTTTCTTCTTGTTGGAGCGAATAATTCACCGAATGACATACCACAATAGATGACAGACATCATATAGATGATGCCATGAATCAACATAAATGATCCTAATGAGGAATATTCGCTAGAACTTGATAACAAATAGTTACTGTAGGAATAGAAGAACATTGGATTTGCGGATGAACCTGTTCCAGAAACGGTAGCAACAGTTGCACCGTTAATGAAGAGGAACAAAACGATTCCGACGACCGCAGCAGCCGCTCTTAAGATTGGAGCAGCAAGTGACTTTTTGATAATTCTGTTGTTTAAGAATGATCCCGCGACACCAATCATGAGGTAGAGAAGGAACGCCACAAAGAATAAGACGAACGCTGGCGAAGAGAATGTGAAACCTGGAATTGAGAATCCAGCAATATCACTAGTTTGTGCATAAGCGCCGAACGATAATACAAAGAAAACCGCATAGAAGCCAATCGCATATCCGAGGGTGCCATATTTTGGCATATCTTTACGAATTAATCCTTGAATACCACTGATGAGGGCAATCGTTCCAAAGGAAAGGAAGCCTACTAACGGTAAGAAGCACAATAAGATTTCAAGTGTACGATACATGACTGCGAAATTAGTCACGCCAGAGAAATTGAACAAATCAAAGAAAATACGGAAGTAGTTATAACCACTACCATTTACCACTGGAATGACCAAGGTAACGAGCAACAATACATAAATTAAGAAAATGCCAATACAAGAAACCAAACTTCTCACTAATGGAAGTGGTCCAGTAGGTTTGGCGGCATTTTGGTTATAGCCTTGTGGCATTGGTTGTTGTTGATAATATGGCTGCTGTTGGAAAACAGGTCTTGGTTGTTGTTGAACTGGAGCTGGCTGAGGGGCTGGAGCTGGTGCAGGAGCTGGCTGAGGAGCTGGAGCTTGTCCACCTTGTCTTAAATTAAAACCACAGATTGGGCAGAAAGCCGCTGATGGATCGACTGGTTGACCACACTTTGGGCAAGTTGGAGCTTTTGGTTGTTGTTGCTCTTCAACTTTTGCGCCACAGCTAGGACAGAATTTAGCGCCTTCCATTAAATCAGCGCCACATTGATTACATTTTGGCATAACTATACCTCTTAAACATTCATCGCGTTTTTCTTATTTTAAAATGATTCATCTTAAAAATAAAGATTGTAACAAGTGTCGTTATAAACAAAAATCCCCTTCTATTTAATAGAAAGGGACTTTGGTGGATCCAACGAGGATCGAACTCGCTACCTCATCGTTGCGAACGATGCGCTCTCCCAGATGAGCTATGGACCCATATCTAGTTAGCGGTAAATATAATAATTTTATTTTTAACAAAAATCAATTAAACGTTATAGGCAGAGATATCAATCAGCATTTCTTCTTTAGTGTTTCCGGCGTGATGACCTTTGAAGAAATCCATCTTTTTCATTTCCTTAGAAGCATATAAGCAATACTCATCTTTACTCGTGGCAACATAATCACCAATAAACGCGATAGATTTGAAATTAACAACACCATCACCAAAGATTCTTTCTTGAAGAACTTCTTCTTTGCTCAACAAATCAAAGTGTTCACCATAATACTTGTTAAATAGTTTTTTGAATTCTTCGATTTTATTTTCTTCGACAAAGAATGTTGGTGTTCTTTTTTCAAAAGAAAGTGGTAATCTAAGCAAACTATATAAATCATCGTGCTCACATATATCTAAATATTTAACATTGATATGTCCATGATCCGCGAAAGTAAAGAAGATTGTGTCTTTATTCCTGTCACAAATCGATTCCACTATTTTGTTTATTTTGTTAATCATCTTATGGATGCGTTTACTATCGATGCCAAGTTCATGCATTTCTCTATCTGGTGAATCAAAATAGAAATAGGCAACGCATTGATCAACGCCTTTTAAGGTCTTATTAATTCTCTTTTTCAAGCCTCTTAAAGACTTAGGACCCTTTTGGTCAATTGGAAATCTTTTAATATCAAATGCATACACGTCCCTATTATTTTCGTTGATTAGTTCAAGAATGGGCTTAATTGGTAATTCGTCATTAGCGATACCTTTTGGTTCGATTTCTTCTTCGCTATTATAGTCAACGTTTTTAAACAAGATAATGTTTCTTTGATACCTTTCAAAATATTGCGCCCAAGACATCCAACCTGTTTCAATTGGATATTTGCCTGTTAAGAACGCTGTTGTGGCAGCGGTTGTGGTTGGTGGGAAAGTAGAATTAATCGTACACAAATAGTTCTTTCTAATGAAAGAATCTTCCTCTAAATGTTTTCTGACAATATTTTGGCCCATTCCATCAAATAGAATGAGGGCGACTTTTTTATGTCCTTTTAAAGCGTTATCGACAGCCTCTTCTGTTTGATGAAAAGGAGTCACACCAAAATGCTTTAAGATACTATTTGAGAATGTCACTAAGTTGTGGTCGTTATAGTTTTTCATTGTTATTTCCTAAATCGCCACCCTTTTAATGAGTGGAGATTAATATAACAAATAATTTTCAATATTGCATAGAAAAAAATACAAAATGCATGTCAAGACTGAAAAGATATATTTTTCTTGTGTATAATACACTCACCCCTTATGGAAAAAAGAACAATTGCAGTCATTGACTTAAAAGCTTTTTACTCATATGTTGAGTGCCTTGATCGAGGATTAGATCCTTGGAAAGCACCACTCGTGGTGGCGGATAAAGATAGAGGCACTAATACGATTGTTTTAAGTGTGTCCCCATATCTTAAAAAACAAGGTATCCCATCAAGATGTCGCATTAAAGAATTACCAAAGAAATTTAAATACATTTATGCTGTCCCAAGAATGGAAAGATACTTAGAAAAAAGCGCGAATGTCATCAGTGTTCTTTATCACTTTGTCGCTGAGGAAGACGTCCATGTCTATTCCATTGATGAAGC
Source organism: Bacilli bacterium (assembly GCA_017651165.1). Taxonomy (GTDB): domain Bacteria; phylum Bacillota_I; class Bacilli_A; order RFN20; family CAG-826; genus RUG14515. The sequence goes on from JAGCDH010000012.1 coordinate 77,589, forward strand.
ATTTATAGATTTAACAACTTATCTTAATTATTACAAAAAGACACCATTACAGATGGTCACCACTATTATTAATCAAATAAAAGAGGAAACGGGCCTACAGGCGACCGCGGGTGTAGGTGATAATTTCTTTTTAGCCAAAGTAGCGTTAGATATTTACGCTAAAACAGCCAGAAATGGTATTGCGAGATTATCTAGCGATGAGATCAAAGAGAAACTATGGCCCATCACACCATTACACAAAGTATGGAGTATTGGCGAAAGAACAGAAGCCAAACTCAATAAAATGAATATCTTCACTGTCAAAGATATCGCTAATTCCAATATCGATTACTTAAAAAGTAAGTTTGGCATTATGGGCGAACAATTATGGAGACACGCTAATGGAATTGATGATGCTGATATCCACGAACACTATGAACCGAAAGAAAGAAGCTTTTCATTAGGGCAAGTTTTGTTTAGAGATTATCAAAAAGATGAAGCTATCACCATCATTAGAGAAATGGTCGATACATTGGCGGGCAGAATGAGAAATGATAATAAGATGTGTAATACAGTTTCTTTATATATTGGTTATTCAAAGAATCAAGGTGGTTTCTCAAGAAGAGCAACTCTGTTATCCACGACTGACGATAGCAAAGTATTATTGGACGCTATTCTAGAAATATATCGTAAACATGTAAAAGATTTACCAATCAGAAATATTGGTATCTATTTTGGCAATCTTGTGAAAGCATCACACCAGCAATTGAATCTATTTGAAGATGAGAACAAACAAATCAAGCGTCATAATCTGCAAAAAGCGGTTGATGAATTGCATAGCAAGTTTGGTAATAACTCTGTTCTAAGAGCGTCATCTCTTTTAGAGGAAAGCACTATTAAAGAAAGAAATGAATTTATAGGAGGACATCGTAAATGAGCGAACGCGGCATGAAAAAATGGGCTCCTTATAAATCATTAATTGAGCAAGAAAAATATCTTAAAAAAGCTAGTGATAACAATGAAAAACAAGTAAGGCCTCAAATCTCGAGTGATGAGGCTGAAATCATTAATGAAATACTTGTTAATTACCACGGTGAAGAACTATTAATTTCCTATTGGAGAAATGAGAAAATCAATACCATGTCGGCTATTTTGGTCAAAATCGACGCTTTAAACAAAAAGATTGTCCTCCCAAACAGAAGAACAATCTATTTCCGTGAATTAATCGGTTTAGAAAGGGTTAGATAGCCCAAGTACCATCTTTAAAGATTTGTACTTTCTTACCATCCTTATCAATACCGATGATAGAAAGATCTCTTGTACCCACCATGAAGTCAACGTGAATCATTGATTCATTAATACCGACTTCTTTTCTTTGTTCTGGGCTCATATCAAGAGCGCCCGGATATAAATCTGGGAAACCTGCGCCTAAAGCCACGTGGCAACAAGCGTTTTCATCAAATAATGTTTCATAGAATAATAAACCAGTTTGATTAATTGGGGATTCAAATGGCACTAAAGCAACTTCGCCTAACATCGAAGCGCCTTCATCCATCTTGACCATCTTTTCTAATAAGGATTGGTTCTTTCTAGCTTTGACTGCGCAGACTTTACCATCTTTAAAGGAAATGGAGAAGTCTTCAATAAGTTCACCATTATAAGATAATGGTTTAGAAGCTACTAATGTGCCTTCAGCCTTACCTCTCATTGGAGTAGTAAACACTTCTTCACTTGGGATATTTGGATTGAAAGGGCCTTTATTTGGTGCTTCTTCCACACCACCACCCCAATGCATTTTGTCCACTAATTCCACTTGGAAATCAGTACCATTGCTGGCTTTATAAACGAGTTTCTTTAATCCAAGACTTTCTAATTTCTTTCTTTGATTAATTAAGAAACTATTGTGGTCATCCCAGTTTTTAACTGGATCGTTGCCATCCACTCTCGATGTTTTAAGAATCGCACCCCATAAAGCTTCCATTGCTTCTTCTTCGTTGAGTTTTGGAAATACCTTCTTAGCCCAGGCTGGTCCTGGAACAGCGGCGATACACCATTTATATTTGCCATCCATTGCTTCGCGATATGGTTTGACCTTTGGATAGCTCTTTGCGATTGATTTGGTAACCTTGTTTTGATTAACGCCTTTCATCGCATCTGGATCATCGGAAATGATATGGATGACTGTCGGGAGTTTCTTCACCCAATATTTGTATTTAGCAAGAACAATAGGACTAATTTTTGATAAGTTACCTAAAGTTTGATATTTATATCCTAATTTTTGGACCGGGTCATGATGCCAGAAAACAGTTACTGTTTTAGCGCCGGCTTTATAGCATTCTTCCACGACCATTGTGACGAAATCTGGTTGTTCTAAACCCGCATTAATCCATACCTCATCACCTTTTAAAACGTGACCGCCTTGTTTAGCAATTAATCTTGCATAATCTCTTAATAATTTCTCTTCCATATTGATTTATAATTTCCTTTCAAAGAAACTATAATAGTAATTACGGAGGAAATCCATATGAAGAGTTTATTTAGTAAATATGTTTGGTTACGCTTTATCCTTTCAATTTCGCTTTTATTCGCGGGAACATTAATTATTATTTTTGCAGCTACTAATAAAGGAAACATCTTACAAGATGGCTTAGATATTATTGCCGCTACAATCTTATTCCTATTTGGTTTGTTCGCCATTATTTCTTCATTCTTCTTTGAATCAAATAGTGCGATTACCAACGGCTTATTGTATGGCTCAGCATGTATTGCTTTAGGCATCTTCTTATGCACAGATAAATTCCATTTATTACCATATGTAGTGCTCCTCTTATCAATATTCTTTGTGGTTATTGGTAGCGTGGAACTTATCAAAGGCCTCTTAATGATTGCTCAGAAATTCAAGAATGTGACTTATATCATTTTGACATTCGTGTTTGCCGCATTATTCATCACAGGTGGTATCTTAGCCATTTGCAATCAAGGCAAAGCCACAACTGCATTATGCATTATCGGTGGCATCTTACTTGTGGCTTGTGGTGCTTATCAAATGGTGGTTGGTATTAAAGTTATGTCCGCTAAAAAAGGAAACAGAAACAATAAACCAGCTAGAAGATCTGCTCCTAAGAAAGAATCTCAAAAAGAAGTCAAAGAGATTGACTACACCAAATAATTACTGTTTTATGTAATAAAAAAATGGATCCAAAACGGATCCATTTTTCTTTTTTAATCTTTCTTACTTAGCGCCACCGGCGTTAATAATTTCAATGATTAAAGCGAGGAAGAAAAATAAGATTGCACAAATAAGAGTGAGAACAGAAACAACTTTTTCTGCACCTCTTTCTTTTGTCTTAACGAAGACGTTTAAGCCACCACCAGTAATAGCACCAGAAGCACCTTCTGATTTACCGCCTTGGAGTAAGCAGAGGATGATGATGACAATCGCAACCCCTAACATAATGAAGTCATATGGTTTCATACTTTTTTAACTTCCTTTCTCAATCGCTGATACTAATAATATTAGAATCGTTTAAATAACGCAAACTTTATTTTTACAAATTGCTCTTAATTTCGAGAATAATATCTCGAAGCTCTGCCGCTCTTTCAAAGTCAAATTCTTTGGCGGCTTGACGCATTTGCTTTTCGAGTTCTTTGACCTTAGCTTCAATCTCAGCTCGACTACCATGTTTAGTAATATCAATCATTTCGCTAATTTCATCGTCACTATTATGGATTGGAGGACGAATATCTTTAATAACGGTTCGTGGGATAATTCCATTTTCGTTATTATAAGCCTCTTGAATCATTCTACGACGATTAGTTTCTTCGATACATTCATGCATTGAATCAGTTACTCTATCAGCGTACATTATCACAAAACCGCGCTCATTCCTGGCTGCTCTGCCGGTAATTTGAATAAGTGAACGTGTACTTCTAAGGAACCCTTCCTTGTCGGCGTCAAAAATTGAAATCAACGATACTTCAGGTATATCTAATCCTTCACGTAATAGGTTAATACCAACTAAAACATCATACTTACCTTTTCTTAATTGATAGATAATCTCACTACGCTCAAGAGTTTTTGTTTCATGATGCAAATAAACGACCTTAATGCCTTTTTCTTTAAGGAAATTAGTAAGGTCTTCCGCCATACGAATGGTTAATGTTACCACCATTGTTCTTTCGTTTCTCTTAACGCGTTCTTTAATTTCGTGGAGTAAATCATCAATCTGTCCAAGCGTTGGTCGTACTTCGATTAATGGATCTAATAAGCCGGTCGGACGAATGATCTGTTCAGCGGAAACACCACCAGCTTTTTCCAGTTCATAATCACCTGGAGTAGCACTGGTGCAAATGACATTTGGCATGAGTTTTTCGAATTCTTCGAAATTAAGTGGCCTATTATCTAAAGCAGAGGGCAATCTAAAACCATATTCCACGAGGGTTTCTTTTCTAGATCTATCACCGTTATACATACCTCTTAATTGAGGGAATGTGACATGTGATTCATCAATAATCATTAAGAAATCATCTGGGAAATAATCTATTAAGCACCAAGGTCTTTCACCTGGCTTTCTTTTATCGATGTGTCTTGAATAGTTTTCAATGCCAGGACACATGCCGAATTCTTGCATGCTTTCCATATCTTGATTGGTACGCATTTCAAGTCTTTCCGCTTCTAATAGTTTGCCTTGTTCTCTGAAAAACTTGAGCCTATCTTCTAGTTCCGCTTTGATTGTGGCGCAAGCCTCTTTAATTCTTTCTCTAGTTGAGGCATGATCGTAAGCCGGGAAAATAGGAAATGTGTGATACGTGTGTTTGATTTCACCAGTCAAAGAGTTGATTTGAACAATCTTTTCAACCTCATCTCCGAACGTATCAATTCTAATGACATCGTTATCAAAGAAATTAGCAGGAACAATCTCAATAACATCGCCCCTTACTCTAAAGGTGCCTGGTGCAACATCTAGATTGTTTCTTTTATATTGGGCATCAACGAGTTTCTTATAAAGCTCTTGACGATTAATCTCTTCGCCCACTCGTATGTTAAATACGAGATTACGATATTCATCAGGATCGGTTAAACCATATATAGAAGCAACAGACGCAACGATAATTGTATCTCTTCTTTCTAATACCGAATTAATTGCCGATGTTCTAAGCATCTCGATTTCTTCATTCATCACTGCGTTCTTATCAATATAGGTATCACTTTTTGGAATATAGGCTTCTGGTTGATAAAAATCGAAGTTGGATACAAAGTATTCAACTCGATTGTGAGGGAATAGTTCTTGGAATTCCGAATATAATTGACCGGCTAAAGTTTTATTGTGAACTAAAACAAGCGTTGGCTTTTGAACTCGTTCAATGATATTGGCCATAGTAAAAGTTTTACCTGTACCAGTAGCGCCTAATAGCACTTGAAACTTTTTGCCGTTAAGAATGCCAGCACTAAGCTTACTGATGGCCTCAGGTTGGTCACCAGTTGGTTTGAATTTGGAAACTATCTCAAAACGGTGTTCATTTTCCATATTTTATCGGTAAAACCCCATTAATTTGTTTTGTTTTTAGCCTCAAAACGCAAATAAGCATTGATAAATCCATCGATGTTACCGTTCATGACAGATTGCACGTCGGTAACTTCATATTTAGTCCTATTGTCTTTGACAAGGGTGTAAGGGCAAAACACATATGAACGGATCTGACTCCCCCACTCAATATTCTTCTTTTCACCAACGATAGAATCGAGTTTATTTTGACGTTTTTCTAACTCTATAAAATAGAGTTTACTTTTAAGCATTTTCATAGCGGTTTCTTTATTAAGCAATTGGCTTCTTTCGATTTGGCAAGAAACCACGATACCTGTTGGCAAGTGCGTAATTCTAACAGCGGTTTCAACTTTGTTGACGTTTTGTCCACCAGCACCACCACTACGATATGTATCAACTTTCAAATCTGCTTCATTAATATCGATGTCAATCGCATCATTATTGAATTCTGGTACAACGTTAACAGAAGCAAATGAAGTATGTCTTCTCTTGTTAGCATCAAATGGAGAAATTCTCACTAATCGATGCACGCCCTTCTCGCTTTTCAGTAAACCATAGGTATGTTTACCACTAATTTGGAGCGTTACCGACTTGATTCCAGCTTCATCTCCAGGCTCATATGAAAGGATGGACATTTTGAAACGATGTTGTTCGGCATAAAGCACGTACATTCTATAAAGCATATCCGCCCAGTCTTGTGCTTCTGTACCACCAGCACCTGGATGGATTTCCACAATGGCGTTTAAATCATCAAATTCACCATTGAATAATATTTGTAATTCAAAGTCATCAGTTTTACTTTCTAAATCTTCTAAAGAAGATTCGATTTGTTCTAAAAATGAATCGTCATCAAAACTTAAAAGTTCTTCCAAGTCTTTGTTTTTGGAGATTAAATCGCGATATGTTTCAACGATTTCTCGTGAGTGATTTAAACGCGCAATCACTTCTAAAGCCTGGCTTCTGTTGTTCCAGAAGTCAGCTTCTTCACTTTTGATAGACAAGTCTTTTATTTCTGAATCAAGCTTTTCGAGGTCAAAGAGAAGACCCGAGTTGATGGATTCTCTCACCAACAGCACAAAGTTCTTGTTTTAAAGAAACAATGTCTTTCATATTATTCGTCTTTCTTTTCCTCTTCGGCTGGTTGTTCAGCTGGTTTTTCTTCAGGTTGTGGTTGAACACGACGTTGTGGATGGATATTAACTAAGTTAAGAACACCATCAACAGATGCTAATTCTAAGCATTCTCTAAACATCGCATAGCCTTCATTGACGTAATCCTGCAAAGGATTAACGTTAGCATAGCTTCTTAAGAAGATGGTTTCTCTTAAGCGCGCCATAGAGTCAATATGTTTTGTCCAGTTTTGGTCAATACAGTGTAAAACCACTGAACGTTTAATGCTGTCTTTATCTTCTTCATCAACATCCCATTCAGTCAGGAGTTGATCAAATCTTTCACGGATTAAAATCGCTAAGTCTGGTGCGATGTCTTCGACAGGTGCATCATCATATAAACTTGGTTTAATAACACCAGATGGTAAGAATCTTGGTTCGACAACTTTAACAAGTTGTTCGCCTGATACTAAGTGGCTGTCATTGCTATCAGCAGGAACACCTTTCTTGGCTAAGAATTCACCAGTGGTTTTAAAGATATCGTCCATGATATCGTCAATGTTTTTACCTTCGATGATTCTGTCTCTCTTGTCATAGACAATTTGTCTTTGCTTGGCCAAGACATCATCGTATTCAAGTAAGCTCTTACGAGTATCGAAGTTTTGACCTTCAATCTTCTTTTGAGCGGATGTGATTACATTAGTAATCATTCTTGCTTCTAACGCTTCTTCACCGAAGTTCTTTTCAATGAAGTTTCTGATACCATCAGCGGCGAATCTAATTAATAATTCGTCATCGAAAGAAACATAGAATCTAGAGAAGCCTGGGTCACCCTGACGACCACTTCTACCACGTAATTGATTATCAATACGTCTTGATTCATGTCTTTCTGTACCTAAAACACATAAGCCAGATAAGTTTGTAATGCCTTTTTTGGCTAATTCTTTTTTTTGCTCTGGAGTGAGTTTACTATCAAGTGTTCTCACTTCATCGTTAATCTTAATATCGGTACCACGACCTGCCATGTTTGTGGCTAAGGTAATAGAGCCTTTTTCACCAGCGTGAGAGATGATTTCCGCTTCACGTGCATGGTTTTTCGCGTTCAACATCTCGTGTTGTAGGCCTGCGGCTGTGAGTAAAGCAGAGATTTCTTCTGATGATTCAACAGAGACTGTACCAATCAAGATTGGTTGGCCCAATTCATGACGGATTTGGACTTCTTTGACTAAAGCCGCAAGTTTTGGACCTTTGTGAGCATATACATAGTCAAGTGCGTCCACACGGATAACAGGTCTGTTTGTTGGAATACACACAACGCGCATATTATAGATTTTACGGAATTCTTCTTCCTCGGTTTTAGCGGTACCAGTCATACCAGCAAGCTTTGTGTACAAACGGAAGAAGTTTTGATATGTAATCGTCGCCATTGTGACGGTTTCTTGTTTGATTTTAACATTTTCTTTAGCTTGAACAGCTTGATGTAAACCATCAGACCATTCACGACCAGGAAGAACACGGCCAGTAAATGGGTCAATAATTTGAACTTCGCCTTCGGCATCGACTAAGTAGTCGACATCTCTAGCCATAATGAAGTTTGCCTTTAAGGCATTATGGATTCTATGAACGAGATCAGCGAATTCTGGATCATAAAGATTCTTAATGCCGAACATACGTTCCGCTTTTGCTTGGCCATCTTCGGTTAAGTGGACTGTTTTGTCTTTAACATCAACAGCAAAGTCTTTTTCTTTCTTTAGGGTTTTGCAGAATCTATCTGCAACTGTATATTGGGAAGCACTTGTTTTAGCACCACCAGAAATAATTAATGGCGTTCTACTTTCATCAATCAAAATTGAGTCGGCTTCGTCAACGATACAGAAGTTAAGGCCTCTTAAAACACGATGGGCCATATCTGTGGCCATGTTATCTCTTAAGTAGTCAAAGCCTAATTCTGAGTTGGTGGTATATGTGATATCGCATAAATATGCGTCTCTCTTCTCGCTTGTGGTCTTTGTACGAGAGTTAACACCTACGGTGAGACCGAGGAATCGATAGATTTGACCCATCCATTCCGCGTCACGACCGGATAAGTATTCGTTAACGGTAATAACATGCAAGCCTTTGCCTGCAAGAGCGTTAAGATAAACCGCCATCGTACATGTTAAGGTTTTACCCTCACCAGTTTTCATTTCGGCAACATCACCAGCGTGTAAAACTAATGAACCAATAATTTGAACTTTGTATGGGAATTCACCAATACAACGCTTAGCGGCTTCTCTTGCAACCGCGAAAGCTTCATATTTGATATCATCCAAGGTTTTACCTTGGGCTAATAATTCCTTGAAGTATGGAGTCTTGGCTTGAAGTTCTTCGTTACTGAGTGCAGCCATCTGACTTTCATAAGCGATGACTTTATCAGCTTCTTTCATATATTTTTTAAGAGCTCTTTTGTCGAAAAATCCCATAATTTAATACCAATCACACAAATGGTGTGCCTTTCTTTATAAAAGAATTTCATGCATTCGCTTAAATATAATATCAATGCAAACTATTCTTGTCTAATAATAAAAGTTATTTTATGTAACTTTTTTGAAACCTTTATCGCTAGTTTTGGCCAAAACCAGCACTTTAATATCTTTTGGATTGAGTCTTTCTACCATGTTAATCGTCGCTCTCATTGTTGAACCTGTAGTGTAAATATCATCAACAATCAGAACCTTTGTTTTTCCTAGATTAATCTTTTCTTTGAAGGCCAAATATTTGCCAATTTCTTTTCTCTTTTTGGCGGTTTGATCAGCTTGCTTTTGATGAGCGGTTTTCTCAATAATTGGAAGTACTTCTAAACCGACTTTTTTAAAAGCCTCTAGTACATGATTGAATCCTCTTTTCTTATCGTCTTCTACATATGATGGAATTGGAATAATTTTGTATCCGCAAAACCGCATTTCTATTTCCTTAATATATAGATTTAAGAATGTTTCATTGAGTTCATAATCAAAACAACCTTTATACAGATAGATAAGATTCTTAATGAATGGCGTGTATTCATAAACCGCTAAGGCTTTATAACCATCCACTTTAAACGAAACAAACTTTGGATCAAGTTCATCTTGGCATTTAGGACATATGCATACATCATCGTCAAATAGGCGACACATGTCATCTATCTCTATTCTTTTGAAGCATATCTTGCAGTATTTTGTTGTTGGCGTTAATGTCTTCAATCGCTCCTTGAATTTGATCATTACTTCTTTTAGCAAAAAATATCACCTCTCCTTCTGGTGCTTCTTTTCTTCTACCCGCTCTTCCGGCAATTTGAATCAGAGAAGCAGCATCATAAATTGAGTTGTCTGCATGAAAAACGAGAACTTGTAAATCTTTAACAGTCACCCCTCTTTCAAGCACTGCAGTTGTAACTAAAAATCGGTATTTACCATTTCTAAAATCATCAATTACTACATTATTATTTGGACGCTTTGAATTCACGTATGTTCCACCCCTAAAAAATAGCTTTAAAAATAGCGACAGTTTTCTTGATTCATCTATCGTTGGAACAAATATGAAAACAGGCTTATTATTCTTGAGAAATCTCCGAATTGATATTATCATTTTGTAGTATAACTTAAAAGCGCCACCGGTTATTACTTGTGGAACTGGTAATGGATGTCTATGAAACCTTGCCGGCAATCTCATAACATCCTTCCCAGGTTTATTAAATGCGGCGATTAGTTCTTTTGATGGAGTGGCGGTCAATAAAACATAATGCCCTTTAACAGAATTAACGAAAAGGTGTCTAAGAACCTTATTCCCTTTAAAAGGGAAGGCATCAATCTCATCCATAATCAAAAGATCAAAATACTTTTTATACCTAAACAGTTGATGTGTTGTTAGACAAACGATATCTCCAGTTAAGATACGATGGCTACCACCGAAAACTGCGATGACACTATTCTTTGAAAAGATTTTCTGCAAACGACACTTCAATTCATAGCAGACACTCTTTCTTGGCACGGCAAACCCTACTTTCAATCCGTTTTGGATTGCGTATTTAATTATCCCCAAGCAGATTTCTGTTTTTCCTGATCCACATACAGCAAAAACAAGACTATCAATTCCATTCTTATAATTATTTATAAGCCTTTCTGATAGTTCCTTCTGCTCCTCGGACAATTCATATGAAAGATTTATTGGCGCCTCTTTTGAAATGGATACTCGTGAATTCGCCACATCTCCTCTAAAAGAGATACAGAGACGGCAATATTTCTTTCCGTTAAGAATTCCTATTGAATTAGAATCTTTGTTGCCACAGATGGGACATTTGAATGGTTTTTGCTCATTTTCCACAAAGTGGTCACCTTACTGTTCTGATTCTTTTTCTAACAATCATAAGCAAACAGTTTTTCTTAGGTACGAACTTGATTGTGGTCAAATAAATCTTGTGATATTTTTTCTTGCTCATAAAAAAATCCTCCTACTTAACCAATAGAGAGGATTTTTGATTTTTGTCCAAAATTTTTAAATTATTTTTCTAAATCGTTAATCATTTGCACTCTAGTGGCATGTCTTCCACCGGCAAATTTAGCTTTTAAAAAGGCATTTGTTCGAGCAATAGCTTGCTTTAAAGAAGTAAACTTGGCGCCAAATGTAATAACGTTAGCGTCGTTATGTTCACGCATTAAGCGTGATACTGTGGCATTATAGCCAATTCCCGCACGAATTCCTTTGATTTTATTGGCAGCGATTGCTACACCTTCACCACTTGTGCAGACGATAATTCCAAATTGGCATTCACCACTTTGAACTTTTTTAGCACACTTGATAGCAAATTCTGGGTAGTGGCAAGAATCAGTTAAATAAGTTCCGACATCATCGACATCAAAACCTTTATTAATCAGATAGTCTTTTAGTTGTTCCTTAAGTTCGAAACCACCATGATCAGAAGCAATTGCTAATTTCATAATTCAATACCGTCCTACCATATACATTATTGATGTTTTATAAATAAAAATCTAGTCTTACCATACATATCTTTTTCAAAAAAGAAATCACATGTAGAGCAATACTTATCAAGCAACACTTTCAATGATTCTTCCATATCTTCCCCTATTTCAAAGGTAATTAAGAAACGATCATTCAAAACTTCTTTTGCTTTTACAAGCAAAGATTCATAAAGTTTTGTATCAGGGCTAGCTAATAAAGCTAGATGGGGTTCTTGTTCCCATGTTCTTTTATCAATCGTTTTCTCATCCTCTATATAGGGAGGGTTACAAACTATAACATCGAGTTTTGCTCCGCTATTTAAAAACGGCTCAAGCATATCGCCTTCAAGGAAAGAAACACCAGCTTCAAGATTTAGCCTTTTTGCGTTAGTTTTCGATACACGTATTGCCTCTTTTGATATATCTGACAGGTATAAACTATGTTGAGGTAATTCTTTTTTTAGACTTAATCCAATAGCCCCACTGCCACAGCAAATATCAGCTATATTTAGTTTTCTTTGGCCGAACATCTCTTCAACTAATTGTTTGGTCCTTAAAACGAGTTGTTCTGTTTCTTGTCTTGGTATCAACACTGATTTATCAACATAGAAAGGCAAAGAGAAAAAATATGTTTTATTAAAAACATACTCAATCATTTCTCCATTAAGGTACCTATTAATTGCTTGTTTAAAAGAATTATAATTCCCTAGTTCTTCATCGAAGCGTTTAGTGAGTTCTAAATAATCAAAACCGCTAACTTCTTTCAAAGCAAAATCAACAACTGCTTTTGGAACGCCCAGTTTTACTGCTTCAAAATAGGCTTCGCGATTAGTGGGCATATTATTCACCCGCTAATTTTGTGGATTGGTCGTAATGGATTAAAGCATCGATGACTTCGTCGAGTTCACCTTCGATGACTCTATCAAGTTTTTGGATTGTAAATCCAATACGATGGTCTGTAACACGGTTTTGTGGATAGTTATACGTTCTAATCTTTTCAGATCTTTCACCTGTGCCAATTTTTAAACGGCGTTCATTACCGATTCTTTCTTGTTGTTCCGCAAGCATGTTCGCATACATTTTTGTACGTAACATTTGCATAGCGATTTCTCTATTTTGGATTTGAGATTTTTCGGTTTGGCACGCCACAACTGTTCCAGTTGGGATATGGGTAATACGGACGGCGGATTCAGTTTTGTTAACGTTTTGGCCACCCGCACCTTGGCTATGGTATGTATCGACTTGCAAGTCGTTTGGATTAATTTGAATATCGATTTCCTCGGCTTCAGGCATGACTAACACAGTAGCAGTCGATGTATGAATGCGTCCAGAAGCTTCGGTCTTAGGTACTCTTTGAACGCGGTGAGCGCCACTTTCAAATTTGAGTTTTGAGAAGACGCGATTTCCGGTAATTTTAAAAGAAATCATAGCAAAACCGCCAGATTCTGAAGGATTTTCGTCTAAAATTTGAATCTTCCAGCCTTGTGATTCTGCATATCTTGTATACATTCTAAATAGGTCGCCAGCAAAGATGTTTGCTTCGTCGCCGCCAACAGCGCCCCTAATTTCAACAATGATGTTTTTATCATCATTAGGGTCTCTTGGAAGTAGCATCTCTTTTAAATCCGCTTCAAGTTTTTCTTGTTCGGCTTCAAGGCGTTTGATTTCTTCTTTGCCCATTTCGGCGAGGTCTGGATCAGAATCATGTGCCATTTCTTTCGCTTCTGCAATTTCGCTTTCGTTCTTTTGATAACGTTTAAAAGCCTCGACTTGTGGATCAAGGTAGGCTCTTTCTTTAGAAATTTCTTTGAAACGAGCGATGTTTTTCATGATGTCTTCGCTAACGAGCTCTTCGTCAATTTCTTTAAGACGTTTTTCAGCCGCTACAAGACGTTGATACATGCTTTCTTCCATAATTGTTTCCTCTGACCGTTATGCATTGTAGCATACCTCAACTTCAATAAAAAGAGATAAATAGTTCCATTAATAGTATATTAACATTTCATTATCGGTGGTTTTTGTTATATACTTAATCCAGGTGATTTTTTATGGCTTATAAAGCTTTATATCGAACATATCGTCCTAGCACTTTTGATGAGGTGGCAGGACAAGAACATATCGTCAAGACTTTAAAAAATGCTTTGGCTACCGGAAAGTTAGCCCATGCATATTTATTTGCGGGCCCAAGAGGCACGGGCAAAACAACGATGGCAAAATTACTTGCTAAAGCTCTTAACTGTGACGAAGGAATTGGCCATCAATGTAATGAGTGCAAAAACTGCAAGGCCATTATCGAAGGAACTCATCCTGATGTATTAGAACTCGACGCCGCTAGTAATAATGGTGTTGATGAAATTAGAGACTTAATTGACAAAGTCAAATACGGCACTATCTTAGGTAGATACAAAGTATATATCATTGACGAAGTCCATATGTTGTCCACTGGTGCCTTTAACGCATTGCTCAAAACATTAGAAGAACCACCAGAACACGTCATCTTTATCTTGGCGACAACTGAACCACATAAGATTTTGCCTACCATCTTATCTCGTTGCCAAAGATATGATTTCACCAAACTTAGTGATAACGACATCAAAAATAGACTTAGAGACGTTCTCAACAAAGAAGGCGTTTCCTTCAATGAAGACGCCATAGATATCATCATTTCTTTAGCGGATGGTGGTATGAGAGATGCCTTATCAATCCTTGATCAAGTTTTAGCGTACTCTGGTAACAAATTAGACGTTCAGGATATTCTTGATATCTTTGCTTTAGAATCAAAAGAAGAAAAATTAGCTTTGCTAAATTCCATCGTCAGCAAAGATGTTTCTGACGTTTTATCAAGAATTAATCGTTATGTTTCATTGGGTACAGATATCAAGCGATTAACCGATGACCTTCTTTTAATATTAAAGGATATATTGATTTATCAATCGTCTCGTAATACCTCATGCTTAGAGGTGTTGAGTGAAGATGAAGCAAGATCATTCTTTAAACTCCTTGATATTGATGAGACATTAAAAATGATCGACATCATTATGTCTGCGCAAAAAGATTACAAGAGCGTGAGCTCCATCATTCCTTTATTTGAGGTAACTATTCTAAAACTCATTACCGCTAAAAAGGATGGAGAGGCTAAAGAAGAGATTCCTGAACCACAAATTGAAAGACCTCTTCCAAAGCCAGAACCAATTCAACAAAAGTCTGTTGAACCTCAAAAACCTGCCGAACCAGAACAACCAGTTTCTTTGTTTGATCAACCTGTTGAAGAAGAAAAACCAGTTGTCTTATCAAAAGATGTGTTGGTTATCAAAGATACCAGAAAAGATAATTCATTCTTTGTTAATGACGATTTGATGATCAATATCATGGTCACCGCAAAGAAGGAAATTAAAAACCAATTACTTGATGGTTGGTCAAATTTGAAACGTTATATTACTCACCCGACACTCGGGAAGATTGCTTCTTTACTAGTTGATGGCCGTCCATTAGTGGCCTCTAATAAAGTACTAGTGATTGAATATCAATTCCCAACCACCGCTGAAAGAGCAAACTTGATTGAAAATCAAGAAGCAATTCAAAATGTTGTGGAAACCGTGTTTGGCAAAAAGATGTTTGTCTATGCTGTTTCAAGAAAAGAATCAGTAAGATGTCAACAAAACTATATGAACAAATTACAGATCAGCAAATTACCAAAAGCTGACACTGTGAATATTGAATTCGAAGGAGAATAATTTATGAACATGCAACAAATGATGGCTCAAGCCCAAAAGATGCAAAGAGAATTAAAGAAGGCTCAAGCCGAATTAGCACAAAAGGAATTTGTCATTTCTAAAGGTGGCGCTGTAACAGTCACTGTTTTAGGTAATAAAGAAGTCAAATCAATTAATATTGATAATGACGCCTTTGACCCAGATAACAAAGAAATGATTGAAGATATGATTGCTTTAGCAATCAATGAAGCAATTAAGCAAATTGATGAAGAAAGCGAAGCGATCAACGAACGCATTACTGGTCAACCAGGAGGTTTCGGCTTTTAATGGAAAAATTAAAAGCACTTGTTCGTTTAGAAGAATCTTTGGTTAAGCTCCCAAGCATAGGTAGGCGTAGCGCCGAACGTATGGCGTATGCACTCCTAGGTATGGACGATGAGGACTTAATCGAGTTTTCTGACGCTCTTAAGAATCTCAAACAATCAATACACGTCTGCCCTATTTGTGGTTTCTTAACCGATGGAGACGAGTGTGAGATTTGCGCGAGCAATGAAAGAGAACACGACGTCTTAATGGTGGTCTCTTACCCAAAAGATGTTATCGCTTTTGAAAACGCCGAAACATATCATGGCTTATACCATGTTCTTAATGGCGTTATTTCGTTAGGTAAAGGTGGCAGTGTTGAAAATCTCAACATTAACGCTTTGTTGGATAGAGTGGAAAAGCAGAGATTCAGAGAAGTTATTATCGCCACTAATCCAACAATAGAAGGTGAAGCAACTGCTTTATATATCGCTAAATTATTAGAACCGAAAGTGGGAAATGTTACTAGATTAGCCTATGGTTTACAAATGGGCGGAAATCTAGAATATACAGATTCTTTGACTTTGTCAAAGGCTATTGAAGGTCGACGCAAATTATAAGCGGAGGTAGATTATGTTTATCACGATAGAAGGTCCTGAAGGTTCAGGCAAAACAACTGCTGTTGATACCGCAGTAAAAGAACTCGAAAAGATGGGATACCAAATTGTCCGCACTCGTGAACCAGGTGGTACACCAATTGCTGAGCAAATTCGTAATGTCATCCTCGATAAAAACAATACTGCTATGGATCAAAGAACTGAGGCTCTTCTTTATGCTGCTTCTCGAAGACAGCATCTAGTAGAAAAAGTCTGGCCTGCCTTAAAAGAAGGCAAGATTGTAATTTGTGACCGTTATTTAGACTCCTCATTAGCCTATCAAGGTGGTGCAAGAGGTTTAGGCATCGACAATATCTTAAGCGTCAACAATTTTGCCACTGAAGGAACATTCCCAGATTTAACATTGTTGTTTGATTTACAACCTGAATTAGGCCTCGCTCGAATCGCCGCTAACTCCAATAGAGAAGTAAATAGACTCGACCTAGAAAAGTTAGACTTCCACAGGAAGGTCAGAGAAACATTCTTGGAATTGGCTAAACGTTACCCAGAACGTTTTGTAGTCATTGACGCTAGCCAAAATAGAGAAGAAGTCGCGAAGAAAACATTAGAAGTTATGCTTTCTAGAATATGCAAGTAGAGAGATATCTTAGAACATATCAACCAGTTATTTATCAAACATTCCTTAACTCATTACAAAAGGATCAGCTTTCTCATGCTTACCTCTTATCAGGAAGCAATGGTGCACCACTACTCGATGTTGCGCAGTTCTTCGCCAAGTCAATCTTGTGTGACGATCCATCCCCACTAGCGTGTAATTCGTGTATTACATGCCTTAGAGTGGATGATGGGAACTATCCAGATTACTTTATCTTTGATGGTAGCAAAGCTACAATCAAAAAAGAGGCTGTTACCACCATCGAAAGTGCCTTTGAAAAGAAGGCCTTTGAAAACAAAGGCATCCGCATTTACATTTTGCACCTTATTGAAAATATGACTGTAGAAGCAATCAATAGCATTCTTAAGTTCTTGGAAGAACCAGGACAAAAAGTCTATGCCTTCTTAACCACGAATAACGAGAATAGTATCTTACCTACCATTATTTCAAGATGCCAAGTCTTAAGACTTAAGCTAATCGATAAGAGAACAGTTATTCAAACCGCCATTGAAGAAGGCGTCGAAAAGAAAGATGCAGAATTGCTATCGTATTTCTATAATGACGGAGAATTAATCAAAGAGATACTTGAAGACCAAGAAACAAACGCTGCTTTTTTCACTGCCAAAACTTGCTTTGAAGAGGTAATCCAAGTGTTATCAGAAGGTAATTTTGATGATGCAATCTATCATTCCCAAAGCAACATCGTTAATAAAATTAAAAGCAAAGAGTCGTGCCGCTATTTCATCAATATGTTAGTCATGGCTTTTGAAGATATGATCAACATCCAGAATCAAAAAAATGTTTTTTTGGAAAGTTATGCTACAATATTAGAAAACTTAGCCAGTAAACTTTCTCATTTAGATGAAAGTTTGATCGAATTACTTAAATGTAGCGGAGTCGTGAATGCAAATGTCAACATTCCGTTGCTCATTGACCATCTATTCTACACCATCGTAAAAGAGGATTAATTTATGTCAGATATTACTAAACAAGAAGAAACAAGAAACGACTATACCCACTTTGTGGGTGTGAAGTTTTCAAATACACCTCGTGCCTACTTTTTTGGCATTAAAGATTTAGAACTAAAACTAGATGACAGGGTCGTAGTTGAAACCGTCAGAGGTATTGAATTAGGCACTATCGCCATCGAACCTATTTCTATCGAAAAATATAGCAATGGTTTATTATTAAAACCTGTTTTAAGAAAGGCCACTGATACAGACATTAGATTAGGCGACATCAACCAAAAAGACGCTGCTTTTGCACTTGAAATCTGTAAAGCAGAAGTAGAAAAATTAAACCTCGATATGAATCTGATTTCTTGTGAATATACTTTAGATAAATCTAAAGTACTTTTCTCATATTTAGCAGATGACCGTGTCGACTTTAGAGAATTATTGAAAGTCTTAGCGGCTAAACTCCACACTAGAATCGAACTACGTCAAATTGGTTCAAGAGATAAAGCCAAAATGATTGGTGGCCTTGGTTCATGTGGTTTACCACTTTGTTGTTCCACGTTTTTAAATGAATTTGATGGAATTTCCATCAATAGAGCTAAAAATCAAATGCTCGCTATTAATATTCCTAAGTTAAGCGGACAATGTGGCAAATTAATTTGTTGCTTAAAATATGAAGATGATTGCTATACCGAAGAAAGAGCGAAATATCCTGATCTCGGTTCTCGCTTTTTTATCGACAAAGTCGAATATACCGTTACAAGTATTAATATCCTTTCCAGTGTCGTAAAAATCGAAAACGAAGACGATATTAAGTTCTTGCCATTAGAAGACTTTATCAAACAAACCAATTTCAAAAAGCGTAAGGATTTCAAGAATGACAAGAAATAAATCATTTGATGGAAATAAACCTGTTCTCTATTTGATTGCGACCCCTATCGGCAATTTAAAAGAAATGTCTCCCCGTGCTTTGGAAGTCATTTCAGAGATGGATATCATTGCCGCAGAAGATACTCGCAACGCTTTTTCGCTTTTAGCGAATTTTGGCATCAAAAAAGAATTATTCTCTTTAAGAGAGCATAACGAGATTGAAGCTAGCAAACACCTTTTAGAAAAGATTCTTTCAGGTAAAAAAGTAGCTTATATGTCCGATGCTGGTTATCCATGCATTAGTGATCCTGGATATTTATTGGTCCAAGAAATGATTAAAAACGATGTTTGTGTTTCCACCATTTCTGGCAGTTCCGCTTTTATCAATGCTTTAGTGGCCTCTGGTTTAGAAACCAAGCATTTCTACTTTTATGGCTTTTTGTCCGCAAAAGAAAACGAAGCAAAAGAAGAAATACTTAGTTTAAAAGGCTATAAAAACACTCTGATTTTCTACGAGGCTCCTCATCGAATCAACAAAACTCTTAATTTATTAAGAGATAACCTTGGAAATCGTAAAGTGTGCTTAGCTAGAGAGTTAACAAAAATTAACGAAGAGTATATTCGTGGCACTCTCGACGAATTAGTACAAATTGACGAAGCGACGATTAAAGGTGAAATCGTTTTGATTGTCGAAGGTAATAACGATGAAAACGTTATCGAAGACGCAAAAATCGTTGCACGTGTCGATTATTTTATTAAGTTAGGTCTCAGCCAGAAAGACGCTATCAATGTTGTTAGCGAAGAATATGGCGTTAATAGGAATCACATTAAGAAATTGGTCTTCTAATTATGGATATCTCGTTTGCAAAAGATAAAAGGCGTGATAATCCATTTAAAGTCACCGCCAATAAGGTCATCGATAAAATCAAGAAGTGGTCTATACCAAATAGTTTTTACTATTTCTTAATTCTGATTTCTATCGGCATTTGCTTCTATTTAATCATGCTGGCCGAGAATAATTTCTCGTTAGCGTACGGTGGTGACTATTCCGCTCAATATATCCCAATGGGATACCATGTTTGGGATTATTTCCATGACTGGTTTAAAACGGGCCACTTTGATCTGTTTGATTCCTCTATTTATTTAGGTGTGAACTCTTTTGGTTCTAATGCTTATTATGGATTGTTCTCACCATTTAATATAATTTTAATTATATTCCCAAGGTCATTTGTGCCTCAGTCTTTAGCTATTACATCAATCATTAAATTAGCTTGCGCTGGTTTATTCTTCTCGATGTATATGAAACGCGCTTTCGGCGTTAAAGATGTCGTGGCAAGGACGTGTGGTGTTGCTTATGGCTTTGCTGGTTGGGGTGCTTTCTACCTTTGGTATAACAACTACCAAGATATTTTAGTTTTCTTCCCACTAGTTCTTTTAGGTGTTGAAAGAGTTCTTAAAGAAAACAAGCCTTGGACACTTTGCACTGGAGTTTTCTTCTTATTTATTTGTAACTACGTTTTAGCGGTTTCATACATTATCTGTGGATTCTTCTATGCGATGTTCCGCTTCTTCCAAATGATTAGAAGCAAAACCGCTAGCGAAAACTTCAAAACATTAGGATTTGGTTTTGTTGGTTTTATGGGTGGCATCTTAATGAGCGCATTAGTGTTTGGACCTGCAATGATGGCCACTCTTTCCTCTCCGAAACTGGGCAATGGAACGACCGTTTCTTATTTGGATAGTCTTAAAGACTACCTTAAAGCAGGAAAACTTGATAAAGTGTTTGAACAACTGTTCTCTTGGAACGTCGCTAAAGACCAGCACGGCAGCATTATTCCGAAGAGAGTGTTTTATCCAATTATTGAATTCTTCTTCCCTGCGACAACATGTCGTTCTTTGCCAACATTAGAACTCCAAAATTGGGACTTTGATGATATGGCGGTTTCTTTATGGTGCTATATCCCATTCATTCTTTTCCTTGTACCTTCTTTAATCCAATCTGGCAAAGAGAAAAAGTGGTCACATTATATTGCGTTCGGTTTATTGGTTTTGAGCCTATTTACCCCATTTATGTATTATTTAACAATGGGTTTCACTAACGGCTATGCTAGATGGACATTATTCATCGCTACATCATTAATCGCTTATGTCGGTATTTATCTAGATAAAATACCAAACGTTGCTAAATGGCATATCCATATTGGTTTTGCGTTTGCTGTGATAGGTATTGTTACTTCATGGATACTCACCTATAAGTTAAGCGATCCAGTTGTGGATGGTGGTCAATACGGCAAATTTATGCATCGCATGATTTATTACGCTAACAACGGCAAACAATTCGACCTCACAAACTTAGCATTCATTATTGAACTTGTTTATACCTCTGGAGTCTATTTAACCCTGTTCTTTGTTTATAACAAAAAAGCCTTCCACATCCTCACCACTATCTTCATTTCCGTTGAAGCGATTGTCATGGGTAATTTAGTGACATGGGGACACGGTTATGACACTAGATATAATAACGGCTATGCCGCAAACGATCGTTTTAGAACATTATTAAGAACTGTCACCAAAGGCGATAAATCGTTCTATAGAATCTATTCTTCAATGAACGATGATGTCAGTGTTAACAACAACATGATGAATGGCTATAGTTCTGGCGATTATTTCCATTCCTTATACAACTTTGAAGTTGGTGATTTCACTATGTGGAATGGATTAAGAGATAGTTTTAAAGGCGTTGGTGGCCACTACCGTGGTAAATACCAAGACTTAGATAATTTATTAGGCATTAAGTACTATTTTGTCAGCAAGAACAAAGCTAAATATAACAACATTGAAAGTGTTAATCCGGGCGGTTATACCCCTAACGTACCTTTCGATTTTACTGAAAGTACCAAATACGAAAAAGATAAAAGCGAGTACCTCGTGTATGAAAATAACAAGTTAAATGAGTTCGGTCATTCCTACTCCAAACTATATGACCCTGACCTAAACATAAATAGATACTCAGATGATACCATCAAAAACGGTATGCTCCTTTCTACTTACGCTAAAGTCACAAATAAAGAAGCTCAAGCGGAAATCGTTAATAGCAACGATGTCTCATTAATGGAAGATTATGACTTCATGACCTCTCTTCAAACCGTGACGGCTTCCCAATATACACGCAAAACATACGATATCACTGGAACAACCGGCATATTAGCGAAACAATACCCTGTCAATAAAATTGCAGATATTCCAGATGAATTCCCAGAAGTTACATATCGAGAAAGAGATGAAAACGGTTATAGCAAAGCCCAACATTACTTTGCTTTCTATGAATCTAGAGTAGCTGGTCAACCTTTATTCACCGCTAATACATCGCTATATATCATGGCGCAGTTTACTAATGCGATTAAATTCGATTTCTATTTCTTAGAAAAAGATGAATCTTCAGATCCAAGCAATCCAAAATACAAAATCTTTATGTACGACATGCACGATGACGATAGCACTGATAACACTGCTCATGTCCGTGGTTTCTATTTAAGAAAAAACGTCTACAAGATGGCGGTATGTGGTAAATACGATAGAAGCTTCTTCTCAAACATTTCTGAAATGCACACTGAATTTAAAGAATACTATGACGCAAGACGTGATGCTTTGAATGAATATCCGATTAAAAACGTTAAATATAGTTCTGACAAATTCACATTCACCACTGATTACCCAATGGATAGATTTGTTGTTTCATATGTACCATATGATGCTGGTTGGAAATTGACCGCTAAAGATACAGCCACAGGCAAAAAAGAAAGCATCAAACTTTATAATGGCAACGGAGGATTTGTATCCTTTGTTGCTCCAAAAAGTACTGATGGGAAAAACATAGAATACACACTTACATATATCACACCATATTTGGCAATTTCATACATAGTTTCCGCTTTAAGCGTTACTTCGTTCTTCCTTTCAATGGTGGGCTATACAATCTACCAAAACAATAAGAAGAGACGTTACTTAGACCATATTTATAGAGAAAATTATTAGGATTTTCTCTTGCTTTTAATAGTCATACTCCTCTAAGATATTAGAGGTTTTTTTCTAAGGAGGACCTCAACTATGAATATTCGAAACATTGCCATTATTGCACACGTTGACCATGGTAAAACTACATTAGTTGACCAACTTTTAAAGTCCTCTGGAACCTTCCGTGACAACGAAGAAGTTAATGAAAGAGCAATGGACAGTAATGATATCGAAAGAGAAAGAGGTATCACCATCTTAGCGAAAACAACTTCGATTATTTATAAAGACACAAAGATCAATATTCTTGATACTCCAGGACACGCTGATTTCGGCGGTGAAGTTGAAAGGATTATGAACATGGTTGATGGTTGCTTATTACTAGTCGATGCTTTTGAAGGAACTATGCCTCAAACAAGATTCGTTCTTAAGAAAGCATTGCAAGCTCACATTAAACCTATCGTTGTTATCAACAAAGTTGATAGAAATAACATTGATATTGAAAGAACTCTTGATGAAGTGCTTGAACTATTTATCGAATTAGGCGCTCCAGATGAATTCTTAGAATTCCCAGTTATCTATACTTCTGGTTTAAAAGGTACTTCCTCATTAGAGGCTAATGTCTCTACTCAAAAACCAGGTATGGAAGCCGTGTTAGATACCATTATTAAAGAGATCCCTGCTCCAAAAGCCGATATTAATGCCCCACTTCAACTACAAGTCGCCTTATTAGACTATAACGATTTCGTCGGTAGAATTGGTTTAGGAACAATTAAAAAAGGCACGATACGTGTCAATGATAACGTCTCCGTTGCTAGACTTGATGGCTCAACAGTTAACTTTAGAGTTATGAAGCTTTTTGGCTACCAAGGCTTAAAGAGATTAGAGATTGAAGAAGCATCCGCTGGTGAAATTGTCGCGGTTGCCGGTTTAACTGATATTAACGTTGGTGAAACCATCTGTGCTCAAGGTCATGTTGATCCATTACCACCAATTAGATTAGATGAACCAACCTTACAAATGACATTTGGTACAAACTCTTCTCCTTTAGCAGGACAAGACGGTAAACAACTTACCGCTCGAAAGATTGAAGAAAGATTATTTAGAGAAACACAAAAAGACGTTGCCTTAAGAGTGGAACGTATTCCAAATAAAGAATCTTGGGTAGTTTCAGGTCGCGGCGAACTCCATCTTTCAATTTTAATTGAAAATATGAGACGTGAAGGCTTTGAATTAGAAGTCAGTAAACCACAAGTCATCATCAAAGAAATTGATGGTGAAAGATGCGAACCATATGAAGATTTATTAATTGATGTACCAAATGAATTCGTTGGTGACATCATGGTTTCATTAGGCAATAGAAGTGCTGAATTAATTAACATGGACGCCAGAGAAACAGTAACTATTCTCCAATACGTTATTCCTTCCCGTGGTTTATTAGGCTTTATGACAAATTTCATGACCTTAACCAAAGGTTATGGCATTATCTCTCATACCTATAAAGAATATCGCCCAACGAGCTCATTAAACTTAGGTGAAAGACAAATTGGTGTGTTGGTTGCTACCGAACAAGGCCAAGCCACTCCATACGCGATTGAGCACGTTGAAGAAAGAGGCACAATGTTCATTGAACCAGGTGTCATGGTCTATGAAGGCATGATTATCGGTGAAAACCGTTATGATATCGACTTAGCAGTTAACTGTGTTCTTAAAAAGAACTTAACCAACGTGAGAAGTGCGACAAAAGACACCACCGTGGTATTAAAAACACCTCGTAAGATGTCCTTAGAGGCGTGTCTAGATTATATCAATAGTGACGAACTAGTGGAAATTACTCCTGCGACATATAGAATGCGCAAAAAGATTCTCAATACCGCGGAACGAAAAAAATACGATTCTCACGTGAGAAGAGGCGAAATCTAATTATTTGTTTCAGAAGCTTCGTTTGGAGCTTCTTTTTTATCGTCTGTTTCCTCAACATAACGAATACCGATGGTATTATCGACAGGCATAGAAAACGCTATGCAGTTGCCTGGTTGCCCTTGGCTGACAGCACCATAAATCGCATTCAGTACTTTATCTCTAATTTTCGAAGAGACAACGATAAGAATCATCTCTTTTTCTGGTGTTACATAAACACCAAATCTTTTTTCGGCAACTTGGCTAGAAGTACCACGAGCATGAGTGACGGTTCCTCCGCGAGCGCCTGCTTCTTTCGCAGCATCCATCGCTATTTCGGAATACCCAACACTACAAATTGCAATAATTAGTTCCATTTTTTCACTCATAAAAATACCTCCTAGAGATTGGCTAAGAATTGATACACTCTCACACCAGAAAGACCGGTTAAAGAAATTGAAAAACCAATCCCTTTGTTCCTTTTACTAGCGGCATAATAGGCCTCTAATTCTGTTTTTGCTTCGTTAAGCTTTTCTTCTCTGATAATCGAAACGACGATTTCTTTTCTGTTGTCTTCTATACCTAAAATATCCATTACACGCTTAGAAGCTGTTCCTGTTCCCATTTGGACAAACGAAGCCGTAGAACCAGCGCGTCTAAATATTTCAATAACAGCATTAGCATTACCTTGATTAACTATGGCAAAATAAGCGACTAAAGGTTTTATTTCGTTTGTTTTATCAAAAGGTAATTTAGTTTCTTTCTTACGTTTTGCCATATTACGCTCCCTTTATAAAGTGAATAACTTGAACATCATCAACTTCTGCGATAGCTTTCTTCGCCGCAATACGACGACGTAACTGTTTAAATTCCAACGCTACACCTAGCATTTGAATGGCGATAATTGGTGTTAAAGCGATTAGAGCCACAACACCAAAGGCCTCTCCATAATAACTAAGATCATAAGCACTATCCATATCATGTTTATCGTTGCCTACTTGGAAGTAAATACCAATAATCATTGGCAAAACAAACGATGTTGACATAGGACCGGAGGCAGTACCGCCAGAGTCAAACGCCATAGCGGTAAAAATATCAGGACAAACAACCATGAGTAATAAAGAAATGATATATCCTGGTATGATATAGTACAAAATTGAGAAATTATAGATTGCCCTAATAGCGGCCAGCATAATTGCCACACCCACACCAAGCGATAAAGTTAAAAGGACTGTTCTTTTTTTAATTTGACCAGAAGAAATTGTTTCCATCTGTGTCGTTAAAACATGCACGGCTGGCTCGCATAGAATGGTCACTAATCCAATTGCAAATGCAAACAAGATAATGATCCACGCCTTTTCTTGCCAATAAGCCCCAATGGCTCTACCAACAATGTCCCCCATCGGTCTCATAACCGCTGTGGTAGAAGATAAAAACAACGACAAACCAATAAAGGAATAACCAAATCCAATAAGCAATGATAGAATTCTCGCCTTTGGAAGTTTAATAAATAACTTGTTATAGATAAAGAAAATGACAAGAATTGGAGAAAGGGCAATACCCACTTCAATCAACGAACCAAGTTGTCCACGATTTGGAAATAAAGTTGAAATAAAATAATTAGCAAAATTTGAATTGAAATTCTCGACTGGAGCTGGTTCATAATCTGGAATACTTGATTTAATCAAGATACAAATGGTCATTGTAATAATCGGTCCAATTGAGGCCATACCAACAAGGCCAAAACTGTCACTTCGAGCGGTTCTACCACCTCTAACAATAGCTACACCAGCACCAAGCGCTAAAATAAACGGGACAGTTGCAGAACCAGTTGTAACTCCACCACTATCAAAGATAAACGGTAGCAATTTCACTTTGTTTGGATCTATAGCAATCAAGCAAATGAGCATGAAAGTAATCATGTAGAAAAATAGATACCAAACTTTAAGCGATTTGTGGAAAATGATACGTAAAACACCAATGACCACAAATATTCCTACACCTATAGCGATGCTGCCAATTAGCAAGATGGCATTCAATGCTTGGTTATCTTTTACTATAGTAACTTGCTTAGAGACAATAAGAATTGATGGTTCGGCACACGTAATTAATGCGCCTAAAGCAAGAGAAAAAACAATCACGATGAACAAGTTTTCTTGCTTTGACAAGGAACTACCCATGTATTCGCCAACTTTTGTTAATCCAGTAGCAGCGCCAATTTGGAATAAAGCAAGGCCAACGATTAAAATTACGCCACCAATGATGAGCATAATGTAATCGTTTTTGTAAAGAGATAATAAAGGCGTCCAAGATATAATACACACAATCAATATGATTGGAGCGATTGATAATAATGAAGTAATTAATGCTTTAAGATAACGATTCTTCATAGAATTATAATACACGCACAAAAATGATTTTTAAAATGCAAACTTTGTTGGAATTTTAAAAACTTACTATTTGAACAATTCTTCAAACACTTTTGGCATTGGCGCAGCAAACTTCACTAGTTTACCTGTAAATGGATGGATAAAAGCTAGTTCATAAGCATGGAGGCCTAATCTTTTAATTGGATTTGCAGGTTCGCCATATTTATCATCGCCGATAATATGATGGCCTCTTTCCCCTAAATGAACACGGATTTGATTCTTTCTTCCGGTATCGATATTGACATCAAGTAGCGAGTACGTGCCATTAGTTTTCATCACTTTATAATGGGTAATCGCTAGTTGCCCATCGCCTTGTTTTTTAGAAGAATACATCAAGTTTTGGCTGTTCTTTTTTAGATATGTTTTAATTGTGTCGCTTGGCTTTTCCATTACACCTTCAACAATCGCATAATAACCACGTTTTTTAACAATGTCATTCCACTTCTCTTGTAAAGCTTGTTGGATTTTCACATTTTTAGCGACCATCAAGACGCCAGATGTATCTTCGTCTAATCTATGAACCACGAAAATACGATTGTGTTTGTCTTTTTGCTGCACATAGTCAGACAACATGCGATATGCCGTTGAGGATTTCTCATTATCTGAAGCAATCGAAAGAAGGCCGCTTGGTTTGTTGATAACGATAATGTCGTCATCTTCATAAATGATTGGGAGTTTACTTCTAGTTTTCTTTTTGATCGGAGAATTAGAAATAATAATGGTGTCTTCGGGATATAATTTGAAATTAAACTGGCTAACTGGCGCTCCATCGATAGAAACACGATGTGAAGAAAGAAGAGATTTAACTGAGTTGCGGGATTGGCTCTTAAAAGTTTCTAAAAGAAACTCAAGAAGTTCGCATTCTTTAGTTACTTTATATTCTCTAATGTTGTTATAGTTCTTCTTTTTTGGTGCTTCGTGAGCTTTGTTTTTATTAACCGGTTTTCTCATATTTTTCATTATACACACGGACACAAAAAAAGGCACCTAGTTAGGCGCCTTTAATGATTCTTTTTTTATAGACTATTTGCCATCGCCTTCAAAGCGGGTAACTTCTTTACCGCGGCAGAAGCAAGCGACAACACCTGGGCCACAGGATGTACCAACGATAGGTCCAATCCAGAAAATCTTGGCAGGAAGATTGAGTTCTTCTTCAAATCTCTTCTTTAAACCTTCAGCACGTTCCATAGCCATACCTTGGCAGATGTAGATTTCTTTTGTTTCGCCTGGAACAATGGCTTCTTTGATGCAATCAAATAATGCATTTAAGGAAGCTTTTGTACCTCTCACAGTATTGATAGTTAAGTTGTTACCTTTTCTATCACTGATGAAGATTGGTTTAACACCAAAGATATTGCCAAAGAAAGCTTTAGAGCCTTTAATACGACCAGCAGCCTTCAAATAAGATAAGGTGTCTGTTGTACAGAATTGGTTGTAGAAGAATTGGTTGTCATAAACCCATTTTTCTAATTCTTCGATAGAAAGACCTTTTCTTTGTTGTTCAGCAGCATCAAGAACCATCATACCTAATGTCATAGCAGCGGCTAATGTATCGACACCAATCATTTTGCGATCTGGGAATTCTTCTAATAATTCTTGCTTAGCAAGATTGAATAAATTCATAGAACCAGTTAAGGCGCCAGAGCAACCTAAATAAATGATATCTATACCTTTTTCAAAGTAAGGACGAACTCTTGTTAAGACTTCTTCCATTGAAACTTGTGTTGTTTTAACTTTTTTACCTTGGGATAACCAGCCAAAGAATTCTTCTGGGCTGTATTCTTTCCAGTCTAAGTCTGCGTGCTTTTCAACACCATCCACGACGAGGCCAAAATAGAAGTACTCAATGTTATTGGCTTTTCTTTGTTCGGTACTTAAGTCGCAGCTAGAATCTGTGAAAATTTGATATTTTGCCATATTCAAATTACCTCTCAATGAGGGCATTTTGTCATAAGTCGATATTTAAAACTAGATTAGTAATGTTTACAAACGGGGTGGCGGTGTAACATTTATAAAATTAAATAATTAGAATTATTACGCACCATCAATATGTGTATCACAAATATTATCTTCTCTTTTACGACGGTTTTCCTGTTCGCGTTCGCGGAACATGTCTATGTCCTCGCCTGTAAAATATCTTTTTCTTCTTTTACGTCTTTTAGTGACGTCATCCATATTAATTTCTAGCCTCACAGAATTCTTGGAATTCTTGTACTTCTTCTAATGTATCAAACTTCGCCATGAAGAATCTATTGCCCATCGCGCCGCTTAAGACGTCTGGATAACGGCCACTGGCACAGATATTATTTCTATATTTGTCATAGACAATGCCATCATCATTAGCGTAGTCCACCCAGTCTCTTCTGGATGCGCAGGCAGCATAATATTTCGGCAAGCCCGTCTCTCCATGATTCTCATTAAACGCCATCACATCAGCATAGATTTGGTAGCAGTTTACTGATTGAGAGAAGTTGATCAAGTCTGGTGTATAACCGCCAGCAGGTCTCATATTTGTTTCAAGGGCAACGATATCGTTAACTTTGCCCACATTAGGAACATCTTTAGTTAACCTAAAGAATTCTAAATGGAAGAATCTTTTTTTAACATTAAATGCCTTAATAACTTTTTGGCCAATTTCTTTTAAATCTTCTGGCACTTCTTTAACAGTGTAGTAGAAAAGATCTTTGCCTTCTTTAACCACATCCGCGACAGATGGAGGGAAGACATTTGAAGCGCAGAAAACGACGTTACTATCTTCATCACAAATACCATCAAAAGAGACGATATTCCCAGTGACAAATTGCTCACAAATATAGGTGATCCAGGACTCTTTTTTGCTGAAAAACTCATCCACGTCCCCGCTATTTTCGATTTTGAAGTCACCAGAAGCACCAACGCCCATATCTGGTTTGATAAAGACTGGATAGCCAACTTTATCAATGAATTTTAATAGGCTTTCTTTATCAGATACTAAAGTATAATCAGCGGTTTTGACACCGGCTTTCTTATAGAGTTCTTTCATCAATGATTTGTGTTGCCAGTATTGTAATTCGTCTGGTCTAACACCATTTGGAATGTTGAAATCATTTCTTAGCCACGAATCTTTTTCTAGCCAATATTCGTTGTTGCTTTCGACATAGTCGATAATGCCATATTTATTTCTAAAATGACCAACAGCGTGTTTTTCATTTTCATAGTTATCCATGTCATAACAACAGTAATACTCATCAAGGCAATTTCTTAATTCATGAGAAAGTTCAAAGAATGAGGCATCACCCACACCTAAAACTCGGAAGCCATTATTTTTTAAAGCTTGTGCGAATCTGTAATACGTTTCAGGAAAATGTGGAGAAATGACTATAAAGTTTCGCATACTACCTCTTGAAGATTTCGTTAATTGTTTCGTTGACTGGTTTTAATCTTGGATAAACCTGTAAATAGATATTATGGTAGATTCTATCATAAAGTTCGTGTTTTTCTTCATTTGGTTTAAAGGTTTCCACGACTTTAACCATATTATCGACCGCTTCGTTAACGTTTTTGAATTCTTTAACCGCCGCAAATGTTGCAATGGCGGCACCTAATGATGTTGATTCAATAGTCTGAACACGAGAGATTTCTAAACCGAAAATATCCGCGGTGATTTGACAAACTTCTCTACTCATAGATCCACCACCGGAGATTCTAAGTGATTTAACTTTTTCTTTTTGTGATTTTTCAATGCTTTCTAGGCCTTCGCGTAACGCAAATGCGATACCCTCCACGATAGCACGGTAGATGTGCTTACGCGTATGAACATTAGAGAAACCAACAATAACGCCTTTAGCAAGTGGTCTGGCTAAGCCAGGTCCCCAATATGGTTGAAGGAGTAAACCATCAGATCCTGCTGGGACATCATCAAGCCATTCATCAAGAATTTCTTCAATTTGAATATCTCTTAATCTGGCTTCTTTTTCTAATTCGCTTGCGAATTCACTAGCGAACCATCTGAGCATCCAGTATCCACGATAGATTTGGACGTCCATGTTATATAAATCAGGAACTGAAGCAGCATAAGCTGGTAAGAATGGTTCTGGTTCATGATATTTTGGATTGCTAACTTCGATTGTGCACGCGGTGCCGTACGAAATCGCACCTATATCAGGTGTTAAACAACCTAAACCGATTGTTTCGCAACCCTTATCACTACCCGTAGCGATTAATTTTAAACCTTTTGGTAGACCAACTAATTCTGCTACATCGTCTTTAATCACGCCGATTGCGTCACCGGTTGGCACTAATTTTGGAAGCATACGATTAGGAATGCCATAGATTCTTCCCTTCATCGCACCCTCTTTGTACCATTTCTTTTTCTTGTAATAGAGAGGGAAGTGACCGGTTAATCCACCTGGGGAATCGGCTAATTCACCTGTTAACTTGAAGTTAATATACGTGGAAATGTTCACATATTTATCAACTTTTGCCCATAATTCTGGTTCATTTTCTTTGACCCAGTGGGCCATGGTTCTAGTTCTATTTAAATCGACAGTATCTTTCATACCCACTAGTTTGAATAAGAATCTGTGCATAGCAGGTAATTTTTCTTCCGCTTTTGCTAAACGTTGATCAAGCCAAAGGATAACTGGTCTTAGCGGCTTCATGTTTTTATCAAGCATGACGGCGGAATCTCTGAATGTAGTAACAGTCATAGCAACGATATCGGATAGTCTGTCTTTATTTTTGGCGCTGATTTCTTTTAAGCATTCAACAAGATTGTCCCAATAGAAGTCAGCGTGTTGCTCGGCATAACCTTTTTTGTTGGAAAAATAAACTGGTTCATAAGTCTTCCTAGCAACGTAGACAGTTTCACCTTGTTTATTGATTAAAGAGGCTCTCACAGACTGAGTGCCAAAATCTAGAGTTAATACTAAAGGTTCTTTTTCCATAAATAATCTCCGATACTCGTAAGTTTGTACCCTTATAGTTTATAGGAAAATCACTACAATATCACTTTTTTTAGAAAAAAGTAGGCATGTTTACGCATGTATGCTAATATTTAAGCGCTGTGAGTACGCTCTCACATGAACCTGCAGGAGGAATATTATGGCAGAAAAGAAATATGTTTATCCTTTCGAAGAAGCCTATGGTCTTGGAAAAGAACTCTTAGGTGGTAAGGGTGCTGGTTTGGCTGAAATGAGCCACATTGGTGTCCCAGTTCCAGAAGGTTTTACAATTACAACTGAAGCTTGCACACTCTACTATGACAGTGGCAAACAAATTCCAGCCTTTGTTGTCGATCAAATTTTTGAAGCCGTTAAAGGTATTGAAAAGAAAACCGGCAAAACATTCGGTGGAAGCAAAAACCCATTATTAGTCTCAGTCCGTTCTGGTGCAAGAGTTTCTATGCCAGGTATGATGGACACCATCTTAAACCTTGGTTTAAATGAAACAACATGTGCTGCTATCGCAAAAGAAACAAACAATGAAAGATTTGCGATGGATAGCTATCGTAGATTCATTCTTATGTTCACCAACATCGCCAAAGGTCACCCACGTGATGACATGGACAAAATGTTAGATGACCTCAAGAAGAAAAACGGTTACAAATTAGATACAGAAGTCACTGCTGAACAATTAAAAGAATTGGTGGCTAAATACAAAGAATACTACAAGAAGACATTTGGCGAAGAATTTCCAAGTGATCCAAAAGTCCAATTAATGGAAGCGGTTGCCGCTGTCTTCAGAAGCTGGGACAACCCAAGAGCGAACGTTTATCGTATGATGAACAACATCCCATATTCATGGGGCACTGCTGTTAACGTTCAATCCATGGCCTTTGGTAACAAAGGCGAGACTTCCGGTACCGGTGTTGCGTTTAGTAGAAACGCTGCTACTGGTGAAAAAGAAATCTCCGCTGAATATTTACCAAACGCACAAGGTGAAGACGTTGTTGCAGGTTTTAGAACCCCATTACACATTGACGAATTAAAGAGACGTATGCCAGATGTCTATGACCAATTTGTCAAAACCATTAAGAACATGGAACTCCACTATCGCGATATGCAAGATATGGAATTCACCGTTGAAGAAGGTAAATTATACTTCTTACAAACCCGTTCCGGTAAGAGAACCCCTGCCGCAGCCTTAAAGATGGCGTGTGACATGGTTGATGAAGGCTTAATTACCAAAGAAGAAGCAGTCTTAAGAATTGACCCTGTTTCATTCGATAAATTATTATTACCAAACTTTGATAAAGATGATTTAGCCGCTGCGAAGGACAGATTAGTTGCCAAAGGCAACCCTGCAGGTCCAGGCGCTGGTACAGGTGCAATCGCCTTTACCGCTGAAGATGCTGAACAAAGACATGCTGCTGGTGAGAAAGTTGTTCTTGTCAGAGCAGAAACATCCCCAGAAGACTTAGC
>JAGCDH010000013.1 GCA_017651165.1 Bacilli bacterium
TAAAAGATATTGTTTTTAATATTTCATTGTTGTATATTATTACCGCTGTCCAAAAGACAGATGGGCCTATAGCTCAGTCGGTTAGAGCGCGGTGCTGATAACGCCGAGGTCGATGGTTCGATTCCATTTGGGCCCACCAAATTGATTAATAAGAAGGACGTTTGTCTTTCTTTTTTCTATGTGTGGCACATCTGTGCGCGTCTAATGATAAGATATAATAGTATTATCGGAGGTATCACTTATGAATAAGAAAAAATCTCTATTATTGTTATTAGCTATTCCCGCTCTTGTTTTAGGAGCGTGTTCTAAAGGTAATAAGAGCGAAAACTCAATTAATGAATCTTCAAGTAGTAGTGCGGCTCAAAGCACCACTAGTGAAGTTCCTTCATCTAGCAGTAATGAAAGAGCCTCTTCCTCTTCTATTGTTCCTAGCAGTAGTAAAGGCAATCCTTCTTCTAGTGATAATTCAAAACCTCAATCCTCATCTAGCAATCCTCAATCTAGTAGTGCTCCTTCTGGTAGTTCTCAACAATCCAGCAGTTCATCAAGCGCTCCTGCTCCATCTACAATCAAGATTCCAGTTGAAATGGGAGCATTCCTAAAGGAAGGATCATATGAATTAGAGTTTGATTATGAAGATTCATACTTCCTTACCAACCCAGAAGATTACAACAAGAATTTATCATTATTATCATTTGGTGCGGCAGTATCCACTGGTGACACCATAAGCCTAGGAGACTTCTTTGGCGCTGCTGGCTTCCAAGACATCGCTTTTTACGGTTATGATACTGCACCAACCGCAGATACAGTTGGTTATTCCTTTGCTCATAAAGTTATCGAAGGCTACGATGTAGTCGCAATAACGGTCCGCGGCCTTAACTACGGTATGGAATGGTCCAATAACTTCATCATTGGCAAAACTGGCAATCACGAAGGTTTTAACGCCTGCGCAATCGACATTTATCAAGAATTAACGCAATACGTGTCTTCAAAATGCACTTTAAATAATCTTAAAATTTGGATAAGCGGTTATAGCCGTGGTGGTGCTGTTGCTAACGTTTTAGCGGACACCATCGTTAAAGGCGAAAGCGTCGAAATATCCGCTAATGGTCTTTACGCTTATACGTTTGAAGCGCCAGCGGGTGTTGATTTAAACAATGTAGTAGCCTATCCATTTGTTCATAACGTCATTAATAGTAATGATATCGTGGCAAATATTCCTCCAGCCTCTTATGGGCTCGGTAGATGTGGCGTTGATTATGAAATCTATGACGAAAATGTTTCAACAATTATGAGCGCATTTGATGAAAAAGCAATTATTCCTGAATATTCCCCGGTTACTTTGGGTGGTGTTTCTTACAATAATGATACAGAATTAGTGGGACATCTTCTTGAAAGTGTCTTCAACAAAGAAGATAGTAGCGCTGAATATGCCGTGAATACTAGAAGCGATTACGTCGATAAAGTTCAACCGAGTCTCTCACACATGATTGGTTATATTTTTGGATTAACCACTGAAACGCGTCAAAGCCTTGTTGATGATTTAAAAAATAAGAGTTATGTGGAATTATTTTCAATAATGGCGAGTCAAGAGTCTCTTGCAGCTTTCTTAGAAACATATTTAGATAGAGATTCTGTCACCTATAATCACGAACAATTAGTTGATGATTGTGGAATTCTTTCCGCAGTCTTGTACCTATTTAACGAAGTGCTTTCGCTTTATCTTGATAGCGAAACTACCCCAGTTTTATCAAGGCTAATTAGCATGCACTACACGGAAACAGTTTACGCATTATTAGTTAACGCGCATAATAAAGGCAACACTATCGCGGAGTAATAATATATGCCAGAACTTAAATGTCCACATTGTCAAAAAACCTTTGTCATTAGTCAAGATGACTATGCCTCACTTCTATCACAAGTGAGAAATGACGCTTTTGAAAAAGAATTACATGCTAGATTAGAACAACTTGAAGAGATTAATAAAAAGCAAAAAGAAATCGATCTTCAAAAAGCTAAAAACGATAGTGATCAAATCATTAATAAATTAAATAATGATAAAGCGGTTTTAGAACAAAAACTTAAAGATGCGGATAAAGAAAAAGAAGCCGCAGTATCTTTAGCGGTGGCTAATAAAGAAAAAGAATTAATGCGTTTAGAAAACGAATTACAAGTTTCTAAACAAAAGAACGCCTTAGAGATTAGTAGTCTTAATCAACAACACGCTAATGACCTAAGAATGAAAGATAAAGAAATAGAATTCTATAAAGATTTGAAAGCTAGAATGTCCACCAAATTAGTGGGTGAAACTTTAGAGCAACACTGCTTAAATCAATTTAATTCTATTAGAATGACAGCCTTCCCAAAGGCCTACTTTGAAAAAGATAACGACGCCAGCAGTGGTTCTAAAGGTGACTTTATCTTTAAAGAAGATACTGAAGAAGGCGCGGAACTCATCTCTATCATGTTCGAAATGAAAAATGAGAATGATACCACAGCCACAAAACATAAAAACGAAGACTTCTTTAAAGAACTCGATAAAGATAGAAATGAAAAGAAGTGCGAGTATGCTGTCTTAGTATCGATGCTTGAACAAGATAACGAATACTATAACGCTGGTATCGTCGATGTTTCATATCGTTATCCAAAGATGTATGTCATTAGACCACAATGTTTTATTCCATTTATCACCTTATTAAGAAATGCCGCTTTAGCAGCGGCCTCATATAAGAATCAACTAGTCGTGGTTAAAAACCAAAGTCTTGATGTCTCTCATTTTGAAGAAGACTTAAATGCCTTTAAAGAAAGATTCAATAAGAACTATGAATTAGCGAGCGATAGATTCAGTAAAGCTATCGAAGAAATCGATAAGACTATTGATCACCTTAACAAAGTTAAAGACGGCTTATTAGGCGCTGACCGTAACTTAAGACTCGCTAACGATAAAGCCCAAGACTTAACAGTTAAGAAACTAACAAAGAATAACCCCACCATGCAGAAGATGTTCGAAGAGGTGGATAAAAAGAAAGGGGAATAATCCCCTTTTTAATTAGCGACCTTTAAAATATTTTCTATTATTTTCACTTTTTTTGGACAAATTTGAAAAAACTCACCCATTGGTTAAATAGGAGGACTTTTTATTTTAGTCCAAAGAAAGGCAATATTTATGAAGAAAAAATCAAATAAACAAAGCCCAGTATTGTCAAAACCCCATCACCCCTATAACAAAGGGTTACCACTAGGTAATCGTTTGTTCGGCGCCCCAACACTGAAAATATTTGATCTGCGATCTTTTAGCTGCTAAGCTGCTAATGAATGAGGATTGAAGAATTCACAAAAGGACACATCTATAATAGAGAAGACTTGCGCAGTGCGTTTGGCGGTTCGTTTTATCGTGGCATGAATAAGTGTAATAAAACCAATACTCTTGTGCTTATTTCAAAGCACACATCAAATCGCATTTATGGGGATCTATTTCAAAACAATCAACTAATCTATACAGGCGAGGGTCAAAAAGGCGATCAGACATATACTGGCGCCAACAAAGACTTGTTGAATTCTGAAGAAAATAAGCTACCCGTGTATCTGTTTGTAGTGTTTAAAGATCAACAATATACATATTACGGAACTGTTCATTTAAATGGACAGCCATATTTTGAAAACGAATTGGATGTAGAAGGCAACGATAGAAAAGTAATTAGGTTTCCTTTAGTTTTGTCGAACGACTTCATACCTTTAACTGTCGAACAAATGAAGAATCATTATGTTGCAGGAATTGTTCCGGAGAGAAAAACACTACAAGTAGTGGGCGCCGCTATTATTAATGAAAAAAGCGAAGTTTTGTGCGCTCAAAGAGGATATGGTTCTTTAAAGGGCAAATGGGAATTCCCTGGTGGCAAAATCGAAAAAGGCGAAAGTGATGCCGAAGCTTTAGCTAGGGAGATTAAAGAAGAACTAGGGATTGAAGTTAAAGTTAAAGAAATGATTGACGAAAACTATCACGAATATGATAGCTTCAACGTAAATCTAAAAGTATATAAGTGCCAATATGTAGCTGGTGAAATTAATGATTCAGAACACCAATCTTTGAAGTGGATAGAAAGCAAGAAACTTAATGATTTGGATTGGGCTGATGCGGATAAACCAATCGTAGAGACATATTTGGATTCGCTTCCAAGATCTATTGATGGTGAACCTCTTCAATTGAAATATTATGAAGCCAAAGCCATTGAATCATCAGATAGAGAATTACTAAGAGCGGTTCAAGATTATGAAAGAGCCCAAAGGAACCAACGCAACGCGGGCGAATCTGCGGAACAAGCGGTTATCAACTATGAGAAAGATAAACTCAATAACGCTGGGCGTCCAGATTTGGCGGACATGGTAAAGCAAGTCTCTAAACAGTCATCTGATTATGGCTACGATATACTATCGTTTGAAATCAATAATGGTGTAGCGCAAGAAGTTCATATTGAAGTCAAATCTGCAAAAATGAGCAACTCATATATTGAATTCTTTATAAGCGAAAACGAATTAAACAAGTTCAAAAACGATGCTGCTTATAAGGTATATTGTCTCATAAGAATGGGCAGAAATTATAAGCTTCACGAAGTGAATAAAACCGATTTCTTTGCGCATAACTATCTGTCGCCGATGTCATATAGAGTAAGGATTAGAATAGCGGAGTAATGTCCGCTTTTCTTGTAGATCACCTTGGTGATATACTTTTTGTGAGGTCGGGAATATGAAAAAAGAAACAATTAAGAGAATTCGTGATTTTTCTGTTGATAGAGACTGGGATCAATTCCATAGTCCAGCAAATTTAGCAAAATCAATAAGCATCGAAGCGAACGAACTTTTAGAATGCTTTCAATGGGACGAGAACAACTACGATATTAACGAAGTTAAAGAAGAGCTTGCTGATGTAATTGTGTATTGCCAAGATATGTTGGATAAACTAGGCCTCGACGTTGATGAAATAGTTAACGCAAAAATGGATAAAAATGAAGCTAAATACCCTGTAAATAAAGCAAAGGGTAAAGCTGACAAATATACAAAACTATAGGATTTATATGCTTGTTTACCACGGGACTAAAAAGGAATTTATAGACGCCGTTGTCAACGGAACTATTGCCGATACAATTCATGAAAAGCTAATTGAAGCCGGTATCCCTGATGGCGAAAGTCAATATGGGTCATACCAAAACTCGATGCCATATATGCAAATGGTTTTAAATGACCGCGAAATTGATGACGATGTAGATATAGCTATTGAGTATCAAATCCCTCTCACCTCGCGAAGAGTAGATTTTATCGTCGCCGGTTCGAATGATTTGGATAAAAACAACTTAGTTATCATTGAATTAAAACAATGGTCTCACATTGTTAAAACAAAAAAGAATAACATAGTTGAATTAGAAACCTTTACTGGTGGTGCTGTTAGAGAAGTAGTTCATCCATGTCAACAGGCATATAGCTATGCAAAACTAATTGCCAACTTTAATGGAGACATAAGAAAAAACGATATAGGTCTTTGGCCGTGTGCATATTTACATAATTATCATTCTGCTTTGAGAGACGATTTAACTGGTCCTCAATATGATGAAATGATTGAAGAAGCTCCACTGTTTTTAAAACAGGATGGCATTAAGTTAAGAGAACATATTATTGAGCACGTTAAGCATAAATCCAAACTTGATCTTTTTAACATTGTTAATAATGGGCAATTAAAACCATCAAAAGCTTTACAAGATGCCGTTGGTTCTGTTCTTAATGGCAACGAAGAGTTCACATTAGTTATGGAACAAGAAGTTGCTTTCCAAAACATTATGACTATAGCCGCTCAACTTGCTCTTAGACCAGATGAAAAACATGTTGTAGTAGTTAAAGGCGGTCCTGGCACAGGAAAATCAGTTATCGCCGTTAATCTATTAGCAAAGCTAATTGAGTCTGATTATTCCGCGTTATATACCACCAAAAACGGCGCTCCTCGTTATGCGTTTTCAAAGAGTATGACTAGAGGCCGTTACTCACTAGACTTTTTGCGTGGTTTATTTGTCGGATCAGGCTTTTTCTATGACAAGAAAACTAACTACGTGGATTTCATCTTAGCGGACGAAGCCCACCGTTTGAAACTTAAGTCTGGATACATGTCTAATTTAGGTGAAAACCAAGTTAAAGAAATAATTAACGCAGGACGTGTATCTGTTTTCTTCCTCGATGAAGATCAAATTGTTACAACGAGCGACAAAGGATCGTTCGAAGAAATAAGAAAATGGGTTGATTATTATAGAAGACAAGGTCAAAAAATTAATCTTCATTATGGTAAGAATTTAG
Source organism: Bacilli bacterium (assembly GCA_017651165.1). Classification (GTDB taxonomy): domain Bacteria; phylum Bacillota_I; class Bacilli_A; order RFN20; family CAG-826; genus RUG14515. The sequence continues at coordinate 6,337 of JAGCDH010000013.1, forward strand.
AACTTGTTTCTCAATTTAGATGCGGCGGCAGTGATGGCTACATGGCCTTCTTGGATGATTTGCTACAAATCAGAAACACCGCAAATAAAGTATTTGATATAGATTACGATATTAGAATTTTTGATGATCCATGTGAAATGAGAGAAGCTTTAAGACCATTAAACGCAAATAACAAAGCTCGTATGATTGCTGGCTATTGTTATGAATGGGTAACGAAGAATAAAACCTATATTGAAAACCTGTATGACATTAATATCGGGAACTTCCACGCAAAATGGAATTTTGATACTAACAAATTTGCGGTTGATCCAAACTCATTTGAACAAGTTGGCTGCATTCACTCAACACAAGGACTCGAGTTTGATTATGTAGGCATCATTATTGGGAAAGACTTAGTCTTTGACCGCGGAATTGTTTTGACAAACAAAAATGCCGTTGCCCAATCAGATAGTTCTAGTGGTGTTAGAAAATGCAGAGATGAAATCTTGTGCAATAGAATCATTAGAAACACTTATAGAACATTACTTTCTCGTGGTCAAAAAGGATGTTTCGTTTATTGCGAAGACGAGAATCTTAGAGAATATTTAAAGAAGAGAATAGCTATTTGCAAAGAGTATCACGAAAAGCTGTCCAAGATTGCTAAATAGTCGACGCATGTATGCAAAATCGCGGCACCCGGCTTAAGTGCTGGGTGCTTTTTTATTCTGTAAACCACTTTTATTTGTGGCCCACCGATTTATCGGTTAAACTTAAATATAGCTATGATTACCAAAACTGTCATCAAAGATTATGTCGCTAAAAGGTGTCCCTATTTAGTGTCTCTTGAGTTAGAAGATAAATCATTAATCGCTTTGCTTAAAAAGTCGATTGATAATCAAGAAAAGTATCGTGAACTTGCTGAGGAAGAAAGTGATAACGATACGGATGGGGATGATACTTTTGATTTATATGAAACGTTAAAGGATTATCCATACTTAAAAAAAGAAATCGAAGAGTATGAAAAAACGATTAATCGTAATCCAGCGGAACGTTTAATTGATCAATATAATGATAATCAACTGATATCTAAGTTATCTCGTGATTACTTTGAAGATTTATATGGTAAAGATCACTGCGCTAGATGTGATATAGATTTAGATGGTAATGAACTATTAGATCAAAAAGAAATACTTGGTTATACCTTTAGATATATTAATGATCCAAATATTAAAGTCATCTTTGAGGGGCAAGTGGAAGTTGATGGCTTAAGAGCGAGATTTGATATCTTACTTAAAAACGATGATGATACATATGAACTCATTGAAGTCAAAGGCACGAATGATGTTTTCGTTCATCCTAAAAAAGATAAAGAAATTGATAACCGCATTAAAGATAAATACCTCTATGACTTATTGTTCCAATACTATGTCTACAAGAAAGCGGGTTACTCAATTAGAGAGCTCGGTTTTATGTTCACTAATCGTGAATATGAATTAGGTAAACTCACTTATCCTGTTGATAGAAGTGAATTATATAAGTTATTTGTCATTAAAAGAGAAATTAATCTTGAAGAAGCGACGTTATCTTTGAAACGCTATTTTGATGAACATCTCTATATCAATGTTCCGAGAAGCAAAGAAGCGAAACCAACGATTGAAGTTATCCTTGATGATATTGATAGAATCGCTTTAGATAAAGAAGTTTATCCTAAGATACAATATGAATGCCGCAAGGGACCAAGATGTGAATTAATTGAGATGTGTTTTAAAGACGCAGATTCCCCTAATTCCATTTTTAGATTAACGAATTGGAACCTTTATGGTGGTAATTATCTTGTCACAAAAGACCTCATTAATTTAGGTGTTACTAAAATCAGTGATATTGACCCTAATCCATTTCCTGTCTTAAAGAAAAACGGTGACCATTGTTCCGCTTATCTCCAAGTGGAGTATCAAAAGAAGAACATTAAAGAAAAATATGTTATCTCTCGTAGACTCATCAAAGAGATTATTGAAAGAGATTACTTAAATAATGATATCGATTATCTTTTATTCTTTGATTTTGAATCATTCCAATATCCGATTCCTTTGGTGGAGCATTCTCATCCTTGGAAACAAATCGTTTCTCAATATTCTATGCACGTTGTACGTAAAGATTACGATTTAACCAAACACAATTTCGCTAAAGGTAGAGGTGGGGGAATTAGCCACTACGAATATATCGCTAATCCGGATATCACTAAACATGAGAATCCAAGTATTGAATTATATAAAACATTAAAACGTCAATTAGAGGAATGTCATATTGACCCATATGCGAGTAATTACCGCGTTATTGTTTTTAACAAGAATTTTGAAAAAACCAGAATGAATGAATTTGCCATCGATTTTATCGACTTAGTGGATTCTAATTTAATCAAGTTTGTCGATAACTTTAATAATAACGTCGTGGACTTACTTGATTTCTTTACCACTGGTGGTATCTACTGCGTTGATTTCAATGGTCGTGGTTCTTTAAAAGTTGTCCAGCCCACTTTAGCAGCGGATCAAGATGTCTTAGATTTCTATAATAAGAAACTACCATTTGATTTAACTGATTCATTAGATTATCACAAGGGCGATAAATGCTTGGTCTATAATGGTGGTATTTGTTTAGACTTATATAAATCATTAATCATCAGGAGTCATTTAAATGAATCTAATATTGGTCCAAGTACCCAAGATTTGCTTAACGAAGCTTTAGCGTATTGTAAGATTGATTCCTGGGGCACGGTCATTATTTACGATATTATTAAGAGCATTTATTTGGGTGAGTTAAAGATTGATGCGAAAGAAGTCTAAAGATGGATGTTGAAGTCTTATTAATGGACATTACTAAGATTGGTTCTAAAGTGGACGCGATTGTTAACGCGGCGAATGAATCACTTTTGGGTGGTGGCGGTGTTGATGGCGTTATTCATCGTGCGGCAGGCCCAAGGCTTTTAGAAGAGTGCCGCACATTAGGCGGTTGCAAACCAGGTGAATCTAAAGCCACCAAAGGATACAACTTAAATTGTAAGTTTATTATTCACACAGTAGGACCAAGATATTGGTCTGACCCTAATCCTAAAGAAACATTGACTAATGCTTATTTGAATTGCCTTAGATTGGCGGATTCTCTTGGGCTAGAGTCAATAGCGTTTCCAAGCATATCTACTGGCGCTTTTGGCTATCCGGTTAAAGAAGCTGCTGAAGTATGCGCTAAAGCACTATCTGGTTATAAGGCTAAAACTATTAGTAAAGTGTACCTGTGCATCTATCCTTGTAAGGATGATATGGACATTTATCAAAAGGCTTTTGAGAAATATATTTATAAGAACGGATAAAAACTTTTAAATATTGAGGATTTTCATATTAATATAAACATATGAAAAGAAAAACAATTACTATGGTGGCTATTTTAGCCGGTATGCTTCTTTCTTCGTGTGGTGGAACTACAAAACCTCAAGAAGACTATACAGAGGCTTTTAAAAGGGCTAGAGATAACACTCAAGAGTTGATTGAATATCAATATGATTTCGAATTGACTGCGAGCATTAAATACAAAGATGCTGTGTCTTTTTCTCCTGCAACTTATAGGGGGACCACATACGTCAATACTTCAAATTCAGAGACTCAGTTCCTTCAAAAAAGAGAACTGTCTGGTTTATTGGTTTTTGATAGCACAACTTATATTTACAACAGCGGTACGGACTTAATTAAGATATCCGCTGACGAAGACAAGGATTTCTCTGTTATCAATCATGAAACAGTGCCATCTGTATACGATTTCGATAAGCACAACTTCGGTTATATTTTGAAGAATCTAAATGATAGTGGCTTTTCAAAAGCCAAATACAGTAGTGGGAAATACGAACTCTCTCTACATACCAATTTCAGTCAAGATTCGATATTAAATGTTTTGAACTTTATTGATAGTAAGCTCATTTTAAAAGCCATCAATAAATTCACCACCAAAGAATGGGGCGTAGGACTATCGGTTAATTCGTGGGCCACAATCGACGACAATAGTAAATGCTTAAAGGTATTCCATTTTGATGCCGGAATATCTATCAAAGATACATTTGATATTAGATTCAATTTTGAGCAAACATTTACAAAGTATAGTGGTGTGACAATTACTCTCCCGTCATTTGCAAATACCATCAATGATGAAACCGCTATTAAGAATGAATTAAATACTATTAAAACTATCTATAACGATTCAAAAGCAGCAGCTACTTCATATTACACTTATAAAGTGAAAACCACTGTGGACCATGGCGTTTCCAAGAGCAATCCTCTCGGCTTAGCGGTCAACTCCACAACACAAGGCAACGCTAGAAGACAAATCCTTAATGATAAGGTTTATTTCAACAATAAGATTGAAGTCGATAGTGATTATAAAAACAACGACCAATTAGGTAATCTCATTAAAGACTATAACTCTTATAGAGCAATGTTAAATGATGGTAATGATACAGTCTATGATGTTGATGATCCAACAATCGGCACTAATAAGTATTATGCATTAAGTAATTATGATAATTACGCAATTGATGAATACTATATGTTACCAGTCTCTGACTTCTTATCCTTTGATAATATCAAAATCATTAAGAAGACCACCGACAAGAATAACAACACTATTTATAAGTTTGGTTTAACAACTGATTCAATTAAACAATTATTAAATCATTACAATAAATCTATCCGTATTGATTTTACCGGCGCTACTGTATTTGATATTTACAATATCCAAAGTGATTTCAGTGGTAAGAAAGCCTCGTTCAAATTAACAGTTAATAGTGATGGTAAGATTGCTTCTTTAGATATTGATTTAAAAGGATTCTATGTTGAAAAAGAATCTTCTGATCATGTGAAGTATCGCTTAGAAACATCTATCCAATATGATTGGGGCAAAACATACAACGCCGCGACAAAGAAAGAAGATATTGATAATAAATAATTACCCATATTTATTGTTAGATTTATCATATAAATATTAGATATGGGTTTATTAAAAAAGGTAGTCAAGAAAGCTGTTAGGAAAATCACACAGCCCATAAGAGCAAAGGCTCATGGTGCTCAAGGTGAAAGAAAAGTAAATTCAAAACTAAATCCGCTTCTATTCGGTAAGGTCGAACATCGGCAAATTAACAATTTGATAATTTTAGATCACAATGGAAAAAGTCATCAAATAGACCACATCGAAATTAGAGAAAACGGTATCTTTTGTATTGAAACAAAGAGTTATATTGGTTTGGTGGTAGGCGATGAGAATAGCGATAAATGGACCCAATGTCTTTATTCAGGCGAAAGGTATCAGTTTTTGAATCCAGTCAAGCAGAACAGGTCACATTGTTATCACTTAAGTAAAATTCTTGGCCCAAGATATATCATTAATTCTTTGGTAGTGATGGTAAGAAATAACGCTGATAAGATTAATTGCCCTAATGTAATTAATTTGAGTGATTTAAGGGGTTATTTATCTCATTTTGATAATGGTGCCCATCTATCTATTGAAGAAATGGATTGTATTTATAACGCTTTATTGTCTGCTAGTAGTGGTATGTCTAATAGGGATCACATTGAAAACATAAGGCAAACACAACAAGAATTAAATAACAACATTTGTCCTAGATGTGGTGGCAAGATGGTGTTGAGACAATCAAAAACAGGAAGTACGTTTTATGGTTGTTCAAACTATCCAAAATGCAAGTTTATTAAAAAACAATAAGGAAGTGTATATAAAAACAAGAGGCTATACTGCAAAAACCGCGCCAGCCTCTTTTTCTTAAGCTTGTTTTTTTATCTATATTTCTTAAGAGGAATATATTTAGATACTTTGTTTATATAGTTACTATATTCAGGATATTTCTTTGAGGAGATGCTTTCTTGTAGAGAAGAACTACCTAAGAAGATAAGAATTAGTAATAGTGGTCCTACTAATGTATATGAGAAGAAATTATATGTCACACATTTAGAACCTATTATTACTAGATATAACAAGAGCCAGAAACCTTGTTCTCCTAAATAGTTAGGATGACGAGATCTATTCCATAGACCTAATGTGTTGAAACCTTTATTAAATGGTTCTGGTAATTCTTCTAAAGATTTTCCTTCATTTAACATTTTTCTTTTCGTGGTGTGGAAGAACATTTGTTGTTCATCCGCGATTGTTTCAATTAATAAGAACAGAAGAGCGCCACTAAAGGCGATATAATCAAAGACTCCTAAAGCAATAGGGGAATCCATAGAGGCAAAAGAAGGAAGAGTAATGGCTAACACTAATGCGTTTTGATAAATGGAAATAAAGAATAAGTCAAATAAGGCCCACGTGAACTTGTTTTGGAACGCTTTCTTACTTCTTAAGATCTTCCATCTATAATCTTCTTCACCAGCCCAGAACTTAATAGAGTAGGCGCCTTTTCTAGCGAAATTAATTGTTAATCTAATACCCCATAAGGTCACTAGTATGGCGTAGATCACTTGTCTTGGATTAAAGTTACTCTTAGACGCAATAATCCAAGTATATGCTATAGGCATGATAGACCATAATTTATCCATCTGTGAGTTATTACGAGATATTTCACCCACCACAAAACAATAAAGGGCACTAGAACTACAGACAATCACTAATATGAGAAGTGTTTCTTTTTGATTGTTAGATAAATAAATCGGATTAAAAATAAACCCTAACACACTAAGAGTAATAACGGTCAAGGACACAACAATACTTTCAATAGTCTTCTTCATAGGCATTACTAGGAGATTATATCAAATAATAAATGCTTTTTGTGAAATGTTAAAATAATACGATGTATTAAAGCTTAAACATATTCCCTGATACGACCCATCCCGTATCAGGGAATATGTTAGCGGTTTATTGCTTGCAATATTTTTTAAAAATACAGATTATTTTGTGATAAAAATAAGCACATATTGATAACGTGCACAAAAAATGCTAAAATTTGGGCACGAGGTAAAAATATGCACAAGTTACCATTTGATTATAACTATAACGATATTGATGTTTTGAAAGCATTAAATTCTGCAAACAATAAGATTGGAGAATTGAATGGCATCATCAATTTATTACCGAACCCAAACATAATTTTAAATGCGGTTATATTGGGCGAAGCTAAAGAGTCCAGTGAAATCGAAAACATAGTAACTACATTTGATGAAATCTTTAAAGAAATAACGTTGAAAGTTAATAATACTGCCTCTAAAGAAGTAGTGAATTATCGACAAGCTATTATAAACGGCTATAAATTTATTAAGGATAATGGTTTTATTTCTTCAAGAATGTTAATTGATATCCATCACATTATTGAACCAGATGCTGGGGGTATTAGAAAAATACCAGGTACAGTTGTTAAGAATACCAAAACTGGTGAAATACTACATACTCCTCCTCAAAACGAAGAAGAGATTAGAGATTATTTATCTAATTTAGAAAAATACATTAATTATGATGAATTAGAAGATGTTGATCCAATTATTAAAATGGCAATTATTCATTATCAATTTGAATCTATTCATCCTTTTCATGATGGGAACGGAAGAACTGGTAGGATGCTTAATGTTTTATATTTAGTGCTTAAAAATAAAATAAGCCTCCCTATCTTATATTTATCAAAATATATTAATTCCACAAAAGATAGGTATTATAAACATCTATATAACATTAGGTTAGATAATAAATATATTAAGGATTATTTACTTTACATGATTGAAGGCGTTAATGAGATGTCGTCTTTTACTATTGATTTCATTAAATCTTTTAGAAATCTGATGGATGACGCTTCAGAACTAATTAAAGAAAAATGCCCAAAAATCTATTCTCATGAACTTGTTGAATATCTATTCTATGACTTTTATACAAAAAATGAATATTTAAGAGACGCTCTCAACATTTCTAGAAATACTGCATCTAAATATTTGAAAGAATTAGAAGAAGCTGGAGTTCTTATTTCTGAAATGGTTGGTAAAGAAAAAATATTTAAAAACGCTTATTTATATTCTCTTATCGAAAAATGGTGATAAAAAGAAAGGCTTCTATCGCATTTCTCAAAAACATAGTGAAGCGACACAAAACAGTGACTAAAAAATGCCCAAAAACATAGTAGACCAACCTATAATTTGGCTTAGTTTTCACAATCTTAGATATCGATTTTCACCCCGTATCAGGGAATATGTTAGTAAAGAATAGATTGTTAATCTATTAAAGCGTTGCCAAAACCATTTTCCACTAATAAGTCATCGAGTTTAGATAAATCATAAATATCATTATCAATACAGTATCTCACCATTAACGAGTATTTATCTGATGATGCGAGGGTGTAGCCAGTCTTTTTGTTTTATTGCGTTTAATAGGGTAGGGCACCTTTTTCATTTATGAGGTATAATAAATAGTGATGTTTAAAGATTATTTATTACAGAACTGGGCATTAATACTTGTCTTACTAGCGTTTGCGATATCCGTTATCACGACAGTGTTTATGGATAACAAAACAAGAAGACGTATTTTTGTTTTGATTGTATCTATCTTCGCTTTATCAATTATTGTCTTTATTGAATTCCACGTCACTGCGGGTAAAGACAAGTATCGTTTAGCACGTACAGTACTAGCGTGTATCAGATATAGTGCCACTCCATTTGTTGTGGCCCAAGTAATGTACACGTTAGTCAAAAAAATGCACTGGTTATTATTTATTCCCGCGGTTGCACTTTTGATTTTGGATATTGTTTCTATATTCACAGGCATCGTATTTAGTGTTAACGACGCTAATGAATTAGTGCGTGGTCCTTTAGGCTTCTCACCATTTATTATCGTGGGTCTATATAGTGTAGCCCTTATCTATTTGTTGTTTATCCGTTCTAATAAAAGAGTATTAGAGCTTATTCCTATTGGCTTCTTAGCAATCGCTCTTGGATCTGGGTTAGTCTTACCATTTATCTTCCACGATGACTATGCCGCAATCTTCTGTGTGACTATGGCAATCGCGTTATTTGCATATCATGAATTCTCCGTCCATCAATTAACAAAGAAAGACTCATTAACGGGATTACTTAATCGTCAAGCATACTATGCTGATGTTAATCATGATACGAAGAGTATTACTTCGTTAATATCTATTGATATGAATGGTTTAAAGGCCATTAATGATACAGAAGGACACCTTGCAGGTGATGAAGCATTATCCACCTTATCAATGTGCTTTACTAAAGCCACAAAGTTTAGACAAACCGCTTATAGAGTGGGTGGTGATGAATTCGTCATCATCTGTCGCAAGAGTAATGAAGAAGATGTCCTTAAACTAGTGGAACGTATCCGTAAACTAGTGGATGACACAAAGTACAGTTGTTCTATTGGCTATAGCTTTAATTTTGAAGGTAATAAATCTATCGACGATCTATTAACGGAATCAGATGCGATGATGTATGACGATAAAGAGAGATATTATCGTGAAACCGGTCAAGATCGAAGAAAAGTTTTATAAAAGATTGCTTATAAGCAATAATTAATTCTTCATTCATTTTTATTATATATTTTGGACAAATTTAAAAAATCCCGCCTATTGGTTATATAGAGGGACTTTTTTCTTTATACCCTCAGAAAGGTAATCTCTGTATGACAGAAAAAGAACTAACGGTTATTGAACTAACTGAACAGAATATTTCCTCAATGGTCTACGAGATCAGAGGACAGAAAGTAATGTTGGACTTTGATCTAGCAAGAATCTACGGGTATTCCACGAAGGCTTTTAATCAACAGGTCAAAAATAACATTGAAAAGTTTCCAGAAGATTTTATGTTTCAGTTAACTAGGGAGGAAATAGAAAAAGCTTTAAGGTCACAATTTGTGACCATGAAAAAAAGCTCGACTGAATCTGAAAAATCTTTATGGTGCCAAAATGTCACCTTGAAAAATAGTGTGATTGAATCAGAAGAATCTTTATGGTCAAAAATTTTGACCTTAAACAAATCGGGTAATTTGAGAGGTCAACACATTAAGTATTTGCCATATGCTTTTACTGAACAAGGCATTTATATGCTGATGACTGGTCTTGAAGGGTGAACTCGCGGTCAAACAAAGTAAAGCCTTAATTAGATTATTTAAAAGAATGAAAGATTACATCGTGGAATCAAACAATCTATTGACTAGTAGAGATATTTTGGAATTAACTAATCGAGTGTACGAGAACGCCAAAGATATTGAATCTCTTAAAAGAAAAGGCGCTACGATGGAGAAGAAACTAACTAAAGTAATGGATAACTTTATTGATCCATCAACATATAAACACTTCTTGATATTAGATGGTCAAAAGATAGAAGCGGATATCGCTTATCAAACCATCTATTCATTAGCGGATCATACAATTCATATCATCGATGACTATATAGGTATTAAAACACTGCATCTTTTGTTATCTACCAACAGGGATATACAAATTACCATCTTGTCTGATAATGTTTCAAGAAATCCTGTTCAGTCTGAATATATTAAAGACTTCATAAAAGAAACCGGCATCAATCTTACTATGAAACCCTCTAATAATCGGTGTCATGATCGCTTCGTATTAATTGATTATCGTACCGAGAAAGAAAAGATTTATCTATGTGGTTCATCCAGTAAAGACGCTGGTAAAAGAGCGACCACAATTACAGAGATTAAGCAGGATTATATTAATCATTCTTTCTTTGATGAATTAATCGATGATGAAGTCAAAGACAAACCAAACAGATAATTGATTTCTTTTAAGAACAACCTTGAAAATATGGCATATATACCATAAAATGTTGATAGTATGAAAAAGATTGAATCTATTAAATTAGTTTTAAAAGAAGGAACAGCATTTGATCTATATTTTCTTGATGGTACAGTCAAAAGATACGATATTCTTTCTCTTGCAGATAAGTTCCCTCAATTAAACGCTTTAAAAGATAGAGAGTTATTCCTTAAAGGAAAACTACTTGGTTGGAGTGGTGTTTATTGGAACGAAGATTTAGATATCGAATGCGATACTGTTTATGAAGAAGGTATTGATGTATCTAAGGAATATGATGATATTGATAATGTTGTTTTAGGATACAAGATAAGAGAACTTAGAAGAAAAGCAGATTTATCACAAGTAGAACTTTCTAAAAAGGCTGGTATTGATCAATCAGACTTATCAAAAATAGAAAAAGGTCTTGCTAATCCCTCAATTAAACAAATCAGTCGAGTATTAGTGGTGCTCAATCAAAGAATCACAATTGAGGCCAAATAGTGATCACTTCGGTACTTATTCATTTATTACTGGTCTAATGGTAATACCCTCTTTTGAATGCACCCAGTTCTAATATTGTTATTGATAAATAAATCACATTTTGTTATATTGTTTTAGCGCTGGAGGCTTAGTTCAGCGGGAGAACGCTTCCTTCACACGGAAGAGGTCGTAGGTTCGATCCCTACAGCGTCCACCATATGCCGTCTTAGCTCAATTGGCAGAGCAGTTGATTTGTAATCATCAGGTTGTTGGTTCGATTCCGATAGACGGCACCACATGATTATTAAGAGGGTTTACCCTCTTTTTTTAAAACATTATTAAAAAATAGTGCTAAAATATCATTATGGTGACATTCTTTATCGCTTTAGCGTTATTGATCGGTGGTTATTTTATTTATAGCCGCGTTAGCGAAAAAGTTTTTGCGATTGATGGTCGAAAAACGCCCGCTATTGCTAATCCTGATGGTGTGGATATTACCCCTCTTCCAAAATGGAAATCATTTCTTATTGAACTACTTAATATTGCGGGCACGGGTCCAATATTTGGCGCTATTAGTGGTGCTTTATTTGGGCCAATTGTTTTTCTTTGGATTGTTTTTGGCTGTATTTTAGGCGGTGCTGTTCACGATTATTTCTCTGGCATGATTTCTTCGAGAAATAACGGAGAATCGATTGTTAAGTTAGCGGGCAAATACTCTGGTAAAGTTATTGAAATAATCATGAGAGTATTCTCTATCGTTTTACTAATATTGGTGACCGCTGTATTTGTAGTTTCACCATCCACCTTGCTTTCTTTGTTAACGGGCGGTAATGTTAAGGCTTGGATTTGGATGATTCTTATCCTTGTTTACTTCTTTATAAGCACGATTTTACCAATCGACAAAATCATCGGCAAAATATATCCAGTCTTTGGCATTATACTTATCGTTATGGCGGTTGCTGTCATTGTGGGTATTATGGTCCAATCTAATAATTATCCAATGCTCGAATTAATTGGAAATTTACGTGATTTTTCTAGGGAAAACGGTTCTCTTCCTTGGTGGCCATTCATGATGACAACAGTGGCGTGTGGCGCTGTTAGTGGTTTCCATGCGACACAATCGCCAATGATTGCTAAGTGCATTAAGAGCGAAAAAGAAGGAAGACAAGTCTTTTATGGAGCAATGGTAGCAGAAGGTATTATAGCTTTAATTTGGGCCGCTGCTGCAATGGCGTATTTCAAAGTTGATACGACAGATGGTTGGTCCGCTTTAAATCACATTGGTGGTAGTTCTGCTTCTGTTAATGAAATATGTAAAGGAATTTTAGGACCAGTTGGAACTGTTTTAGCTATTGTTGGGGTGGTGATATGCCCAATAACGAGTGGGGATACCGCTTTACGAAGTTGTCGTTTAATTGTTGGTGAGGTGTTTAAACTGGACCAAAAGAAAATAAAAAATAGGCTGATATTGACCGCTCCATTATTTGCTGCGGTTATCGGTATAGGAATATGGGACTTTTTAGATCGAGATAATTTCCTTATTTTGTGGCGATGGTTTGCTTGGTCCAACCAAGTTTTAGCGACTATTTGCCTATGGGTGGCAACTGCATATTTAGTTAAGGCAAGTAGAAACAAATACCTCTCTTTCTTTACTTCTGTACCTGCTCTATTTATGACTGCGGTGGTGGTGACATATGTTTTCACCGAAGACCTGTTTGTAATGGGACGTTATTTTGATTATCATATTGGTCTATTACATGGCATCGGTATTTCGTTAGCCATTTTCATATTCTATTTAGTGAGAATGCTATTAATAAAAAAAGAACCTTCTTTAAAACGAGATAATACTAGCGAATAATAATATTTGATTGTTGTAATCAAAAACAGTTTTTTATACAATAAACAAGCGCAAAAGACCATGCACCTATGGCGGAACTGGCAGACGCGCTAGACTTAGGATCTAGTGGGGCAACCCGTACAGGTTCGATTCCTGCTAGGTGCACCAAAAGAAAATAAACCTTGATAGCGGTATCAAGGTCTTTTTTATTTCTTTTCGTAATATTTCTTAAGTTTTTCTGGATGTTTCTTTTGCTTTTCCGCTGCACGGTACACACGTTTTAATAAGCGTTTATCTTTCTTTCTTGGCTTAACGCTATGTAAGTCTTTACCTTCTTTTTGCTCATTGTAAGCATCGATGAACATCTGCTCTAACTTATCGACTTGTTTCTCTAAAGAGTATTTAGGAGAATCCTCTAAGTAGAGTTTTTTTAATTCTTTTAATTCGTTTGGATGTTCATAGAACCATTCAATCTTCTTACATAAGTCTTTAGGAGAACCTCTTTTAAATAAGCAGTGTTCATCATCTAAAGAAAATTCTTTAGTAGCGCAGAATTTGGAGTTAGATATAACTGGAACCGCACCACATGTGATAGCCTCAATCGCGGCGATACCCTCAATCTCGTAATCAGAAGCATGAACATATAAATCAATATAATTGAGAATGTTTCTAACTTCCTTTTGGGTACAGAACTTAATCATGATTGGATTGGCGAGTTTCTTCGCTTGTCTAAGGTATCTCTTATAGTTAGTGCCTTGACCCATCAAGATAACTTGGATGTTTTTGTTATATTTAGAACGAGCGACCGCTTTGATAAGGAGGTCTTGACGTTTTTCATCAACTAAACGACCAGACATACAAACGACAAACTTATCTTTGTATTCTTCTGGTTTACTGACATTATCGAGTTTTTTAAAGAATGGAATGACACCATTAGAGAAGACACGTGCCTCATTATTTTTAAATTTATGTTTCTTCATGATATCCGCAGCCATTTGGCTTGGGCAGTGCACATATCTCACTTGGTTATAGAAGTATCTCTTAAAGGAATAAAGAAGGATACCGTTAATTAATTTAGACCACGCTAAATGCATCGCCGCAGTAACGTTTTGTGGAACGATATGAAATGCAGTGGTGCAAGCAATACCTTGTTCTTGGGCAATTAATCGACAAACATTGGCTAACTTAAATGGCAAGAACAAATGAACAAGGTCCTTACCTTTAATCGCTTCATATAATGTTTCATAGATTAGTTTACAAACTAAAAAGCCGCCTTTAACGATTAAGGGATCAGTGACAGGGAAATAGTATTTAGGTAAGCCATAATATCTATGATAGGCTTCACCCATAATGCGGTCACAGCCAATAATACTCACTTCATGACCTTTCTTTTCTAATTCCTTAGCAAAGCGAACACAAGAAGCAGTTGTGCCATTTGTGGGCTGATTAGCGCACTCTAATACAAACAAAATTTTCATTAGCGATATTATATCATAATGTTTAACCCTTATAATAATAAGTGACTAAACTATGTTTGTTCCAAATACCAACAATAAGTTTCCTTATCCAGAAGATACTAGTGGCCACTACGCAGAAGTAAAGATGGACCGTGGTATTGTTTTTGATAAGGACTATCCATATGTTGATTACTCTTCAAAGTTTGCCTTTAAGAGATTCTGGGTCAGATTCTTATTAAGGATTATTGTTTTCCCAATGGCTAAAATCAAAATGGGTATCAAAGTTAAAGGCAAGAGAAACATTAAAAACAATAAAGAACTCCTTAAAAAAGGAGCAGTGACCGTTTCTAATCACGTCCATTACTGGGATTACATTTGTATTATGAAAGCCGTTCATAATTTCAAATGGCCATACTTATTATCTTGGGATAAGAACATTAATGGTGATAGTGGTCCTCTAGTTAGATTTGTGGGTGGTATCCCAATCCCGGAAAATGATAACGAAGCCACAATTGCGTTCACTAAATCCGTAAAGAAACTATTAAATGATGGTAACTTCTTACAGATTTATCCTGAAGGCAGTATGTGGGAATATTATGCCCCTATTAGACCATTTAAAAGAGGGGCAGCATCTATCGCTATTAAGAATGATAAACCAATCTTACCTATGGTATTCACTTATCGTAAGCCTGGTTGGATTAGAAGAAAGATCTTCAAACAGATGGCGTTATTCACCTTAAACATTGGTGAACCAATACTCGCTAATCCTGAACTAGAAAAGAGCGCTCAAATCGATGATTTGACCGTGAGGGTACATGAAGAGTTATGTCATCTCGCAGGCTTTGATGAAAACAATATTTACGAACCTTTATACAGCAATTCAAAAAGAGTCGATTGATTCGGCTCTCTTTTGATTATTACTTATAGAATATAGCAACAAAGTCATATCTGCTTCGCAATTAATGGACCGATATTACTTTACTTTAATTTAATTAAAACCTATCCTATATGTTGAAAGTTAGGAGGGATAATCATGTATTTAATTACTACAGATCAATTATGTAAAAAATATGGCGATAAGATGGTTATTGACCATGTTAACATGCATATTCCAGAAAAAGCCATTTATGGCTTCGTCGGTGAAAATGGTAGTGGTAAAACAACCATCATGCGTTTATTAACCGGCTTAGCAGAACCCACGAAGGGTTCATTTACTCTTTTTGGAGTAGATAATAAAGATTCCAAAATTTATCAAGTTAGACAAGGTCTTTCCGCGATTGTGGAGGCTACTTCCTTAGTGCCCACCATGACCGCGAGAGACAATATGATTTATCAAGAGTTATATCTTGGTATCAAATTAAGCGAAGAAGAAAGAAGTGCCCTATTAAAGAAAGTCCATCTTGATGACGTCGGTAAAAAGAAAGTTAAAAACTTCTCTTTAGGTATGCGTCAAAGATTAGGCATTGCTATGGCTTTAATGAATAAGCCAAAACTCATGCTTCTTGATGAACCAATGAATGGTTTAGATCCAGAAGGCATTGCCGAATTAAGAGACTTATTAATCGAATTAAATAGAAACGAAGGCATTACAGTTTTAATCTCTTCTCACATTCTTTCAGAACTTGAAAAGATTGCTTCCTTCTATGGCTTTATTTCTAAAGGTCATTTAATCGAAGAAATTGCCGCAGAAGAATTACAAAGTAGATGCCGTAAATCACTCCACATCAAAGTGGGTAATGTTGATGAAGCAGAAGCTTTATTAAAGAAACTCAAAATTAAAGATTACAAGATTTCACCTAATGGTGATGTTAATATCTACGATAGCGTCAAGATTAAAGATATGGTCAGCGCCTTTGGTGAAGAGAATATCGATATCTTAGGTATTAACTCCTCTGAAGAATCAGTGGAAGAATACTACTTAAATCTCATTAAAGAAAAGGAGGCTAAATAATTATGGGTCGTTTGTTTAAAGCCTTCATCTTTAAGATTAGAAGAGATGTTACTTTCAAAATTACATTAATTGTTGGTGCGGGTATCGCTGTGTTTATTACACTCCTTTACCTCATCTTACAGAATGCATTACCAGACGAATTTGCAGACACCAAATTATTAACTGGTCCAACGATGTTACTTAACTCATTCTCACCAGTGCAAAATTTTGGTATCGCTATTCCAGTTAACTTAATTTCATTTACCTGCTTAGAATTCACTCAAGGCACGATTAGAAACAAGATTATCGCTGGTAACTCCAAGTTTAAGATCTATGCCTCTTTATGTTTAAGTGGCTTGATCTTCGCTTTTGCTCTGATTATTGTCTATGCGGCGATTTGCACGGGTTTAGGTTCTATCTTTGGTGGATTTGACTTATCTCAACCGATTGCTTTGATGACTGGTCAAAAGGCTTATATCGATGGTATCTTCATCTTAAAATATTTATTAATCGTGGTTGTGGTCTATATCTCCGTTGTTTCATTTGCCATCTTCATGGCCACTTCATTTAGAAACATTGGACCATGTATCCCAATCGTGATGATTACATTGATGGTTTGCTATCTCAGTGTGACCATTATTGCCTCGATTAGTAATGATCCTCGTGTTGATGTCAGTGGTGTTAAAGCCGTCTTAAAAATCATCAATCCGCTTTATGCCTTATCAGGTGGTATGGAAATCGATAGTGCCGCTAAAGCGTATATTCCTAATGGCACATTAATCGCTGCCATTATTAACAACTTAGTGTATGCTGGCCTCTTCTTTACCGCTGGTAGTTTGCTCTTTAAAAAGAGAGATGTAAAATAATAGTATATGTTGAAAACAAAACTATTACTTCCTGTTATAGCTGTTTTAGTGACCGCGAGTTGTTCCTCAAGAAGTGGTGAAATTATTGACCCTTCAAAGTCCTCATCCTCAACGTCTAGGTATGAGAATCATGATTCTTATAATGCTTTCTTATTGAACAGTCCTAAAAAAGCCTTTAATAGTGGTAATAATGTTAATGAACCATCAACTACTTATATCAACTCTTTAAATACCCTTAGTCAGGATTTTTATAAAAAGCTCTTTGACGAGGACAATAAGATCTATTCGACTATTTCTATTGCCAACTGCTTTTCGATGCTTCTAGAGGGCGCTAAAGAGAATAGTAAAGCGGAATTAGAAGCGTTCTTACATTACAATGAAACATTTAATCATCTTGATGAAATCAAAAACACCCTTTTAAGGAACGCCATCAACGATGAAAAGAATGAAACATATTTAGACATCACCCAGTCTTTCTGGACTGATTCTGAATTCAAAAAAGATCAAATCAAACAAACATACATCGATACATTAACTAACTATTATTTCGCAGAAGCGTTTAATGGTGATTTAAGAAGTGATGCGATGCATGGAGCCCTCGCGGACTTTATTAACGATAAGACACGTGGTTTCTTAAATGTTAAGAAAGAAGACTTCAAAGACTTCGCTGGTGTCTTATGGTTGCTCAATACCGTTTATCTAAAATCACAATGGTCTGAGATGTTTAAAAAAGAAGCAAATATTAAAGACAATTTCACTAATCTTAACCACTCTGAAAAAGAAGTGACCTTTATGCGTAAGACCGATGAATATCGTGCTTACTATAAGAAAGATAACTATACGGTTTCTTATATCCCATTAAAGCATGGTCTATGTTTCAATGTGCTATTACCAGATGAAAATACTGACTATAAAGCAGTATTAGCTGATGAACAAGCCTTAAGCGATTTACATAACTTCGCTTCTTATCAAAAAAATAGACAAGTGGAAACAGCGGCAGTGAATTTCAAAGTGCCACAGTTTAAGATTCAAAAGTCTATTGATTTAACAGACCTTCTTCCAAAGATGGGTGTCGTTGATATCTTTGATCCAGATATCGCTAACTTAAGAGATATTGCTAATCTTAAACCAAATGAGAACCTATTTGTTTCAAAAGCCAAACATGAAGCGGGCATTGAACTTAAAAACGAAGGTTTAGAAGCCGCAGCCTATACCATCATCGAAGTAGCACAAGCGACTGCAGTGGATAATCCTCCAGTTAAGTATCTCGACTTCTATATGGATCGTCCATTCGCTTATACCGTCACAAATCAAGATGGCATCGCCTTATTTACCGGCGTGGTCACCAATTTATAGTTATTCAATACACGTGTCCCTTACTTTTTAACGAAAAAACAGCAATTATGTGCTTAAAAAATGCAACATTAATTGCTTTTTTTATTTCTATGATTGAAATTAAGACAATCACAAAAAGATATGTGCTATAATTTGATAAATTATGGACAACAAAGAACTAGAAAAGAAGGTCCTCCAGAAAGAAGAAGAAATCGAATCTGGTAAACCTAAAGATAAGAAATCGACCGTTAAATACATTATCAATATCTCAGTCGTTTTGATTGCCACTGGTTTAGCAATCTTTTTTGCTTTAAAAGATGACGCTGGTGAAATCTTTAAAATGCTCGGTAAAGCCGATTGGCGTTTCTTAGCGGTTGTTCTAGGTTTAATGGCAGGCTGTATCTTAATTAGAAGCTTCATCCTCTTTGCCTTTGCTCACTTATTTACCAAGAAATATCCGTTCCATCGCGCTATTGCGGTTGACCAAATTGGACAGTTCTACAATGCGATTACTCCTGGCGCCAGTGGTGGCCAGATTATGCAAGCTTATACATATAAGAAACAAGGCATGGAAATATCCAGTGCGGTTTCAATCCTTGCCATGTTCTCGATTGTTTATCAAGTTGTCTTAATTGTATTTGGTACTATCTCGTTTATTGTTAAATATGATTTCATCACCGCTTTAGGTTATGTCACCATTAACATTAACCAAAATGGCCGCATTGATTTACCGATTTGGCCATTAACCATTATTGGTTTCTTACTTAATGTCGGTGTCATTGCTTTAGTCTTCTTAATGGGCTATTGGCATGGTTTCCATAATTTCATTATGGGTCCTGTGGTCAGTTTCTGTCACAAGATTAAATTAGTCAAGAATCCAGATAAGACCAGAGAAAACCTCCGTATCCAAGTGGAAAACTTCAAGATTGAGTTTAGGCGACTTAGTACGAACGTTCCGTTCTTATTACTCGTCGTTATTTCTTTCGTGGCCTACATGTTTGTGAAGTTCTCCATTCCATTCTTTGTTGGTAAAGCATTAGGCAACCATGATGCAGCGTCATTTATGGACTGTATCTTCTTAAGCAATTACCATCAAATGGTGACAGGCTTAATTCCAATTCCTGGTTCTGCGGGTATTTCTGAATTCGTTTTCTATAACTTATTCATGACTAAGAATAACTTAAGTGGTGGTTTCTTCTGCGCTTATGCCCTTAACGAGGAAACAGGCCTTATGGAAGCAAACCTAGCGGCTACAGAAACATTAACAAGATCTGCGCTTCTCTTGTGGAGAAGTTCCACATTCGTCATACCGATTTTCATTGGTGGTCTTGTCACCGCGTTCTATCGTTGTTCACCAAAAGACGAAACGCATGCTGGGGATCTGCCAAACAGGCAAACTTTCTACTCCTTGCAAGATGAGACCTTCGTAGCGAGATTTGAAGAAGTCGAGTCTCTCATAGAAACTTCCCGTCTTTCTAGGAAAGCAATTTTAGAAAAACTAAAACCAAAGAAGTCTCCTTCTAACAAGAAGAAAAAGAAAAAGAGTAAAGAGGCTCCCGCTAATCTAGCAAAGCAAGATTATGACGAGTTAGAACTCGATGATTTGGAGAATGATTAATGCGTATCGTCATCTTTACTGATACATATCCTCCATTTGTGAATGGTGTTTCAACATCGACTTTCAACTTGGTCAATTCCTTAACCGAAAGAGGACACGAAGTACTCGTTTTAGCGCCACGCTTTACAGATGGTAAGATGGAACAAATCGGTAATGTCATTTATATTCCTGGCATCGCCATGAAAAAGTTATATGGCTATCGTATTACAAACTTCTTCGCTAATAAGCCAATTAAGATGGTCAAGAAGTTTAAACCAGATGTCATTCATAATCAAACAGACTTTACCATTGGTGTTTTAGCGAGAAGATGTGCGAAAAAGTTAAAACTCCCAATTGTTTATACCTACCATACTTCGTATGAAGACTATACATATTATTTAGTGCACGGTATTATGGACCGTTTCGCTAAAAGATTTGTGAGAACTTATTCTCGTGATTTAGCCAACCACATGACTGAATTCATCACCCCAAGCGAAAAGACCAAAGAATATATTCGTATGACTGGTAGTGATGTCTACGCTAACGTCATTCCTACTGGTATTGATTTTTCAATCTTTAAACCTGATAAAATCGATCAAGAAAAAGTTAAAGAATTCAAAGAAGCTCATGGAATTAAACCAAATACTAAAGTATTCTTGATACTTGGTCGTATCGCGAAAGAAAAGAGCATGGATGTTTCTTTAAGAGGCATTTCTGAATACCACAAAAAACATCCAGAAACCGATATTAAAGTTATTGTCGTCGGTAATGGTCCATTCCGTGAAGAATTAGAGCTTTATGCCACACAAGTGGGTTTAGGTGATGTCACAGACTTCATCGGTGAAGTTGGTTGTTTAGAAGTACCGTTCTATTACAGTATTTGTGATATCTATACATCCGCTTCTATTACTGAAACACAAGGCTTAACATTTATGGAAGCAATGGCCGCGGGTAAAATCGTTTTAGCGAGATTTGACTCCAATTTAACAGGCACAATTACCAACGGTAAAACCGGTTTCTTCTTTACCGATGATAATTCATTCGTGAGCCAAGTGGAAAAGATCTTCGCCTTAACTAATGAACAAAGAGAAGCGATTATTAAAGAAGCTCTTCAAACCGTGGATATCTATTCCATCGACCGCTTCTATGAAAATATCTTGAGGGTTTATAAACGTGCCATCCGTAAACACTGGTAAGAAAACGATTAAATCCATCAAAGTTTATAAGGATCATGTGACCTTAACTTTTATGAGGTCTGATAAGATCCAAATATCAAAAGAGGCTTTTATCTCCACATATTTATATGAAGGTAAAGCCATCTCCCAAAAAGAGATTGATAAACTCTTAGAAATCACTGCCCAGTCAACATTACTTCACTATGCCTTATCTTTACTTAATAAAAGACGCTACAGCGAAAGAAAACTCATTGATAAGTTAAAAGCTAAAGAAGATAACTGGTCAGCGATTAAAGGGGTTATTAATAAATTAAAAGATAATGGTCTTTTAGATGATAAGACCTTAATGGAAGATCTCATCGTTTATGATGATTCTAGAAAGATTGGTAAGAATAAAATCATTAAGCGATTAAAAGATCAAGGTATCCCTGATAGCATTATCGCTAAAGCGCATTTTTCTTCTTCTAATGAACTTAAGAAAGCCAAAGGCTTATTACCTAAGTTAGATAAGAAATACGCTAAATACGCCTATGAAAGTAAAAAGAAGCACATCTATAGCGCTCTTATTAGCCAAGGCTATGATATTGATATTGCTAGACAAGTAATAGGGGACACTAAAAAAGATAATCCTAAGAAAGAAAAAGAAAAACTGACTAATGATTATCTAAAGATAAAACGCCGTTATGAAAATAAATATGACGGCTATGAATTAAAGAAAAGAATCTATGCCGCTTTAGTTAATAAAGGCTATAAGCATAGTGAGATAAAAATAGTATTGGAGGACTCTTACGATGAAAATGATTTCTGAATTAAATGACCATGAACACGTTGAAGGACAATTCTTAGTCGGCTCTGTCTCTAAAGGTGTTAATACCGCCGGTGGATCATATTTCTCGGTGGAACTTAGAGACGCCAGTGGTCAAATCACCGCGAAAAAGTGGGATGCCACTCTTATAGACGAACAAATCTTTGTCTCTGGTAACGTCATCGCTATTGAAGGTGAAACAAATAAGTATAGAGAGCAATTACAACTTAAGATTTTAAGCGCGGAACTCGTTTCTTTAGACGATATTGACGTTGAAAGATTTGTGAAAGCCCCTCCAGTTAGTAAAGAAGAACTCATTAAAAGATTTAAAGACCACGTGTCATCAATTAAGAATGAAGACTGCCGTAAGTTATTAGATTATTTCATGAAGAAATTTGGCGATAACTTATTCTCCTATCCAGCAGCAGTATCAATCCATCATGAATATAGTAGTGGTCTATTAATGCACTCTGTCTCAATGGCGGATCTCGCTAATTATTTATGCCCAATCTATGATGTTGACCACGATATCATCGTTACTGGTTGCTTAATCCACGATATGGGTAAAATAATCGAACTTGAAGGACCAATTGTTTATAAATATTCCACGGAAGGTAAACTCTTAGGTCATATCAGTATCATGGCCGCGGAAATTAGAAAAGCCGCCGAAGAATTAAAGCTCACTAGTGAAGTCCCATTATTACTTGAACATATGGTCTTATCACATCACGGACAACCAGATTTTGGTTCCCCGGTCTTACCGTTAACTAAAGAAGCCTTATTATTATCTTTAATTGATAATTTAGATAGTAAGATGGTCGTCGTGAATAAAGCGCTTCAGGACGTCGAACCAGGCGCCTTCTCGAATAAAGTCTTCCCGTTAGACAATCGAGCGTTCTATAAGCCTAAAAAGTAGCAAAAAACAAAAACAGCATCGCATAACCGTGGTGCTGTTTTAATTTTATTAAAGATTGTTTTTGATTTGTTCGGCAATGACTGGAAGATTTAAGCCTTCTGCGTTGTTCTTCATCGCTAGTTCGAAGCCATCATGACTTTCATATCGTGGAATGACATGGACATGGAAGTGCTTCACTGTTTGTCCTGCGACTTCATAGCAGTTTGTTAAGATATTAACGCCTTTCGCCCCTAAGAACTGAATTGATATTTGACCGATACGTTGAGCGACATCAAACACTTTATGCATAATCTTTTCTGGTGTGGATAAGAATGTATCATAGTGTTCCTTAGGAATCACAAGAGCGTGACCTTTGGTCACTTGGGAAATATCTAAGAATGCGAGGACATCCGCGTCTTCATATAATTTATAGCAAGGAATCTCACCTGCGACTATCTTACAAAAAACATCTTTTTCCATAATTTGATACCTTCAATAATCTATATTGATTATAGCACAAAAAAGGAGGTTGTTTAGACCTCCTTAATTTGTTAATCGATTAGTCGAACAATTCTGGGAAATTACTCTTGAAGTAATCATAGACTTTGCTGTCATGATACTTGATGTTCATTTCTTCGAGCCAGTGTTTCTTGGCTAAGTTCTTGTAAGTATCGTTGTTAGCAACGATTTGAACGATTTCATCGATGTATGTTTCGAGTTCAGCGAGTTGGGCTGGAGTTTTGCCAGCGAAGTTCTTCTTATCCAAAGTTTTGGATCTGATGGCGTCTCTTACTAAGACGACATAGTATGTACCATCTTTTTCGAATAAGATATCGTTTTCGACTGGGTTGTCTTTAATTCTGGTGGTATTTCTTAAGAAATATTGATCATTGATCTTACCAACAACGTTGATTAAGGAACCAGCTTTGGCACCTTTTTCGTTGGTGGTCCAGGCATTAGCGGTGGTGTCGTATGAGTATTCAACACAATCTTCACCGAAGCCAACTGCGTTAGAAACGTTAATGTCGAATAATTGGTTCTTGATATCATCTGGCAAACCAGAAACACCAACGGACTTGATGTACCAACCTGTGAAGGTGTGGTCTTGAAGTTCAAGTTCACGGGTCTTGATTTCTTTACCAATTTCCACTGTGTAGGAGTTGCTACCAGTGAAGTCGCTTTCGTTTTCAGAAAGTTTTGGATTGTCGTTGATCTTTTCGATCTTTTCCATCATATCGCCGTAGGCGGTACCTTTGAAGTATGGTTTATCGCCATCGACCACATATTCGGCAGGTTGAGAAGCGCTCATTAAGGCATATTGCTTTTTAGCATCTTCACTAATACCTTGGAAAGCTTCACGATCAGCATCAGTGGTGAGAGCCATATAGTCTTTCATTTCTGGATCGCTCATGAATGCGCCAATCCAAGCGTTAGAGACGGTCTTGAATGTATCAAGGTTAATCTTATCACCGTTTCTATTGAAGATTTCGTTTTTAACGAAATAGTTCATTAAGTCGTTCGCACCTTTCGCGTAATTACTATTTTTGGAAATAGAGATAACGTCGATTTGGCGAGCAGATGTACGTCCTAATGTATCGTAAGATTCATCAAGGAGGTATTGTTCAACTAATAATTGACGATAGATATCTGGGATAAGTTTATCTTCAACATAAGTTGCATCTTGGTTTTCTGCTGGTGTAGCACCATCATCTTCCGCAGCACTGCTTTGATAGTATTCGCGGTGGAGGATATAATCATCACCAGTGTTATCTAATCTAGCGGATTGTTTGGTGAAAACTTCATAGTCTTCGACTTTGGAAGTTAAGACGCCTTTGAACGCAGCGGCTTTAACAGCGTCAGTAATAGTGGTGACGTTGTTTTCAATTGAATTAGCTAAAGAACGTAAGTATTTGATTTCTTCAAAGACGTTTTCTTCGCTATAGGAACCACCGGAGATTTCGGAATATAACTTCTTGGCGATACGTTTTTCAATGGCATCCCATTTACTTTGTAAACGCGCATATTCAGAATCGGATGGATCAGCGTTATCAGCAACTTCGTTATAGTTGTCGTCGACACGCTTACCACTGTTGTTTGTGGTCCAATAAGCCTTATGGCTTAAAATGAATGCTTTTGCATCGGCTCTGTCACCGGCTAAGCTCTTAACAGCTTTCTTTAAGGTGATTTCACCGAATTCGTTATGGCTAATCTTACTAGCGGTAACGGTGTTGTAATTACCAAACACGCTTGTGGCATATTGATAGAGAAGTTCATCTAAAACGTCACTAGCAACGTTGCCTGCACGAATGGAATCATAGATGTCTGTAAATTCGTTGTTTTCAACTGTTCCGTTATAACCATCGATTGTGACGACTGGAGAGTTATCGTCATATCCTGTTGGTTTTGCAATGATATCATCATTACAAGCGGTGAGAGCAAACCCACTTAAAAGTGCGAGAGCTGTAAATTTAATAACATTATTCTTACGCATAATAGGTGTAGTCTCCTCCTTCACTAAAGTGACCGTACATAATTTCTCTTTCGCTTATGCCTGTGACTGGATCTGGAGTGTCGTCGATAGCATCTGGATTGTCGTACAAGGCAAAGAAGTCTTTGGCGACTTGTTCAGAAATTAAACGGGTGTAGTAGCCAGAATATTGGCCACTAACTGGGTTAATAATCTTCCAAGGATTGGCTTCACGGTTTTCTTGTTGGACATCCAACATTCTCGTGTAAGTTTTCCAAACTTTTTGTAAGCCATCCTTTTGTTTTGTGACATTGTTTTCTCTTTGAGTGTTGATGTATTGTGTGATCTTTGTTTCTAAACCTGCAGCAGCACCTTCAAAGGTAATAGCGATACCTTCTGTTGGATCGGTGGTGAGCCATGTGTATAAACGATAATCATATGTGGAGTCAAAGGAAGTAATTTTGCTCTTCACATCATCAGCACGTTTCTTATAATCTTCGTTACTTAAAGATTCAATGTAACCAACGTATGAATCTGGGTTATAAGCAGTACCATCGGTTGGGATTTTGGTGCTATAGTAAGTAGCTAAGCTACTTCTACCATTTGTACCAGCATAGTCATACACGGATTTTTCAATAACCATGAAGTGGATACCGTATTGGCTACGAACACCAACGATAACATTACCTTTTTCATCGGTTAAGTAATTATCAGCGTTGAATCTTGGTAAGGAAGCTTTATAAACTGTGTTTTTCGCTAAGTTTTCTGCTTTGAATTCATCACCAGCATGATGCACTGTGTTGTTATTGGCATCAAGTGTATCAGCAGCGTTGAATGTAGCGTCGCCACTGTTAGCGTTCTTAATCACAAAAATATTATGAATATTGAGGTACTTGTTCCAAAGAATGTTTCTTGGATAGAAGGCAGCATTGCCACCTGCTAATTTGTTGCCGTACTTATCAGCGGTTGCTTCAGCATATTTACCCATGTCCACGAATGCTTCATAAGGAACTTCAACGAGACCTGGTAAGGCTTCGCTAGCTTTCTTATTGTTCTTTTCGTCAACAATGGAGTTGAAACCTAAACCGTCAGCGATAGTGGCTTTTGCGGTAGCGTTGGTTTCTGCTTTGCCGTTACCATGTAAGTGATCATAGGCATATAAACCTAATTGGAATTCATTGACCATACCTAAGCTACCAGAAGTAGCGGTGTTGGTCATGATACCGACGTCACCACCATTAGAGGCAGAACCATCTTCACTATACATCTTAGCGACTTCAGCGAATTTGTATTTGCCTTCGGCAAGTGTGGTAACGGTGTTGTAAAGTAACTTAGCTTGTGCGTCAGAAATTGTTCCTTTGGTGAACTTATCTAAAGCGTCACTTGCTTCGTCAACTTTAACTAAAATATGACGGACGTGGTATGGGAAGGCACCTTTGACATCTTTTTCAGCAGAAGTACCATCAGCATTGATACCGATGAATTCATTCTTTAAAGCTTCGGCGTTGTCGTTGTTGTCGGCATACCAGTTCTTCATGACTTCTTTTTCTTTGTCATAAATGAATTTTTGTTTCAATTCTTTGGCGTTTTCAACATTGTTCGCTTTGAGAATTGCATCCCATTCATGATCGTAACTTGTTCCATTGCTCTTTGCGGTGGATTTTGCTTTTTCCTTTTGTTCTTTGACTTGGTTGGCAGCCCAACTTTCAATCTCAGAGTATTTCATTTCGCCTTTATCAAATCCTTGGTTTAAGAACTTGTAGCGGATTAAAACTTCTAAGATCTTGTCATAGAATTTGCTAATGCCATTGCTTGTAGATTGATATTTTCCGTAAATGTCATCAGTATAAAGTTTGAATGATTTGGTTTCACCATAAGGGGTGAATTCCGCAATCGCTTCTTTATCTGATTTAACGGAGCTACAGGCAGACAAAGCCATTGCCGCAATGAAGCTAGTAACTAGTGTTATTGATAGTTTACTTTTCTTCATTTTTAACTCTCCTTTTTCAAATAACAGCGCGATTATTATAAATAATCTATAATTTTCGTGCAACAACTTTGTTTACAAATAGTGTTTTCCTATCTCTTCCCAAGAGAAAAATTATCGTATTATTTGCTAATACAATTATGCTTATGTAGAATAGTCCAGGAAACTGAGGTAACCGCTATGTCAGTACTAAAAATAACCAACCTCCACGCTAGTGTGGACGGCAAAGAAATCTTAAAAGGTGTTAATCTTAGGATTAACGAAGGCGAAACAGTGGCGTTATTAGGCCCAAACGGTCATGGTAAATCCACCTTATTTAACGTCATCATGGGACATCCTAAATACCAGGTCACAGAAGGCAGTGTTTTCTTTGATGATCAAGATGTTTTAGCGTTGTCCACAGACGAAAGAAGCAAATTAGGTTTATTTTTAGGTATGCAGTTACCAAGTGAGATTCCTGGTGTCATTAACTCCGACTTTTTAAAAGCCGCAGTTAACGCTAGAAGAGAGAAACCAATTACCACCTATAACTTTTATAAAGTATTAGACCAAGCCACAAAGGAATTAAAGATGCCTTTTGACTTAGCCACACGTTCACTTAACGAAGGTTTTTCCGGTGGTGAAAAGAAGAGAAACGAAATTCTCCAAATGGAATTACTTCAACCAAAACTTGCGATGCTTGATGAAATTGACTCAGGCTTAGACGTGGACGCGATGCAAGTGGTCGCAGATGTGATTAAAAAAGAACAGGCTAACGGTCGTGGGTTCTTAGTTATTTCTCACTATGCCCGTTTATACGATTTAATCAATCCAACTAGAGCGGTTGTTATGATCAATGGTCGTATCGCTCTTGATGGTGGTCCAGAAATCTTTAAGCGTATTGACCAAACCGGTTATGAATTTATCAAGACCGAATATGGTATCGAAATCGAAAAAGAAGATATCGAAATGAACAAGGTTTCTATCGGTACTTGTGCTGTTAAGGAAAGTATTAAAAAAGATGAATAGAACCGCTATTTCAAACATCAAAAATAACATCAAATCCGGCGCATATATCGTCGATGGTTTAATGTTGTCTAATCAAAAAGTTAGTATTGAAATAGAGGTTAATTCTACGTGCGATATTTTATTAAATAATATTAAGGATATATTAGAACTAAATATCAATATTAATGAAGATAGTAATGTGACATTAGCTTTCTTATCTGAAAGTGAGATGAAAGAATCAAATATCAACATTAACGTGAAACATAATGCATCACTTGTCGGCTATTTTGCTGACTTCTCTAACAAAACACTCAACCTTAATTGCAAGGTCAACTTATTAGAGGAAGGCGCTAGTTGTTCATATAAGGTAGCTTCTTTGGTCGCCGATGATGATCGTAAAGTGGTGGATGTCTCTATCGACCACATATCACCAAGAACGTATGGTAAATTTGATTGTTTTGGAATTTGCAAAGATGATGGTAAATTAACCGTTCTTGGAACGTCACATGTTTTCAAAGGAGCGGTTAAAAGTAACGCGCAACAAAACTGCCGAATTATGGTCTTTGATGAAGCGAGTAACGCTACCGCAAAACCAATCTTAAAAATTGATGAAAACGACTTAGTGGCCAGCCATGGTGCGGTCGTTGGTAAGATCAATGATGAACACTTATTCTATTTAACTTCTCGTGGTATTAGTGAAGAGACCGCGAAAGAGTTAATTACCCTTGGTTATCTAAATCCAATCCTTGAAGGTTTTAAAGAAGAAAGTCTTAAAGAACACATTTCCTCTTTAATTGAAAGGAGAATGTAAGATGTACGACGTTTATAAGATTAGAAAACAATTCCCAATGTTAACTAATAATATTAAGATGCAAAATAAGCCTCTTACTTTTCTTGATAATTGTTCCACGACATTCAAACCACAATGTGTGATTGATGCGATGAATGAGTATTATACAAAGTATACAAGCAATTCACATCGTGGAGATTACGACTTATCTGTTAACGCTGATACAAAGATTGAAGAAGCGAGAAAAGAAATTGCATCTTTAGTTAATTCAGAAGTTAATGAAGTAGTATTTACTACAGGCGCAACAGGTGCTTTAAACTTAGTAGCCTATGGCTATGGCTTAAAATATCTTAAAAAAGGTGATGAAATCATTCTCAGTGTTGCTGAACACGCCTCTAACGTTCTTCCTTGGTTTAGAATCGCGGAATTAACTGGCGCTACTATTAAATATGTTGAAATCGTTAATGGTAGAATCCTTGCGGAAAATCTCCGTAAAGTTATTTCTAATAAAACAAAGATTGTTTCTTTAGCCCATGTCGGAAATGTTTTAGGTTATGTTGCCGACATTAAAGAATTCGCTAAGATTGCTCATGAATATGGTGCAATTATGGTTTGCGATGGCGCTCAATCCGTTCCACATATTAAAACCGATTTCAAAGATTTAGATGTCGACTTCTTAGCGTTTTCCGCACATAAAATGTGCGGTCCAACCGGTGTCGGCGCGCTCGTTGGTAAATATGAATTACTTCAAAAAATGGACCCATTCACTACAGGTGGTGGTATGAACTCTGTCTTTAAAAAAGATGGCACAGTGGATTATCGTTTACCACCATATAAGTTTGAAGCGGGCACACTCGATGTCGCGGGCATCATTGGCTTTGGACGTGCCGTTAAATTCATTAAAGAAATCGGCATCGATAACATTCATAAACACGATCAAGAATTAATCGATTACGCCCTTGAAAAGCTCAAAGACTATAAAGATATCATTATTTATAATAAAGATGCGAGAAACGGCATTTTAACGTTCAATATTAAGGGTGTTTTCCCACAAGACGAAGCCACATTAATGAATTATAAAGGTATTGCCATCCGTTCTGGTGAACACTGCGCAAAATTATTAGATAACTATTTAGATACCAAAGCGACATGTCGAATGTCGACTTACTTATATACCACAAAAGAAGAAATCGATGTATTCGTCGATGCAATTATTAATGGAGGTGACATTTTAGATGCCTACTTTAACTAATGATATGATGAGATCCATTATTATGGATCACTATTCAGACCCACAAAATAAACATCAACCTCCAAAGGAAGGCTATGAAAAAGTTCATATGCACTCTGATAACTGCATTGATGATTTAGATATTTTCTTATTAGTCAAAGATAACATCATCGTTGATGCTTGCTTTGATGGAACAGCTTGTACAATCTCAACCTCTAGCACAGATATCATGTGTGATTTATTAAGAGGCAAAGAGATCAATGAAGGTAGAAAGATTATTGATGCCTTCTTTAAAATGATGCACGAAGAAGAATTCGATGCAGACTTATTAGATGAAGCAATCGTCTTCATTAATACCAGCAAACAGGCAGCAAGAATTAGATGCGCAACCATAGGTTGGAATGCCGCTGAAGAGATCTTAAAGGATAAGTAATATGTCAAAAGACGAAGTTAAATTCCAAGAAGATTATAAATACGGTTTTAAAGACGAAGATACCTCAATTGTGAAAACTGGTATCGGTCTGACCGAAGATATTGTTAGACAAATATCGAAGTTAAAAGATGAACCGGAATGGATGCTTGAGTTTAGACTCAAGGCTTTTAAAGCATTCCAAAAAATGCCGATGCCATCTTTTGGTCCAGATTTATCAATGCTAGATTTTGACTCATATACATATTTCACCCGTATGGCCAATGGAGAAACTAAAAACTGGGATGATGTTCCTGAAACTGTGAAAAACACTTTCCAAAAACTAGGTATTCCAGAAGCAGAACAAAAGTATCTTGCTGGTGTCTCCACACAATACGAATCGGAAGTTGTTTATCACAATATGCTCAAAGAAGTGGAAGAAAAAGGTGTGATCTTCCTTTCCACAGATATGGGTTTAAAGCTCTATCCTGAATTGTTTAAGAAATATTTTGGTACAGTCGTGCCAATTATGGATAATAAATTCTCCGCGCTTAACGGAGCGTGTTGGTCAGGTGGTTCTTTCGTGTACGTGCCTAAAGGCGTACACTTAGAAAAACCATTACAATCCTATTTCAGAATTAATAATGAAAAGTCTGGTCAATTTGAAAGAACACTCATTATTGTTGATGAAGGTGCGGATGTCCACTATGTGGAAGGTTGTACCGCTCCAACATATTCTAAAGAATCATTACACTCTGGTGTTGTGGAAATCATCGTTTTAAAGAACGCCAAATGTCGTTATTCCACAGTGCAAAACTGGAGCACAAATATTGTTAACTTAGTCACCCAAAGAGCAATCTGCTATGAAGGTGCCTCTATGGACTGGATTGATGGTAACGTTGGTTCAGGCACAAATATGAAATATCCTGCGGTTATTCTCGCGGGTGAAGGCGCCAAAGGCACATGTATCTCTATTGCAGTTGCAGGTAAAGGCCAATATCAAGATGCTGGTTCAAGAATGATCCACTTAGTGAGCAATACATCATCCACAATTATTTCAAAATCAATTGTTAAAGGTGGTGGTACCGCTAACTATCGTGGCACAGTTAGACATATGAAAAATGCTAAGAACTGCCGTAGTCATGTGGAATGTGATACTTTAATCCTCGATGAACAATCCTATAGTGATACCATCCCAAATAATGAAGTGAGAAATAACTCTTCATACATTGAGCATGAAGCCACTGTTAGTAAGATTTCTGAAGATCAATTATTCTATTTGATGTCTCGTGGTATTTCTGAAAAAGATGCCACTCAAATGATCATCATGGGATTCATTGAACCATTCAGTAAAGAGCTCCCAATGGAGTATGCAGTTGAATTAAATCAACTTATCAAAATGGATATGGAAGGTAGTGTCGGTTAATGTTTGATTACGATGTGATTGTAGTAGGTGCTGGACATGCAGGCTTAGAGGCCGCTTTTGCTAGTGCCCACATGAATAAGAAGACACTTCTTTTAACCTTAAATATTAACTTAATGGGCAATATGCCATGTAATCCATCTATCGGTGGTTCCGCGAAAGGAATTGTCGTTAGAGAAATCGATGCATTAGGTGGCATGATGGGCAAAGCCGCTGATCATCATTATTTGCAGATGAAGATGCTCAATACCGGTAAAGGCCCAGGTGTCCAATGCCTAAGAGCTCAACAAGATAAGCTTGAATATCCAAAATATTGGAGAGAATTAGTCGCTAAAGAAGAAAACCTCACTGTTCAAGAAGGAATGGTGGTGGCTTTAATTGCAGAAAACAATGCAATTTGCGGTGTAATTCTTGAAAACGGCGCAAAACTCAGGTCAAAATGTGTAATTTTAACGACTGGTACCTATATGGAAAGCCAGATCTTCCGTGGCCATGATGTGAAGGATGAAGGCCCAGATGGTGAAAAGCCATCCCTAGGTTTATCTCCATTCTTAAGGTCGTTAGGCATTGAAACATTTAGATTAAAAACTGGTACCCCTCCAAGAATCAAAAGAGACTCAATCGACTTTAGTAAAGCAAGCAAACAACCTGGTACTCCGCGTCGTTTAGCTTTCTCATACGAAACTAAAGATTTTATTCCAATTGATGAGCAAGAACTCTGCTATTTAGTTTACACTACACCAAGAACACACGAAATCATCAGAGAGCACTTAAAAGACTCTGCTTTATTCAGTGGTTTAGTGACTGGTGTGGGTCCAAGATATTGTCCATCTATTGAATCAAAAATTGTCACTTTCGCGGATAAAGAAAGACATCAATTGTTCTTAGAACCAGAGAGTAGATATACCGATTCTATTTACCTTCAAGGCTTCTCAACTTCAATGCCTGTTGATGTGCAAGAAGAGATGGTTCGTTCCCTTCCTGGATTTGAAAATGCTGTCTTCTTAAAGTATGCATATGCGATTGAATATGACGCCATTAGAACTGAAGAATATGGACCAAGTTTAGAGATCAAAAAATGGCCAGGTTTATTTATTGGTGGCCAAATCTGTGGTACTTCAGGTTATGAAGAAGCTGCCGCCCTTGGTTTAATGGCGGGTATTAACGCTTGTCTAAAGATCGATGGTAAAGAACCACTTGTTCTAAGAAGAGACCAAGCCTATATCGGTGTCATGATTGATGATTTAGTCACCAAAGGTACTGAAGAACCATACCGATTAATGTCTTCTAGAGCGGAATTCCGCTTAATCCTGAGACACGATAACGCGGACATGCGTTTAACTGAAATCGGTCATGAAATTGGCTTAATTAGTGATGAAAGATATAAGAACTTTACTCGTAAAGTTAATAACATTAATAAAGCAATTGAAATCCTTAAAGAACATTATCTTGGTAAAAGAGAAGATATTAATATTTATTTAAGAAGTATTGATTCCAACGAACTCGTCGGTGGTATCCAAGCTTTTGAATTATTAAAAAGACCAGGTGTATCTTATAACGAACTTAAAAAGTTTGTGCCTGGCTTAGAAGATATCGATTTAGATGAATTCGCCGTCGAAGAAGTTGAAATCATTGCGAAATACGAAGGCTATATTGTTAAGCAAATTAGAGAAGCTAAGAATATGGCCAAACTCGAAGAAATGAAGATTCCAAGTGATTTTGATTTTATCAATATGGATGGCTTAGCCTTAGAAGCCAGACAAAAATTAGACAAAGTGAGACCATTAACTATTGGTCAAGCATCACGTATCTCTGGTGTTAATCCTAGTGATATTACTGTTTTAATATTCAATGTGAGGAAAGCGAAAAATGAACAAAATTAACTTTGTTAAAGAACTTGAAGAACGCGGTATTTCTTGTGATGATAAGCAATTAGATCTCTTATGGGATTTTATGCATCATGTTTTAGAAACTAATGAAAAGTTCAACCTCACAGCGATTAAAGATGAAGAATCATTCGTCAAAAAGATGATTTTTGATAGTGCACTTTTGCTCAGTAACCAAAAGTTTGAAAATCAAACAATCGTCGATATCGGTGCGGGTGCTGGTTTCCCAAGCGTTGTTATTTCTATTCTTTCACCAGAAACACATATTATTGCTTTAGACGCCACTGCAAAGAAAGTTAATTTCATTAAAGAATACGCTGAAGCTCATAAATTAAATATCGAAACAGTTTGTGCTCGTGCGGAAGAGTACGCTCAAGCGCATAGGGATGCCTACTTGCTTGTGACTGCTCGCTCAGTCGCTTCATTACGCGTGCTTGTGGAAATAAGCGCACCTATGCTTAAAGTAGGCGGGCACCTGATCGCAATGAAGGGTCCAGGATTTGAAGAAGAAATCGCTGAAGCAAAAGGCGCTTTTAAAAAACTTAACTGTGAAATTGATTACATCTACGAAGATCAATTACCAGAGAGTAAAGAGAGCCGTTCATTTATCTATGTTAAGAAAACTGGAGAAACCCCTAAAAAGTATCCACGCACCTTTGGCGAAATTAAAAATAAACCACTATAGTCTTTTATTTATGAAATAAAGGTATATAATAGAAATCACTTCAGGGCAGCGAAAAGCGACCGGCGGTATACCCCGCGAGCCAAATAGGCAGGAACTTGTGAGATTCAAGTGGCGACAGTAAAGTCTGGATGAAAGAAGTAGTTTTTTAAGGCCTTGGGAAAGGTCTATTTTTTATGAATGACAATATTACAGGTCTATTTATTGTAGTAGCGTTCGTCGTAGTCTTTCTCGCCAAGTTCCTTGCGAAATTCTTTTTCAAAGGGAATGTGATGACGACACGCTTTATAGCGAGAACCGCGGTATTCGCCGCTATATCAATAATTCTTTATACCGTTCCGTTTTTAAAATTCTCATTACCAATCTTCCCAGCGTTTTTGGAAATTCATTTAGATGAAATTCCCGCTTTTATCGCCGGATTCGCCTATGGCCCATTATCTGGCGCTTTGGTTATTTTGGTTAAAACAATCGTCAAATTACCATTAACCAATACCGCTTGTGTTGGTGAATTTGCCGATTTCATCTATTCAATGGTGTTTGTTATACCCGCAGCGATTATTTATAAAAGGCACCGCACCATTAAAGGAGCATTCATCTCCATGGGTGTGGCGACAATTATTCAAATTATGACTGCCTCATTTGTGACAACATTTGTGATGTTAGATGCTTATTCAAAACTCTATCATCTGCCAAAGGCAGTAATCTTAGGAATGTGTCAAAAGATCAATCCTGCTATTACTAGCTTAGGATTTCCATTCCTCTTAATGGTGGCTCTTCCATTCAACGCTCTTAAAGATGCGATCGTGGTGATACTCACCTTCCTCTTATATAAACGATTAAGAATCTTATTTAGTAGAATTGACGCACAAAAAAACTAGGTCACGTGAGCCTAGTTTTTTGTTGTATTTTACTCTTCCGAGATTGCACCAACTGGGCAAACGCCAATCGCGTCTTCGTCTGCTTCGCCTGTAATTGGGGCGGCTGGACCTTCATCAGAGAATTTGAAGTCATCTGGATAGGAGCCAACGCATGCACCACACATAATGCAAGCGGAAGCATCAATTTTTACTCTTTTTTTAGCCATGAGTAATTGCCTCCTTGGATTAGTATATAAGCATTATAACGACAAACCGTTAAAATATTCAATATTTTCACAAAAAACTCATATTTTTCTACAAAAAAGATTCTATAAAATATAGAATATACCTAGTTGAATAATTTATGAGTGAAACAAGAATCGAAAAATATAAAAAATATCGTGAATCTTTAAATGAAGTAAAAGCGAACAGCAAAACTTCAGAAGCTATTAAGAATCGCGAATATAATGTGGTTACAGATAAACTTAATACCACATCCACTTTACCTTTAGACGAAGTCTTAGGTGAAATCAATGAAGAAGATGAAACTGTTTCCCGTAAATTAATTACAAGAAAAAGACTACAAATTGCGATTATCGTCGCGGCAGCATTATTATTAATCGCTGGTATTGTGGTCTTTGGAGTTTTAGCCTGGAGGTAAAAGTATGAAACTTGCTATCGCTATTGATGGACCAGCCGCTGCTGGCAAATCAACCATTGCTAAGAAAGTCGCGCTTATGCGTGGTTTCACATACATTGATACAGGTGCGATGTATCGTGCTTTTACTTGGTATTGTTTACAAAAAGGCGTGGACTGCCAAAACGAAGCCGCTTGTGTGGCTTTAATTCCAGAAGTGAATATCGAATTAAAACCTGGTTATGTTGTTTTATGTAACGGCATCGATGTTTCCAAACCAATTAGAGGCACAGATGTTTCCGGTAACGTTTCCTATATTGCTTCCTATAAAGATATCCGTTTAGCGTTAGTTGAACTCCAAAGAAAAATGGCGGAAAAAGATTCTGTCATTATGGATGGAAGAGATATCGGTACATATGTCTTACCAAATGCTGATGTGAAGATTTTCCAAGTTGCATCAGTTGAAAAAAGAGCGGAACGCCGATACAAAGAAAATCAAGAAAAAGGCATACCGTGTACTTATGAAGACATCGTCGCAGATGTCGAAAAGAGAGATTACATTGACTCACATAGAGCCTTTGCTCCTCTCAAACCAGCACCTGACGCAATCCACTTAGATACATCAGATTTAACTATTGATGAAGTGGTGGCAGAAGTTAACAAAATCATTGATAAAAAATTAGCGGAGTCAAAATAATGCCACAAGGAATCGTCGCCATCGTTGGATCACCTAACGTCGGAAAATCGACGATTTTTAATCGTATGATTGGCGATAGACGCGCTATCGTCGATGACGAAATGGGCATTACTAGAGATAGATTATATGGACAATGCGAATGGCTTGGCCGTCGTTTTTCTTTAATTGATACCGGCGGTATTGAAATTGTTAACCGCCCATTCCAAGAACAAATCCGCATGCAAGCAGAAATCGCTATCAATGAAGCGGATGTCATCGTCTTTGTGGTGGATGGTAAACTCGGAATTACCACAGATGATAGAGTAGTGACTGGTATCTTACGTAAAGTAAATAAACCGATTATCTTAGCCGTCAATAAAATTGACGAAGGTTCCCATATGGCGGACGCGCAAGAATTCTATGGCTTAGGCTTAGGTGAACCACATGTTGTTTCTGGTGCGCACGGCATCGGTATTGGTGACATTCTTAATGAGATTATTAAGTACTTACCAGAAGAGAACGATGAATTAGAAGAAGATAGAGTGACCTTCTGTGTCGTTGGTAGACCAAACGTTGGTAAATCTTCTTTAACTAACGCTATTTTAAATCAAGATAGAGTTATCGTTAGTGATATCTCTGGTACAACCAGAGACTCAATTGATACACCTTTTAAAAGAGGCGATCAAAACTATCTAGTTATTGATACCGCTGGTCTTAAGAAAAAAGGTAAGATTTACGAAGCGATTGATAAATATTCCGCGATCAGAGCCTTGAAGGCTATCGAAAGAAGTGAGATTGTCCTTCTTGTTTTAGATGGTAAACAAGGCATTACTGATCAAGATAAACACGTCATTAGCTATGCTACTGATTTACATAAAGCCATTATTATCGTCGTTAATAAATGGGACCTAGTGGACAAACAAACCAATACGATGTCCGACTATGTCAAAATCATTAGAGAAGAATATAAATTCTTAGACTACGCTCCTGTCGCATTTGTTTCCGCGTTAAAGAAACAAAGATTAGATACATTATTTGAAACATTAGACATGGTGCATCATGCTTATTACACTCGTGTACAAACATCCGTTTTAAACGATGTGATGCAAGATGCTCAAATCATGAATCAATCACCAAATTTCAATGGGGGAAGATTAAAAATCTTATATGCTTCACAAGTGAGTACTGCGCCTCCAAGCATTGTCTTATTTGTGAACGATCCAAACTTCATGCACTTTTCATATGAAAGATATATTGAAAATAGATTAAGAGAGACCTTCAATTTTGAAGGCACACCAATTCGCATCATTTTAAAAAAGAGATCCCGTCAATCAGATAAATAAAGAGGTATTTACAACATGCAAAAGATTAACAAAAAAGACTTAGTAGAAGTCGTGGCCGAGGAAGGCCATCTTTCAAAGAAAGATTCGCGAGTAGCGGTCGATCTAGTATTCGATTTAATGGAAAAATCATTACTTTCTGGTCAGGAAGTCAATGTTACCAACTTTGGTGTTTTCACACCTAAGACCAAACAAGAACGTGATGGCACCGATCCAAGAAGCCATAAGCGTATCGTTATCAAAAAGAAAAACACGATCGTGTTCCGTCCTTCTAAACAATTAAAAGGTAAACTTAATAAATAAAAACTTATGCAAGAAAGAATTCGCGCCTTTCAAGAATTAGCAGATCAATTCGAAGAGCACGGCTATCACCTCTATTTAGTGGGTGGTACAGTCCGTGATTATCTTTTAGGTTTGCCCCTTGATGACATGGATGCGGTGAGCGATGCAACACCGATTCAAATCGTTTCTTTCTTACCTAATGTTGATACGGCTTTCGCGCACCTTGGTTCCTTAAAATACAAGGACCGTGTAGGTATTAAGTTCGATATTACGACCTTAAGAAAAGAAAGTGGCTACCAAGATTATCGCCAT
The DNA here is from genome assembly GCA_017651165.1 of Bacilli bacterium. Classification (GTDB taxonomy): domain Bacteria; phylum Bacillota_I; class Bacilli_A; order RFN20; family CAG-826; genus RUG14515. The sequence goes on from JAGCDH010000013.1 coordinate 45,454, forward strand.
CCAAATAACATCGTTTTTGTTAAAGATTTAAAGGAAGATTTCAAAAGAAGAGATTTCACAGTGAACGCTCTTTATATGGATAGAGATTTAAAGGTCTATGATTACTGCAACGGTCAAGAAGATTTAAAGAATCATATCCTTAGAATGGTGGGCAATCCTGATGAAAGATTAAAAGAAGATCCACTTCGTATCTTAAGAGCGATTCGTTTCCATTTAATGTTCAATCTCAAAATTGAAGATAAATTAATGGAAGCCATGAGAGATCGTTTCTATCTTTTAAAGAATATTACCGACGCTAAAATTGAAAGCGAATTAAGTAAGATTGATTTAACTAAATCCACAAGAGAAGCTAAGGAACAAATTTTTTCACAATTTGATATAGCAAATCTCCATGGTGTGATAAAGTAATAGATACCATGATTAGTGAAGCGATTGATTTCCGTTTTCTTCTTTTAGAAAACTACAAAAAACTCAAAATTAGCGAGAATGAACTTGCGATTATCTTTATGATTGATCACCTTGTCTCTCAGGGTAATCCTTTCATCACCGCAGATTTACTCTCTTTAAAGATGTCTTTAGATATCAAAGAAATCGATAACTTAATCGCTGATTTACTAACCCGTGGTTTTATGGAATACGCTTCCATTAACGGTAAAACCGTTACTTCATTAAATCCACTTAAAGAAAAGTTATTCTCTAACTTTGCAATGAGTGTTTCTAAAGAAACAGAAAATAGAAAGAATAGAGAAGAAGTCTTATCCAATATTTATCAAGCCTTTGAATCTTCTTTAAATCGTTCCTTACAACCAATGGAAATATCAACGATTAGAGAATGGGTGGCTTTAGGCTATTCTGATGAAACAATTATTAATGCTTTAAAAGAAGCGCTTTCTCAAGGTAAAAAGACCTTAAAGTCTGTTGATAAAATCCTTTTATCCTGGGCCAAAAGAGAAGATATTGAAACCGAAGGTAAAACTCCAATTGATGATGATTGGAGCAAGAACTTAGAAGAAACCATTCGCATAGCGAAAACACCTTGGCTCGATGACGATGATGAAGACTGATATTAATCGTCTTTTAGACTATTTAGATGAACTATTCCCCTCCGCGAAATGCGAGCTTTTTTATTCTAAGGATTATGAACTTGTCATCGCGGTGATGTTATCCGCCCAAACAACTGATAAGTCAGTTAATTTAGTGACACCAATTCTTTTTAAGAAATATCCATCATTAGACGCTTTGAATAACGCCCCTCTTGAAGACATCGAAGAGACGATTAAACAAATTGGTCTATACAAAAACAAAGCTAAGAATCTCAAAGGTATCGTAAAAGATTTAATTGGGAGATTTAACTATAGAGTTCCTTCTGATAAAGAAGAGTTAATAACTTTACCAGGAGTGGGTAATAAAACCGCCGGAGTGATCCGCGCAGAAATCTTCCAAATCCCAGACTTACCTGTGGACACTCATATTTTAAGAATTGCTAAAAGACTTAATTTAGCCAAAAAAGATGATGAACCAATCGATGTCGAAAGAAAGCTTAAAAAAATCATCCCTGAAGAGAGATGGATTAAGTCACATCATCAATTAATACACTTTGGAAGATACTTTTGTACCGCTCGTTCACCACAGTGTCAAAACTGCAAAATAAGCGACATGTGTATTAATTATCGAAAGTAAAGTTCGTTAACCGCGTCAATATAATGAAGTCGAGGTGTATAGTCTTGTTTGATTAAAACGCCTTTTTCTTTAAAGACTGAATAAGGGATGGATTTACGTCCACCTTTTTCATAGAACTCAATCACAAAAGAAGCATCTAATAAGTAGACTTCATTTTTGATTTGGAAACAAATAATAAAGAAGGCAATGCCACCGTGTTTAAGGACATTCTTTAAGTGAATGATTTGATGTTCGCTTATATTACTTAAAGGAAAAGAAGTTTCTGATTTGGTATTCTTGGCTTCAAAGTCTAAATATTTACCTTTATAAACACCGTTATAGTCAGTAGTGGACTGCTTTTCAAAATAGGCATCAGTAATTCTGGCGCCTTTAGAATAATCAACTTTAACAATATTAATTGGTGTTGGTCTTTTAGTAATTAATGCAATCCCAGCGTCACGATAATATTCATTAGAAAGATTGATATCTTCTTCTAATGACATGCCACGGTTAGCCGCACTCAAAAGGGAACGATGTGGTTTGTCCACCTTTTCTTCTTTGCTCGCGACGTACTTTTTACCGTTTGGATATCTCATTAGGCGATATAGTCTTTAATTTCTTTTTCAAATTCTTCGCTGGTGACGTTTTCGTCATTCGCTAATTTCTTTATAACATTACTCACAGGTTGTGGGAAGTGATTGAATGATTTTAAGACTTTCTTATATTCATCAATTAAGATTTCGCTCTTTCTCATAGCGGCGTCATATAACCACGCTAAATTTTCAGCATCAACTGCTGGATCGTGAGCGGGTCCTGCTTGAGGAACGCCAAAGGCATCACAGTATCTAATTAACGATAATGGGTTACCATGATCATCTCTCATGAATTCACCGATAAAGGCACTGAAGTCGATATAATTTTGTTGAATACATTGGACGATTTCTTTTGGGAAATCGAAACTATATGAAATTGATGAAGATAAAATCTTCATATCATGATTGCCAAATGTGATAAATGAGGATTTTCTAAAAGAAAGACCAACATACTTTTTAAGTTCGCTCATCGCGGTAAAGAAACTAACGCCCTTTTGCTTGAGCATCTCATCAGTAATACCAGTTAAGTCTGTGACAATTTTACCAACACGGTTATGCGCTTTGACATAAACCCTAAATGGCTTCTTGTGTTTCTTGATATAACCATGACGGTCAATAATTACGTGGGTAGCGCCAATGGCAATCATCTCATGAGAGAATTGTGTGCCTTCAAAGTCTAAAAAGACTAATGATTTGTGACCCTTAAGTAATCTTTCGAATTTTTTCATAAAACCTTGAATAGTATACCACTAATTTGCCTTTTTTCAAAAGAAAAAAGATTGAATTATACTCTTTTCTCTTATAGAATATAAGAAAGTGATTTATTATGGCAATCAAGCTTTTTCTTAACTCACAAACTATTATTAACCATGTCTTTCCTGTTGTTGGTCGTAATGCTTATGATGCGACAGAAGTAGACAAGTTTTTAGATCAAGTCATTCAAGATTACAAACAAGTTGAAGCCAATAGCCTGATCCTTAAAAAAGATTATGAGGATTTAGTGAATAAAAACCGTCGACTTGAACAAGATAAAAGAAATCTTGAAGTAGAATTAGAGAAATATAAAGCAAGATTTGCTAATATTAAATCCAGCGATAATGTCACAAATGACAATATCGAGCTTGTCAGGAGAATCAATACCCTTGAAAAGTTCCTATGGGCAAATGGTTATAACCCTGACACAATTAAATAACAAATATTCCGGTCTGGACAATCGCTGCTTTTAGTAGAGGAAAGTCCATGCTCGCACGAGCTGCGATGCTCGTAGTGATTGCGCTAGCGGAAAAAATAACGCTAGGTACGTAGGAGTACGTAACGGCGGGAGGATACCTAAAGGAAACCATGGTCGAATCCCTGAAAGTGCCACAGTGACGTAGTTTATTAGAAATAATAAAGTGGAACGCGGTAAACCCCACA
>JAGCDH010000014.1 GCA_017651165.1 Bacilli bacterium
TACGAAGCGATTATTAAGGATCAACCATTACCAAAACCAGGTATTCCAGAAGCGTTCAAGGTTTTAGTGAAAGAATTACAAGCCTTATCAATGAATGTCACCCTCTTAGACCAAGAAGGTAACGCCATCGATATGGACGCCCTTGCTAAAGAGGCTGAAAAAGAAGAAAGAAGAATTAATTCTAATATTCGTAACCTCGTTGGCGAAGGCGCTAGTAACGATTCTGTCGTGGACCAAGAAGCCGTCGGTATGTCCTATAGAGACATGGATGACGATATGTTGAACTAAGGAGGATAAAAGATTATGTTTGATGTTAAAAGATTAGCAGCGATTAAAGTCGGTTTAGCCTCCCCAGAAACAATCCGTAGTTGGTCCCATGGTGAAGTTTTAAAACCAGAAACCATCAACTATCGTAGTCAAAAACCAGAAATGCAAGGTTTATACTGCGAAAAGATCTTTGGACCTAGCAAAGATTATGAATGTCACTGTGGTAAATATAAGAAGATTAGATTTGCCGGTGTCGTTTGTGAAAAGTGTGGTGTTGAAGTCACTTCTAAAGAAGTTAGAAGAGAAAGAATGGGCCACATCGAACTCGCTAGCCCATGCTCCCACATTTGGTATTTAAAAGGTATCCCAAGCCGTATTGGCTTAATCTTAGATGTTTCTCCAAAACACTTAGAAGAAGTCACATACTACGCTGCCCATATCTGCTTAAATCCAGGTAAGAGCACTGTCTTAACATACCGTGAATTCATCAACGAACGTAACGGTAGAGAAATCTTCATTCCAGCCGTCAAAGAAATTCAACAAAACGCTGCGGAATGGGGTTTACAAGAAGGTAGCGATGATTACGCGAGAAGCGAAGAACTTATCGCCCGTATGGAAAACCATGGTGAAGTTTTCGACTTCCAAACCGTCGCTAGATTCATTAACAAATACACGGGTGCGGAATTCTCCGAAGGTGCCGCTGCGATTAAGAGACTTTTACAAGAAGTCGATTTAGATAAAGAAGCCGCGGAAATCAACCGTAAGATGAAGGAAACTAAATCCACATCCCGCCAAAAATTAACTAAGAGACTTGAAGTTATTGAAGCTTTCCGTAATAGCGACAATAAACCTGAATGGATGATCTTAGATGTTATTCCAGTCATCCCACCAGATTTAAGACCAATGCTTCAACTCGATGGTGGTAGATTTGCTACCTCCGATTTAAACGACTTATACAGAAGAGTTATCTCCCGTAATAACCGTTTAAAGAAGTTAATCGATATGAATTCTCCTCAAGTTATCTTGATGAACGAAAAACGTATGCTTCAAGAAGCTGTTGACGCGTTAATCGATAACGGCAGAAGAAATAAACCAGTCCAAGGTCCTGGTGGCCGTGCTCTTAAGTCCTTAAGTAGTGCACTTAAAGGTAAACAAGGTCGTTTCAGACAAAACTTACTTGGTAAACGTGTCGACTATTCTGGTCGTTCCGTTATCGCTGTTGGTCCATCCTTAAAGATGTATCAATGTGGTTTACCAAGAGAAATGGCGATTCAATTACTTAGACCATTTATCGCTTGTGAACTCTTAAAGAGAGGCACCGCTAACGCGCATAAACAAGCTGATAAGATTATTGATCGCTACGATGATGTCGTCTTCGATATCGTCGAAGAAATCATTTCTAAGCACCCAGTTTTATTAAACCGTGCGCCAACCTTACATAGACTTGGTATTCAAGCCTTCCAACCAATCTTAGTTGATGGTCGTGCCATCCGTTTGCACCCACTCGTTTGTACCGGCTTTAACGCTGACTTCGACGGTGACCAAATGGCCGTTCACGTCCCATTATCTAAGGCTGCTCAAGAAGAAGCTTTACACTTAATGTTAGCCTCTAATAACATTCTTGGTCCTAAAGATGGTAAACCAATCGTTACTCCATCCCAAGACATGGTTATTGGTAACTACTACTTAACATTAGAAGCGACAAAAGAAGATTTCTTAAAAACCGCGAAAGAACTCCACGCCCGTAAGGACGATGAAGAAGCGGAAAGATATGAACTTTATGCCGCTAGTGAAGGTAAAGTCTTTAAAGATGTCGATGATGTCTTAAGAGCGTATCAAACAAAACAAATTCACTTACATAACCGTATTGCCTTATTAGGCAAAGCGATGATGAAAAAGGACTTCACTGAAGAACAAAATAAGAGCTACTTAATTACCTCTGTTGGTAAAGTTATCTTCAATTTAATCTTCCCAAGTGATTTCCCATATTTAAACGAAGTCAATGGTGCCGCTTTACGTGGTGATCCAGAAGTGACTGCGAAATATTTTGCCCCAAGAGGTACAAATATTCCAGAATTCATCGCTTCTAAACCAGTCTTAAGCCCATTCAAGAAGAAAGAATTAGGTCTCATTATTAACGAAATCTTCCAACGTTATGATCGTCAAGGTAATCCAAAGACATCCGCCGTTTTGGATAAGATTAAAGACCAAGGCTTCCATTACTCCACAGTCGCTGGTTTAACCGTTTCCTTAAGCGATATCCACGCTGTTAAGGGTAAAGAAGAAATCCTCAAGTCTGGTGATGACAAAGTCGCTAACTTAAAAGAACTCTACGAAATGGGTATGTTAACCAATGAAGAAAGACATAAACAAGTCGTTGAAGTTTGGGAAAAAGTTAAAGACCAAGTCCAAAAGAAACTTGAAACCCAATTCAAACAAGATACACGTAACCCAATCTTCATGATGTCTGATTCCGGCGCTCGTGGTAATATTTCCAATATTCTCCAATTAGCCGGTATGAGAGGCTTGATGGGTTCCACCTCTGGTGGCACAATCGAACTCCCAGTTAAATCATGCTTCCGTGAAGGTATGAACGTGTCTGAATTCTTTATCGCCACCCACGGTGCTCGTAAGGGTGGTGCTGATACCGCGCTTAAGACCGCTGACTCTGGTTACTTAACACGTAGATTAGTCGACGTTTCTCAAGACGTCATCGTCAGAGAAGAAGACTGTGGTACAGACCACGGCTTCGAAGTCTTTGAAATCAGAGACTCCGCAAGAGACGCTGTTATCGTGAAACTCGAAGATCGTTTAGTCGGTAGATTTGCACTTAACGATGTCGTGGATCCAAATACTGGTAAAGTGATCGTTGCTGGTAACACCATGATTCACGAAAAAGAAGCCAAAGAAATCGTCAATGCCGGTATTAAATCCGTCATGATTAGAAACCTCTTCGGTTGCGAAACCAAGGATGGCGTGTGTGTACATTGCTATGGTAGAAACCTCGCTACTGGTAGAAGAGTCCAAGTCGGTGAAGCGGTTGGTATTATGGCCGCTCAATCCATTGGTGAACCAGGTACACAATTAACCATGAGAACATTCCACACCGGTGGTGTTGCGGGCTCCGATATTACTCAAGGTTTACCTCGTGTTCAAGAATTATTTGAAGCGCGTACACCTAAGGGCGAAGCCTTAATTAGTGAAATCTCTGGCACAGTCACCAAGATTGAAGAAAAGAATGGTTGCTACTTAGTGACTGTTAAAAACGATCTCGATGAAAAAGAATACACCACAAACTTTGGTGCGAGATTAAGAGTCAAGAAAGGTGACACCGTCAGAAATGGTGGCAAGATCACCGAAGGTGCTATCTCACCTAAGAAATTACTCGAAGTCGCTGATGTGACTGCCGTTGAAAACTATATCCTTAAGGAAGTCCAAAAGGTTTATAGCGCGCAATCTATCGGCATTTCCGATAAGCACATCGAAGTTATCGTCAGACAAATGTTAAGAAAAGTCTTAGTCATTGAAGCGGGTGATACCGATATGCTTTCTGGTACACGTGTCAACGTTAATACATTCACTGCGAAGAACACTGATGCAATCCTTTCTGGCAAGCATCCAGCGGTCTTCTCACCATTAATTCTTGGTATTACTAAGTCCGCTTTGGAAACAGAATCATTCTTATCCGCGGCTTCCTTCCAAGAAACAACACGTGTTCTTACTGACGCCGCTATTAAAGGTAAGACTGACTACTTACATGGCTTAAAAGAAAACGTCATTACTGGTCACCTTATCCCAGCAGGCCGTGGCTTAATGGCCGATGCTCAAGCCGATGATATCTCTAATAACTTCGACGTCACTGAAACGATGAGAGAAGTGAGCGATAGATATATCGAAGAGCACGAAAGAAAAGTCAAAGAAATTAACGAAAAGATTCGTGTCTTAGACGAAGAAAAGAAATAATTTCTAAGCAAAATTAATAAGAGCCATTCATGTGTGAGTGGCTCTTTTCTTTGACCTATTTATATAAAGATACGTCAGCGCGTCCAGCGTTTTTAATCTTATATAAGGCTGCGTCTGCTTTTCTAAATAATGTATCGGTTGTATCACGGACTGTACCATGAGCCACACCGATAGAAAGAGTGGTGCCAGGAATGTTGCCTTCCGCTCTGGAGATTTCATCATCCATTTTCTTACATTTTTCAACGATGATATCATTCATCTCAGCGCCAGCATTATTGACAATAATAGCGAATTCATCACCACCGATACGGAATAAATAAGAATTTTCATCATTAAAATATTTCTTAATGACATTGGCGGTTCTCACTAAAACCTTATCGCCCATCTCGTGGCCGAGTGTATCATTTACTTCTTTGAATTTATCAATATCAAGAAGGACATAAATAGCTTTATCAAGAGTTAAACTCTTATAGACACGGTCATAACCAGTTCTATTGAATAAACCAGTTAATTTATCGTGTTCCGCTTCATATTTAAGACTATCTTTAATATCTTCATTAGAACGATGAATACGATTATAAATACTGGATAAGTAATTAAACTCTTTATTACTTCTAACATTGACTTCTTCGTTATTGAATAACGCTCTGACTGCTGCGGTCATTGGAGCGATAATATAAACGTGCATTAAAATAACAACGCCCGCCATAAAGATAACATTAACGAGAATGACAATTGATTGGAAAATAATTAGTCTTCTTAAGTTCGCTTCGTTTTTATCAATGTTGTTCGCCATTAATTCATCAATGACTTTAATTGCCTCATCAACGTTAGAAATGATGGTGGCCTTGCTTTCCATATATTCTTCGCCAAAAACAGCGTTTAAAGCCTCGGTTTTTCTATTTTCTGGGGCAACAGCACTGACATCGACTACTATTACTTGATTTTTCTCATCGTAATCTGAATATGGAATAGATTGATCAACGCAGATGAGTTTCATTGCATAGAATTCTAGATTCATTAGATTATTAGATTCATTAACAGCGGTTTCAATACTTGTATGAACTACTTCGTGGACCGAAGTGTTTTCTGTTAATTCATGAATAGTTTCTAGCGCTTTATCTCTTCTTTGAGTTTTATTAGCCTCAAAAAAATAAGAATCCATGTATTTGATATCAGCATTAGCAACGAATAAACGCACATCATTAGTTAAGTCATCTGAGGCTAGTTGTACATCATTAGCGGCGCTTTTCATGGTGATATAATCACGTGTCGCTGCGTTAACTTGTTCTGTCTTTGTGGAGATATTAACCATTGAGAAGATTAATAAACCAGAAATAGCGATAGCGAAAATACTAATTAGCCAAGCGACTATTTTCAAAGAAAAGCCTTTTGCTTCATATTTTATCTTTTGGGCGCTCATGGTTTTTTATTATATCATATATGATAAAAAATACAAAAAAGAGTTGGACGGAACAATCAATGTGCCTATTGATTTATTTAAGAACATCGATTCTTAATCGATTATGATATAATAGACAAGCATAAAGGAATTAGAAATATGGAACAATATAAAATCGTCTTGGATTTACTCGGTTCTGATAAGGGACCTGAAACTGTCCTTTTAGGCGCTTCTTTAGCCTTTAAAGAATTTCCTAATCTATCTATTACATTAGTTGGCCCAAAAGAAGTAGTTATATCTAAAAAAGAAGAACTAGGTTTAGATATGTCTCGTATTAAAATCATTGAGGCTAATGAGACCATTTCAAACTATGAAAATCCATACACGGGTATTATGAATAAACCAAACGCTTCTTTAGTTCTAGCAATGAAAGAAGTGGGCCAAGAAGAAGAAAATTATATTGGTATGATCTCTCCTGGAAATACTGGGGCAATCTTAATGGGTTCATTTAGATTTTTAAGCGACGAAAATAAAACTAGACCTTGTATCTCGGCTTTACTACCGAACGCTAAAGGGGCATTTACTTGTCTAGTCGACGCTGGTGCCACAATTGATTGTACTTCTGGTCAACTTCATTCCTTTGCTCATTTAGGCAGTGATTTAATGCGTAAGATGTATAAGATTGAAAAACCAAGAGTGGGTTTACTTTCTAATGGTGCTGAACCAACAAAAGGTAATCATCTTGTTAAAGAAACATATCCAATCTTAGAAGAAGATAAAGAATTAAACTTTATTGGCAATATCGAAGGCAATAAAGCCTTAAGTGGGGATTGTGATGTTTTAGTGTGTGATGGCTTCGCTGGTAACCAAGTCTTAAAGAACACCGAAGGTGTCGCTAAATTATTTATCACCGATATCGTTAAACTATCCAAAAAGAAAAATAAACCAGAATATATGGAAGTCGCTAACTACTTAATGAAAGCCTACGATTTAGGCGCTTTAGGTGGTGGTATTTTATTAGGCACGAGAAAGATTATCATGAAAGCCCGTGGTAATTCTGATGAAAGAGCGATTGTTAATATTTCTCGTATGCTTATTAACTACGCTGGTGGGGCAGCGGTCTTTGATAATGAATATCGTGACGAGGCTGCCCGTTGATAGAAAAATAATAATTTGTTAATATATCAACAATGTGGAGGTAACTTCTATGTTAGAAAAATTAAAAAACTTAATGAAAACCGTTGATCCAGATACCAATTTTGACAACGTTTCTTTAGATACAAGATTAGTGGAAGATCTCCATTTTGATTCCTTAGGCATCATGATGTTCGCTATGGCCATCGAAGATGAATTCAACGTCACATTCGATGAACCAATGGATTTTAAAACAGTCAAAGATGTCGTTGATTATATTGAAGCTAATCGAAAATAATTATCATCGCACGAAGAAATAAGCCGCTTATCAAACGAAGCGGCTTTTATATTGTCCTAGCAAACATAGTTTTATAGACCAATAATCCACTAATACTAGATTGACAACTCTATGCATTCTTGTAAGATAAAAGAGAACAAAAAAGAAAGGTAAAAGTTTATGAAAAAACAACTATGCTTATTTTTTATGCTTGGTGCCTTAACATTGACCGGTTGCGGTGGCAACGGTGGTAATGGCGGCAGCACAAGTAATGGTGGCGGTAATGAAGGCGTCGAAGATCTTGGTGTTAAAGATATTCACACAGATTTAATGAAACAATACTTAGCAGATGAAGATTGGGAAAGCATCAAGACATACGTGCCAACAGTTAACGCTGAAGATAGCAGTTACCATAACGATCAATCTCAACCAAATCCAATTGAATTAAATTACGATGAAGTTGATGATGCAGACAAGTACTATGTACAAATCGCTAAAAACGCTGAATTCACAAATGCTAAATTAGTAGAAGCTAATACAAAGGCTTATAACTTCTACAACTCTGAAATTGGTCAAGAATACTATTACAGAGCCGCTGTTAGTGAAGACGCTTTAAATGCTGCTAAGGTTTACAAATTCAAAGTTAATGATACCGCGCCACGTTTCTTACATATTGACGGCGTGATTAACTTCCGTGATTCTGGTGGTTGGAAATCATCATTAATTCCTAATGGTGTGACCAAACAAGGTTTGTATTACAGATGCGCAAAATTCGATAGCATCACCGCAGAAGGCAAAAAAGCCATCCAAGAATTAGGCATCAAAGTGGATATTGATATGAGAGATAGTTATCAAGTTCCATCCAAATCCCCAGCTTCTTCTGATGATTGGGAAGTCGAAGTTCTTAAAGCTTCTGTGGCTTCTGGTACAGAAAACTATCGTTGGGAAGGCAAACAAAACTCAAGTACAGACATTGCTCAAACATATAAGAAAATCTTTGAAGCTATCGCTGTTGCTGATGAAAAGCCAATCGCCTTACACTGCACACACGGTGCTGATAGAACTGGTATCGTTTCCTGGTTCTTATTAGGCTTATTAGGTGTTAGCAAAGAAGATTGCGCTAGAGACTACGTTATGACAAGATTCGCTGGCGAAAGAGCGGTCTTACCAAATGGTAACAGTAGTGAAATCGCTAAATGGAACACAAAAACCGAAGCCTTAGAAGGTGAAACATGGGCCGATAAGACTTATAAACACCTCCACGATGATTTCAATATCAGTGATGATACACTCGAAACAATCCGTGAAAAGTTTGTTCCAGGCTATACAAGAGCGGCATAATTAAACCAATTAATCATAATTAAGGAGCACGTCATGTGTTCCTTTTTTATGCTCAAATTAGACTATGACACACCAGGTTTAGTGTGTATAAAATAAATATTTTTATTGCGCGTTTTTTATTCCTTATATATTATATATGAGCGTGTGCAAATCACACCCAGACCAATTTCGGTCGTTTTTAATGGGATGATACCGATACACCAGGTATTGTGGTAAGCACA
>JAGCDH010000015.1 GCA_017651165.1 Bacilli bacterium
GTTTTGGACCTGGTTTTGCTTCACCACCAGGAAGTTCCATTTTCACGACTTTCGCGATTTTCTTCACTTGACTTTCCTCCTTGTTACTAGATTTGTCAGTGCCGTGGTTTATTGAGTGATCGCCACTCTTCCACGGAACGTTACTCTTACACGTGCGCTTACGCTCTCTCATAGCGCAAGGCAGCATGCTTTAATAGAATATCAAAATACGTATGGGCGTAGCAAGAACTTTTTTCATTTATTAGCGTAATTATGTGTGAAAATTTGCAATTAAATCACTTTTGTGATTTATTTTTATTTGACTTTTATTATATACGAGTGTATGATATCGGCAGCAAAAGCATCTTATATGGTTAGAAAAAAACGTAAGCTTAATCCATACCTCTTATTGATGTTATCGTTCCTCGGCATTGTGCTGATTGGTTCTTTTTTGTTAAGTATGCCTTTTGCTTTTAAAGAGAGCCATGGTAGATGGTGCGCAACTGGTAGTTATTTAGATGCCTTTTTCACTGCACTCGGTGCAATGACATTAACCGGTTTAACTACTTACCCACAAGGTTTAGCGGCAACGTTATCTCCTGCCGGTCAAATCATCGTTTTAGTTTTAGTGCAAATCGGTGGTTTAGGCATCGTCACTATCTTAACCTTCTTATTTAGCATTTTTAAAAAGAAATTACAGTTCAAAGAACGCTTAACTATTTCACAAGCTATTGCCTTTAATAACTTCAGCGAAATTGCTAGATACGTGAGACGATTAATTATCATCTCTTTAACATGTGAAGCAATCGGAATTGGCTTAGGCGTGCCTTTGTTTTTGCATATTACTGGCGGTAATGTTGCGAAGACTATTTATTATTCTGCTTTCTACGCCATATCATCATTTAACAACGCTGGATTTGATCTATTCAATGGCAGTTCAGCATTAATGGTTAGCGACTTATTTGCCACGAATAACTTTTTATACTACTATTCCACTGCATATTTATCTGTTTTGTCCTTGCTTGGTGGTATATCTTTCTTGGTTATTATCGATATTGTTATCGGTCATAAATTACCACGTTCATGGTCCTCATTTACCAAGATTTGTCTCACTATGACAGTGGGTTTAATCGTTGTTATGTCAGGACTCTTATTCCTCACAGACGGCATGAAATCAGAAAACCCAATGTCTGTTTATCAAGCATTTAGTCAAATCATCTACTGTCGTACCTCTGGCTTTGCGGTTTATCCACAAGATCAGATTTCCTTACCTGGTAGAATGATTTGTGCCGTAATGATGTTAATTGGCGGATCACCACTAAGTACCGCTGGTGGGATTAAAGTCACCACTGCTTTCATTATTATTTTGGCGGTTATCTCGTACTTTAGAGGTAAGAGATTATCAGCCTTTAAACGTCGTTATAGTTATGATTTAGTGGCAAAGAGTATGTCATTAGTGTTTATCGTTGTGGCATTTATCTTCTTATCGTTTATTTGCTTAGTGGCCTTTGGTACAAAAAATGTAGAAGGTTATACCTTAAGCGAGAATATTGCGAAAGATAAAGTGTCTTTCTATATGTACGAAGTATTCTCTTGCTTTGGCAATGTCGGTTTCCAAACCGGAATCGAACCTGTCTTAGCACCAGGATCAAAAATAGTTTTATGTTTATTAATGTTAGTTGGTCATTTAGGACCAATGGCATTTTTCCAAATATTCCAAAATCATTTAGACAAAAATGCGAATGTGCATTATAGTTTTGTTGAAGAGGATTTTTTAATCGGTTAAAGGAGGTATCTTTATATGGCTAAAAAATCATTTGCAGTTATCGGACTTGGACAGTTTGGTATTTCTATCGTTGAAGAATTAGTGGGTAATGACATGGACGTCATCGCTATTGATAGTGATGAAGAAGCGGTCAAAAAGATTTCTAACTTACTCCCAACAGTGGCTGTGGCAAACAGCACTGATGAAGAAGCACTTAAAGATCTTGGTATCAAAGATGTTGACGCCGCGATCGTGGCCTATGGTTCTCATATTGAAGCTAGTATTTTAACAACAGTTATTCTTAAAGAATTAGGTGTCAAAACGATTATCGTTCGTGTTGATGATGCCTACTATATGCCAATTATGAAAAAACTTGGCGCTACTGAAGTCATCATGCCACAAAAAGCAGCGGGTATTGCTCTAGCAAATAGATTAGGTAATGAAGACTATAAAGACTTCTATAAATTAGACGACAAGTATTCTGTCGTTTCTATCGTTATTAATTACGCTTATGTTCCAGAACAATTAAAAGACTTATCTTTAAAAGATAAATACGGTGTGAACATCGTTCTTATTATGAGAAATGGTCGTTCATTCGTTCCTGGTGGTCAAGACTCACTCTTACCAGATGACACCATCTTCGTTGTCGGTGGCACAAAAGAAATTAGAAACTTCCGTGAAGCCATCAACGGTGTGAAGAGAGGCAGAAAGAAAGCTGCTTAATTAGATAACAAGCAATAATAAAAGGACCAGATGGTCCTTTTTCTTTTTGGTTTGTAATCTCTTAAATCTTATCGATTTCGGAGAAGTCAACTTCCACTTTAGTGGCTCTACCAAAGAAGATGGTTTCAAGTTCAACAACTTTGGTATCTCTATTGATAGAAAGGATTCTACCTTCAGTGCCTTCAAGTGGTCCATGGATGACTTTGACATAGTCATCAACGCTGTAGCGATCAAACATATCAGCGTCGATTTCACCCATTCTCTTAAGAACTGGTTCGATTTGTTCGCGTGGAACTGGGAATGGTTTGGTACCTTTACCAGAGGAACCGACGAAGCCGGTAACACCAGGAGTATTACGCACGACATACCATGCATAGTCTGTCATGATCATTTCGACGAAGACATAACCAGGGTATAAGTTTTTCATTCTGGTCTTTTCGGTTGGCATACCATCTTTCATGACTGGAACTTCTTGTTCCGCGACGATGATACGGAAGATTAAATCTCCTAAACCCATCGATTCAACACGACGTTTTAAGTTTTCTTTGACTTTGTTTTCGTGTGTGGAATATGTATTAACCACGTACCACGCTTTTTCACCTAGCGTAGCGTTACTTTCACCTTCAGTAACATCAGTAGTACTATCTGTAAATTTTACTTCATCTGCCATAATAGTGCTCCTTCCTTACTTATGGAAAGCATCTTTCAAAACATCAATTAAAGCTTTGCCGAGAGCATCTTCGCCCATGAGGATCATACCTGTTAAGGCGGCGATAATTACGACAACAAGAATTGATGGAAATAATACTTCTCTTTTTGGCCAGCGGACACGCTTGCCTTCTCTAACGACTTCTTTCGCAAATTTTCCAAGACCCATCTGTTGGACCTCCTGTTATTTACTAATCTTATGCAGCGTCATCTTATTGCAACGCTTACAGAACTTTTTGATTTGAAGGTTTTTGGCACCTTCCTTTTTAATTGTCGTGGAGTAGTTTCTGGAGAGGCACTCTTCGCAAATCAAAAGAACTCTTTCTCTCATTCCCTGACCCCCTATTACAATTAACTTTTAATACACTATCACTCCGTTTGTTTTTTGTAAAGAAATATTTATCTCTTTACAGGGAACTACTAATGATTTGGCTGGTGGATGCAGCCGCTTCTTTGGCTACAAAAACCTTTGCTAAAACAAAGAAGACAACCATACAAACGATTAAAACACCAATGATAATAGCAATAGCCCAAGGGAAATGAATTGTTTCCTTTTTAGCCTCAATTGGAGCGGCTTCTGTTTCTTCTAATTTATTGGTTTTCTTTTCTTCTTCCATGGTTACTCCTCCACAAAATACTTCTTCGTGAACTTTTGAAAAGCGGATATGAAAAACGTATCGCAAAATACGTTAAAAAACATAACCAGGGTTTGGCAGATAATAATTGTCACGAATGTGGCAAAGCCAAATGCACAAGCTTTCATCAAGCTACCAAACAAAACGAGAATAAAGAAATCACAGATGAAAGAGGCAAAACAAATATGTAACGGACTACGATAAACACTGTTGTCTTTAGGCTTGATAAGAACACTCATCAAAATGATGCCGACGAATATAGCGCCTAAGATTGAACAAACAAGCGCTTTGACTAAAGGTGTGATTTCATAATTTGAACTAAACATTTCATGACGGGTTAAAGTGAAAATAGCCACAACTACCCAAATGATGGAAAGGACAATAATTTCAATAATAGTCAATGCCTTACGATTCTTGATTGAGAAAACAAGCGAGAAAACAAAATAGGCCGCAAAACCTAACAAAGCATAAATCGCGGTGATTTGTAAGAAAGGTGGATAGATTCTGGGATCGAAAACTAAATAGCCAAGTAAGTCACTGGCAATACCTACGAATAAACCATAGACTGGTCCAAGTAAAACCGAGGCAAAGATAATAAGCGCTGGTCCGCCTAACGAGAGGCGCACAAAAGGCGCAAAAGCAAGATAATTAATCGCCACAACTTTTTGTAAAATCACAACTAAAGCCATGATTAAACCAGAGAGGCAAATCTTTTGAATTACGGATAAATTGGTCTTAATCCAATGTATTTTCATTTTAACCTCTTTTAATTATTCTTTTCATGTAAGCGACAAACGCTAATGAGCCAACAATTAAAATGACATCGTCAGGATATTTATTGACGAGTTCGTTCAAAGCTTCTTCTGGATTTTCGTTATATGAATGATCTTCCAAATAGAGGAAATAATCTTCCATAGTTCTCGCTCTTTTATGAGGGAAAGTGGTAAGAACGATATCTTTACTATATTCGCCAAGATAGGCTAACATCCTCTCTATATTCTTGTCTCTAAAACAGGCAAACAAAACGTGAATTTCGCGACCTTGAGCGACATTTTGCAGGGATTTAACCATATTTTGCACGCCTTCTGGGTTGTGAGAGCCATCCACAATGATGAAAGGTTTCTCGCTAAGGATCTCCATTCTAACCGGCATATAGGTCTTGGCCAAACCCTCGCGAATCTCTTCTTCACTAACTGGATAAGTTCCTAAGAGTTTAATAATCGCTTCTAAAGCAATGCAAGCATCCTTTAATGAGTAAGAAGCGGAAGAATTGATTCTTAAATCTGTATATATCGAATACGCGAATGTATAGCCATAGTTATCATACACTACTTTTGCTGGTTCAACCGCAACCACAACTTGGGAGTTTCTTTCTTTGGCCACTTCCACAATTGTGTTGATTGCTTCATCATCTAAGATACCTGTCACCACTGGAATTTCATCTTTAATAACGCCAGCTTTTTGATAGGCAATTTCACATAATGAACGGCCTAAAAATGAGGTGTGTTCTAGACTGATTGAGGTAATGACTGAAAGGATGGGGTTAAAGATATTTGTCGCATCAATTTCACCACCCATTCCACATTCAATAATGGCTAAATCAACGCCTTTTTTATTGAAGTAACTTAAAGCAATAAATGTTTGTATTTCAAATGCGGATAATGAATATTTATTGAATAACTTTTCGTTTTCTTTAATAAAGGAAATGATTTCTTCATCAGTAATGTTTTGACCGTTAATGCTAATCATTTCATTAACGTTGTCTACATATGGTGAGGTAAATAAGCCCACAGTTAATCCATGAGCGCGATAAATATTCGCTAAATAATTAGCGGTAGTTCCTTTACCATTACTACCAGCAATATGAATAGAAGGAATCTTATAAGAAAAAGACATTTTCTTTAAAAAGTCATCAAAGTTTTCTCTCTGGTAATCTCCACGATCAACACTTTCAAAATACTCTTTTAAATCGAAGTTGCTCATAGAGTGTCTCCCCCATTCTTAATGCTGCGTTTTATATCTCTTTGTTTGATGGTTTCGCGTTTGTCATAAAGCTTTTTACCTTTAGCTAAGGCAATTTCCATTTTAGCTTTGCCCTTCTTTAAGTACACTCGTGTAGGAACGATGGTATAACCATCTCTTTTAACTTTGTCATCAAACCATCTAATTTCCTTCTTATGGAGGAGTAATTTCCTATTTCTTAAAGGATCATGATTAAAGATATTGCCTTTATCATATGGATTGATGTGCATATTAATAACTTCCATCTCACCATTACGAATGATGATATAAGCATCATTTAAAGAACAGCCGTGTGTTCTAAGTGACTTGATTTCAGTGCCCACTAAAACAAGACCACATTCAGTGAATTCACTTAAGAAATAGTTAAAATGGGCCTTTTTATTGGAAGTGATAATCTTTACTGGGGCATCACTTTTCATCATTCTTCTCCTTTTTACTTGTTGTTAACTAAATAGTTACGAGATTAATGTCTCATGGGTATTATACACGCGGACATATTTTTGGCATATATTTATTTTCATAACATTGCTAGAATATAGACATGAATAAATACGAAACCCTAAAACAGATGATTAACGAATGCCGTAACATCGTGGTTTTCACAGGTGCAGGCATATCCGTGCCTAGTGGCATACCAGACTTTAGAAGCGCAGATGGTATTTACAATCAAAAGACCAATTTCAGCGCTAGTCCAGAAGAGATTATTTCTCATTCATTCTTCGTGAATCATACCGAAGAATTCTATGAGTTTTATAAAGACAAGATGTGTTATCCAAAAGCGGAACCAAACATCGCTCATAAGTATTTTGCAGATTTACAAAAGAAGGGTAAAAATGTCATTGTCGTAACCCAGAATATTGATGGCCTTCATCAAAAGGCTGGTTCGTCCATAGTTTATGAACTTCATGGCACTATTCATCAAAACTTCTGTCAAAAATGTGGACGCCTATTTGGATTGGATTACGTGATGAACGCTAAAGGTGTGCCACACTGTGATAAATGCGGTGGCGTTGTTAAACCAAATGTCGTTTTATATGAAGAATCTCTTGATGAAGATACAATTGGTAGATCTATCAATGCAATTATGAGTTGCGACATGCTGATTATTGTCGGAACTTCTTTAAGAGTTTATCCCGCTGCGGGTTTTGTCAGATATTTTAAAGGACGCTATGTCGTCGTCATCAATAAAGAGAACACATCATACGACTCATCATGTGATTTAGTCTTTAATGAAGACGTCACAAACGTGATTAGCAACATCAAGTAATGAAGACGGTATTTTTCGACTTAGACGGAACTATTTTAGATACACTCGAAGATTTAAAAAATGCGGTAAATTACGCATTAAATTTTTATAATTACCCTTTAAAAGACCTAGAATTTGTGAGAAAAGCTATAGGTAACGGAACCCAAGTTTTAATTAGAAGATGCACCCCAGAAGGTATAGATGAATCTAGCTACAAAGAAGTCTTTAATTGTTTTAAGAATTTTTACTTAAATCATTATTCTGATTTTACGCGCGCGTACGTGGGCATAAAACACCTATTAGAATCATTAAAAGGTAAGTGCAATCTGGTCGTAGTTTCTAACAAAGATAATGATCTGACTCAAAAGCTAATTAATAAAGAGTTCCCTGGATTATTCGATATTATTCAAGGCTCTTACTTAGATAAACCTAAGAAACCAGATCCATATTTGATCGACTCAATTATTAAATCTTATAACCTTGATAAAAAGGGAAGTTTATATATCGGTGACACTGATGTTGATAAGCAAAGCGCTTTGAACGCTGGGCTAGATTATAGACTAGTTTCATATGGCTATAGAACTAAAGAAGAACTAGAAAAAATGTGCCCTAACGACACACCATTTTCCTCTGTAAATGAGTTAGCCAATTACTTATTAAAGTGGGTTAACTTATAATTTGGCAATTCTCTTTTGCACAAAGGCTTTAACTTCGCCTCTTTCAACGCCATAAGTGATTGATAATTCATCCATCAACATATTTTCAGCATAGGACAACATATCAATATCAACCGGACCTAATTTGATCTCGGTGTTATTTTCACCACCGATTTGTTCATAGAAATATAATTGGCGATAAAGATACGCTATTTCTTTAACGTTTCCAGAGGAAAGCATCTTTTTATACGCATCTCTTCTTTGCTTTGTATTTGCGTTGAATTCTTTTTTAATCTTCTTAATATACTTTAATAGCTCATCCGCTTCTTTTTTATCCATTAAAGGACGGATAATACTTTCCGCTGTATCCACTGGAACATAAATGTTCTCACCACTATTTCTACCGACGCTCACGAGGAAATAATCTCTCCCGTTCATATTGCTCATTGAAATGATTTTGGAGAGCCCTTCGCGACAGTGAATTACAGAGTCATTTATTTTAAACATAAGTCATTTATATTATCACATTTTTGACCCTTCTTTGTAAGTTTTCTTTAGTTTTTGAAACTAAAATACAAAAAAAGCGGATTTTATCCGCTTCTTAAGATTTTTAACTTAATGGCCTATTTAACTAAGCTATAGGCATCTGGATCAACATAGATTGTGCAATCTGGGTGATCTTGAAGAATTGAGCAAGGAACTTCTTCGGTCTTTGGACCTTTTAATAAGTTATAAATTGCTTGAGCTTTATTCTTACCAGTAGCGATTAAAACAATCTTTCTCGCGTTCATAATGCTCTTTAAGCCCATGGTAACCGCTTTTGTAGGAACTTCAGAGATATCATTGAATAATCTAGAGTTATCTCTAATGGTTTGTTCTGTTAATTCGGCAACGTGAGTTAAGGAATCAAATGGAGTACCTGGTTCGTTGAAGGCGATATGGCCATCACTACCAATACCTAAGATTTGAAGATCAATACCACCGAAGGAAGCGATTTCAGCGTCATATTGATTAGCATAGGCTAAATAATCACCG
Source organism: Bacilli bacterium (assembly GCA_017651165.1). Classification (GTDB taxonomy): domain Bacteria; phylum Bacillota_I; class Bacilli_A; order RFN20; family CAG-826; genus RUG14515. The sequence goes on from JAGCDH010000015.1 coordinate 8,770, forward strand.
ACACCTTTTAAAACGTGTGTTCTGGCTTTATCGATATCTAATCCATCGAATAAATATTTATTCATGAAATAACGATAGGATTGATCGTGTGTTCCTTCTAAGCCAATATATTCATCCAAATTGAAGGTCGCGACGTCTTTAAATGATACACGTCCCTCCTTATTTGCCTTAATCATGTTCGCGTAGACATCAATTGGGGATGTACCTGTAGCGAGACCTAAAACACTGTTTGGTTTCTTTTGAACTTGTTTGATAAATTCTTCAGCGATTAGTTTACTAATCTCTTCATTACTTCCAACGACAACTTTCATTTTTAAAAACTACCTCTTTTCTTTAATTACTATATTGTCTTTTGCTTTATAAATGCTGTTTTCTGGGACAACGCCTCTCACCATTGAGAGAGGATACACTTGTGTATGTTGTCCAATGACTGTTCCTGGATTCAACACTGATTGACAACCGATATCAGCGTAGTCACCAAGAATCGCGCCTATTTTTCTTAATCCAGATTCAATTTCAGTGTCCCCGTGTATCACAATATTCTTGCCATCGCCCTTTAAGTTAGAGCAAATAGAACCCGCACCCATATGAGCATAATTACCTAAAATGGAATCACCAACATAGTTGTAATGTGGAGCTTGCACGTGATATAAGAGAATAGCGTTCTTAAATTCGGATGAGTTACCGAGAACACAGTTCTCACCACAGATTAAATTGCCTCTAATAAAGCAGCCTGGTCTAATCTCTGTTCCTGAGCCAATAATAGCTGGAGGAATGATGGTTGCAGTGGTTGCAATATTTACATCTTTTCCGATTAAAACACCTTCTTTATACAAAGTATAACCTGGAATACCTTTTTCTAATAATTCGGCAATTAATTCCTTGATGTGTGGAAGCATTTGCCATGGGTATTCATATCTATCAAAGAACTCCTTCATGTAGGAAGGTTCTTCAATGTTAAATAGGTCTTTTGTTAAGACAGCTTTCTTATTCATCGATCACAAAGCCTCTTTTCTTAACGACGTTATAAATCTTTTCGATATATTCATCACAACCTTGTAATGTTGGATATTCGACCATGATACGAATGACTGGTTCAGTACCTGATTGTCTTAATAAAGCTCTACCGTTATCGCCAATTTCTTTATTGACTTCGTCAAATTTGGCTTTAACAGCTTCATCTTCGACGGCGGCGTTCTTGTCAGTCACTCTCACATTCTTTGTCTTTTGTGGGAGTAATTTAACTGGGGCCACTAACTTAGATAAAGATTCTTTTCTTTCCAAGATTTCTTCAGTGACCATGATAGCAGTTAAAACACCATCACCTGTAGTGGCATATTTTCTAACGATAATATGACCGGATTGTTCACCACCGAGAACATAGCCTTCATTCATCATTCTTTCAAAGACGAATCTATCACCGACTTTTGTTCTTTCTAATTTCACGCCGATATTCTTAAGGGCCTTTTCAAGGCCACTGTTGGACATAATCGTGGCAACGACAGTATTCTTATCTAAGGATTCTTCGCTTTGTAATTTGCAAGCAAGTAAGTACATGATCTTGTCGCCATCGACTTCTTTACCATTTTCATCAACAGCAATACATCTATCAGCGTCGCCATCAAAGGCAAAGCCAACATCTAACTTGTTATCTTTAACATATTTGCAGAAGTTCTCAATATGAGTACTACCAGCGTTAAAGTTAATATTTAAACCATCTGGGTGGTTATTAATGATATAGACTTGAGCGCCTAATGCTTCGAAAACACTTCTTGCGATCATCCAGGAAGCACCATTCGCGGCGTCTAAACCGATTCTTAATTTCTTCATTGAGTGTCTCGCTAAAGAAATGAGGTAACCGATATATCTATTTCTACCTGAAGAATAGTCGTTAATCGTGCCTATGTCGCCTCTTTTGGCAAATGGAAGGTCTGTTTCACCTTCTAAACCAAGTGTTTTGAAGTCACCATCTAAGTAGGCTTCAGCTAAGTAAGCAACACCATCTTCTAACTTCTCACCATTAGAGTTAATGACTTTAATACCATTATCATAGAATGGGTTATGGGATGCGGTGATCATCACGCCACAGTCAAAGCAGTCTTGTCTTACTATGTAAGAAACTGATGGAGTGGTTGTAACGTGTAATAATTCAACATCCGCGCCTGAGGATGCTGCGCCTGCAGCGACACTATATTCAAGCATATAGGAAGATCTTCTGGTATCTTTGCCAATTACGATCTTTGGTCTATAGCCTGGTTTTTGCATATTGTACTTAGGATTACTATAGAACCAACCTAAGAAACGACCGATTTTATATGCCTTGTCTGAATTTAATAATTCATTAGCTTCGCCTCTAAAACCATCTGTACCAAAGTATTTGGTTTTGATGTTTTCATCTGGAAGTTCAACTTTCTTTCCACGATGGATGACGATGTTATCATCAATTAATTCATCAGCGGACACTTTAAAGATTTGGCATAAATCCTTAATCGTGTTAAGGGGTGGCAATGTATCGTTATTTTCCCATTTGGAGAGTGATTGTCTAGAAACCTTTAAGTTTTTTGATAACTCTTCTTGTGAAATGTTGTTAACAATACGAAGGTGCACAATTTTTTCACCAATTGTCATATGTGTTTTCTCCTTTGAAGGTATTTTTATCTTATTATCTTGCTGATTGTTTGACAATAATTAAATGTAAACTTCTATTTACTTTACGCTATTATCATACACATTATAATAAATTATAAATTATTATGGCTATGTCTTAACATTTCGATTGTCGTAAACAATACTAGACATTTACCTCATAACTATCAAATTGAAAGTAAATCATTATCGATATATAATTGATAAAGATTTATAAAACACATTTTTGTGTAGGAGTATTTATATGAAAAAAAGATTAATAGTTCCAGGCTTTGCGTTAACCCTTGCCTCTTTAACCGCGTGTAATCTTGCTGCTGGTGGTTACATCATGAACGGACAACCATATAGAGATGGTTATGCCGCACAAATTAATCCAGTATTAAGAGCGGAAGCAGAAGGTAGCATCAGAGCCGTTAAGATTTCGACAAAAGTTACTGTTTCTATGAGCGTTTCATATTCTGGTAGATCTTCTTCCGCTAAAGCCACTATTTCTGGCGATGCAAATGTTGATTTAGTGAATGAGAGAATCAATGGCAGATATGTCTTGAAAGCATCAGGCAGCGCCGCGTCAGCTGGATCCGAAACCTATAATTTCACCGCAGAAAGAGACGGTGGTTCCTTCTATGTGACAAATGGTAACTATACATCAGGTTTAACTGGTGTCTCTAATTTAGACGCGTTGTATGAAGAAGCGAGTTATAACATTTATTCTTGGAACTTCAGTTACGATTCACAACAAGTTTCTGAAATGATTGATAGCCTTCAAGCAGAATATGGTTCTTCAGTTGATGTCCAAACCATTTATAACAAGATTAAATCCAACCTCGTTTATAACGGTGACTTTGAAAATGGTAATGCTGAAATCGGATTCAGCAAAGCTGTTTCATTTAACATTTCCACTGTGAAGCTCACATATAATAAGTTTAAAGTTGTTTATAAAGATTGCTTTATCCGTTCATCAGATCTCGGTATTAAAGCCAGCGCTAGTGAATCAGGTACAAAAGTGAGCATTTCACTCTCTTATTCCAACACTTATTCATACACTAAATAGTCTAGTGTCTATTTTATAAAAAATAGTTTGGCGATGAACCAAACTATTTTTTGTTGTATAACTTGTTATCTTTTAAGCATCTTTTCCGCAATTCCGATAAAGGCATAATTGTTCGCACCTTTAACGAGATTATATTCATCTTTCAAGTCTTTCGCAGTGTTATAACAATTCTTGAAGATTGTGGACATGATACCTTTTAATCTTTCATCAACCTTTTCAAAGGACCATTTCTCGCCTTTTTTGTTTTGTTCGATTTCTAAGCCAGAAACCGCCACACCACCAGCGTTACTTGCCTTTCCAGGTGAATAAATAACTTTATTTTTAATAAAGAAGTTTGCTGCTTCTAATGTACATGGCATATTTGCGCCCTCAAAGACACCAATACAGCCATTAGCGAATAACTTCTTTGCATCGTTTTCGTCTAATTCAAATTGTGTAGCGCACGGGAAGGCAACATCACATTTAATGCCCCAAATATCTTTAGAAGGCATGACTGTGACTTCGTCTTTAACGAGGTCTTTATATTCTTTAATTCTGCCTCTTCTATCTTCTTTTAAGGCTCTTAATGTTTCAAAATCGATACCATTTGGCACATAGATAGCGTTGCTACTATCGTTCATGGCAATAACCTTGCCACCGATCTCTGTCACTTTCTTTAAACAGTAGAGAGCGACATTACCACTACCAGAGACAATCACTTGTTTACCTCTTAAGTCGGTGTTTTTATACGTTTTTAGGGCTTCTAAGGCGAAATAAGTGACACCATAGCCAGTTGCTTCGGTTCTACATAAAGAGCCGCCTAAATCGAGCGGTTTGCCAGTTAAGGAACAATCTGACTTACCAGAATACTTTATGTAAGAGGTATATAACGCTCTAATCTCACGACCACCGACGCCTATATCACCCGCAGGCACGTCTTGGTCAACACCGATATATGGATAGAGTTGTTTCATAAAGGCATCACAGAATCTTATTACTTCCGCGTCACTCTTGCCTTTAGGATCAAAGTCACTACCGCCTTTACCACCACCCATCGGTAAGGTGGTTAAGTAGTTTTTAAATATTTGTTCAAACGCTAAGAATTTGAGGATAGATAAGGTCACGGTTGGATGGAATCTAAGACCACCTTTATAGACGCCATTGACGTTATTAAACTGTACACGGTATCCCTTATTTACTTGTTTTTGGCCTTTATCATCAACCCATTCAACATCAAAGGTAATCACTCTATCTGGCTCCACAATCTTATCTAAGATAGAAGCATATCTAGGATTATTGAGAACGGATTCATCTAAAGAAGAAAACATTTCTCTTAATGCTGTTTGGAATTCAGGTTCGTTACTAAATTTATCTAAATCAATCATGACTATATCCTCCTTATTCAACAGTCACGCTTTTGGCAAGGTTTCTTGGTTTATCAACATTTAAGCCTTTAGCAAGGGCGACGTAATAGGCTAAATAGAACGCTATTGAAGATACTGCAACACTTGATAAGTAATAAGCATAATCTTCCACCATGATGGTGTCTTCTGGTCTAGATAAACTCTTAGTAGCGATTGTATAGACTTTCGCACCTCTAGATTTAACTTCTTCAATGTTGCCTCTCATACTAGCGGCGGTTTCTGGATCGGTAATAAAGACGATGACTGGAATACCTTTTTCAATTAAGGCAATTGGCCCATGCTTAAGTTCACCACCAGGAATAGCTTCGCTATGGATATAACTTATTTCTTTAAGTTTTAAAGAAGCTTCTAATGAAAGGAAGTAGTCAAAACTTCTTCCTAAATAGAAAAGATTCTTTTTATCTTTAATCTCATCCGCCACTTTCATGATTAATGGTTTGTAGTGATCTTGGATGTCATAAATCACATCTAAAGAATCAGTGAGGTCATCAATAAGCTTGTAATCTTTACTAAGGGACGCCGCTAACATCGCTAATAAAGTGACTTGGGCAACATAGGCTTTCGTGGAAGCCACGGATACTTCAACACCACTATGCAATAACAACGAATACATGCAGTTTCTATCTAAAGTTGAGCCACCCGTGTTAGTGATAATGAGGTTTTTAAGATTATGCTCTTTAATGATTTTTAAGCAGTGAATCAAGTCTGCGGTTTCACCAGATTGAGAAATCATAATAATGAATGGTTTCTTGCCTGGATATGTTGGATGGAAAGCCCATTCAGAAGCAATAAACCTTGAAGCGGACTTATCATATTTTTCAAAATAACGACCACCCACCAATCCAGCGTGATATGAAGTACCACAGGCGATAAAGATAATATGATCTGATTCATCTAAATCTTTGATTAGTTGAGGATCAAATTGATATTTACCTTTTTGGTAATAGGTAGATATCAATCTTTTAATTGTTTGAGGAATCTCTTCGATTTCCTTAATCATATAATGTGGATAGCCTTTTAAGTCGTGTGAAATTAATTCCACGTCTTTAGAAATGGTATCTTTTTTAATCTCTTCGCCTTTTTTATTAAAAACAGTGACTTTATCTTTGGCCACAATACCAAATTCTAAGTCATCTAATTCAATAAATGCATTAGTGTGTTCAATCATTGGGGAAGCATCAGAGGCCACTAAGTTAAAGCCTTTGCCTAAACCAATGACTAATGGAGATGCTTTCTTAATGACGTATAAAGTATTTGCATCATCACTAGTGAAGAAAGTAAAAGCATAGCTACCTTTCACTAATGTCATAATTGTTTTAATGGCCTCAATAATGCCACCTTTTTGGATGTAGTAATATTCTAATAAATTAGCGATAATTTCTGTATCGGTTTCACCATAGAATGAGTAGCCTTTTTCTAGAAGAAAACTTCTTAATTCTTTAAAGTTTTCAATCACACCATTATGGACGAGACAAATCTTTTGATGGAACGATAAATGCGGGTGAGTATTTAGTTTAGTAGGAGCACCATGAGTGGCCCATCTGGTATGGCCAATCATAATGTTCGTTTCAATCTTTTCTGGAACAATGGTTAAAAGATGTTCGACACTGCCGACATCCTTAAAGATTTGAATGCCATCATTAAAGTAAGCTACACCAGCGGAATCATATCCACGGTAATCAAGCATCTTTAGCCCTTTGAAGACGTATTCTTTTGGGCTAATAAATCCAATTGCACCAACGATACCACACATTTTTATTCTCCTTGGTTAATTATTATACATAGATTAGAAAATCTCTTCCCTAATAATTGTTTGGTTTTTATCTGGACCAGTAGATACGATGACGATTGGGACGCCAACTTCTTTTTCAATAAACTCAATATACTTTTTAGCGTTCTCAGGTAATTCATCATATGTTTTATAGCCACTGATATCTTCTTTCCAGCCAGGTAAAGTCGCATAGACTGGTTTACATTCTCTTAAAACTCTATCTGACGCTGGTAAGGTATCAATTAAAGTACCTTTATAGTCATAGTGAGTACAAATATGTACTTCATCAAAGACGTCCAAAACATCAAGTAACGTTAAACATAAGTATGAAATTGAGTTAATTTGAATGGAATATTTAAGAGCGGGTAAATCTAAGAAGCCAGTTCTTCTTGGTCTATGAGTGACTGTGCCATATTCATGGCCTCTTTCTCTAATGAGATTACCAACTTCATTTAATTGTTCAGTTGGGAAAGCTCCTTCACCCACTCTAGTTTCGTAAGCTTTAACAATACCTAAGATATCATCAACACCATGACAGCCAATACCTGTACCATCAACCGTACCACCAGAAGTGACGTTTGAAGAGGTGACATAAGGATAAGAACCAAAGTCGACATCAAGTAACGCACCTTGAGCGCCTTCAAACAAAATATTCTTCTTGGACTTTCTCGCTTCGCCAATCATGGAAATGGTATCCACCACCATTGGTCTAACAAAATCCGCGAGGACCGTGTATTCTTTGACGGTCTTTTCATAGTCGATTGGATTACCACCCATATCGATGATTTGTTTATTTTTGATTGTTAATAAATCTTTGTATAAAGTTGGGAATTCTGGAGAGATAAAATCACACATTCTCATACCGACACGAGAGATCTTATCAGCATAGGCTGGACCAATACCTCTTTTAGTGGTACCAATCTTTTTGCTGCCTAAAGATTCTTCATTTAATCTATCTAGTTCAATATGGTGATCAAATAAGACGTGCGCTCTATCGGAGATATAGAGGTTTTGACATGGGAAACCAGCATTTCTTAATTCATCAACTTCTTCTTTGAAAGCGCGTGGATTAATGACCATACCATTAGCCAAAATGCATTTAACACTTTCGTTAAAGACACCAGATGGGATGAGTCTTAAAGCGTATTTATGACCATCAAAAACGATTGTGTGACCAGCGTTATTACCACCTTGATATCTGATGACAATGTCAGCTTTTTCTGAAAGAAAGTTCGTAATTTTGCCTTTGCCTTCATCACCCCATTGGCTACCAAGCACAAGCAATGATTTACCTGGTCTCATGCGTTTATAAATGTTTTCAGTATTTTTTAAATAATACTTTTCATCAAAGCATTCAGTGATTTCTGATTTAGAAAGGTATTTAGTAACCTGTTCATTTTCAAGCAATAAATGTCTAAAGAGTTTCTTATCGCTTAATGCTTTGAATGCGATTGGTTGAATCAAATCATAGGCTTCTTCTCTAGACATATCTTTGTTGATTAATTTATTAAGTACACCACCAGAGAATGTGACTCCATAGTTAAGGAAGATGTTTTCATTCATCTTTTCAGTATTAACTACAAGATCTCTACAAATACCTGTAAATCTCTTGAGCATATAATCTAAAAGAGTACAGGCATCAGGAAGCATAATTCTTTCAGCAGAACTATGAGAAATATCTCTTTCGTGCCACAAGTTATTATCTTCAAAAGCCACTCCAACGTAGGAGCGCATCATACGAGCGCAGCCACAGATGTTTTCACAACCAATTGGGTTCTTTTTGTGTGGCATGGCACTGCTACCTTTTTGGCCTTTAGAGAATGGTTCTTGCACTTCACCAATTTCACTTTGGGCTAAAAGTCTAATTTCAGTGGCCATCTTTTCTAAACAAGATGCGATTTGCGCTAAAGCGAAGATATAACCAGTATGTCTATCTCTACTTAATACTTGAGTGGAGATTCTCGCATATTCCATATTGAACTTTTTAGCGACATATTCTTCCACTTCCAATGGAATGTTAGCGTAGTTACCAACTGCGCCTGATAGTTTAATAACTTCGATTCTTTTTCTTTCTTCTAAGAATCTCTCTTTACATCTTTTGAGTTCGTCATACCATAAAGCCCATTTAAGACCAAATGATGTGATTTCCGCATGCATACCATGAGTTCGACCCATGATTGGTTGATCTTTGTACTCATAGGCTTTTTCTTTGACCACGATCATTAAGGTACTAAGGTCTTCTAAGATTTGTTCATTCGCAGTCTTCAAGGTAAGGGACTGAGCACTATCGACAACATCCGTGGAAGTTAAAGAATAATGGAACCATTTCTTTTCTTCGCCAAGTTGTAAAGATATCGACCTCGTGAATGCAATAACGTCGTGTTTTGTTATCGCTTCAAGCTCCTCGATTGACTTTAAATCAACATGAGCTTTTTTAACAACATTTAAATAGTCTTTTTCTGGAACAAGGCCTAACTTAAAGTATGCTTCGATAACCGCCTCTTCGATGAGTAAGTAGTTATTGAATCTATTTTGATCAGAGAAGATGTCTTCGAATTGTTTAGAGGAATATCTTTTAATCATAAGTTAGGCCTTCTTTCCTTTTTATTGTTCTGAGAATAAGAGTTCTTCGTATGTTGGCATTGGCCAATAGTTCTTTGGCATCATTGTTTCAGATTCATCAATGACTTTTCTGAGAGACGCCATTAATGGGAGTAAAGTATCTTTAATGAAGAAAGCTTGTTTTTCAATATCACTAATCTTGTTAGCTTCAAAATACTTAGCTTCTAATTCACTCGTGAATTCATCAATCTTAGCGAGGTTCTCACTAAGTTTCTTTAATGTCTTCTTTTGATAAGAAGAGCTGATGGAACTATCAATAGCGGAAACAGTTTCAATGTTCTTGGCTAATTTACCAATGTATTTGTTAATAGCAGGCATGATGTCTCTATTAGCGATATGAATCATTGTCTTAACTTCAATTTCTAAAGTCTTAACGTAGTTTTCATAATCGATTTCTTGTCTAGCTTTGAGCTCTTCGCTTGTTAAGACATGATGTTCTTCAAAAAGTTTGATGTTCTTTTCATCAGTCATATGCACGAGAGCATCTGGTGTAGTTGGGAAGTTACAAAGACCACGCTTTGCGGCTTCTTCCACCCAAGCATCGTTATAACCATTACCAGAGAACAAAATCTTTTGATGTTCTTTGATTGTGTATTTAACGATGGAATGAATGGTTTTATCAATGTCATCACTCTTTTCTAAGAGTTCTGCGAATGTTCTTAAAGATTCTGCAACTGCGGTGTTAAGAATGGTGTTTGCATCACTAACACCTTTATTACTACCTGGCATTCTGAATTCGAATTTATTTCCAGTATAGGCAAATGGGGATGTTCTATTTCTATCAGTGTTGTCTTTGACAAGACTTGGTAAAACTTCACTACCTAAGAGAATCATTTCCTTGTGTGATTCATAGTCAGTATCATCATTAGCAATAGCTTTTAAGACACCGGTTAAATCATCGCCTAAGAAGATAGAGATAATGGCTGGTGGCGCTTCGTTTTTACCTAAACGGTGATCGTTAGAAGCGGAGGCGACACTGATTCTTAATAAGTCTTGATAATCATCAACGGCTTTAATGACCGCCGCTAAGAAGAGCAAGAAGATTTGGTTCTTGAATGGAGTATCTCCTGGGGATAAGAGGTTGATACCTGTATCTGTGGAGATAGACCAGTTATTGTGTTTGCCACTACCATTAACACCTTCAAATGGTTTTTCATGGAATAAGATAACAAAGTGATGCTTATCAGCAATTTTAGTCATCATTTCCATCACCAATTGGTTTTGGTCACACGCTAAGTTACATGTTGTATAGATCGTGGCGAGCTCGTGTTGAGAAGGTGCCACTTCATTATGTTCGGTCTTTGCAGAGATGCCTAATTTCCAAAGTTCTCTATCAACTTCTTCCATAAAAGAGGCGACACGTGGCTTAATTACACCGAAATAATGGTCATCTAATTCTTGACCTCTTGGGGATGGCGCACCAAATAAGGTACGACCAGTAAGAATTAAGTCTAATCTCTTTTCAAAAACACCTTTATCCACTAAGAAGTATTCTTGTTCTGGACCAACGTTTGTAACGATATGTTTAACATCGTTCATCTTTAAGGCTTTGAATAATCTAAGAGCTTCTTTATTTAAGGCATCGATGCTTCTAAGTAATGGTGTTTTCTTATCTAAAGCGTGACCGCCATAGGAACAGAACGCTGTTGGGATGCAGAGTGTATTGCCTTTAATAAAAGCGAAGCTTGTTGGATCCCAAGCGGTATAACCTCTGGCTTCAAATGTGCTTCTTAAGCCACCTGATGGGAAACTTGAAGCATCTGGTTCACCTTTAATAAGTTCTTTACCGGATAACTCTAAGATTGGACTACCACTAGAAACGGTTGTTAAGAAACTTTCATGTTTTTCAGCGGTAATACCCGTTAATGGTTGGAACCAGTGTGAGTAATGGGTTGCACCATTAGCGATGGCCCAGTCTTTCATAGCTTCCGCTACGGAATTGGCTAATGATGAATCTAAAGATTCACCGTTTTTAATTGTTTGTTCAAGTTTTTCAAAAACGTCTTTGGCTAACGCTTTTCGCATCGCGTTTTCATTAAAGACTAGTTTTCCGAATTCTTCTGGAACTATTTTCATAATTATTTTCTCCTTTATTCATATTCGATAGTGGCTGGCGGCTTACTAGTGACATCGTAGACAACACGATTCACTCCTTGCACTTCATTCACTATTCTTCTACTTGCCTCATCTAAGATGCGGTAAGGTAATTTGGCATAATTAGCAGTCATAAAGTCATCTGTGGAAACTGCACGGAGTGCAATAGCGTACTGATATGTTCTCATATCCCCCATGACCCCTACGCTTCTTACATTAGTTAAGACAGCGAAGTACTGACTGATTTTGTTTTGATATTTGTTTTTAGCGATTACTTCTCTAAAGATGTAATCTGCATCTTTTAAGATGTTTAGTTTTTCTTCAGTAATCTCTCCGATAATTCTGACCGCTAACCCAGGTCCTGGGAAAGGTTGTCGGAATACTAAGGCTTCATCAACACCCATTTCTAAGCCAAGCTCTCTGACTTCGTCTTTGAATAACTTAGAAAGAGGTTCGATGATTTTCTTGAATGGTAAGTGCTCTGGAAGACCACCAACGTTATGGTGACTCTTGATGGTATTTCCATTTATGGAACCAGATTCAATGACATCTGGATAAATTGTGCCTTGGGCTAAATAATCAACGTCTTTAAGTTCACTAGCGACTCTAGAAAAGACATCAATAAATGTTTTACCAATGATATGTCTTTTCTTTTCTGGTTCGCTTACTCCCTTAAGGGCATTCATAAACTCTTTTCTAGCGTCCACTTTAATAAAATTAAGATCGTATTTTGAAAACGTTGAAACAATTTCTTCGGTTTCGTTTTTTCTCATAAAGCCATGATCAACATAAACACATGTGAGATTTTTACCAATCGCGTTGCTTAATAAAACCGCAGCAACAGAAGAATCAACACCCCCTGAGAGGGCTAAAAGAACTTTCTTATTGCCCACTTCGTTTTTAATATCTTCAATGGCTTTTTTATAGTAGTCTTTCATGGACCAGTCACCTTTAGCGTGACAGACATTAAGAAGGAATCTTTGAATCATTTCTTTGCCGCATTGGGTATGTTCCACTTCTGGATGAAACTGCACACCATAGAAGTTTTTGTTTTCATTAACAATCGCCGCGTTTTCACAGTTTTTAGTGTGGGCCACTACTTTGAAGCCTTCTGGGATTCTTGTGGTGTGATCGCCATGGCTCATCCAGGCCACACTCTTATTTGGTAAACCTTTAAAGATTTTGCATCTAGTATCAAAAGAAGCAATGGCTTTGCCATATTCTCTGCCTTTTTCACTTTCCGCTGGGACGACTTCTCCACCTAGTAAGGTGACCATAAGTTGCATGCCATAGCAGATGCCTAAAACAGGTACTCCTAAATCAAAAATGGATTTATCCACTCGTGGTGAGCTTTTTTCATAAACACTATTTGGGCCACCAGAGAGAATAATGCCTATTGGAGATTTGCTTTGGATGAAAGTTGTCGAGGTAGTCCAAGGCAGAACCTCACAATAGACATTACACTCCCTAATCCGACGGGCTATAACCTCGGAATATTGGGCACCAAAATCGATAACAAGCACTGTCTCATTCATACTATTTGCCTTCTAATGCGTTAGCGATTAAGCCGGTAAATAATGGATGAGGCTTAGTGGGTCTTGATTTAAATTCTGGATGGAACTGAGAACCGATGTGATATCTATTCGCTGGAACTTCAACGATTTCCACTAAGCTCTTATTTGGGGATAAGCCACTTAGTTTCATACCATTATCGATATAATCTTGACGATAGATATTGTTGAATTCATATCTATGTCTATGACGTTCATTAATCATGTCTTTGCCATATAAAGATTTAGCGAGACTATCTTTTTGTAAGGCACATGGATAGCTACCTAATCTCATAGTGGCGCCTTTGGCGACGATATTAACTTGTTCAGGTAATAAATCGATGACAGGATGAGTTGTGTTTTCATTAAATTCTCTTGAATTAGCGTCTTTAAATCCAAGCACGTGTCTAGCATATTCAATAACCATGACTTGCATACCTAAACAAATGCCTAAGCATGGGATATTGTTTTCTCTAGCGTATTTAGCGGCATCGATCATACCTTCAATACCACGGACACCGAAACCACCAGGGATGACCATGCCATCAGCGTCTTTAAGTGTTTCTTTGACGTTCTTTGTGGTGATCTTTTCCGAATCAATCCAAAGGATTTCCGCTTTCGCGTCTAATGCTGATGCAGCGTGGAAGATAGATTCTTCAACACTTAAGTAAGCATCATGGAGCTGAGTATATTTACCAACGAGGGCAATCTTAACTTTCTTATGAGCGTTTTTGATCTTTTCCACCATTGCGGTCCATTTTTCTAAATCTGGTTTAGTAATTGGAAGATGGAGTTTTTCACAAACGATATCGGTTAAACCTTCGTTTTCTAAAAGAAGTGGCACTTCATAAATACTAGAGGCGGTTAAGTTTTCAATAATCGCTCTTTTATCGATATCGCATAATAATGCAATTTTATCTTTAATTTCTTGCGTTAATGGTTGTGTACTTCTACAAACGAGAACATCTGGTTGTATGCCTAAAGAGTTAAGTTCTCTAACGGAGTGTTGGACTGGTTTACTCTTAAGTTCGCCACTACCTGGGATTTCCACAACAAGGGGGACGTGTATATAAATAACGTTCTCTCTGCCTTTATCTTGACCAACTTGTCTAATCGCTTCTAAGAATGGTAATGATTCAATATCACCGACTGTACCACCAATTTCGCAAATAGCGATATCAATGTTTTGTTTTTCAGAGATATAGATCCAGTTTTTGATTTCATCAATCACATCAGGAATGATTTGAACGGTTCTACCTAAATAGCCACCTGTTCTTTCTCTATTAATGACGTTCCAATAAACCTTACCAGAAGATACTGAGCAAGATGCATCCAATGGGACATTAGTGAATCTTTCATAGTGACCTAAGTCTAAGTCTGTTTCCGCACCATCATCGGTGACAAACACTTCCCCGTGTTGATAAGGAGACATTGTGCCTGGGTCAACATTCAAATAAGGATCAAATTTTTGATTCTTAACAGAGTACCCTCTTTGTTTTAATAAACGGGCTAATGAAGCGGCGCAGATGCCCTTACCTAATCCTGATACAACACCGCCTGTAACAAATATGTATTTCATAACTCGACAACCAACTATGGCGATATACTATCACGCACATTACACAATATAAAAATACCTATAACATTATGGTTATCATATTTTTTTCGTATGTTATATTTTGTTTACTTAATGTAGTTTAAAGCTTATCTATTTTTATAATAGTTATGGAGTTTTTTGAAAGCAGGAATGGAATTTACAATCTGTTTATAAGAGACACAATAGGCAATTCGTACATAACCTTTATAGTCGAATGGATCGCTAGGAACAAGAAGCAACTCAAACTGTTTAGCAACCTCACTAAACTTTTCAGCATCAGCCTCTAAAGCTTTCATAAATAAATAGAAAGCACCTGTCGGGTTAACAACTTCAAAACCAATCTCTTTAAGAGCGGTCACTAAAGTCTCTTTATTCTTTTTATATTCTTCTAAATTGGATGTATGACCCAAAACATAAGGCACCATATGTTGGAATAGCGCAGGAGCGCATATGTAGCCAAGCATCGATGCGGCGCCACATATCACTGCGTAGACATCATTAACATCATTTGCGTTAGGATTAACTAGGATATAACCAATTCTTTCTCCTGGAAGAGATAAACTCTTAGAGAATGAATAACAAACTATAGAATTATCGTAATAATTAGTGACAAATGGATATTCTTCACCTTTATAAAGAAGCTCTCGATATGGTTCATCAGACACTAAATAGATTGGATGATCATATTCTTTTTCTTTCTTTGAAAGAACACTTGCCATTCTCTTAATAACTTCTTCGGTATAGAAAGCACCAGTAGGATTGTTAGGAGAATCATAAATCACCAATCTTGTCTTGCTTGTGATTTTCTTTTCTAGATCCACGAAATCTGGAAAGAAATCTTTATCTGGATTAACGTTAACTAAGACACCACCCACTGCTTCTGTATATGTTCTATATTCTGGAAAATGAGGGGCAAATGTAATCACTTCTTCACCTGGTTTAACAAAAGCTTTAGTAACTATCGCTAATGAGGCGGCAGCGCCACAAGTTAAGAAGATGAAATCACCTTTTGTAGTAGCGTGAAAAGTTTTATTTAAATAACTAGCAATCACATCACGTACCTCTTTATTTCCTGGTGAAACAGTGTATCCGTGTATCTTTACTGAGTCTTCTTCAGTTAATAGTTTAACTAATGTGTCATTAACAATCTTTGGAGCGGGAATAGAGGGATTACCAATGCTAAAATCAAAGACTTTATCTTCTCCGATTTCTTTCTTTCTTGCTAATCCATATGTATATAAATCTCTAATCGTGGATTGACTATAGCCAATCTCTAACATCTTTTGATCAAACATAACGACACCTTTTCTTTACTTATGCATACTAGCACATTGAAATGTGTATACATAAATACATATAATTGAATGGTAATCATACATTTTTCGTATAGTAGGAGATTATTATGGATCTAAAGACTTTGAGATATTTCGTAGTTGTCGCGGAAGAATTAAATATTACGAGGGCCGCTAAAATCTTAATGATGAGTCAACCACCGCTTTCTAATCAAATTAAGAATTTGGAAGAGGAATTAAATACTACTTTATTCATTAGAGGTAAAAGACATTTAGAACTTACTGAAGAAGGAAAATACTTATATCAAAAAGCCAAAGATATATTAATGCTCTCTGATAAAACCACGAATGAGATCCTTTTAATGAACAAAGGCTTAAGCGGCACAATTGGTATTGGCCTAGTCGAAGGCACCGCTCCTGATATCGCTGCGGAATGGATTAGTGAATTTTTAAAAATTCATCCCAATGTTAGATTTAGAATCTTAGATGGTAACAGTGACGATCTCATTGAAAAGATGAGGGCGGGTATTATTTCATTAGCGGTTATTACTTCTCCATATGATCAAATCTTATTAAATAGTTTTAAAGTTGGTGAAGAAAAGATGGTTGCCTTAATGAATAAAAACCACCCATTAGCGAAATCCCCTAACGAAAAGATAAGAATCGAAGACTTAAAAGACGAAAAGATCATCGTTCCTTCTCGAAAGATTCATGTCGATGGCATTATCAAATGGTTTAAGAAAGAACACATTGATCCAAACATTGTTTGTGAAATGGATAACTATTTGGACGCTGCCGCTATGGCGGGTAGAGGTGTTGGTATCTCTATCTTCCCTAAGACTGCTTATATTATGAATAGTTCCTTAGTTTCTAGAGAAATTGAAGGAGAAGAGAAAAAAGTCGACTACTTATTCGTCTGGAGAAAGGGACATCAATTATCCACTCTCGAAGAGAATTTCATCGACTTTATTAAAAATAAATACAGTAAGTAGAACTACTCTACATCTTGAAGAGCGTCATAGCCTTCTTCACCAGTTCTTACTTTAACAACGTTTTCCACGTCATAGACGAAGATTTTGCCATCTCCAATATGTCCGGTATAAAGGACGCTTTTCGCGGTTTCTATGACTTCTCTAGCCGGAATCTTACTAACCACAATATCCACTTGGACTTTTGGCATTAAGTTAGTCTCTACGGCAACACCACGATACATCTCTGTTTGTCCTTGTTGGACACCATACCCCATGACATGGGAAACCGTCATACCAGTAATACCTAATTTACTCATCGCATCTTTCAAAGCGTATAAACGCTCTTCTTTAAAGATGATTTCCACTTTAGTGAACTTAGGACCACTCTTTTTAACTTTGCTAACCGTAGGCATAACGTTAACTTCAATCGCTTCCGCTGGTGGAACATCACCGCTCACAACCTTGGTGCCTTCTTCAATATAATCGGCATAGGCCACCGTGGAAGGTGCAAAGTCTGCATAAGCAGATGGAAGACCATGCTCAGTACTATCAAGACCTTTAAGTTCTTCATTTCTTCCGACACGTAAACCAACAGTCTTTTTGATTAAGAAGAAACATCCTGTCATTAATATAGCGGTATAGACCGCGACAGAAATAAAGCCTAAACATTGGACTCCAAATTGATACCATTTGCCAGTATAGAATAAGCCATTTAATCCCGCTGGAGCATTTGGATTGGCTAATAAGCCAACTGCAAGTGTACCCCAAATACCATTAGCCATATGAACACCAACAGCACCAACTGGATCATCGATATGAAGCTTGAGATCAAGCACTTCAACAACAACGACCACTAAGACGCCAGAAACGATGCCAACTACTGATGCACCGACAGCATCTAAGGCATCACATCCTGCGGTAATACCAACTAAACCTGCTAAGCAAGCATTGATACACATTGAAACATCTGGCTTACCATTTTTAATCCAGGTATAAATCATTGTGGTGACTGTCGCTACTGCTGGCGCAATTGTGGTGTTTAAGAAGATGGTGGCTAACTCTGATGTACTTGTTGCAGCAGCACCATTAAAGCCATACCAGCCAAACCATAAGATAAATGCACCTAAGGCACCAAGAGGAATAGAATGACCTGGAATAGCATTTACTTTTGTAACTTTACCATCTTTATTGCGGACATATTTACCAATTCTTGGTCCTAAGAATATGGCGCCGATTAAAGCGGATATACCACCAACCATGTGAATTGCGGTAGAACCAGCATAATCATGGAAACCAAGATTGGCCAACCAACCACCACCCCAGATCCAGTGGGCTTCAATTGGGTAAACCACTAAAGAAATAATCGCGGAATATAAGCAATACGAAGAGAACTTGGTTCTTTCCGCCATTGAGCCAGAAACAATTGTGGCCGCAGTAGCACAGAACACTAAGTTAAAGACAAATGTCGAAGCACCAGTAAATCCTGACGCTGGTTCTTTAATGAAATCCGCGAACTTAGCGAACAAATCCATATTAGGAACGCCAATCAAACCAAAGAATGTATCTTCGCCCATCATTAATCCAAAGCCCAATAACATAAACACTACTGTACCAATACAGAAGTCCATTAAGTTTTTCATAATGATATTGCCAGCGTTTTTTGCTCTGGTAAAACCAGTTTCCACCATGGCAAATCCGGCTTGCATAAAGAAGACTAATGCCGCACCAATTAAATACCAAAATTCTATAGTCATAACCAATTCCTCCAAGAAGAAACAACTAATTGAAAGATGACTTTAAAAATCATCATAGCCAGTATCTTAGGCTTCTGTTATTTAATATGTCAACATTATTTTACATATCACTATTTTAAGTAGTTTATGTATATTTGTTCATGTAGCGAAATGTTTACAATAAAAGCAATACTTTTTAATTTTAATTAAAAGAAAAGTGCATTCCATTGAATAGATGCACTTATTAGTGTTTTGAATAAAAATATAATTGTTTTTGTAAACTACAATTTACATAGCAACAAAAAAGCCGATATTTTCCAATCGGCTCAAATGACGTTTATTTGTTTTCTCGAAGAATCCTTTCGCAATATTCTCTCAATGGTTTGATATCTTTGTTGGCAGTTGCCCAAACTCTTTCGACTTTGATGGTTCCGTATCCATGAACTATTCTGTTTCTCATACCACGCATTTTCCCCCAAGGGACACCGGAATAATCCTTTAGAAACTCCTTTCCATATTTGCCTGCCAATTCTCCTATTTGGAGTAGATGGAAACAGACAATTTCTTTAATGTCTTGGTTCTCTGAGAACTCTTCTTTGGTCACTCCTTTGATTTTTTCTTCAATTCGATCGCAGTGTGCAATCATAGAAAGGAGCAATCCTTTGTCTGGTACAGTCAGCATATTCTTATTTTATCCTCCTCAAGTTGCTGTCTAAAGAAATCCTGCATTTCAGATCCGATGGTAACAACATCAACATTCTTACCCAAAGCTTCTTCCAATTCTTCGACAAGGCCGACTTCGTCTAAAAGTGTTTCGACATCCCCTGAGGAGCAATAGATGTCGACATCACTATTTTCATTAGCTTCACCTCTGGCGTAACTTCCAAAGAGATACACCTCTTCAATGTGATGTTTTTCCACCACTGGTCTTATTCTGTTTTTGATTTCTTTGATGGTTAAGATTCCTGGCTTGATATCATTTAGAACCAAGCTAGTTAAATAAGCATTCCTATTTTCAACATTATCCAATTTGTCGATTAAATCGGTATCACTTTTCTTCACGCGAAATTGATACATCTTATAGTTTTGCTTATTGTAATTAGAAATGTATTCTATTTGATTTGACGCCATAATCTTATTACCTTTTGTACTTATATGATATCATATATAAGAAAAGATGTAAAACAAAAAGAAGATTATTTTAATAATCTCCTCTGCTAATTATTTCACAAGTTTAACCGCTAAACAAATAACTCTAGTCGCGGTTTCTAATTCATCATCCGCTAAATAAGTAGGCGCAATTCTAATATGTGAATTATCTGGATCTTTTCTATATGGATAGGCACTTCCCGCTTTAGTGAGGGTAACACCCATTTCTTTACATTTCTCTACCACTTCTTTAGCTTTGTCTTTGACATATAAAGAAATGAAATATCCACCCGTTGGTTTGCTCCATATAGCGATATCTTTTAATTCTTCGTCAAAGATTTTTAATACCAAATCAAATTTTGGTTTTAAGATCTTCGCGTGCTTCTTCATATGTTCGATAATGGTTTTCTTATCTTTTAAGAACAAAGCGTGTCTTAATTGATTGAGTTTATCAAAGCAGATTAATTGATATTGGAGATAATTCAAATAATCTTTTTTATTGTTATCACTTAAAGCAACCGCGGAAACACCACTACCTGGGAATGTCATCTTTGAAGTGGACGCAAATTCATACACGAGGTCTTCGCTTCCATATTTTTTACATTCATCAAAGATATTGAGGATTGGTTCTTCTTCACCGTTAAAAGATAACTGTGAAATATAGGTGTTATCCCAATAGATTCTGAAGTCTTTAGCGGCAGGTTTTAATCTCGCAAATCTTCTAACAACTTCATCACTATAAATAATGCCTGTTGGATTAGAATACTTAGGAACACACCAAATACCTTTTACTTGGGGATCTTTAACATATTCCTCAATTAAATCCATATCTGGACCATTATCATCCATTGGTATGTTAATCATTTCAAAACCGAAATATTCGGTCATAGCGAAATGTCTATCGTATCCAGGAACAGGACATAACCATTTAATCTTTCCTTGTTTAGAGAAAGGCTTTTCACCACATATACCAGAAATAATAGATTTACTAAGTAAGTTATGCATGATATTCATGCTAGAAGCGCCTTCTACAAGGATGTTTTCCGAAGGAATGTCTAAAATATCAGCAAATAACTTTTTGCAGTCAGGAATGCCTTCTAAGGCACTATAGTTACGGCAATCAATGTCTTCATCAAAACAATTTGATTTGGAATTAACGATATCAAGCATTGGTAAAGATAGATTCAATTGTTCAGGGCAGGGTTTGCCTCTTGCCATATTGATATCTAGTTTCTGAACTTTATAGTTTTCAAATTGTTTTAATAAGTCACTCATAATGTAGTAGTTTATCACTATTACTATTTGAGTTCACTTATAAAAGAGGAGAAATTAATCTTAATAAGGAACAGACCTTTCTTTTGAACCAATTGAGTTTGAAGTCTTTTGGTACAGGTGTGGAGACGCTAAGCATCTCTAAAAAGTCTTCTTTAATATCCTTTAAGCAAGGATTCTTATACAAAAGCGCTGCGCATTCAAAATGATGTACTAAGCTTCTAAAGTCATAGTTAATTGTACCAACGAGTGAAAGAGTATCATCTGAAAGAATGCTCTTCATATGGTTAAAGCCAGGGGTGTATAAATAGATATTAACTCCTGCATCTAATAGATATCTAAAGTTACTCTTAGCGATCATATACACTAGTTTCTTATCTGGAATACCAGGAAGGATGAGATGAACTTTTACTCCTCTAAGCGCAGCGTTCCTTAAAGCGTCTAACAAACTGTATGTTGGAATTAGATATGGAGTAGAAATAAATACTTCGTCTTTAGCGTAGTTAAGAATATTGATATATGTTTGTTCACCCACTAAGGCGTCATCAATACCACCAGGACCATCACCAAATGGAAGGACAAAGCCTTCTTCTTCACACCATGGATATTCATAATCAAGATATTTTTGATATTCAGCGACTTTGAGGGACGCTAAAGAGTAGTTTTGCAAAAAGACGGTAATTAAGTTATCAATACCAGGTCCTTCAATCTTGACCATGGTGTCTTTCCAATAACCAAATCTCTTTATTTCATTAGCGTATTCATCGGCTAAATTGATGCCACCCGTGAATGCCATTTGATGGTCGACGAGAACTATTTTACGATGGTCTCTATTGTTATAGACACCAGAAAGGATTGGCCTAAATGGATGGAACTTTAAGCATTCAATACCAAACTCTTTTAAGATCTTTGGAGTTCTTGAAGAAATTGTGCCACCACAACCCATATCATCGTAGATGATTTTAATCTCCACTCCTTCTTTAGCTTTTTCTTTTAAGATTTCTTGCACTGCGGACCATTCTTTACCATCACTAATAATAAAGAATTCCATAAAGATGAACTCTTTAGCTTGCTTAAGCCCTTCTAGGAAGGCCGGGAAGAATGTTTCCCCGTTTTTATAGTAAGTTACTTTATTGTGTTTGGTCGCAAATAAACCTGCGGTATTGTTAATGTAATTAAACGCACCTACCGCTCTTCCGAGTTCTTGTTTGTAACGTTCTTCTCTTCTTGTACTGATACGGCAGTATTCATCATAGGCTTCTCTATTCGCAGCGATTAACTTCTTATCTCTTTTTCTTAAGCCGTGATTTCCGAAGATTAAGAATAAGACAGAGAAGAAAAACGGCATTAATAACATACCAACAATCCAAGGAATCTTAAATTCTGGATCTTCTAGTTTGCTAATGATTCTAAAGAAAATAATAAATGCGATGATAAAAACAATAATTCTAAATAAAGCGTAAATGAGTCCAACAGTTAAGAAGACATCATAGTTATATTCACCAATAAAAAGAATAATGATGTCGTCCAAGAAGAATTGGACCACAATGAAAACGCCTATCTCAATAAGCAAGAGTAGTAAGATGAGAAAATAACCGGAAAATACACCCCTAAAGAATTTTTTCATACTATTATTTTATAATAAAAACGACCTAAAGTCGTATTATTAACTAATTAAAGTCTTCTGAATAATGGTACAGAAGTTAATAAGTCACTTTCTTGTTTAACTTCTAAAACAACATAAGCGTTATTCTTTTCTGCGAGTCTTTTGTACTTAGCGATATCTAGTTCGCCTTCATTTAACGCTAAATGGCATTTTAAGCGGTTTTTCGCATCATGGATGTGAAACTCATCAAAAGGTAAACAAACTTCGTTTAAAAGGCCTAAAAGGATATCATTAGTTAAATGATCATGACCAATGTCATAACAGAATCTAAAGCCTTCTTTATATAAGTCTTTATAAGTTCTTACTTGATAACTAGAAGCGGTATCAGTATTTTCGATCACTAAGTTCATATCATATTTATGACAAATAGCTTCTGCTTTCTTAAGATTATTAATTAAGCGTTTGATATAAGAATCATATTCCTTTTCATAGACATAGTGCTTAACTCCAGAGATAGTCACTACTGGACCAGGAATGAGATGGATATTAATTTGTTTAACAAAGCCCCTACCTAAAGAAGCATATTTATCTAATAAGTCTAAATAAGCCTTCACTACTTCATCATAGGTACCTAAGTCCGCTTCATCATAGAAGTGTAATGTCACTTCTTTTTGATATTTATTAACTAAATCTAAAACAAGATGTTTTTCTAAAGCCTCTCTACAATTAGAAAAGTTTAAGTTTAATTCAATAAAGTCTAAATCTAATTTCTGGGCAAGTTTAAAATTATCTTCAATACTGTTATATTCGAATAATTCTGGCATGCCTAGTTTCATATTTAGATCACTCTCACTCTAATAATACTCTCAACACTAGCGATGCTATCAATGTCAACTGTTCCATCAACATCAAAAACGCTATAGGCATATTCACCTCTGGATTTGTTGATGAAGTTAACAATATTAGTATTACTGCTAGAAATAATCGCAGTAATTTTATTAATAATACCAGGGATGTTCTTGTGAAGAACACAGACTCTCTTCTCAGTTTCTTTTGGACCACAGTTCACATCTGGATAATTAACGGAGTGGTTAATACTACCAGTTTCTAAATAATGCTTAAGTTCATCAATCGCCATAAAAGCACAGTTATCTTCCGCTTCTTCTGTAGATGCCCCTAAATGAGGAATAACGATGGTATTAGGCATATTAACGACTTTTGGATTAGCAAAGTCAGTGACATACTTTTTGACTTTGCCACTATTTAAAGCGTCTAATAAATCATCATCATTCACTAAGGTATCTCTTGAGAAATTCAATAGGACCGTGTCATCAAATAACGAGAATAGTTTCTTATTAAGCATACCTTTCGTGGAATCCACAAGTGGGACATGGATAGTAACGAAGTCCGCACCACTAATGGCGTCTTCTAACTTTTCAAAGTAGTTAACACTCTTAGATAATTTAACTGCGTTATTAACTGTAAGATATGGATCATAGCCTCTGACTTTCATACCAAGATGGACACAGGCATTAGCGACCATTAAGCCGATTGCACCTAAGCCAATGACAGTAATGGTTTTACCTAAGATTTCATGGCCAGCAAATTGTCCTTTAGCTTTTTCTGCTGTTTTAGCGATATCACTATCGTTTTTGTTTTCTTTGATCCATTCCGAACCACCAACGATATCTCTACTAGCTAAGAATAGGCCACAAAGAACGAGTTCTTTAACTGCGTTAGCGTTAGCGCCAGGCGTATTGAAAACAACGATACCTTCACTAGCGAATCTATCAACTGGGATATTATTAACACCTGCACCCGCTCTTGCGACTGCTAAGATGTTTTTGCCAAGTTCCATATCATGCATGGCTTGACTTCTTACTAAAATACTATCAGCAGCGTTAATATCATCTACTGTGGTATCTGGTGCCTTTAATGCTTTTAAAGCAATCGGCGATATTTTATTCAAACAATAAGCTTTCATATTTATAAGTTCTCACTTTCGAACTTCTTCATAAAGTTAACTAAGGCAATCACACCTTCTTTAGGCATAGCATTATAGATTGACGCTCTCATACCACCAACAGAACGGTGTCCTTTTAAGTTTTCTAAGCCTGCTTCTTTGGCTTCTTTAACAAACTTAGCTTCTAGTTCTTCTTTTCTAGCTGGATCAGTTATGACATTAGGATTAACAATAAATGGGGCATTCATTAATGAACGGGATTCTTTTTCTACTGTTCCTAAGAATAGTTTTGAACTATCTAGATAATCATAGAGAATCTTAGCCTTTTCTTCGTTTCTCTTTTTCATTTCAGAAAGACCACCATTATTAAGTAAGTATTTAAAGACTAAACCACAGACATAGATACACCAGCAGTTAGGAGTGTTATATAAAGATTCGGCATCTGCATGTGTCTTATATTTAAGCATTGTAGGTGTACCAGGTAAGGTATCTTCACTAATTAAGTCTTCTCTAATAATGACGATGACCATACCAGCAGGACCAACATTCTTTTGAACACCCGCAAAGATGAGTCCATATTTACTAACATCCACTGGTTCAGATAAGAAACATGATGATTGATCTGCCACTAAGATCTTACCTTTAGTGTTTGGTAGTTCTTTGAACTTAGTGCCATAGATTGTATTGTTTTCACAAATGTAGACATAGTCTGCATCTTCTCTAATTGGTAAATCTTTGCAATCAGGGATATATGAAAATGTTTTATCCGCAGAACTTGCTACTGCAATACAATCACCATAGCGTTTACCTTCTTCAAAGGCCTTCTTAGCCCATTGTCCTGTAACAATATAATCGGCTTTCTTATTCTTCATTAAATTCATAGGTACTGCCGCAAATTGCTGAGAAGCACCACCTTGAAGGAATAAGACTTTATAGTTATCTGGGATATTTAATAATTTTCTTAAATCAGACTCTGCAGTTTTAATGATGTTATCAAAGACTTTAGATCGATGAGACATCTCCATAACGGACATACCAGAGCCTTGATAATCTAACATATCATTAGCGCATTCTTTTAAGACTTCTTCTGGTAAAACCGCTGGACCAGCGGAGAAATTATAAACACGTTTCATATTTGATAAATACCTTTAATGTGATTACGTATATTATGTTTGAAATCAAACATCAATTACAAATACTTTTTAAAAGCGTTGTTCCAATCTTCTTGTTTGTAGAAGCGGAAACCATAGACATATTCTATTTTATTTTTAAGATGATTCTTCTCTGCGATTTTTAATAAAGCATTATATGCATTCTTACTATTGGCGAGCATCACGATATTTTCATCAATGCCTTTGAATGCTTCATAATCTAATTTGATATCTTCTAAATCATCATCTAGAGATGAGTTCTTAGGATTAGAACAGGATTCTACAACATCAAGGAACGCTATTTTCTTTTCTTTGAGCTCTTCAATAATTGCGGGCACGTCCCCTATCTTTTTATTTTTAACAAAGCTAGTATCTTTAAAAAAGGCATCAATGATGCGATACATCGGATTATATGGGCTCATATAGTAAAAGTCTTTGTTGGCACCCCTTCCTTGAGGGGAAGTAATTGTGCCCACGATAATGACTTTTGTGTCTTCTCTAACAAGATGATAATCACTATTGAAACTTTTGAATGGGCCACCTTGGCCATCTTCAACAATTGCTTTTGAAAACTTGCTCATTGAAGTTATTAATTATCTTTAATGATGATGTGCTTCCCACCATTTTCAAATTTATCAAATGGTTGGCTAGCAGATCTAATCCACATCGTTTTTATCTCAAAACCAGCTTGTTTCAATTTGTCTTCCAGATTTTTGCAATGTGAAAAATCAGTTTTGAAAGCGCTTAGTCCTTGCGAATTAAAGAGTTTAATCAACCCTTTAACATCTTTGATGTTGCTACAGGAGAAAACTATCTCTTCTTCAAATCTTTTGACGGACATCAAAAAGATAATATCTTTGCCTTCGATAAAAGCGATTCTTTTTAGTGTTTTGATGTTTTCTTCCAAGATCGAAGTGTTTTCGACATCTGTGTCAAAAACAAAGACAATCCGAGTGTCTCTTTTAATAGTTCTTGCTTTTGTTTCACTTATTTTGGAAGTAACGGGGTTGAGTTTTTCAATCTTGCCAGGATGAATGATATACTCGCTGCTTTTTGCGTGCATAAAAGAACTTAAAAAGTTCTTCTCACATTCTCCTTCGACGTAGTATTGATAAACCCTTCTATCCATTATTAGCTCTCCGCGATATTTAAAATATCGTTAACATCAGGACTAGCATTAAAGAAGTCGTTGTCATAAAGGTTCTTAATGTTAACGTTATTACGTTTTTCAATAGAGGCGTTTGTCCAAAGAATTCTTGTGCCTTCTTCGTCTTTAAACTTGCTAATGAAATTAAATGTATGATTTGGTAATGGGAGCGCTAAAAGCTCTTCGTTATGAGTGGTAAAGAATAATTGTTCACCATCATCCAATAAAGAAATCATCTTCATCAAGCAGGCAATTTCTATATCCGAATTAACATAAGAGAATTGCTCATCTACAAAGTAAAAGCCATTTTTATGTTTCTTAATAGAATGGATAACACCAGCGATATTAACAGCGTATTTAGTGCCAGAAGATAATCTCTTAATAGAACTGAGTTTAGAACCATTAGTGACCGCTACTGCATCATCGTCTTCAAAAACAACAATGAATGAGTCTGGAATTTCTGAAGAAGGATAAACATTTTTGATTGTTGGATCCATAGTCTGCAAAACCTTTTTATATACTTCACAGAATTCTTCTTTTTCAGAATCGTCATATTTACATTCAATTTTATCAAAGCCATTTTCAATAGATGGGAAGGCGAAATTCCAACCACCAAACACGAACTTATCTAAAGCGGTAAGATAGTTTTCAAATGGTTTACTATCATCTAACTTATTAACAAGTGACTCATATGTATCATCATGTTGTGCTTGTAGTTGTCTTAATCTCACTAATAATTCATCCGTTTCTAAGTCTTTTTTAATCTCAACACGGAAAAAGACACCATTATTAAACATGCAGTCCATTAAGACAAAAAAGTTTCTGCTATCATCTTTAACAAGACTAGTAATATTATTAGATTCTTTTTCTTTTAAAAACAAAAATACATGCCAAATAGCTCTACCTAAGGATGTTTTTCCAGAAGCATTAGAACCCACAACAATATTGACTTTGCGGTATCTAACGCTTGGATAATTAGCAAAGTACTCTCCATTTAGGTTGCTACTTACCAATTTTTTAGGGTAAGAAAAATCAGTAGAGAAGTTATCAAAACAAAGGAAATTATCAAACTCCACTTTTAAGACTGCCATAATGTTCTCCTCATTAGTTCAAAGTTTTTGAACAAATACATTATAATAGAGCAATCACCATGGTGTCAACGAACCATTAAAAAAGTTAAGTATGTAAAAACATTCAACTATAAAATAGTCTGATTTGATGACCGCTAATTCCAAAAATAAGAAGGAACACCATCTAAAAGAGGCAACTCACAAGAAACAATTCTTCCCTGGGTCGTTAAAGAATCAAGCAATCTTTCTGGATTGGTTTGATAACCTTTGAAAATAGCATATGCTGAAAAAAGTTCTTGGATTGCTTTTCTATGTGCCTGTTTTATTTGGTAAGACTGATCTTGTTTATAGATAGTGAACGCAAACACTATTGTCATATTAGAAGTAAAATCAGTCATCTCTAATTTATCTAATAGCGGAAAGAAGTAGCTGTAGTCGCTTTTGTTTAAAGAATGACCATACACTACTACATTATTAAAACTTGGTTCAATAGAGGCATTATGGACAATCATATCCATTTCCATCCTTCTGTTTGTCTTGGAGAATATAAATCTAACATCATCACTCTTGAAAACAGTAGAATCTATGCCAAATATAGGCATATCTAGTGTTCCATTAATACGTCTTAGAATCGCATCATACTTTTCGTTGTTGAAAGTTCCAAAGTTAAAGCTATCAATTGAAACCAAAGATGAATCCTCTCCTAAAGAAGAAATGGTTTCTGCGGCCTTCATATCATAATCAGCATTATGATGGTTGATAAAATGGTCGAAATAATCGTGCTGACGTTTTAAATATTTGCCAAAGTTAATCTCAAATTTGCGTAATTCATTAAGTAAAAACTCATAAAAAGAGTTTTCGTCTTCAAATAACAAACCACCGTGTTTTTTAAAAACAAATGCAGAAAGCGCTATAAAGTTAAAAGTCTTATTCTCGAACTTTTTCTCACCATTAATAATGCTGTAAACATCTTTCCAACAGATGGGTTGTTTTTTAACATTGATTCCATCTATAGAAGGTATAACAAGAGAAAAAAGTATTTCTTCTTCTATATCGCACCATCTGGCTTTCTCTTTTAATTGAGAATCATCTGTAATAATTTCAAAAAATAAATCCCAGACATTTACTTCGTCAAATTTGTCAAAAGGTTCCCAACAATCAAGCAAGGTTGGTCCAAAAAAGCGTTTAGCAACAAGATTGCCTGAATACTTTTGAATCCATGATTTTATATAATTGTACTTTGCTTCATAATACTCGAAATAGTTGCCGTAAGAAGACATTAATCCGCAATGAAGATCAAAGCCATTGCCTATTACTATTTTTACTTTTTTATTATTTTCGATAAACTCTGTTTTTTCCATAATTATATTATGACACTATTAAACCATAAATATACATATGCTTCATAAAAAATGGCACCCGTGTGTAAATGGGTGCCAATATCTTATATAGAGGCGAACTATTGCGTTTTTTGTTTAAAGTGAAATGATAATAATCAAATAGGAGTGAATCGCTACTAATGGCTACACCACCAGAAGTGAATGGATCTGAACTATCTACGAGTTCTTTTCTAGGGAAAGCATAGTAGATATCATCTTCAACATAATAACCACATATATACTTTTCATTTGTGGGTGCTTGTACCACTACATAGTTATTATCTGTCTTAGATGTATTAACTCTTTCATCTAGAGATGAATATTGTCTTACATTAACCGTGCCATCTAGATAATAACTAGTTAATCCTAATAGATAAGGCACTAGTTCTTTATTATCTTCTTCATACCTGGCATTAGGTACTGAATAGTAATAGAAGTTAGTACCACTTCCAGAAGCAGAGATATATAACTCAAAGGTATTATCGTTTGTTTTATTATCTACCCAGTTCACTGCATAGATCTTATTAACACTATCATCAATACCTAGATCTTCTAATCCCGCTTTGACTATTAGTTTAAAGACATTGTCTAAATCACTAGTGATATATCTTTCTGTATACGAAGTAGAAGAACCACTACTAGTTCTAGAAGAACATTTCTTTAAACCAAATAACACAAACAACAAGAGGATGATAATAAAAAGAAGTGTACAAATAACACTAATAAAGGCTACCTTAAAAGTATATTTCTTCTTCCCCTTACCTTCTTCACTCATAGTGTAATTCTAATAAATTAGACCCCACAAATAAAGCCCTAATATCGGCGAGCATCGCACACATAGTAGCAATGCGAGCCATGTGCCATTTCATCTGCTTTATTATAAAGCACAACAAGCAATTTGTCATTTTCGTTCATAAATGCAAAGTGTCTTTTAAGCATTAGTTTTATTGTATTCCTTCTAAAAAGTCTCTAACAGCTAAATCAAAAACACTTTTTAGCTCTTCACCATACAATTCCGGTAAATATAACAGCGAATCATATTTCCCGCTATATTTATGATGCATAACAGCATATGAAAAAGCATACGCATCTAATTCGCAATCTTGTTTAAAATATTTGATGTTTTCATTTCCGTCCTTATCTAAAGACTTGATATAGTTCTCCCCTTCTACAATCCATCTTTTTATATATTCTTCACCAATTTCCGATTTGCCATCTTTATACAAAACTATCTGAATGTGCTGATAGATGTGCCTTATTTCATGAAGTATAAAATATTCAATTTCATATACTTTATTGCATTTAAAAGCGGCATCGACAAAAGCTAAATTAATAGACAAAACATTGGTTATTCTGTTGACTGTTGCAGTAATTGAAACATTATCATCCCAAGCAAAACACCACTTGATTGGTTCATCGATGTCTGTATAAATTTGGTTAGATTCAATAAGTAACTTGATTAGTGGACTATATACTTCTATCAAACGCTTAAAATGATCTTTATTCGTGCTGATACTCATAAAATTAAAGCAATTGAAAGTATATTGAAACAATTGATGCTTTAGAAAAATGAATGCTAGACAAATTATCAAGCAATTCTTGGTATTTTTGCTTAAGAGCGTTGTTAGATTTAATCGTCTCTCGATATTCAAAGTACAATTCACAAACAAAAGTTTCAAGAATAGTTTTTGATTCTCTTAGTTTGTTAAGCTCATCGTCATTAATTAAACTTTTAACAAAACTATTAATAACTTCTAAAACTTCCGGCATCAAAGAATCGGATGGGTATGTTAAAATCTTACGGAGAATGGCATTTAAGCAAATAGGATTATTAAGTTTGTATAAAGCAATCAATTTATGCTTTTGGAAAACATTCAAAGATAGATTGCTTCTTTTCTTAGAAGAACCATAATTATTTTTTATAAATGCCATTCCTAATTTAATTTCATTATTAATATCAAGTTCTTTAATGCTTTCGAATGAAGCCAATTCAAAATCTATTACCTTAAATAAGTATTCTTTGGCATCATCAGAAGCAAATAATAATGATTCCAATTCACACAGAGCGCGATTAATTGTTTCAAACACCGCTCTGCAATATTTGTGTGTGCTAATATACGAAAAAAGGAATTCAATAGTTTTTGTGGCAGAAGGATAATCTGCGAATAACGGTTTGCTTATATGCACCGCAAGATTGCTTTTAGAAAAGCTGAGTGGTCTTCTTTGATCCTCAATCATCATTTTATCAAATAAGGCTCCCACCATTTTAAGCCCTTCACCAAGCCTGCAGTTTTGGACTGTCAAAAACAACTCACAAGCCTTTTCTAAATAATACGGATCACACTTTTTAAAATCCAATGAATCAATATGAAACTTTTTATTATTAAATAAACAAGCTTCTATAATTATTTGTTTTTTCTCTTCCTCTTTACTTTTTAAAGACTCAAACTGTTCTTGAGAAAACAACTTATTTGGATTGTTACCAAAAATCTCATAATGAACAGTCGAACAACCTATCAAAGCATTGAGGCAACTGTTTCTAAGTTCTTCATCTACTGCTAGAAATCCTACTATGTAAGGAGCTTGTTGCGCTGTGTCTATATCGTTAATTGAACTAGTCAGCACCTTGAAAGCATATCTCTTAATCCAATCTCTTTGTTGCTCGGAAATATCGAACTTGATTTGCCCTACCAAAGCCAAAATAAGGGAATTATCAAAAACAAATACCCTATCAGCGTCAATGCCGTTCATCCATATTTCGCAATGCTTATTTCTTTCATCATAAGTGATCGTTTTATCAATAATGATGACAGATATAGAATATACAAGCCACCTTGAGAAAACGGTCATTTCGTTTGTAGGCAACGACAAGATATAGTCAACAAGAGCTTTTGCTCGTTCAATGTCTCTGCGGTGCAAGATTTCAGCCACTTCATTTTCGATATATTTACTTCTGTCAATATAGTTTTCTTTCTTTTGAATTTGTTCTTTTCTTTCGGCCAACATTTGCTTTGGACTTTTGATACTGCCGTCGTATCCTTCGTAGTAAGTTGTAATTCGCTTGTCTTTTTTATATTTGGAATAAATGATAGAAAACTTTTCTTTATAAACATTTTGATCATAGTTATCAACAAAGAAAAGATTGTATAAGGATGAGCCCAAATCTAATTTGCGTCTCAAGTCATACTTTTTCTTATAAGGAACTCCCAGGGAAGCAAAAATATGGTTCTCAAAAAATTGCTTGTTTGAATCTACCTCGTTTTCTTCGTGAAAAAGTATTATATCGTTAATTACTATTTCATACGAATTAGCTAATGCAAAAATGCCATCAGGATAATAACAAAACAAATAATAATCGATAAAAGATAATAGCGAAAGAGAAGCAACAGTAGCCGAATTCTTAACACATATTTCATATATTCGTTTAACAACCGCCTTACATAGTTCTTTGTTCGAAGCGCTATTTTTTAAAAGTTTTTCTGTTTCAAGTTTTGCAACATAAAACATATCCGAGATGAAAGTTGAACTAGACAATTCTGACTCGCCCAAAGAAAACAAATCACTATGAAAAACAAATGATTTGTTTATTCCGTTAGCTAAAGTAACTTCTATCTTACTGGCGTTTTCTTTTGTAAGAAGATTGCCCCCAGCAAAATCCGCAAGTTTAAACAGATAACACAAAGCAAGAGAAAAATTGGATCTTATTAAAGTGATGAAAAAATTAGAAACAAGAGGATAATAACGATAATCAAGTTCGTCAGATAAACTATGAGCTCCTTCAGAAAAACCAAAGCGATCTTTAAATCTGGTATCAAAACCATCATAATGCGGAAAAATAGTCGCTCCGGTTTTTTTATTTGGATTAAGCGTGAAAAACTTATATGAAATATCTGTCATAAAAGAAGCAAAATCTTCCGAATAAACTATTTGTTCGTTGAGAGAATCTTCGATATGGTATTTTAATAGACTTATCAAAATCCTCTTTCCGTCTTCGTAAAAATTATAGAGGTATTTTTCAAGGATGCCGTTCATGAGAGGGATAAACCATTTAACAGAATGTTGCTGAATATAAAAAGGGACAGTCATTAAAACATCTATCAAATCAAAATCAATCCATTCCTCATTGATTAACAGATTAAATACTTCTTCTGTGATATCACTGATATGTTTGGAAGCTACTGAGATATATGTCTTTTGCTGAATTAAGCCATTTAAAAGACCAATAACATCTGCCAAATTAATCTTTCCGTGGCGAATCAAATCTAAAGGAAGATTTTCTAATAGTGCCAATCTACCAGCACCTATCGGTTTAAAAACAAAGTCCGAATTGCGCTTTGCTGCTTCGAACGCATATTCGTTACATATTTCGATAAAAGTTGAATAATCAATGTCGTTATACTTTGCGAGGAAACTAATAAATGCTTGGCAATTATCCGAAATCAATATGCCAGCAACTGTGCTCTTGAAATATCTCTCGCGATGACACCCAATGAGTATTTCAGCGACAGCATCATAATTCATTTCGTAGATTAAATCGCCAATCCAAATCTGATATCTCCTAAAGCCGCTTTCGCCATATTTGATGATGCCATCTAAAAACGAGTCAACGCTTTCTTTGTTTTTAAAGTCATCGGATAAATATTGGCAAAAACATATATCTTCAAAAAGATCGTATTTCATCCTTATTCCATACTTTTCATTTTTTAAAACGACGCCGTTGTTAATAAGGATGCTTAAAACCTTTTCATCAACAAGAGATTCGTCAATTCCTAGTTTTCTTTCTTTAGACCTCTCAATAACAATGTCTTTGACTGTTTTTATCAATAGGTGTCTATTATCTATTTTCTTCTCTGAAAGACAAATACATTTGTCATAAATCACCCTTTTAAGTTCGGCAACGCTGGTAATATTACTATCAATAGAATTCTTAACAATAATATCAACGTATAAAGGTGTCGTAACAACCTCGGAAAAGCTTTTTCCAAGTTTCTTCAAAACAGGAAACTCTTTGAGCAAGATATTCTTTTCTTCTGTTGAAAGGTTGTCTATGGCAACAGAACATAGGTCTTTTTCGTATTTTAAAAAGAGGTTTTGAAAATGAAGATAATCACGTGTCCTACAGGTGACAAAGATTTTTAAATTATCGTACTCTCTGGTTAATAGTAGTAATTCGTCGATAGTTTTATCTTTGCCGAGATAATCTGACACAAATTCCAGAGAATCAATACAAAATGTCACTATTTTATTTTTTGTATAATTCAACAATTTTCTTAAATCTATTGACCAAAGATCGTTAATGTTTTTTGCATTAATCACTTCTTCTGCTCTGGCAAACAAAAGAATCTCACTATCTTTTATTACTTCCTTGCAAATGGCAGACTTACCAGAACCGGCATCACCTTTGATAACAATTATCTTTGATTTACTGCCGCGAATTGTTTTAATTGTTGCTGATCTATCCAAATGAAACCCGTTATTGCCGATTGTTGTGAATATGTCATCCAAAAAGCATCCTTTTGATTTTTTTACGGCATTAATTAATTTCGCGCTTATATCACCGACACTAACCGCTTCTTCATAAAGATATTCATATACTCTATTCCTAAACGTTTTATCATATCTTGATTTTTTTATGACGTCACTCAAAAACACAATATCGCTTTCAGGATTAAATTCGATTCCGTCTATATTTTCTTTAGAAAGCGATTTGATATCAGCCATATTAAGAAGAAAGAAAGTAATCCTTTTTATGTCTTTGACATCTTTGTCTTCCTTTTTCCTCAATTCTTTAAATGATTTCAAAGTACTCGTTATTTTAGCCTTTGAATATTTGGTAACACTCACTTGTATAAACACGTCACCATCTCTGGACTTTAAATCAACGCATTTCCATCCGGGTTTGATAGCATTTAAATTGCAAAAATCTTGATTGTAATATGCCTCACATATTTCTTTTGCAAAATCCTCAAAAAGAATAGCTTCATCAATTAAACCCGCCGATATGCTTGCATTAACTACATTTGTATAGTTTTCAATTCTGTCCTTGATGAAATCTATTTGTTTTTTGATAGGTGTTTTATCCATAATTGCTTTCATACTTATATTATGCGATATCTAAAGGAACGATGGAATTAGTTTGAAAATCTAGGCAAAAAAAGATGATGCCAATAAAAGCATCATCGGTATTGTTTCATCTTCTGTTAAATTCTAGACAGTAATGCGAGCCATGTACTATTTTGCTATTTCCTGTTATCGTAGTTCTTCTTTAGCCATTCGGCGTTTTGTGCCATACATTCATTGAGCCAAGTAGAACCTTTATCCGATAAATACCATTCAATGGTTTTCTTAATGCCAACTTCAAAAGTGGTAATTGGATCCCAACCTAATTCTTTATTAGCTTTCGCAGGATCAATCGCATATCTTTGGTCGTGTCCATGTCTATCCGCGACAAATTCAATTAATGATACTGGTTTATTCAGTTCAGAAAGAATGCGTTTAACAATATACAAGTTATTTCTTTCGTTATGACCACCTAAGTTATATACTTCCCCTACTTTGCCTCTTTCTAATACCGCAAGGATACCTCTACAGTGGTCTTCAACATATAACCAGTCTCTAACATTAATGCCTTGACCGTAAACAGGTAGTTTTTGATCATGGTTAGCTTTATATATCATTAAAGGTATTAGTTTTTCTGGGAATTGATATGGGCCATAGTTATTAGAACATCTAGAGATAGTAACTGGTAGACCATAGGTACGGTAGTACGCTAATACTAATAGGTCCGCACTAGCTTTAGATGTGCTATATGGGCTAGATGTATGTAATGGAGTATCTTCGTGGAAGAATAAGTCTGGTCTATCTAATGGTAAATCACCATATACTTCATCAGTAGATACTTGATGATATCTTTCAATGCCGTATTTCCTACACGCATCCATTAAAACTTCTGTACCAATAATATTAGTGGTTAAGAAACTTTCTGGATCTAAGATAGATCTATCAACATGAGATTCTGCTGCAAAGTTAACAACAATATTTGGTTTTTCTTCTTCAAATATCTTATTAATTGCTTCTCTATCTCTAATATCAGTCTTATAGAACTTATAGTTAGGATTATTTAATTCTTCTTTGATAGTATTAGGATTAGCGGCATATGTTAAAGAATCAACATTCACCACTTTCCAGTCTTTTCTTTCATTTAATAATAATTTGCAGAAGCAGTTACCAATAAAACCCGCTCCACCTGTCACTAATATTGTTTTCATATCATTCTCCTTTCGGCGAGCAATGCATGAATCGATGCAATGCGAGCCATATATTGCTTAGGTAACCTTCTTTGGTTTAAGTTTCAAAGTGTTGCCAATTATTACCGTCTTCATTATATAAACGTCTAGTTCCTTTTTGCGCGCAATTTCAATAATTGCGCCCTTGTCATATTCGCTTATCTTTTCGCCTAAATAAACTGCTTTGGGTTTTGCGACCCCTAGTTTAACATAATTATCATTTGCTCGACCAATGATGGGGTTGTAATTATAGCCAATGAGCCTCCATTCGTTTTCATAATACCACGGAAGTTTCTTTCTATAATATGCGTTTTGAATAAAATGAATTGTCTCTTTTTCGTTATAGTTTTTAAGAGATTGCTCAAGAGGAAAAACAATTGGATTGTATCCTCCATCGGCATCAATCTTCTCCAAAACCGCATCTATGTAATTATTGCACAAATCCGTAACATTGTATTTATCGTTTTGATAAATAACAGGTAGTAATGGATCATGAATGATGTCTTTATTGAAAGAATAGCCTTTAATGACATCTAGTTCCGAAACAATATCAAAGATAGATTCTTGATGCTCGATGCCTATTCTTCTTAAGGTACTGTAGTCATATTCAAGAACAAATCCAGTTGCCAATCCTGCATAATGTGCCCACATTATTTCTTGGTTAACATCAGTGGAAAAGCAAGCAAATGCATACACATTATTGCCAAATTGAATGTCTGGGGCCAAATCTCTCTCATAAATACAATTAACAAGTTCGTTTATTTGGCTACAATGTAAATTGTTTTGCTTTAATAATCTCTTTAAGAATTTATTATTCTTAACAAGACTGCTTTTGATATGTTTTTTAATCTGTCTTTCAGAAAATCTAACAGCAGCATCGTATGGATCGTTAAACGCTACTGGGCAAGTTGCATATATCTCATCTTTTATGAATTGATTGATTGTGTGCTTATTAATTGGTCTATATCGGTATAGGGAAAACTTGTCATTATTGATAGCAATATTGACCTCTGTTTCTTTTTCCGTCCTAATTACTTTGACAGTGTAGTTTTTATTTTTCGCTATTTTCATAGTCTACTTCTAATCCATCAGTTTTTGAAAATATCCATAAAGCGGACTATCTAATCCAATAACTTGATTAGATGTCTCACTAAATGGATTACTAATCAATATTTTATTTTGATAAATATAATATTCGTTATTTTGATAATAAAAGCCAGAGAAATATTTATCAGTGCCACTCATATTGCTGCTTATTAGATATCTACATTCTTTATCAGTAGTTATTGTTTCTGACGTTGGTAAATATGTATCAAGGGATATAGTTCCTTCATCTAAAGATAATTTAGTATCTAAATCTAAAGATAATAAATATGGAACAAAATTATCAAAGCCACTATAAGGATAATTGCTTAATCTATAATAATAGACTTTAGATTCACTTCTAACTTCAATATTAAGATCAAATGATGTAGAAATATCACTATATGTTACTGATACCACATCCGTTAATATATCTTCATCAAATCCATCCACAACCAATTGATTCTTAACAATACCTTTAAATACCTCATCTATCTTATTAACACCATAATCATACTTTATAGAGGAACTATTACTAGATTGAGGGTCACTACTATTGTTATTACATTTCTTTAAACCAAGAAGAACAAGTAATAAAAGGATAACAATAAAAAGAAGAGTACCAATAACAGAAGCAATAACTATTTTTAAGTCACGTTTCGCTTGTTTTTTCTTCTGCTCCTTATTATCTTGTTCCAACTCTTTTTTCTCTTTGTTTAACATAATATATTCCTTTTAATAGGCTATTCTAATAATAGTAAGATAAGGTTTATATTCTAACGAAATATTATTTTAAACCGCAAATAATTCTATGATTTATTTCGTTACAAATATTATCTAAGTCTGGCATTAAATGGAATTCATCATAACCAAGTTTCTCTAAATATAAGAGCGCTTCCGCTCTGATGGCATCATCAATAATGATAATTTGAGATTTCTCGGCGATTCTATTCTCTACAGATTCTTTTGTTAATTTGGTCGGAACAACAAAAAGCCCTTGTTGGACAAGCATCCTTTGATTGCGATAGTTAGGCTTCGCTGTGTATATTCCAGTTTTCTTTGATAGTTTCTTAAATTCCTTATTTAGTATATCGCAATAAGGCACATCTATTTGAAATGCCATATCATCTAACGTCAGGGTTGCTGTTTTTGAATTAAAATATGGCTCTGACTTAATTGAGTCATATATAACGTTGGTATTTGTTTTATCGAGCGCATATATGATATATTCTCCGTCTTTTCCCTTGGCGTTTCTTAGGCAAAAGAATAATGCAACATAAGGATTGCTCGTGAAATCAATTAATCTAGTCATTAACCCACAATGTTGCGCCAGTGCAAGAAATTCCCAACAGTTATTAGCGGTTGAATATAAACCATAGTATTTTTCGAATGTTTTTAATATTTGATATTCCTTTTTCGAATAGTCATTATCTCTGATTATTTTTGGATACAATTGATTCTTATTATTGACGCCACGAAATATAGCATTTCTTTCCATCAACTCGTCAAATAGTTGTTTTAATTCTACTAAAGTTTTTATTCTAATAACGCTTCCCATAAAATCTCCTAATAATACATTTTTGAATCCAACGGCTTATAATCCTGACTCATTTTAGTGAACCCGACGTTTTATAAACTATTCCTTGTTATCAATAGTCCACTTCAAAACATCTTCGAAATCTAAAAGGCAACAGTCAAATCCATACGATAATTCTTGATAAAAGCGATTGAGGTATTTATATATTTCATCCATGTTTGTTAGATTTCCACAATACAGGAACCTAAAACCAGTTTTATGAGTTCTAAGGCCTGTATTGATCAAATCGTTGAACGTTTTTAATTCTTGGTTTAATTGATTTAGGGTGCCATCAGCATTTCTTTGAAGAAGCATTCCGCTACTATCCACTGGAGCAAAATTATTAACGACCATTACAAGTGATCTGGATTTTTGTATTATTCTCGTTGTGTTGTTAAAACCAAGATCTCTATCTTCTTCATTGCAACAATAATTATTCAAAAACACTCTTATTCCATTTACACTTAATAAATCGCATAGTTTCTTGGCGGCGGCATAAGTGCCGTTTTCGCTACATGTCCCATGATACGCAATAAAAACATCGTAATCATAGTCTTCGTTAAGATTTATCGTCGTCTCTGAAGCCATTATTTCGTTGATTCTATTTTGTATAATATCTCTTACCAAATCGCTTTTGGCATAAATGTTTAATGATGCAGTAGCACGAGTCATCAAAGTATATAGTTGCATATAAATATGTTGAAGGTTCTTCGTGTCTTTGTATGAAAACTCTTGCATTACATCTGGAATATATAAATAAATCGATTCTGCTTCCCTAGAGATAATTTCGTATGGAGTTAAATAATACTTGGGAGCTATTTCATCGCTGAATAAGTAGTTAAAATAATCACTATAATTAGGTGGGATTTTTGTTATGGTTTTATCACCACTTTCAAAATAATAACTAGTGACATTAGAAAGCGCTATCGAAACATAATGTTTTCTCTTACTTAAATCTTCTTCAAAAGCTTCTATAAAATCATCAGCATTATCAAAATTGATAATTTGATATTCACCAGGATTGATCGGTTTTATGCCGTCAAATCCTAACAGATATAAAATATTGGCCATTATTTCTTTTGGTATGCCTATAGTTTCATAAAACTTATGTTGTCTAAATGGCTTATCTGAGTAATACTCTTTGATTACATCAAATCCTTCGTCTTTATTAACGTTAATTCTTTGAAGATTATCACCAAAAAAGATTGTGCATTTATGGTTTTTAATATTCTTTATTGCCTCGAATGGATTAAACGCTGAATAATGCTTACCTGTATAGAAGCTGTTATAACTACCCATTCTTCCTAATCTTTGTGCTTCATCAACTATCAAAAAAGAAAAATCATCCACAAAAGATTTATCCATTTTGCTCTTTAGCCAACAACCGGTCTGCCTTGAAAAGT
Organism: Bacilli bacterium; assembly: GCA_017651165.1. Lineage (GTDB taxonomy): Bacteria > Bacillota_I > Bacilli_A > RFN20 > CAG-826 > RUG14515. The sequence continues at coordinate 49,585 of JAGCDH010000015.1, forward strand.
CATGATGATAAATCCTATTGCCAGGAAACTCTAAATTCATTGTTTTAAAAGCGCTCTTTAAATCTTTATAAAACTTGTAATTCATCAAGAGAAGTTTGCAGTCTGGATACTTATTCAACAAAAGCATAGATAAAATGGTTTTGCCGCTTCTAGCCGGGCCTTCTATCGTAATATATTCAACGTTATTATCTATTTCAAAACAAATGTCATCATAGTTTTCCTTCGTTTGCTGAAATAATTCGAATTCACGTTCTCCCTTTGTATAGGCATTAACACAATCAATTAATTCTTTATCTTTTGCTTCTGCTAAAACAAGTTCATCACTAACATTTTGAACAAATCTTACATAACGGGTAGCACCAAATATTTCTGTTTTATTTGGATACTTTTTAAAAACAGAACTCGTATTCCAATAAAATATAGAAAAGTCATTCTTAGTTATTTGGCTCTTAGAATCGCAAAAGACCAAAACAATATAGACATACGAATGGACAAACCAAGCAAGGTGTCGCTTTTTAAGATTTCTAAAAATCATGTTGGCCAACCATTCGTCAAGAACCCCACGATTTGTGGTTTCAGAGGCTAATAAACTGCTATTGATTGACCAATGAACATCAACATCTGGTTTATAAACAATAACATCTCTTTTAAGATTTGGAACACGCGTACCAAAGGTAGTATTCCATAGGTTTTTATCAATAAAGCAGAAAAAACATGTTCTGGAATTGCGTTGCATTAAACGTCTGGTTTTGGTCAATCTTTCTGTCGTATCTTTAACAATGCTTGCATAAAAACAGTCAAAAGAAGGCATTGATAGTTTTTCAGAGATTGGTTTATCGAATTTAATATCCGCAATATGTTTGAAAAAATAGGAAATGTAGTCCTCCTCACGAGAAGGTGTGCTATTTAGTAGGAAATCTCTATAATTCACTTTCATCTTAGATCTACTATCCTCTTCACAAAAATAATAAGAAAAGATGATTGATAAATCAATCCAAACTAAGGAGCCAAACGCAATTAATATAATTAACAATCAATAATAAAAATGGCGTTGTTTCCAACGCCACTTATTTAAAATAGCAATAATATATTGCTTAAATAGTTTTCACAAACTTTCTTAAATCGGCAGTAATACCGCCATGACCATTTTTACCATGTCTATATCTTTCAGGTAATAACTGTCTTAGATTCTTAATGTTGTTCTCCAGAGAATTTGATTGATATCCATCGACAGTGCAGCTCTTAAAATTATATGTTTTTAAAAACTTATGATGACCTATGCAATTCCTTAATTCTTTAACTGCTTGTAAGTTCTCGTTGGTGCCCACTCCACCAAATAGTTCGTCTTTATCCGACCGCGGTAATGCTTGCACTTGTTGAATCAATGTTCCTAAATCTGTATCTTGAAGAATTTCAAATAATGGCTTTCCTTTAGTAATATTATCTTTAATGCTATTGTGGTTGCCTTTCCCGTTAATCCAGAACGATTGATTCAGATCATTTTCATATTTATTGGATATATAGGCTCTTATATATTCTTCTAATGTCGCTAGATAAATATATAAAGTATCCCTTAATCCTTTATCTAAGCGTAGTTCGTCTGATATTTGTTTCCAGATTATTGCTTGGTTATTGTTCTCTTTTAAAAGATAATCATAAATCTCTTTATGAAGAGATAAACCCTTTACTTTAATGTAAAAAAGCGCGTCATCGCGCTCCTCATTACTATTGAATATTATTTTAGATAAGAATTGTTCTTTGGTCATTTTGGTTGGTATTTATTATAGAAGTTATTCACTCCTTCATAGAATATATCAATTGTTGGAATTCTATTATTTTCGTGTTTTTTCTTTTCTTCTATGATACGTGGTATCACAAACTCTTCAAGTAGTTCTCTTTGAGCGTTGCCACATAGATTATTAAATCTTTGATAAATATATGTATTCTTACTAGGTAGTTCAACCCAAGTATATTGGTCTTTTCCGTTTCTTCTGATTCTTAGTGATTCAGTATGATCGATAATGACAAAATCAAAAGAGAACTTTTCTAAATCTGCATCAAACTTATTATTGCTTTTAGAACATCTAACGGTCACCACTGTTGTGGAATCTTCCACCTTCTCATTCTTATTAGCGCATTCAGTGAAAGCACACAAAAATGCTTTCTTAATATCAGTGGGTTTAAGACTACCTTTGCAGTTATGTGTTAACACTATTTGGTAATCTAAATCATATTTACCATTACTATCTTGGATAACACATCTACGTTTTTGAGAACCAATTAGTTTGATATTGAACTTATATAGCTTATGAATCTTCTTATGCTTTCTTACATCATGTATCAATTTATTCGCTCTAGCACGAGCTTCACGATATGAGTTGTAAGGAAGAAGTATGGGGATCATTATATGCTATTCGTTGTTTTTAATAATATCTATAAACAATTTGTTTCTTGCGTTTGCATCTGCACAAATGGTTTTAGCCGAAATGATATATGTATGGCATGGTATAGGTTTATTATCAGCATTCAAAATGTTCTCGTTATAATAGTAAAACATATGCTCATCATTGTTATCAAACATTCTTTTAATTCCGTGTATCTTTTTAATTCTGTTTAAAAACACATCATCAAAAGAAGTGATTATGAATCCATAAAGAGCATTGATGTCTTCTAAGTTTGCAGCGATTATTCCATTATTTCTATCTATTTCTGAAATCGCATCTATTTTCTTGTTGTAGTCCGCACCAAGCGCTTTAAATTCTACGACCACTGCAGATTTATTAGAGTAAAACAGCGCCAAATCAGGCTCAACAGCATCATCAACTCCATCAGCAATATCTGCATTTTTAATTTCTTCTAGAATTTTCTTAACCTTTTTGTCACTAAATGCATTATTGCAAGACATAAACTTGTCATCTAACAACCAAATATTATTTTTCAGCCTATCCTTCAAAGATTCACCAAGTACAAGTCCTTGTGGAATAAAGAGATCGTGTAGTAATTTTTCAACTGGTTCATTTCTCTCGATGTATTTTGCAAGGCAATCTATAACTTGTTGTCTGTATAAGAAATATTTCGATAGTTCTCGATTGGAAAAATCGCTTAAATTAACAATTCCTTCCACGAGTTCTTCTCTATTGATGTCGTCAACCATAAAGATTTTTGATACTTCGTCTAACGCCTTTTCCTTATCTTTGCCATACTTGGTTTCAGATGCAGAAATTAGTTTCTTTTCGTCAACGATGATTGAATCATCTTCTTCTATATATTTCTTAAGATATGGGTATTTGTTAATACATTCTAGTTTTTTCTTTGCGTTATCTTCTACAACAGCTGGATATTCACTGACGATTATTTTTTCAATTTGTTTGGTGATTTCTTCTTGAATCTCTTTTGAGGAAAAACTAAATAAGGCATTTTCGCTATTGCCAAAAACAAAACCGGTTCTAGAATCGTTAACACTGTTGTTCAAATAATTTGATTTGACGAGACAAATCATCGAATCATCATTCGGCAACGAAGAAATAATATCTCCTTTTTCATTTATGTCGGTTATGCCCCTATCATCTGCGCACAAAACAATTTGTCTTTTTTTGGCACCATCTTTAATAAAGCGATAATACAATTTAAACGATTCGCTATATGAATCTTTTGACATTGTAAATAGCACTTTTTTAAGGATAAGCAAATCTTTATTGGTTATCGTTTGTTTGTTTTCTTCGGAATCATCAGATATTTCGATGAAAAAATTTCTTCCCTTTTCATTCAACAGGAATAGCTTAATAGCAAAAGTATTTAAGATTGTCTTGCGAATTTCTTCGAGTGGTAAGAACACGTAGTTGTTTTGATTTAATATGCACTCAGTAAAATCAATTCTTGTCTCATTAACCGCAACTTTTTTAGAAGAGACATTATCTATAATTGACAAGCATTCTTCGTTTGCTTCATCAAATTCTTTACTAAAATTGATTATTACTCTTTTTGTTTTGATTTGACTATTAATTTTCACCATCGAAAATGCCTTAAGCCAAGTAAATCTGCCAACTCCCTTACACCCCAATCCTAGCTTATAAGTTGATAGGTATTCTAAGAACGAATCAATGTTGTCCTGATTAAAGCCATCACCATCATCAAATATACTAAAACTATCGTAAACTTTAGAATCAACTATTGATGGTACTGTATGAAAAACTATTTTAATGTTTTGTGCATTTGCTTCGAGCGAGTTCGAAAGAGCTTCATAAAGAACTTGTAAAATTGAAATCTTTACTTTGAAACTATCAACGATATTTTTAACTTTTGCTTTCATACTATTTATTATTGTGACCGCTTTTCTTATTTGAATAAAATGCAACGATAAATTACGCTTACTCCATTTTCATCGTTTTCAAATCTAATTAATTGTAACAGAAAAACTCTTCATTAATCATATTAATACCGTTATTGATAATTATTAAATAGTCTAAATAGAAAAAGAGGGAACCTTTATTGTGGTTTTGTTTCTTCTTCCTTTGGTTCGTCCTCTGCTTCGTTGTTTGAAGATTCTTCGACTCTTTTTGGGTCGTTGTTTTTGTTTTCCAGTTTTTCTTTCTTTAATTGAAGATATTCTCTTAAATATTTTTCTCTTTTTTGCTTCTTTTCAGAATCTGACAAAGTATCATCGAGATCAATATCATTTAATGCCTTTACAAATAATTCCTCCTCAAAAGCACAAACTATTGTTTCGATAATAATGTCATAATCTTTTTTCATATATGGCTTTTCTAAGAGGGCCTTCTTTTTTCGGGAAAAAACTGTCACAACATCCATAAACACCTGAACAAAAGTGTTTGTTGTAAAGAATAAAGATAAAGTAAACAAAAGCGAGAGCACTTCTTTGTTTATAGCTCTATCCAAAAAGAACAAGCCACCAGAAAAAAGGGTTAAGAAAAAAGCGTTAATTATCAAGAAAACTAAAACAAAATTCATATCAGAAAACTCTTCTTTAAGATTGTTGATAAACGATACTTGTTCGAGTCTTTGTTTTCCAATCATCTCATCAGGGTTTAATGTTGACGCTTGCTCAATTTTTGCTTCTTGATTTTGTATCCTGAAAAGAAAGATAGCTGCAGACACACCAAAAATAGCCCATTCAATACCTAGCAAAGAATCACAAAGCGTTAAATCAACATGAGAAGAGTTATAAATCGCAACCGAAAAAATAGATAAGAGAATAAGGAAAGTTAATAATGATCTCAAATGAGTCATTACAAATTTTGACAACTTGTTATATCTGTTAATTGAATACATTATAATCGCCGTGATAACAAGAGACAGCATTAAAGAAACGACAATAAAAACAATTAAAATAACATCTCTGTTCTTTATTGTATAAATGCTATCTAAATAAAATAATATTGGAGTTCCGATTGAGAAAAACAAAAACCAAAAAACAATGGTAAGCAGAATAATAACAACTACCAATTTGATAACCGATATAATTTTTTTCATAAATTTTTCTATAGCTATTTTAAAATGTTTAAAGTATCATTACTCGCTATTGTTAATTAATAGCCATTCCAATCCCATTCAAATCTTTCAATGTCTTCTTCTATAAGTTCATCTCCGATTTGAACTTCTATAATATGTAATTCTTCTATTGCTTTAATTGAGTAGCGGTCTTCTTTATTAATAATAACGCTTTCACCAGCATTAACTTCTCTAACAGAATCGTTTATTAATAATAGGCCTTTACCTTTAACGATAGTCCATGTTTCGCTTCTATGTTTATGCTTTTGATAGCTGATGCTCTTGCCTGGTATAATCACTAGTTCTTTAGTGAGCGATTTAATACCATTATCAAATTGTTGGAAATATAGCACTCTATATTCGCCCCATATTCTCTTTTCAAACATCGGACGATTATCAGGAACATATTTCTTTAAGTATGAGCTGGCGTGTTTGTCAGATACTAAGATGCCGTCTGGTGACGCTGCAACAATAATATTCTTTAATCCTAAACCCACGATTGGTATCGCAAGTTCATTAACGATATGTGTGTTTTCACAGTTTTCACCTAACACGCAGTTATTACCTGTTGGGTCTTGCATGGCCTCAGTAAATGTATTCCATGTACCTAAGTCCTTCCATTCACCATCATATTCAATAACTTTAATATCTTTTTCATGCTCCGCCACTGCGTAGTCAAAGCTAATCTTTGTTAAATTAGCATAGTTATCAAATAGCTCTTTATAGTTAGATGTTCCACATAACTCTTTTGCTTTATCTAAAAGATATTTAATCTTAAATGCGAAAACACCACCATTCCATAAAGCACCTTGTTTGATATATTCTTCAGCAGTTGCTAAATCTGGTTTTTCTTTAAACTGAACCTCGTCTTTTTTAGGAATGATGTAACCATACTTCTCAGATGGATATGTTGGTTTAATACCCATTAATGTAAGATTACTTTTGCCTGCAACCTCATACATCTTTTGTAGTGTTTTAAAATAGCCTTCTTCCACAAGTGGGTCAACAGGGCATATCACAACCCCTTCGTTTTCACTAATTCCTAAAACATAATGAAAATACGCTACAGAAAGCGCTACTGCGGGGAAGGTATCTCTACGACAAGGCTCAATTGATATTTCAACATTTTCACGCAGCTGTCTTTTAATTGACGCTACTTGTGTTTCTGAAGTAGCGACTACAATTCTGGCATCAGGAGATACCTTTTTTATCATTCTATACATTCTTTGAACCATGGACTCATGTCGTCTATCTTCCGTTCTAAGAATTTTTAGAAACTGTTTGGATCTAACCTCATTAGAAAGAGGCCAAAGACGTGTGCCTGATCCGCCAGACAGTAGAATAATATTCATAAAATTGACTTTTTTTCCTTTTTTAAACAAATTCTCTATATAAAGATATTAATTCGTGGATTATTAGTAAACGCCGTTATGCTTTCATTTGATGACATAAATGGCTCTTCCACTCTTTAGGCTACAAATAGCAAAAAGACGCTTTACCACAAATAGGTGATTTTTTATTTTTAATGCTTACTCCTTGCTAATAATGAAAACAAAATTCGTTGTAGCACTACCGCCAATGTTAAGCATCATAGCGTTTTTTGCGTTCTTAATTTGATATTCGCCGGCCTTACCGGACACTTGCTTGTAACAATCTAAGAACATTCTTGCTCCGCTTGCGCCAACAGGATGGCCGCATCCAATTAAGCCACCGCTTGGATTAATTGGTTTTTTGCCACTAAAAGCAATTGTTCCGTTTTCAACTGCTTCACATTCTTTTCCTGGTTCAGTTATACCAAATGCAGAAATCGCGGCATATTCACTAGAAGTAAAACAATCGTGTGTTTCAAAAACATCAATGTCATCAACGGTTAAGCCACTTCTTCTATATGCATCCAATACAGCTTGTCTTGTCCAAGGAAGGACATATTCTGAATTAGCATTATCCTTAATTTTCTTGTCAAACAACAACGGAGCATTTCTATGGCCGTATCCTTTGACCACTACTTTGCTATCAATTCCTTTTTCTTTGACATATTTTTCAGAACAAAGAATAACACAGCAAGCACCATCTGTTACTTGAGAGCAATCAGAAACCGCTAATCTTCCACCAACAAGAGGGTTTGTGTCATTTCCTCTTTGTGAGGCTTGTTCAAAACTCATAAACCATTTTCTAGTTTGGGCTTTTGGATTTCTTTTGGCGTTTTCATAGTTAATAACAGATATCTTAGCGAGAGCATCCATAAATCTCTTTTCATCAAGATCTGGATATTTTTCTAAAATAGCATCCGCTAATCTACCAAAGAGTTTAGGGAACGGAAATTCAATGCCCTTTCCCTCTTTTTCGTAGTAAGCTGCTCTACCTAAAATATCTCCACCGACTTTTGAATCAACATATTTCATAATTTCAAAGCCAACAACAATAGCAACATCTATTTCACCGGCATTTATCTTTGTGATAGCAGCATCTAGCGCAACAGAACTCGATGCACATGCCGCTTCAAATCTAGCAGAAGGAACACCATAAAAGGCTTCATCTACTTCTGTTAAAAACGATCCTAAATGACCTTGGTCGATATACAACTCACCAATGAAGTTGCCAACAAATGATTCGACCCTATTTTCTTTGTTGAGTCTTCTTAATTCTTCAAAAGAAAAACCAGTTTCTTCAAAGCCATCATGGATAACTTCTTTTAACAAGGCAACAAGATTTTTACCTTCTTTTTTCCAATTTCTTTCAAAATCGGTTTGAGCACCACCTAATACATGTACCATATTACTTACCTGCCTTAAAGAAACTTCGATAGTCATACTTTGTCGGATAGTTTGTGCCAAATAAAGCATTAGATAATGCTAGAGGTGGGCACCAGCCAAAACCAGTAGCCAATGCATCATCAACACCACTCATATCATCACAAACTTCTTTCCCCACAAATAATGCATAATTAACATATCGTTTTAATAAGTTTTTGCAAATTATTGCTTCTTGAGAATTATCTTCTCTTAAAACATTGAACGCTAATTGATAATCACCGTTTTGTAAATACGCTTTCATTTTTTCTGCGAATGGGAATTTATATCTATTCTTTACACGGTATTGTTTTGTTTGAATGTCGTACACCAATGGAATCTTGGTGCCATCTTCGTTGATTTGGAGTTTAAACAAACCTTCACCAGATTTCCTGCCGAGTTTTTTATTGCCAACCAACTCTTTCAAATAATCAGTCAAAACATATGACTGTTTTTCGTAATCATCTGTGTTTGCAGATAAGTTATCAATAATAGCCTTATGAACATCTAACCCCACGAAGTCAGCGGTATTACATGGCGCCATTAATCTACCGGTAAATGTGCCAAAAATAGCATCAATATAATCTAAGCCACCCTCGTTAGCATATTTATCTGCCAATTGAAGAGCAGCGTTAATAAATTGGAACCCAACTCTATTTCCAACAAACGCCGGTCTGTCTTTGCAGACCACTACTGTTCTAAGCAATTGTTTAGATAAGTAGTCTTTTAAATAATCAACATCAGATTGCTCTGATGTATCAGTCTTGATTAGTTCACACAAAGTCATATTGTAAGGAGGATTGAAGAAATGTACTCCAAAGTATTTTTTCCTAAAATCTTCTGGTAATGCTTTTGAAATTTCATTGATTGATAATCCAGATGTGCCAGTGCAAAAATAAGCACCTTGCTTTAAAAATTGAGATGCTTTTTTGGTGACATCTTTTTTAATATCAATGTTTTCAATAACACTTTCAAAAACCAAATCAGATTCGGAAACGCATTCTTCAAGCATTGAATAATCTGCAGGTATTAATCTGTTTCTTATAGATTCTGCTCTAACAGACTTGACAGCTTTATCAATTGCTTTGTCAGGTTTTCCGATATCAAGCATATAAACCTTAGCCGCGCCAAATGACGCAAAAATAGCAGAAATGTTGGAGCCCATCGCACCGGCAGCTCCTAAAACTGTAACCGTTTTCATGCTTTTCATAATTGATAAACCAACCACTAAACCTTACTTAGGTTCTTGTAGATTTCTTTTTCCATTTCAAGGCAGTCTTTTAATCGTTCCTTAATTCTTTTGCAAGGAATGCCTACATAAATCCCCCAAGGTTCTGTAGGTTTAGCGAGCAAAGACATGGCTCCCAGAGCAACACCTTCTGCTAGATAAGCATTTGGAAGAATAACGCTGTGAAGCCCAACAATGGCATGTTTTTCAATAACGATATCACTTGCTATTATTCTTTCATATTTTTCTCCAACAGTAGGATTGGTGATAGAATTTCCGCTGTAATCATCACTAGAAGCGTAGACAGTTGTATAGCTGCTTAATGCTGAAAAATCTTTCATTGTCACGCTGCCATCGCCAGTACCATGAATGCTTACGTATGGAGCAAGGTGAATAAAATTACCTAGCGTAATATTTCCAACAAGTAAACAAAAATCATCAATCCTAACATCGTTGCCAATAGAAATATTCGAAGGATTATAGATGCTTGCTTTTTTGCTAATCAGCACTCTTTCACCAATTGATTTGAAACCCATTCTCTTAAGCTCTTCGTTGCTATAATAACCGTCCATATTTGTTCTCCTAAATTCGTAAACTATTATCTAACTTAATTTTTGGTATAAAAAAACCTTATTTTTTCACAAATATACTTAATTTGTTCATCTGTGACAAAAACACTTGATGGCAACCATAAGCCTTTGCAAGCAATTTCCTCTGTAACAGGAAAACTTAAATTGTTGTAGCCATAGGCTGGTTCTGAATGAAGAGGTGGATAAAAAATGCGGCTGCCAATATTATTATCTTTCAAGAATTGTTGTAGCTCTTCTCTTTTTTCGCACAAGATATCGAAAAACCAAGGGGCAACGTCGTTATAATCGTTCTTAACTAATTTAACCCCCGGGATATCTTTGAGATATTTATCATACAGTTTGCCCATTTCTTTTTTTCTTTCAACGCGTTCAGGTAGTTTTTTCATTTGTTCAATGCCGATGACCGCTTGAAAATCAGAAAACTTAAAATTCCATCCTTTTGTTAAATAGTGGTCGCTACCACCTTTGTCGCGTCCAAAATCTCTAATCTTTTTAATCTTTTCAGACAACTCATCGTCGTCTGTGATTAAAGCGCCACCTTGGCCTGTGGTAATGATTTTAGGCATACTGAAGGAGAAACTACCAATTTCGCCGAATCTTCCCAAATGCTTGCCGTTTTTAAAACTACCCAAAGATTGAGCAGCATCTTCAATAAGATGGATGCCTTTTCCTTTGCAGAAGGACACAAATTCTTCAATATTATCAGGACATCTGCCATTAATGGACACCAATAAAACTGCCTTTGTTTTTGGAGTAACAGCGGCTTTCATCTTTTCGAAATCCATACACAAATCTTTTCTGTTAATATCAACAAAAACAGCTTTTGCGCCAATCAACTCAGCAGAATTTGGCGTGGCCACCATTGTATAATCTGGACAAATGACTTCATCACCAACTCCAACACCCACCGCCATCAGAGCAGCGGAAAGAGAAACTGTACCATTGGCCATAATCCAACAATGCTTAGCGCCTGTATAGGCCTTAATCATGTCTTCAAATTCTCTGGTTTTTTTAAATTCAGTTCCCCAGCCACCACTTAATAAATACTCATCTAAAGCTTTTCTTTCTTTTTCATCAAAGCTTGGTTCCATTTGATTAATAAAATCCATACTAATTTTCTCCTTATCTATTATTTAGGTTGAAATTTTGTTTTATCTTTTTCTACGCCCATAAATGGACCATTTTTAATTTCTAAAACAGTTGTGTCATCTTCTAAAATTGTATAGCCATGAGCGGATTCCAAAAGAATAAGGATTTCTCCTTGTTTTACTGGAAATGTTTCCACTGGCACCAAATCTAAATCAAATATTCTTGCTTCAATAGCGCCTTTAACAACATATACAGCTTCATATGTTCTAGTTGCTGATCTTTCAAATTCATTGTGCCAATGATCTTGTAAGTATTTTCCTTTTTCATAATGGCCCCATGCCACCACTTGCAAAAACTCATTATCGTTTGAAAATGAGATTAGACCTGGCTTTATATCTTCTTGTAAAATATGTCTCGCAAGTATTTTTCCGTCTTTAATAATTTCACGCATTAAAATTCTACCTCCGTATAAATATCCTTCGTTCCATCTTCTTTTTCGACTGGCCTATCATACATTTGTACCATCAAGCAATCTGATAAAAACAACATATTATGCAAAACAAAAGGATGTATTTCAAAGAAATCTCCTTTGTTGAATACCACTTCTTCTTTTTCGTTTTTACTCCAAAGAATTACTTTAACACTACCACTAATGACATAGAACGCCTCTATGGACTCTTTGTGGAAGTGAGAGCCTCTTTCAACACCTTTTTTGGATTCTAAAACATTGATTTGTTTGAAACCATCATGAATCAATTGAGAAAGACTTCCTCTTTCGTCAATATGTTGGAAGTCTATTTTTCTTGCAGTATATAAGCTCATTATTTATCTCTTTCTGAAATAACGCTGGCTTCGCTAGGCCATTTAATCCCAAATCTTGGATCGTTATATTTATAAGTGAATTGTTTAAATTCACCATAATATGTCGATTGTTTATACGAATAAACCGCTTCATCACTCAAAACAAAATAACCATTTCCGTACATTGGTGGAATATATAATTGATGTTTGTTTTCAGACGACAAAATAAATGATTCCCATTTACCAAAATCAGGAGAATTCTCATCACAATTTAAGATGACAGCATAAACTTTTCCATACACGCATTGCACCAATTTATAAGTACCAGCATCACCGTGCATGCCTTTAAGAACTCCTTGAATGGATTTAGAAATATCATCTTGAACAAAGTCGGCCGTTAGTCCAGCTTCTTTATATTCTTTTTCATTATATGTTTCATAAAAATTTCCACGTGCATCTTCGTGGACAGATGGTTTAACTAAGTATACCCCTTTTAATGTTGTCTCTTCAAAAACAAGCATAGTATTTCTCCTTTATATTTGTATCCAATATGGCGGAATAATGTCAATCTGATCGCCGTTTTTAAACCATTCTTTTGGAGCAATCACAACCTTTTCTTTATTTTCTATCAGCCACGCGCCCCAAAAATTAAATGTTGAATTAGAAATAATGGCGTGTTTGCACGAAGCCATAACAAACAATTCTTCAAAATTATTAAAGATGAGGCTCTTGTCTCTATATTCAATCTGCCTCTTACTAATCCCGAGGATTTCAAAATTAAGGTTATCTTTTACCCATTCGATATCATCTGAAAAGATAACAAAAAATGGGTTCTCGACTTTTTCATTAATAATTCGTACTGCTTCTTCATAGTAATGAATTGATGGTGCTCCCCACATTTTTAATGACTTGGATGATTTTGCATAATCGCCTCTTCTAACTCCAACAAATACACTATTAAGCCGTTTGTAACGCTCAGTTGATTCTTTTGTCAGTGAGGATAAACCATTTTTAGGTTGAAAATCCTTGAGAATAATTCCATTAACAGGCTCCAAATATTTCCAAGACTGCCAATATCCATCAAAATAAGAATACTTCAAGATTGAGTCGACATCTACAAACTGTCTGTTTTTTTCGAAATAGTATTTTTTATTGAAAAGCGCCTGCATACCAGCAACAAATCTGTGCAAAAAATGATGCGGTTGAAAACTGTTGTACGGGACCCCTATTCTTTTTAAATCCTTTTTCGATGCAATTGTAAAATCTACCGATAACATTTGTAGACCGTTTTCTAGATATTTTTTAACATTTTTGCGTGAAAAATATGATGTGTCAATCAACACATTATCCAATCCATATTTTGTTTCAAGCAACTTGCAAAAAGCATATTGAAACATTTGGTTTCCTAATCCCGCTTTCAATTTGACTATTTTCATATTATTGCATTTAAAAACTAATGTAGATCAGATTCAACCATCATTTTAACTAATTCTTCAAAAGATGTCTTGTTTGGATTCCAACCCAGGACGCTTTTAGCTTTTGTGGGATTTCCCCATAAGTTAACAACATCGGTTGGCCGATAATATTTAGGCGATACACAAACTAGCATTCTTCCAGTTGCCTTGTCATAGCCTTTTTCATCAACACCATTCCCTCGCCACTCAATTTCGATTCCAGCATAATGAAAAGCCAATGTGCAAAACTCTCTTACGGTATGTTGAACCCCTGTGGCAATAACAAAATCATCAGGGTCGTTTTGTTGAAGCATTAACCACATACACTCAACATAATCTTTCGCGTATCCCCAGTCTCGCAAAGAATCCAAATTTCCCAATTCTAAGTGTTCTTGCTCCCCCTTTTTGATTTTGTTAATTGCCAAAGTAATTTTTCGAGTGACAAAATGTTCTCCGCGTCTAGGAGATTCATGATTAAAAAGGATACCATTAACAGCAAAGATGTCATACGCCTCTCTATATTCCTTACAAATCCAATAGCCATATTGTTTGGCAACAGCATAAGGGCTGTAAGGATGAAATGGGGTGGTTTCGCTTTGCGGTACCTCTTCAACTTTACCAAATAGTTCAGAGGTTGATGCTTGATATAATTTTGTCTTTTTCTCAAGCCGCAATATTCTAATTGCTTCCAATAGCCTTAAAACCCCAATAGCGTCGACATCTCCTGTATATTCTGGCACATCAAACGAAGTGCCCACATGAGATTGAGCAGCAAGATTATATATTTCGTCTGGTTGGATTTCGCCGATAAGTCTAATCAAACAGGAAGAGTCGGTTAAATCTCCGTCATGAATTGTAATTGATCCATTTGCCAATAAGTGATCTATTTTGGAAGTATTTGAAACAGAAGACCTCCTAACAATCCCATGAACCTCATAATCCTTTTCTAGTAAAAATTCTGCTAAATAAGAACCATCTTGGCCATTAATGCCAGTAATTAACGCTTTCTTTTTCATGTGACAAAAATGTCTCCTTTCACAGCGCAATGCATATAATAAATTAAATATTGTTTCTCGAAAACTTCGATTTTATTATTCTAAAAACACCGATAAACTCCTTCTGTTTCAAAAGAATTAAAAACAGTGAATTCAAGACCAAAAAGATCAATGAGTAAGCTAGGAGAGAAATCAGCCGATTAGAAATTGGATTAAAGTGTTTTAAAAGCAAAATGTATAGGCAAGATAAAATAGCCGAACATATTACTTTGAAAATATTTAAAAAAGTTGAACGATTTAGTAATTTTGAATGGGTATGCTTTTTTAAAGTAAAAAGGAGAAAAACCGAAACAAGCATCAAAGATATAGAAGTAGCAATCGCAATTCCTAAAACGCCAACAAACCTGGAAAAAACCAAACTCAAAAACGTATTTACGACCACCGCACCAATACTACCTATCATTGGCCAAAAAGTGTCCGAGAACGCATAATGTATTTTAGAAATGACTTCATATAATGCCAAAAAAACAAAACCAATCGCATATCCCATGGCAACTTGATAAACTTTTGCCGAATCAGAAGAAACAAATTTTCCTCTTTCAAAAAACGCAGAAACCAATTCTCTACCAACAGCTACATATAGTCCAACAATAGTAAAAATAATTATACAAACGAATGACAAGATAGTACGGATGGTTTCAATAATTTCGTCGTTTGTTGTTCTTGAAACTATTTTCTTAGTTAAATTAGGAAGAAGGATAGTGCTTATTACCAATATGACCGCCGCGTTAACAATGTCGTTACTGATAACTTGACCATAATACAAAACAGATACACTACCAGTCTCCATACTAGAAGCAATGATTCGATCAATCAAATGTCCGAAATCAATTATTGACACGCTTATTAGCAAAGGAACAAATTTTTTTAATAAAAATAAGAAGTCTTTATTTTTGAACGGATTAACAAACCTAAATCTAAATCTCCTGTTCACAAAAAACAGCATTACAACGCAATGAACAAGATAACTTGCGAGCAAACCAATCAAGATAGACACTATTCCAAGCGAATTACGAAAGGCTACAACAAAGCCAATCATTAAAGCGCTGATGATAAAACTAAATATTTTGCCCGGCAAAAAAATGTGTTTTGATTCCAAGAAGCCTTGAGAAACACCTGTAATAGAAGACAAAAAGATTACTGGGCATAGAGAAATTAAATATATCCTGAGCGTGTTTTTTTGATCCAAAGAATAAGAAAAGCCAATCAAGTTAGAAATAAGCGGCGATAACAAAACACTAATTCCACATATTACAAAGGCAACAAGCGGAAAAAAAATGAAAGCAGATCTCACAAGATTAACCGCCTCTTCTTTTTTGTTTTCTTCATCCAAGGAGATGGTGTTAGTAAGAACTGCTGGACTTATAGATTGATTAGTAATCTGTCCAAACATTGACGTGTATCCATCTGCGGCAAACAGAACATCTGTGCTGCCGTCTGCCCCAAAAGCCCAAGCAATAACGGCTTGTTTGACAAAGCCTAAAGCTTTTCCAATTAGAACAAAAAAGCTAATCAAAAAACCTTTTTTAATATCATTGTTTATTTCGCTATTCTTTTTTTCTTCCATAATCACATAATGAGCCTATCGCCGAATAAGTATCTTGTTGTTCTTTGCAATGCCGATGATAATCCAAAAAACTGGATTAAAATAGTTAGACTGCAAAAACCAAAAGAAAAGTGAGACAACAAATAAAATTGAATATCTAAGCCAACGATTGCGTTGAGAATTGCCTGAATACAAGAATAACAAAAAGAAAACCACAAAGACACCTATGGTGCCAATGAGGTTTGGTATATAGGCTTGCGCATCAAGAGCGGCATCTAAACCGGTGGTATAAAGAAAATGGCCGTTTTGAGTAACGTCGATGTGAAAAGAATTGGCAATAGACAACCATCTTTCAGTTAATCCGCCATAGCCGGCTCCAAACGGCCACATAAAAATTGAGAGAATGTAGATTACATTTATAAGTAGTCTAAAACCGCCAGATGCATCAGCAAAAAACAAAGTATCAATCAATCCATTTGTTTTAACAGATTGAACAATACTACTTAGTGCTTGCAAGAACCTATTGTTTGTCTGAGGTATTGAAACGTTCATCATCAAGTAAAACATTAACGGCAAAACTATAAGCGCTAGGCAAATCAAAACTGATATTATCTTCTTTTTTGAAAAAAAGCGAATTAACCTTTGCCCTATATAAATAATTATGAACAAATACACGAAGGCTGATTTCGTCATCAGACCCATCAAGACAACCATTAATCTATACAACACGCTCTGCCTATTCGAAAACTTATTCAAACCATTCAAATAATCAATTGAAAACATTAAAAGAATAGCAAAGTATACAAAATAACTTGGTTCAGTAGTCAAAATACAAAGACCTCTAGAACCTTCTCCGAAGATATACCTATCAAAAAAACTATTGTAAATAATGTCTAACAGATTATTGAGAACTGGAACCCTCAAAAACTCAATAATAGCAACAGCAAATAAAACAAATAGTACAAATTTTACACTTTTAGGGCTTAGATAATGGGAGTTCTTTAAAAACAAGAGATATGCTAAAGGCAAAACCAACAATCTCAGGGAATACAAGAATACCTTTGATATATCCTGCTTAAAAACCAAAAAAGACAATAGCCCATAGATTAAAAGAACAAACCAAAATAGGATTAAAAACTTTTCGCTTTGAGAAAGCCTGTTCTTGCTCCTCAAACTAGCAAAAAGCATAATAGGCGTAAGCGCCAAAATAGCTAAAGGCTGGGTTTCAGCATTTAAAGGAGTTAACCTAAAATACATAAACAACACGCTTATGTAGGCCAAATTGAAGACATAATAATTTAAATTAAAACCCTTCGCTAAAGTAAAGCTTAAATCATTTTTGGTCCTTGTTAAACATATCTGGATCATTTTTAATTGAATCCTTCGATACCATTAATGGTGTTTGATAATTCCTTTGATGGCGTATAAACAAAAATAGAAGAGACTTTTAATGTAAGAAAAACCAAGAAACTTGCGATAAATGTTCCATTGTTTTTTTGCGGTCTTTTTTTTGTTAGAACTCAGCGATTTATTACTAATTCGATATGAAGCTAAAGGTTCAGAAACACAGACGGCAACAAAACCTCTTTTCATTAATTCATACCAAGTTAGCATATCTTCGCCGTGGTCAAGGTCAGGCATTAAAAAATCTCCAGTAACTGATTTATTTACGACCACAGTAAGGCATCCCATAAAGTTGGATTTTAGAATTGATTTGTAAGTTGCTTTCTTTGGACATTTGATAAGCTTTGTTGGCTTGCTAGCATCAGAAGAAAAAGTCTCATAATATGAATAAGTGATGGCTATATTGTTCTCTTCCATAAAACCAATATGCTTGGTTAGTTTGTTTTCCTTCCACAAATCATCACTATCTAAAAAAGCGATGTATTTCCCTTTGGCCGCTTTAATGCCGTTGTTTCTAGACCGAGCAACACCTTGATTAGATGGGTTATTAATCACAACAATTCTCTTATCTTTTTTGGAATACTCATCGATGATCTTTCCCGTGGTATCGCTCGAAAAATCGTTGATAATTATCATTTCCCAATTGGAATAGTCTTGTTTAATGACGGAATCTATTGTTGCTTCAATAAACGAGGAAGCGTTATACGCCGGGGTAATAATAGATACTAAAGGGCAAAAGGAATCTGACATATCATTTATTTCCGTCCTGAGAGGCTCCTTGCTCGGTTACGCTTGCTGTAGTTGCGTTATCATCAATACCGCTTGTACTTTCCTTAGAAAATAAAATCTTAACCGTAAATAACATCAACTTGAAATCTTCAATAGGTGACATTCTATTTATATACATCAAATCCATCTGCATTTTGTCGTATGGGTCTGTGTTGTAGCGGCCATATACTTGCGCATAGCCAGTTAGGCCCGCTTTAACTTGAAGTCTCAACGCAAATGCAGGGATTTCTTTTTCGTATTTTTCGGCGATTTCTGGCCTTTCTGGTCTTGGGCCCACTATTGTCATATCGCCTTTGAGAATATTAAATAACTGTGGCAACTCATCTAGCCTTAATTTCCTAATGAATTTGCCAACAGGAGTTATACGATCGTCGTGTTCTGTGGATAACCTAGGTACACCATCTTTTTCAGCATCTACTCTCATACTTCTAAATTTAAGAATCTTGAATGGCTTTCTATCTTTTGTTAAACGGATGTGGGAATAGAAAACAGGTCCCCTATCGTATAGTTTGATGATTAAAGCAGTTATCAACATGAATGGAGACAAGGCGATAATCCCAATTAGCGATAACACGATATCAAAGAAACGCTTTAGAAATAGGTAAGCAGGATTAGGCGCTACTCTTCTCACGGCAAAAATAGGAGTTGAAAACTGTTGAATGTTTAAACTGCCCATGAGAATAATGTCACCCACATGTGGAGCGAAAAATCCTTGAATGCCTTTATCAACGCAGTATTTAGCAATACCGTTTCTCGTTGAAGCTTGTACACCTGCCACAAAGACATTTTCATAGCCATCAATTATTTTGACAATTTCTTCAAAATGCATATCGGCAACATTTACTTTTTCTGCAACATTAAATCTCTTGTTGTGTTTATACGCTTCTTTAATCCTCACTAGATCAGCATCTTTGGTGTAGAGCAAAATAGTTTTCTTTGGTCTGTGTATCTTAAAGTAAATGAAATGAGTCAAATACGTCCAAAGAAAAGAGAATACTAGTGAGGCACCAAAGAAAGCTAATAGCCATAACGGATTATGGAAATGCGCTCTTCTAATTGTGTGAATGAAATAAGCTAAGCCATATGTACAGAATAACGTTAAAAATTGAGCGAAGATTAAATCTGTTCTTCTTTGATAGGCAATCTTATAGATACCGTAAACGCCAGCAAAAAAGAAAAAGGCCACAAAGATGACAACGGATAACAAAATATCATATGTCGACATTTGAATACCGTCTTCAATAATGCGAGCATAAAAGAAATACCAACAAGTAATAAATGCTCCATAAACCGCAAAGAAATGAAACCATTTGAGCAAAAGCATTAATGTGGATTTCCATAAAGAACGTTTTTTAGGTTGATTCATAAAACAAAACTCCTAAACAGTAGTTTGAAAAAATAAACAGGATGCAATCTTAAATCAAGCAATTCTCTTCTGCTTTCTTATAGCACGAGTCAAATAATAGATAGAAATACCTAACATGGTGATGAGCATAATTGGAAGGGCTACTTTGATGGCGTGAACAATAAAGCTCACGGATAACAAGGAACTAGATTGATATCTGACTTGACCTTTAGCGATAACACCTTCGCCCATATATTTAGCGTTATAAGCGTTGAGTAAATTTTCAAAATCAGCTTCTAATTGTTCATATTTGGTCTTAATGTTACCAATACGAATAGTAACATTGCTAATCTCTTGAGCGGTGACATTATCAATCTTATTTCTTAAGAGAGTGATATCGTTGATTTCTGCAAGGAGAGAAGCAACGGTATTTTCTAAAGAGAGTTTTCTATTAACTAAAGCATCATATGTTTCCGCGGAGTTATTGCCCACCGGAACGATGGTTTCACCATTCGCAACATAGACTGTCTTATCAATGGTATAAGTATTGAGTTCAGTGGAAACCGCTTGTAAGTCTTTTTCATACTTATCGTAGTCTTTTTGTAAGAGCTCTAATTGATAGTTATAGTAATCTTTCAATCTTTGAGGATTCTTAGTGACAGACTTTAAGTTGATATAGTCCGCAATAGTATTTAAGTTTTCGATGTATTGATTACCAATCGCATTGAGATCTCTAAATGACACATCATTCACTGAGAAATCATTGTGTCTAGCGTGTAATTCGTTACCGAAATTCATAATGACACTGATCTTTCTTGAAAGAAGTTGTGTTTGATATGAATAATCATAAGCATCAAACTCTAATAATTCATCAAAGGCAGTTTTATCAAGAGTATTAGTATAGACATCATTGAATTTAGCGACATACTCATCAACGAGGTTCTTCACTAATTCATTGAGTTTACCTTGTGAGACGCCCAAGTCTTGATAGACCACGATACGATATCTGACTGGGTGATAATCCTTAGTGGTAATCTTATCTGTTGATGGATTTTGGACATCTAAGATAGATTCATATGAATTAATTTCTTTGACAATGTTCTTTGGGACAACGTTTTCAATAGCGATGTATTGTTTGACCGCTTCCACGTCAAAGTTAGCGTCAACGAGTTCGCTCTTTTGGAATGCGGATGTAATAACATCATCAGTCATGAAGTTACGCGCATCAAAGGAACGACCATTTGGATCTAAGCCATCAGAAGCACCATCGTGGTTGAATTGGACAGTCGCCGCGGCATAGCTTAATTGTTTATTTGGACCTTTAAAGTCGACCGCAGAGGCGATTAAGGAAACAAGTCCTGCGCCTAAAAAGATGAATAATGGAATATAAATGTGTTTGTTTTTCATATTAGGCATCCTCCTCCATTTCTTCGTTGGCTTTCTTGACCGCTTTGAATTCGAGGACGAAAGCATCCACGACCCAAATAGCGACGCCTAAGAATAAGCCTAAGGCTGCCCCTAAAACGAATTTCTTTAAGTTATCCTTGAGTGATTCGCTTTCATAAGTAGTGACAGCGTGCATATATCTATTTTGATAAGCATTGCTATTAAAGAGTTCTTTACTGTTTTCAGTAGCGATATTGAAGAGGTTTTTAGTTCTCGCTAAGATTTCAGTAATTTCCTCTTCCACTGCCGCGATTTCCGCAGGAGTTGGTTCAGCACCATTTGTTAATAAATCAATACGGAAGTCGATGACGGCTAATTGTTCTTCTAAGGCTGATTTTTGATTGAGGAGATCAAGACGTTCAAGAAGGAGTTGGTTATAGCCTTCACTCTTCATCGTATATGTCTTGGTTTCACCACCTGCTTGAGTGGTTGTGACTTCGACATATTTATTTGGATATCTATCAATTTCATCATCTTTCTTATCAATGTTGGTTTGGCACACTGTTAAGGCAGAGGCCACGCCCATTCTTTGATTTTGATAAGAAGAGACTAAAACATCTCTATCTTTACAAACATTGTTTAAGTAGATGTATGAATATAAATCTTCAATACTTGCTGATCTAAGAGTGCCAATCATACCCGCTAAGTCAGAGAATGACAAACCGTTATCGCTGCCTCTGAAACCAGCCATTAAGCCCGCTCTATTGTTGCAGTAGGCTTGTAAGTTAGTTAAGGAACTAGAAGCTTTGTCTAAGAGTTCAAGATAGTCTAAGAATTCAACGTTAATCGCATCGACTTCGTTAACTGGTAATTCAATATCTTGATATGTTTCAACAAAGTAATCGTTATACGCAATGGTGACCGCATTAAGTAAGTGTGAAAGGTCACTACTACTTAATTTGATTTTGCTTCTTCCTTCACCAAAGGAGTTATTTAAAGAAACAATGTATTGGGCTCTGTATTTCTTAGTGAATTCCGCGAGCATTTTAGAGAAATCATTATTCTTGACCTCTTCTAACTTATTGATGATTTCCATTTGTTGTCTGGTTTCATCAGTTAAGATACCAGTAATCACTAAGTTAGATTGGACTTGAGCAGTACTCACTTCTTTAGAAAGAGTGACACTGTTTAAAGCGTTTTGGACGATGTATGACGATTTGAGATAAGTGATATCAAGACCGGAGCCATCTGGCGCTAATCCGGCATCAGCACCGCCATAATCGAGTCCTAAGACCGCGACAGCGGATTCTTGCTTATCTTTAAATGTGTACATGAGTGTTGGGGCTAATAAACCAGCGAATAAGCCGATTAACATGACCCACACATAAATGTGGAACCTTTGCTTCAAGCGTGAAAAAACATTCATGATAGAGATGCCTTTTGGTTCATCTTTATCAGAATTGTTGATGTAAAGATCAATCTTCTTGCTGTCCGCTAAAGATTCGTTTTGCTGTTCTTTGGCCTTTAATTCTTCATCATTACTTTTAGGCATATAGTACTTACCTCCTCTTCTTCAGCAAATCTTTTTAGCTTTATTTTATATTAATTTTATTAATATGTTTAACTACGTCAAAAGGCGAGTATTATCTCGCCGTCTATGAGTTTAAATGTATGTTTTATTTGTTGATGATGTTTGTAATGATATTGATTCCGATACCGGATGTGACTAGTCGACCGCAGAAAACATGGGCCACTGTCACTTTTCTTTTGTGTAAGTTGACTTTGATGATTTGCGTTTCAAGTCCTGCTAAAGGACCATCTAACACTCTAATCATTTCTCCTTCTCTCACTTCGATGTTTGATATTTCAGTGATACGGTCGTTGTTTCTAGAGTAAAGGATATCGATCATTCTTGATTCGTCTTTATTAAGTGGGACAAAGTTATTCGTGTCTGCTTCTCGTCCGAGGAGTTTGGTGAATCCTGGTGTCCAATAAAGCTGTTCAAATAGACCTTTAACATTATCGGTCTCGACAAAGACATAACCAGGGAAGCATCTTTCAATGACTTCTTTTTCGATACCTTTGTATTTACGGATACTTTTTCTATGAGGAGCGAACACATCAAAATTAGGATCATCGGGTTTATTTTTTAGGATATCCTCGATGGCCTGTTGTTCTTTACCAGTTTTGACTTGAATGACGTAATACATAGCGGTTTTTTAAAGCATGAAAGTTCATAGATATACGCGCGTTATACCTAGAAAAAGTATGACCTCTACCCCCTATTGAGGTGCCACAGGCTTCGACTTAGTGAGATAGATTAAGAAGGAGTTAGTTAGATAGCTATTTTACATATACCAATAAGGTATAGACGGCTTCCTAACTTTAAGCGGTATTATAAACTCATTAGATTAAATAAATCAATGAGGGCCACAAAAAAACTAGAACAATACCTTTAATCTGTATACATTCTAGTATTTGATAACAGTGACCGATTGACCATCAAAAGAAGATGTCATCAAAACATTTTCGTTTTTTATACTCATTTTTCTAATGATGGTATTCATATTCATTAATCAGTTAGTTTATAACTATCCGCTTATTCATTATAGCGAATAATAAATATTATACAAATATTTTTTATGCTCTTATAGGTTAATGAATATCGAATTAATGTTTATAGACTATGCAGTTTTAAGAAAGATAAGAGCTCTTCTAATGATGAACGACAAGCCTCATACGAGCATTGCTCATATAAGAGAGGTTTTGTCAATTTGTTATAGTCTTGTTTGAACACTTCTTCATTAACGATGCTGGTTAGAATGGTAGAGAGCACCACTCCTTCTTTAGCGGATAAGCAAATAGGACTGCTCTTGCGGTATTCTTTCACCTGTTTAAACAAATCACACACTGATTCATCGAGATTTATGACTGTCAAAATCTTTGTGATGTCATAAAGGTGACGAGAATGTTTTTGGCATTTGTTTGAAAGATAGTAATCGCAAATCGCAAATGTCTTGTCCACTAGTGTCCTTGCTAAAGACTGGGTTTTGACAATAAATGGCTCTAGTTCATATTTCATAGTGAGATCATGCCTTCCAGTCTTATCAAAGTATTCGCCAATGAATGATTGAACTTGTTTTTCTTCACAAGGAAATGATGGTGTTTGCGCCGCTAGTTCCACGATCACTTTCTTTTCAATTTTATTGTCTTCAAAGATTGAGGGATAAGGACACTCAAATCGATTAAAATAACCCGTTCTTTTAAGTCTTTCTGAATTCACTAATGCAAAATTAAGGGCCTTGATAGAGCGGGAAATACCTTTGAACTTCTTGCCCTTTAAATTAGAATCAATTTCTACAAAAGGTTCTTCATAGGAAATATCAATGTCTTCTGAAAAGCGTTTTATAAGGCGATGACATTTGGAAAGTGATGTCCCACCTTTAAACACATATTCTTGGTCTTGATGAAAAATTTCTTTCAGTAGCAAAACAATCCAATAGTCTTTTTCGACATATTCTCTTAAAATCTTGTTCTCTTTTTCTACTGCTTCGATGGCTGTTTTGAATAACTCTTGGTCGCTATCTAAACGCATTAATTAATCCTCCTTCGACAATGAGCTTCAGCGTACGTGTGCTGTACAAGCCAATGTAGTTTTCGAAGTCGGACTTTACTAAATTCTGTTGAATGTACTTAAAAAGAAGGTCGTGGTGTTTTTTGACGTCATCAGCATCAAGCAAATAAAAGGCATCAAAAAATTGTAATGCTTTGTAATTAAACCTATCGATTTTAATTTTCCCTTTTCTTAGCAAAGCTTTAAAACCACTACAGGCGAAATATCTTTTGCAGCTTGTGTTATTAGTAGTAATCTCTAACACCGCTGGAACCTGTTGTGATAATCCGATTTTGTTCAAAAATGTTTGGCCAGTATAGTAGCCGTAGGTATTCAAATCAAGGCCAGGGAAACCATAATCATCTCTGATAAATTTCTTTTCCACTATTTTTTCAAACGAAAGCACACTTGGAGTTCCAAGAAGTGTCTCTTCAGAAAGATAGTAGATGCCTTTGGACTCTCTAACTAGTTGCCCTTTTTCGACAGCACGAGAAAGTTCTTTTCTAACAGCAGCTTTGCTCTTTCCTCCTATGCGAATGTCTTTTAGGAAGATGGGTACTGAATAACCATAGATTTCTTTTAAGTAATCAACAACTTTCATGTCTATATTTTAAATCATCTAAACAAAAATGTAAATATTGTGACATTTTAGTTTTATAGAATAATATTAATATTATCTATAATTTTGTGACATATATCGTTAATAAAAAACCGCTGGTTATTTTCCCAATGGTTCCTATTTGTTTTGAGTTATTTCCCAAAGACCACTAAATTAATACATTAATGGATCAACTGATGCTGGTCTTTTAAGTTCTTTCTTCCTTGTGTTTGTTTTTGTAATAGGCATCTATAATTTCTTCTAGTTCCGTAAGAGTAATTTCACCTTCAATATATCTTTGTGCTTGGCTCACAAAAAAGGGAGAGCATTTAAGCCCATCGACTGCTTGTAAGCCCATTCCTGTTTCTATGATGTGTTTTCTATATAACTTTTCTTCCATAGGAAGATTATAGCATATTCCACTTTGATATACGACCTTAATAGCGGAATTAATGAATAAAAAAATAGCGGTTTCCCACTATTCTTCTATTTTTCCGTATCTGTCTTCATGAGAAGTTTAGCCAACAACATATTTAGACCAATCAGATGGAAGATCAATATTAAGTTTTGATGGATAAGTGTAATTAATTGTTATATCGTTAAAAGATTTTTCTTCCAAATCTTCACGACCTGTCCGTCCATAATATTTGGTGAAACGCGAATTCTCGAAAGTAATCGTGCCATAACCTATATTAACACCTAAACTGTAATCTGGTTTTGAAACCAACTTCATTTCGCTTTTGATTTCTAAACTCTTGCTATTCTTTGAAGAATAAGTTGTTTCCATGGTGTATTGAAGGCCAGTACCAGAATCCGCAAAAGGTTGAACGGCCATTTGTTCTAAATAATAGAACGGTAAACTGGTATATGTGTCTTTAAGTTTTAAATAGGAAAAAGTTTGTCGAAGCTCGTAAGGAGCCCGACCATTAGAATCGTTTTCATAGTCATAAGTGCCGACATAGGCAACCTTTGTTCGAACCTTTCCATCCCCATCTGTTTCAATATAATACCCCACGTCCTCACCACGAGATTGCGCATAATAGAATTCTTCTTTAGAGACTAGGCCACTCTCATCACGGCTTGCCTCTACAGCAAAATAGAAATGACGATCTTCAGTTATTTTTAAAATATATTTTTCTCTCTCCCAACTCTTGGCTTTGTCTTCTTTCCAATAGTTTTCAGAATAATAATCATATTCCATAATGACATTGGATTTAGACGTATCGACACCAAAGATATTATCTTCGTAAATATGTTTGGCTTTGGCGCTATCGATTTTGCCACCGCCAAAAGCACCAATTATAGACCCGTTAGTGCATGCAGAAAGCGCAAAAAGAGGTAATAAAAGCAACAGTTTCTTCATAAGTATTTTCCTCAGTAATTATCTTCATTGTAAAAGAAAAGGGCTTACCATTCAACGATTGCCCTATTCTTCTATTTTCCCGTATCTTCTATCGCGGTTTTGATATTGTTTTAAGCATTCTTCAAAGTCTTCTTTATGGAAGTCAGGCCAATAGATCGGAGTGAAGATGAACTCAGAGTAGGCTAGTTGGTAGAGTAGATAGTTTGATAACCTTTGTTCACCACTAGTTCTGATCATTAAGTCCACTGGTGGGAGATTCTTTGTGTATAAGTGATTGCTGATAGTGTCCATATCAATGCTATCGATGTCTAATTTGCCGTCTTTCACTTCTTGAGCTATTTCTTTCGTGGCTTTGACTAGTTCTTGTCTAGAACCATAGTTTAAAGCGATATTGAAAACGTAATTATCGTTGTCTTTGGTTTTGTTGATCGCATCCGTGACTGTCTTTTGACTATGCTTTGGGAGTCTTGATATATCACCCATAACTTGCACACGTATCCCGTCTTTCATGAATGTAACAATGTTATCTTTAAAGAATTTATCGAGATATCTAAATAACAAACTAATCTCTGATTTTGGTCTGTTCCAGTTTTCAGTGGAGAACGCATAAAGAGTCATCGCGTAGATGTGATTAGCTTTGACCGCATCAAAGATCTCAATGATTCTCTTACAGCCTTCTTCGTGGCCTTTGGTTCTAGAGAGACCTCTTTGTTTGGCCCAACGACCATTGCCATCCATGATAATCGCGACGTGATTGATTTGATTACTCATATTTCTTAGTCCACTTGTATTGTATGCTTTCTAAAAGAATATCGCAAATTAAATGTCTTTCTGTATTGACATTGTATTACATTGTCGTTACAATAATAGCGGTAGAAAGAAAACGATTAGAGGAATTAATCTATGGCAGTCTTACAAGTGAGAGTTGATGACGAATTAAAAAATCAAGCAAGCGCCATTTTCGAACAAATGGGTTTGGATTTATCAACTGCGGTTAGGATGTTTTTAAAAAGAACAGTCGCAGTTGAAGGTTTCCCTTTCGAAATGATGCTGACTGAATCTGGTTTAAGAATGCACAAGCTTATCACCAGTATTCAAAAGCATTCAGAAGAAATTGGCAATTCTGAAATGACTCTTGACGAAATCAACGAAGAGATTAGACTAGCCAGAGAGGAACGGAGGAGAAAGGAGGTCAAGTGACCTATTATGCAGTGATAGACACAAACGTTATCGTTTCGTCTATGCTTAAAACCGATTCAATTCCTGGATCAATTATTAATTGTGTTAACACAAACACCATCATCCCTTTGTTAAGTGATGAAATTATTAACGAGTATGTTGATGTTTTAACGCGAAATAAGTTTGACATTGATAACAACAAAGTTTCTCAGTTGATATCACTATTTTATGAAAAGGGTATCTTTTTAAAGAGAGAACAAACTCTTGAAGATTTTATTGACCAAGACGATATTGTTTTTTATGAAATCGTCATGAGTGCGAGAAACACAATGGATGCTTATCTAGTAACTGGCAATATGAAACACTACCCTATTAGAAACTACATTGTGACTCCTAGGGAAATGATTGAAATTATTGAAAAAGATCAAACTAAAGCGAACTTAAATAATCTTTAATCTCATTGATTGTTTCAATGGATGTGGATGTACCACTGGCAATCACAGCGTTTTTAAAGACTAAGCCATATTCTTTCAGTTCATTAACATTATTGACTAGCACAATATGTTTATCTGGATGGATATTCTTAGCAATCTCATATAGTTTCATCGTATTGGAAGACTTCTTGCTTCCTACGATAATAACTGTATCAACATCATCGCCTAATTCATTAATGGCTTTTTGTCTCAACAAAGTGGCGTTACAAATCTCATCATAAAAGACAGCGTTTGTTAATTTATCTTTAATCTCTTGATGGATGCGTGCAAGTTCTAAGAATGACAATGTTGTTTGATTGATCACTAAGGGATTATCACTTTTAATCAAAGAGTAATCCAAACCACTTCTAATATCATACAAATGCGCATTCTGATTCATCGTTAACGCCGCGACTGTTTCTGGATGTCCCGCTTTGCCGATATAGATCACTTCTTTCGCTTCTTTGATAACATTAAAGCAATCCTTGACCTTGCTACAAGTCGCATCCACATAGGTCACGTCGTTCTTCTTTAAGATATCTTCGTATACTCGTGGATGGCCGTGTGCGGTAAAGATAACGACATCGTCACTAGTGAATTTATTCAAAAGATCTATCGCATTATCTTCATTCATCTCAATGGTTTTGATATCGTGTTCTTCTAAGTCTTTAACCACTTCCTCGTTATGAACAAGCAAGCCGAAAACATAGATATTCTTATCTTTATATTTCTCTTTTGTTTCTTTAGCGATTTCAATCGCTTTTAGAACACCAAAACAATGTCCAATGGGTTTTAATAACGTAATCACGAGTTAATTATACTATAAAAGATTTTGCAAATCTTCTAACGATATATTGAGAGATTTGATTTGGCTATCAATATTACCGTGTTTAATGAATGATGATGGCACACACAAAGATTTAACAAGGCCTTTATATGAAAGCTTATTTAATTCTTCTTTAACAATCGAGGCAAAGCCTTCTTCTGTACCATATATATCATAGATAACGATTCGTTTTTTACTTAATAAAGTCTTTAATAATTCAACATCAATTGGCTTTTGGAACAAAGCGTTCACTACGGTGTGTTTGTTGAAACGTTCCACTACTTCGTTAGTAACCGGACCATAAGTAATGATTACAGTGTCATCACCTTTGTTTTCTAAACGCCACTCACCGAGTTTAATAGAAGCAGGTTCTTTCTCTTCTTGTCTTAAAGTTTTACCGCGTGGATAACGAATGGCTAATGGGTGTTCATAAGAAGAAGAGAAGCTAAATAATTCACTAGCTTCTTGTTGGTCTTTAGCCATACAAATAGCAATATTAGGAATGGTATTTAAATAAGCCACATCAAAGATGCCTTCGTGAGTTTCACCATCACTACCAGGTAAGCCAACACGGTCCACTAATAAGGTGACATTGGTGTCCATTCTAGCGATATCATGACTCATTTCATCGTAAGCTCTCTGTAAGAATGTACTGTAAGCGGAGACATATGGATGTAAGCCGTTGACCGCCATACCAGACGCAAAGATCGCAGCGTGTTCTTCGGAGATACCAACATCAAATGTTCTTTCTGGATATTGATCAAAGACGTGACATAAATGACTACCAATCACAGTGGCGGGATTAATGACCACCATTTTCTCGTCTTTTTGCATGTACGTATCCACTAAATTAGCGTAAACCTCACTCCAAGAGATATAGTTTGGATCTAGTTTCTTAAGTGGTTCACCAGTCTTAATATCAAATGGATTAACGCCATGCCAATCACCGATGTTATCTTTTTCCGCTAGCTCGTAGCCTTTACCTTTAATCGTGGAAACGTGAATAACAACACTACTAGGAGCGTTGACCGCATACTTAAAGGCTTTCTCTAAGGCTTTAATGTCATGACCATCAATATGAGAAATGTAATATAAACCCATATTGTAGAAAGTGTTCTTTCTAATAAAGAGATATTTAAAGAAGTTCTTAATCGCACTGGTAACTTTATAAATACCACGACCAAATTTGGTCTTCTTCATCACTCTTCTGTAGCGTTCTTTTCTCTTTAAATAGCCTTTGCCTAATCTAAACTTTTCCCACATATTGGAAGAGTGACCCACACTCTTACCAATGGAACGGTTATTATCATTAATGATAAGAATGACTTTGTGTTCAAATGTACCTAGGTTATTTAAGGCTTCATAAGCTACACCATTGGCTAATGAAGAATCACCAATGACGGCAATAACATTATAGTTTTCTTTATTTAAATCTCTGGCAGTGGCAAAACCCATTGCCGCACCAATAGAGGTGGAACTATGACCAGCTTCATATGGATCAAATTCTGATTCGCTTCTTCTTTGGAAACCAGATACACCATTTTCTTGTCTAAGGTTTTCTAAAGAACGGCCAGATAATATCTTATGAGCGTAGCATTGATGACCAACATCAAAGATGACCTTATCTTTAGGTAGATCAAAATAGTGATGTAAGGCAATAGTTAATTCCACCACACCTAAACTACTAGCGAGGTGACCACCATTTTTCGCGCAATTTGAAATGATATTAGCACGGATATCTTCCGCTAATTGATTTAATTCGTTTTCTGTTAAGCCTTTAATATCTTCTGGATTGAAAGGCTTTGATAAATCAAATCTTCTAATCGCCTTTTTCTTACTCATAATAATTGCTTATGTATTTTACACTTTTATAACAATAAACAAAACCACAAAAATGGTTTTATTGTTCCTTGTCAATAATCCCAAATCTTTTAAGCAAAGACTTTAATGCTTTTTCCATTTCTTGGCGCTCTGCTTCTTGCTGATCAATCAAATCCTCATTTGGTTCTAAAAGAGGCTTTTGCGTAACACCTAACAGCTGATCAACTGAAACACGATATAACTTTGCCATCGCAATGAGGACTTTTATAGAAGGCTCGCTTCTATTAGATTCGTAATTTGCAAGCTGATAGGATTTAACACCGATAAGCTTAGCCGCGTCCTTTTGAGTTAATCTCGATCTACGACGATATAGTTGATATCTTTTCCCAATATTCATACTTTCATTATAACTTGTATTTTTTACAAGTGTATTGAATTATCAAATTTTATTTGCAGTCTAACTGAATTGGCTATATTATGTAACTAGAGAGATGCGTTCTCTCACTACTGAGGGGTCTAGTTAAACACCATCAATAGTAGACAGGCGATTATGGTCAGTATAATCGCTTTTTTAAAACCTCTAATGAGATTTCTATTCATTTCCTCTTACCTCCTTACGAGTGTAAGGGGTTCGAGAGGAACGCATCCCACCACTTTCGTGGCAAGATTATTGTAAAGTAATACTTTAGTATTTGCAATTAAAAATCGTATTTTTTATTTACTTGTAATTTTTACAAGTGACTAATAATATTATTATTAAAAACGCCAGCCTTATTAATCATTCCGGCTTGGCGCTTTTTTATTTTTGGATTTAATAACAAGAAATAGTATTAAGAATATTATTGAGAAACCAAATACATAACCACCATAGTCAATTAGTACATCGGTAAATTCACCACTTCTACCTGGCACATTCAATTGAATGACTTCCGTAATAACGGCAATCGTTAAGCCAAACGCTAAGGCGATGATTATTTGTAAATAATACTTGGCCCATTTATGAGGGTTTAAAACTAAGAAGAACGCCATTGACGTTAATAGGCCACTGACCATAAATAAGCCAAAGTGACCAAAGGCTTTTCTAACGAACGCAGCAAAAGCGGCGAAGTTGCTATCGTTAATTGTATTGGAGTCGCCACTGAATGTTTCTACAACACCTTCAACGACATGAGCAACAGAATTGCTCTCTTTTCCACTAGCGGTAGCGTGCAAGCAAGAATGCATAATGATATAGCCGTTGATTGCTAAAGCAAATACCACAGCGATAATCGTAAATATCAAATACTTCTTGCTAACTTTCATGCTTAATTAAATGACGATTTTAATGGACAGGTTCTATTAAAGATTAAACTATCTTCTTTAGATTCTTTATCTGTGCAGTAATAACCATTTCTGATGAATTGGAATCTATCTAATGGTTTGGTGCTCTTTAAGGATGATTCAACATAACCATGAAGGACCACTAGGGAATTTGGATTAATTCTTTCAATGAATGTTGTGCCTTTAGTTTCTTCAGTTTCGTCGAATACTAATGGTTCAAAGTGGTTGAATGTGGCTTTTAATGCGGTTGACGCTTCCACAAAGTGAATTGTGCCATTTGGTTTTCTTCCTTCAAAGCCACTACCGGATTTGGTTTCTGGGTCATACGTGCAGTGGATTTCAACGATTTTACCATCGTTATCTTTAACGACACTATTACACTTAATGAAATAAGCGTGCATTAATCTCACTTCATCACCAATAGATAGTCTCTTCCATTTTCTATTTGGTTTTTCTTCGATGAAGTCTTCTTGTTCAATATATAAGTATTTGCCAAAGGCA
This sequence comes from Bacilli bacterium, assembly GCA_017651165.1. Lineage (GTDB taxonomy): Bacteria > Bacillota_I > Bacilli_A > RFN20 > CAG-826 > RUG14515. Next base: position 82,263 of record JAGCDH010000015.1, read on the forward strand.
ATCTTTCTATTACCTAATTCAGGATTTTCCATATTGTTAGAAGCTTCAAGATATTCAATCTTATCTTCTGGATAGTTATCAATGACCACTTTTAATGGATTTAAGACCGCCATTGGACGAGTGGCTTTCATCTTTTGTTCTTCTCTTAAGAAGTTATCAAGTTCTTCTGCGTTAGTGACACTATTGATTCTTGATAAACCAGTATAAAGAATGAAGTTTCTAATGGCTTCTGGAGTGAAGCCTTTTCTTTTTAAAGCCACTAAAGTCGGCATTCTTGGATCATCATAGCCAGTGACATAGCCTTGTTCCACTAATTGACGGAGATATCTTTTGCTCATCACGGTATTAGTGATGTTTAATCTACCAAATTCATATTGATGTGGGACGTTTGGCATTTCGCATTTTTCTACAAACCAATCATAAAGGATGCGGTGGTTATCAAATTCTAAGGAACACATGGAGTGGGTGACTCCTTCAATTGCGTCTTGAAGAGGATGCGCAAAGTCA
>JAGCDH010000001.1 GCA_017651165.1 Bacilli bacterium
ACAAGGTATTGGTAAATCCTTATACCAAAAAGTAGTGGAAACCGCAAAAGAGAATAATTGCTATGAAGTCACTTTAAATGTGTGGCCAGGCAATGACGCCGCCTTAAAGTTCTATGAAAAAATGGGAATGAAAACCAGATCGGTATTCATGGAGCATATAATGAAATCAAAATAAAGTGTATGCACTGTATGCAAGTGTTCTCACTTTGTATCAAAATGGTGCTTTCGACCCACGAATGAAAAAATAGAATTGAAGTATATGCCTCAATTCTTTTTTTATCACTGTATCAAGAAACTTTAAAAATATTTTTTAATCAAAATAACGCTTATCAAATAGTTTGTTTTATGTTTATACTAAAAACGTAAATCTTTTATAGGAGGAAAATATGGAAAGTTTACGTAAATACTTAGGCTACGTCTTTTTTGGCTTGGTCTTAGCAGCCGCTGCTGTTGGTGTCATTATTTATACAACAGATATCGTTAACGCGATTAAAGGCATCGATTCTTTTGAAGGATTCTTATACTTCGTTGCTACATGGTTAGCAAGAGTTGTTTGCTGGACAATCATTGCTATTGCTTCAATCATCACGCTTGTGAAATTAGATAAGCATGATGGACAAGCCAAAGATAACAAAGGTGTTAAGCTCGTTGTTATCGCTGCAATCGCTGAATTAGTTGGTTGCATCGTCCTTCTTATTTTCTACGGCAAAGCCGGTCAAATCGGCAATCTTCCTGGAAAATTCTGGGCTTTATTTGTCTTTGCAATTCTTATTATTGTTGCTGCTATCGTTCGCAAAGTCTCGTTTGCAAACAACGTTTTAGTCGGCAAAATCATGGCTGCATCTATCGCGTTAGTCTTATTTGTCATCATGATTTTATCCATGGAAGGTGCAGGTGGCAAATACCTTCTCGTCTACGTTTTATGGATTCTCGCCCTTGCTGGCTTAGTTGCTAACCCATTACTCAGTAGCCCATTAAAACAATAAGATACTAAACTTACATTTATATGCGAAAATGTCGGCTTTCGGGCCGGCATTTTTTTTATTGTCTTTAAGCAAAAAATGGTTTTAGCATCTTTAAAGCATGTTTAATATGTACGGGCGCAAATAACTTTTTACTAGACATATGCTAAAAAATACTAAACAATATAACTAGATTTTCGACATATTCGAATAAGAGGTACACACAATGAAAAAATGTCCAAAGTGTGGGACTAAATTTGATGATAAGTTCCAATTCTGCCCAGAATGCGGTGTGCAATTGGTTCCAGCAAATGAATGCCCAAATTGTCATTTGGAATTAGCTCCAAATGCTCGCTTTTGCCCTGCCTGTGGTACTCCAGTTGGTGCGCAACCACAACCAGCGCCTCAACCAGCTCCACGTCCAGCTCCACAAAAGCAACCAGCTCCACAACCAGCTCCAGCGCCTCAACCAGCGCCACAACCACAACCACAGCCTGCTCCTCAACCACAATATCAACAGGCGCCACAACAATATCCTCAACAAGGATATCAATAACAAGGTTATTATGGTTATCAACAACCACAACAACCTAGACAACCACGTCAAAGAAATCCATATGTCATGCAAACAGTTAATCGTTTCGTGTTCATGGGTATGTTTATCTTATCCGCACTTTTCTACTTAACTGCCATGATTTTTGGCATTGTTGAAACAATCGGTTCCTTCGCTTATTTCGGCGGTGGCGTCGGTGTAATTATTGTCTTAGTGCTCTCCTACCTATTGTTAACGTTGGCGTTAATTGGCTTTATCGTCAGTTTGGCTACGGGCATAGCTTCGATCATTAGATCGTTCAGAGATAAAGAACACCATGTGAACGCAAAACCTTTAATGTTCATGACAATGTTTGCTGTTCCATTTATGGCGTTCTATAATTTCTGTTTCGGCGGCGCATATATGGGCATCTTGCTCTACTCATTCTGTAATATATTCTTAATTACTACTATATCTTTAACCACTCTCGCTCTCGCTGCTCATAAAGTGTTATCTGGCGAAATGAAAGTGAAACCAATTCTTGCCAATGCTTTCGCAGGATTAGCGTTCATGTTTGTTGCGATGATTGTGATTTTCGGTATTATGCCAAGCGGAAGTTGGTTATACGGAATTCCATTTATAGATCTCTTCTGCCTTATCGCCAGTATCTTTGGACTTGCTGCTCTTATTTTATTACTTATTGCACTTCCAAAGCCTCTCAAGAGAGAAAGAGGAATCAAAGGTTCAGTCATTTTGCTTTCTATTTCAGCAGGACTTAACGTGTTTGCGTTTGTCTTTATGATCATCGCTGGTGGATTAGTTGTTTCTCTTGTCCCATTTATTCTTATGTGGGTTTTCTTCGTCTTTGCTTTGGCGTTACTTATCGTCTCCAGCAAGCTCGATCCAAAGAAACCAGCGAATCGTCCAGCTCCAAGACAATATCAACCATATCCACAACAAGGTTATCCACAACCTCAACAAGGATATCCACAATATCAACAACAACCACAACCACAAGGATATCCACAATATCAACAACCACAACCTCAACCACAACACCCACAAAATCCACAGGATCCAAACAATCCTTATCGTTATTAGTGTTTAGGTTTTAGTTAGTTATAAAAGTCACGCCGTTAAAAGCGTGGCTTTTTATTTATAGATAAAATATCTATCTTTTTTATTAATGTTATGTGATGATATTTTATAAAGGAAAACATTATGCGAATCGGTATTGTCGGTGGTGGCGCTTCAGGAGCGTACTTAGCAATTAGACTTAAGGAACTTAATCCTTCTTTTAATGTGACTGTCTTTGAAAGAAATGATCGCCTTTTAAAGAAGATTTCTGTCACCGGCAACGGGAGATGCAACTATGCTAATCTAGGAGAAACAAAAGGCAAATACAACAACGATGAGTTTGCTAATCGTATCTTAGATAATCTTCCAAGAAAAGACCTTATCGATAATTTTGAAAGATATGGCATCCATCCCACAAAGATTGATAATTTAGTTTATCCAGTCTCTTTATCCGCTCAAACAGTCATGATGATGTTAGAAAAGCGCTTAGAACAACTAGGCGTTATTATTCGTCTTAATGAAGACGTTTTAGATTATAAAAAAGATCATAAGCAATATACATTAATCACAAATAAACAAACACACGCATTCGATGTTTTAGTGTTCGCTAGTGGTGGTAAAGCCTATCCACAGTTAGGCACTAATGGTGCCATTATTGAGTTAATGAGACAACATGGATATTTAATAGAAGAACCATCCCCATCATTAAGCCCAATCAAGGTTAAAGAAAACACTAAAAAGATTTCTGGCCAAAGAGTTAAATGTTCTGTTTCTTTAATAAACAATAACAAACTCTTCTATGAAGAAGACGGAGAAGTCTTATTTAAAGATGATGGCTTAAGCGGCATCGTCATCCTTAATATGTCTACAAAGATTAATTCTTTAAAAGATAAGAATAATGTGAAGGTCGTTTTAGATTTAGCAAAAGGCTATAACAATATTAAAAAAGAAGAATATGAACAATATGTCCATCCAAAGATTGCTGCTTATTTAATTGAACATAACCTTGATATTCATCAAATTTCATTTTCTTTTAAAGCTTTTTACGATTATAATATTGCGGAAGTGAGCCATGGTGGCATTAGCGTTAACGAAGTTAACAATAACCTTGAATCAAAGAAAGAAAAAGATCTCTACTTTGTGGGTGAGTTATTAGATGTTGACGGCATGTGTGGTGGCTATAACTTAATGTTCGCTTTTGCTTCAGCGGAAACAGTCGCTAAAGCCATTAAATGAGGTAATTATGTTCAGTAAATCATTCATCATTTCTAATAACGACGTTGATAAGCGTTTCAAACTCAAAATCTCTGCAATATTCCGTTATTTTCAAGATATCGCCCTCTTAGCAACAGAAGATTTAGGCGTGGATTCCATCTCTTTAAGCAAGAGAAATATCGACTGGGTTATTACTCGTATGAGTTTAGATGTAAGACGCCTTCCTGATTGTGATGAAGAAATTACCGTTCATACCTATCCAGGAAAAGATATGGCGATGCTTTATCCCCGTTATTTCTTTGTTACCGATAGCAAAGGGGAAGTCATCATTCGTTCCGCTTCTATTTGGGCATTAATTGATAATATCTCTCGTAAAGTCATCGTGGACCGCGATGTCATTAGTAAATTACCAGGCGAAAGCGCGGAAGATCAATTACCTCTTCCAGAGAAACTATCAATTCCTGAAGAAACAAGTTTTATTGAAAAAAGAACAATTCACTATAGTGATTTAGACTTTAACTCTCATATGAATAACGTGAGATATGTTGAATTACTGATGGACGCTCATGATTCAGAGTTTTATGACAGCCATCGTTTAAGTTCCTTAACATTAAATTATATGAAAGAGATTAAAGAAAAAGAGGCTGTCGATATTTATACAGACGCCTCTTATCCTGAAACAATAGTGGTTAAGACTAACGGTAATGTGGCCTTTGTTGGTAAGGCTTCGTTCGTTAAAGAATAGTAACCTACTTAAGTACAACTTTATGGAAGGCTTTTTTGCCTTTTTTAATCTTGATAGAATCCACTAAATCGGCCTCGGATAATCTTAAATTAACATCGCTAACTTTTTCGCCGTTGATGGAAATACCACCTTGGTCGATTAAACGTCTAGCTTCGCCTTTAGATGCTGCTAATTTTGTGAGCACTAATAAGTCTAATAAACCAATGCCTTCACCGAGTTCATTTTTGCCTAATTCAGTAGTTGGCATATTAGCATCGTCACCTTCACCAGAGAATAATGCTTTTGCGGCATTCAAAGCTTTTTGCGCTTCTTCTTCACCGTGGACTAATTTAGTGATTTCAAACGCTAATAATTCTTTCTTTTCATTAATTCTTTCACCTGGCCAACGAGTCATCTCTTCGATTTCTTCGATTGGTCTGAAAGATATCATCTTTAAGCATTTATCAACATCAGCGTCATCGATGTTTCTCCAATATTGGAAGAATTCATATGGGCTGGTTTTTTCTTTGTCTAACCAAAGAGCACCATTGACGGATTTACCCATTTTCTTACCTTCGCTATTGGTTAATAAAGGAATAGTCAAAGCATAGGCATCTTTCGCGGTTTTCTTTCTAATTAATTCGGTACCTGCAAGCATATTACTCCATTGATCATCGCCACCAAATTGCATATTACAGCCATAGTGTTCGTGGAGATAATAGAAGTCATAAGATTGCATAATCATGTAGTTGAATTCTAAGAAGGTAAGACCCTTTTCCATTCTTTGTTTATAGCATTCAGCGGTGAGCATTTTGTTGACAGAAAAACAAGCACCAACATCTCTTAAAAGTTCAGTGTATTTTAAGCCTTTTAACCAGTCGGCATTATTAACACACAATGCCTTATCTTCACCAAATTCAATAAAGCGTCCAATTTGTTCTTTAAAACGTGCACAGTTATGAGCGATTTGTTCTTCACTGAGCATAGCGCGCATATCAGTACGTCCACTTGGATCGCCGACTAAACCAGTACCGCCACCTAAAACGACGATTGGTTTATTTCCGGCTAATTGTAATCTCTTCATCAAACATAATGTCATGAAGTGACCAGCGTGTAATGAATCGGCAGTGGGGTCAAAGCCAATATAAAATCTCGCGCCACCAGAATTGATTAAATCTTTGATTTCTTGTTCGTCAGTGACTTGAGCAATTAATCCTCTTCTTTCGAGTTCTTCATAAATCTTCATAAGTAACTCCTAAATAAAATCCATTTGTTATTATAACAAACATGCTATTTATTGCAAAGACAACATTGAAACCATTTTGTAAAACAAAATAACTATCGTTGCCTTATAAAAATCCATTATATAAAATATAAAGGATAGATATGGCAAAAAACAAAAAGAAAAAACCAAACTATAAAGCGAAACTGTTTTCGTTTAAATATCTCCTCTATGATATCGTCAAATGGTGGGGCTGGTGGCAGTGCCTTCTTTGGTATCGTCCAAGCATCAAATATGATGGTCCAGAAGCCAAGAAAAAAGTTAAAGGCAAAGCTATCATTACTTCTAACCATGTTGGTTATAGTGATCCATTCATTTTGCAATGTGTTTTTCTATATAGAAGATTCCATTTTATTTTCATGAAAGAGCTATTAACGAATAAGTTTAAGAAATGGGTTTATAAGAATGTTTTCCTCTCTTTCCCAATCGATAGAGATAATCCATCTTATCAATCTATGAAATTCTTCGCGGATTATGTTAAAGGTGGAAACTTATTAGCGATGTTCCCAGAAGGTCATATTCAACGTGATGGTAGTGTTGATTCTTATAAAGGCGGTGTTTTATTAATCGCTTATTTAAGCGATACACCAATTATTCCTGTCTATCACTTGAAGAGAAAAAGCATTTGGAGAACCACGCGTTTAGTAGTGGGCAAACCATTTAATGTTAAAGAAAGAATTGGGCCAGTTCTTAATCAAGAAAAGCTCAATCAAGCTTGTGAAGAATTACACGCTTATGAACTTGAATTAGAAAAGATGTGTCCAAAACAAGAAAAGAAGGAGAAAAAGAAGTGAAGGTTTTATTTAAAAACGCTCGCATCTTAACGATGTTAGACCAAAATATCATCGAAGGTGATCTACTCGTTATTGATACACGTATCGCTTATATTGGCAAAGATTCTAGCGTCTTCGCTCCTTTTGATCGTATCGTTGAATGTAACGGTAATTTATTAATGCCAGGTCTTAAAAACGCTCACGCCCATAGCGCGATGGTTTTCTTAAAAAACAAACCTACCAATGTCAATCTTCAAGACTGGCTCTTTAAATATGTTTTTCCAAGAGAAGCCAAGTTAATTCCAACAGATATTTATCACCTAAATAAAGTGGCGTATCTAGAATATGTTCGTTTAGGTATTACCGCCTGCTTTGATCATTATTTCTTCCCTCTTGAAGGCGCAAAAGCCGCAGAGGAATTTGGCATGCGCACACTCCTATTAGGTACGCCTGATCCAGGGAAAGTGTTAATTGAAAATCTAGTAAGAAATTATCATTATTTTAATGATAAAAAAGATGGTCTTGTCACATATACTGTTGGCTTCCATGCCGAATATACTGCGGATGTTGCCTTGCTAGAAGATACCAAAAAAACTATCAGCAAGATTAAATGTCCGTTCTATACACACATTTCTGAAACGAAAAAAGAAGTGGAAGAATGCTTTGAAAGACATCAAATGACCCCACTTAAGTTTTTATATGAAGAAGGATTATTCCAAAATGGTGGTGGTGGTTTCCACTGTATCCATTTAACAGATGAAGAGGTACAAATCTGTAAAGACAATCATCTCAATATTATTTCTTGTCCGGGTAGCAATCTTTATTTAGGTTCAGGAGTAGCCCCGTTAGCAAAGTATCTAGCAAATGGTATTAATGTTTCTTTAGGAACTGATGGACCTGCTAGTAATGAAAGTTTAAGTATGTTCAGAGAAATGCAACTAGCAGCTTCAGAAAATCAAACCATCCCTGCTTTTGAAATATTAAAGATGGCGACGGTTAATGCTGCTCACGCTATGAACATGTTAAACGCGGATGTGCTCGCTGTGGGCAAGTATGCAGACATAATTTTATACGATTTATCACACATTAATTCAAAAGAATCAAACGATATTATAAACAGTATTGTTTATAAAGGTAACGATAATAATGTAAAATTGACCATGATCAATGGCAAGATTCTTTATGAAAATGGCCGTTACTATTTAAACGAGAGTGTTGATAAAATCAACGAAATGGCTGAAGAAATATCTAGACGAATTGAAAATGAATTATAAAATAGGGTTATAGGATTTTTACTATTATGGCTTTCAAAAGAGGTTTTTGTACACATTGTAAAGGTGATGAAAGAAACCGCATCTTCGCAGTCAACAAAGAAGCGGATGTTTGCTATTGCCCAAACTGTACAGCGGCAATGAAGCCAAAAGATGCAATCAATAATTATAGTTGGTTGATCTCTTATCACTTAAAGAAAGCTTCAAAGGCTTTGTTTGAGACTACTGAATACCTATTAGCCTATCAAACCTTTGCCCATATTATCGATTTAGATGATTCAGTGAAAGTAGCGTACTTTGGTCGTCTCCTTTCCCTTGTTTATTTATCAACTTTAAGAACGAGCAAAATTAGTTTTGCCTTATTGCTCCATCGTCAACAATCTAAGCAATATCACTACTTAGAATACTCTAAAGAGTACTTTAATTTCTTATGGCTCCTTCTCGATGCCTTAGAACGCTACGAAGCGAGAATGAAAAAGCGCATTACTTCTCATGATGTGTTTTATGAAGAAGACTGTATCAAACTATATTTGAAACGCGTTGATGAAATAAGAAAGTATCGTGAGTATATTTTGGAAGAAGCAAACTTCTTTGTTAATTCCAATAAGGAACAATTCAAAGCTATTATCGAACGCATTGAAAAGAGTGAAGATAACTATAACGCCGTCTTCCAACAAAGATTTGTCGCTGGTGATGGCGGGAGTTATTTGTTCGAAGAATTCGACGCAAATGGTAATCCGTTAGTTAACTTACAAGCGAACATTCCTTTACAGAGCGTGCATCATATTCAACCTGCCAGTTTAGCACCAAAAGACAAGAATGTTTCTTATATCAAAGACGAGATCTTCTTAAACAACTTGCCACTCTTTAGATTGGTGACATTAAGCGTGCCTGTGGCGATTATTTTGCTTGCAGCAGTGGTAACTGGAATGATTCTTTCGATCTTCATTCCTAGCACAACAGTCAAATTATTAATCTATATTGTTAGTGCGATGATGCTACCAATGTCAATGGTGCTCATTATCCTACACTTTTCTTGGAAAAATAGACTTAAAAAGAAGTATTATAACGGCACAAATCCGTTTATCTTCAAATAGGTCAAAAGTTTATTTAGTGCTTTAGCGCGGTGACTAACCGCGTTTTTATTATTTTGCATCAAAGCAAAGCATTCGCCAGTTTCTTTGCTAATAAAAATTGGGTCATAGCCAAAACCACCTTCACCCATTTTTTGATTGGCAATAGTTCCTGGGGCAATACCTTCAAATAGGCGTGGTTCTTTTTCAACGTTAAGCAAAACGATATCACAAACGAATCTGGCGGAACGATCTTTTTTGTCTTCTAATCTTTTTAAGATTTCTTTAATAGCGTTATCATGCCCGCCTAATGATTCAGCATAACGCGCACTATGAAGGCCTGGCTCATTATTTAAAGCAGCAATTTCTAAACCTGAATCATCAGAAATGATTGGCATAGTGGTGAACTGTTGAACCGCTTTCGCTTTGATTAAAGCGTTCTCTGCATAGGTGCTACCATTCTCTTCAACTGGTGGAAGTTTGATATTAAGATCTTTTAAACCATAGACCACAATCTTATGAGGACTTAAGATTTCTCTCACTTCCTTAAGTTTGTGTTGGTTATTTGTTGCAAGAATAATTTCGAAATTCATAATCTTACTTATAGTAAATCATTTTTCCTTTATAATAAAGACAATGAAGAATTTTTTAAAGAAATACAAAGGCTCGATTATTAAAACAATTATCGTTCTTGTTGCGATTGCTTCAATAGCGGTAGGAGTCTATTTTATTTTGAAAGCTTGTGGTTATACCACAAAAGAAGACTTCTTGGCCTTGCGTGATCGTATTGGCAGTAATATTTGGTTTTGGTTAATTATCGGCTTTTTACAAGTTATCCAAGTCATCTTCATTCCGATTAATAATCAAATCATTACCATTCCTTGTGCTTTGGTGTTTAACGATGAGTTATGGAAAGTCTGGCTCACTTCTTGGATTAGCATATGGATTGCCACTTTCATCCTTTATTGGATTGGCAGAAGTGGTGGAAAATTCTTACTTAGATGGATTCTCAACGATAAAGAACAAACCGAAAAATGCACAAATTGGCTGAAGCGTGGGTGGTTTTTCTATCCATTAGGCATGCTTTTGCCACTTCCTGATGATGTCATTACCACCTTAGCGGGTGCGGCTAAAATGAAAGTTTGGTTTGTGATGCTGTGTGCCTTCTTTACACGTGGCATTGATACCGCTTGTAGCGTCTATGGTTGGGGCTTCTTGACTAAGTTCTGGTGGGGCTGGGTTCTTCTAGGAATTGGTATTGCTTTATTAATCCTTTTAACTTTCCTCCTTTGGAAAATCGACAAAAAAAGAGAAAAAGAAGAAAAGCAAAAGCTTCAAGAAGTTAACGAATAATCGTCTTTCTTATTTATATATACGTGAACTTTTTATATAATAAGTTCAATTAGGAGAAAATAGCAATGAAACTTGTGCTCAGAATATTTAACATATTCATTCTTGCGTTATCCGCGGCGGCCATGGTTTGCCTTTTCACAGTTCCTACTATTACCTTTAACTCCAATATTGCATTGGATGTTAAAACATTCTCACAATTTGTTCCAACCACAGACTATACCGATTCCTTCGATATCGCTTACTTACTTGGAACAGATAAGATTGAAGTAGGCATCAGTTTCAAACTTGGCATTGCAGATACAACCAAAGTCATGAATGGTAATCGTGACGTTATTAATAACGAACTCATTTCTAAAAACGTTGAAGGTATTGCAGAAACCTTACACGAACCAGTCAATTTAATTACCGACTTCACAATCAGGTCTGTTATCAAAGGGATCATCGAAGATGAAGTCACAACGCAAATTCAAAATATTATCACTGATAATTCTCTTCCTTATACCGCCGCTGATATTAAAAGCGAAGTTGGCATGGATGAGACTTATTTCAAAGATCTCTCACATTTACTTTATGATTCTGCTAGTGAAGTGGGTGCCACAGTTGATTCTGTGACCAATGTCTTATTCGACCAAATCGATGAAGCTTTATCGGAAATCGATTATGCGATGGAAGATTTTGATAAATCAGGTTTTGGTGAAGAAAACAAAACCGCGATTAAGAATGACCTCTCATCAGTTTTGACTGATTTAAAACTCATTAATAGCGATAACACCCTAAAGCAAATCAATCAAATTTCATATATCTATTTATCTGACTATTTAAAAACCGAATTATCTAGTTCAATAGCGGATCCAGCTGAACTTGAGCAAAAAACCGCTGAAACTACTCCTGATTATGCCGACCGTTTATTAGGTCTTTATGTTTTAAATCAAACACCAGCGGTCGTTTATCAAGTGATTGGCTATGTAGCGTTAGGATTATTCATTGGCTTATTCGTCTTCGCTGCTCTTTGGCTAATCCTCTTTGTTTTCACATTAATTAGAACTCTTTCTAAGAACAAACCTTGGACATTCTTTGGCCCTTGGTTCTGGGTCTTTGGTTCTTTGCAAATCGTCCTTGGTATTGGCCTATTAGTGGTGGGCAAGTTCGTCTTACCAACCATTAATTTAGGTATGACTGGTATTCCAATAAAGAGCATTGCCTTAGCCACAAGAACATATGCTTTATTCCCATCCATGATTTTCATTATCTGTATCTTCGTTGGTATTGCCTATGCCATTATTAAAGGCATTGTCAAACGCCAAATGAGAAACCAACAAAACTATGATGGTGGTAATAATTACGACGGTGGTTATAACAATAGTTATAACGGTTACAACGGATAGGAGGAATTAACAATGAAGAAAAGATTTTTATTAACAGTGCTTCTCCTTGGTGGTTTCTTATCACTATCAAGTTGTAGTCTATTAAATGACGATGATATCGCCATTAATAATTCTTATAACCCACCTGCAGATTCAATTCCAGCTGATGCCGTCGTAGCTGGTGGTGTCGTTGGCCAAAGAATCGAAGAAACACCAAACTCATATTGCTTTAAAAACGTTCCTTATGGCGTGAATAATAAGATCACTAATACTTATAAAGCTGGTGGCGCTAACGCTAATGAATTCAACGTTAATGGTGGTCAAGATTATGACGCCACTAAAGTGAGAAATAACTATGACTTATATGTCCCAGATAGCGCCAAAAGAAACGACAAACATATCGTGATGCTTTTCGTTCATGGTGGTGCTTGGGTCAGTGGTGCGAAGAGTGATGTTAACCCATACGTGCATGAATTTGCTAACAAAGGTTACATTACCGCCACAGTCAAATACACCTTATTAAGAAGATCAATGGATGATAATACATTATCAATCTTCCGTGATTTAGACGAGATTGATGCCTGTGTTACTTCTTTAAAGTCCGTTTTAAATGATTTAGAATTCGATACCACAAAGACAAAGTTTGTCATTGGTGGTGCTTCTAGTGGTGCCCATTTAGCCATGCTTTATTCCTATTCAAGAGGCAACAAAGGCGCTTTCAAACCTGACCTAGTCATTAACGCTGTTGGACCAGTTGATATTAAACCTGATAACTGGAAAGAATTCGTTGATGATTCTGAATCAGTCTTAAACGCTGGCATTACCGCTTCCGCGATTAATACACAACGCACAAATGGTAATTTAAGCGCTCTTCCAATCGCTGGTGATAGTGTTGTTTGGAATGATTTCCAAACCATGAGAATCGCTAATGGCATGTGTGGTATTCCATATTCCACATCCGACATCCAAGCTTCATCCACCAATGGTTCGACCATCAATAATCCAAATGCTGCATCAAATGCCATGACCAAAAATGGTGGTGGTGAAGATCAACTTTCAGTCACGTACTGGATGAGTTCCACCAATAAGATTCCAATGGTTTGTGCTTATGCTGGTAAAGATAGCATCGTTGGTGTGGCTCAATTTGCTAAGCTTGAAGAATCTTTGATCGCTAATGGAACTCAATACGATTTTGTCTATTTCAAGAATAGTGATCACATGGACATTTCTAAAGAAAAAGACGAAACTGCTTATAATTCATTCATTAGTAAGATTGAGGCAAAGTGCCAAGCGCTTTAATCGATAATTAAACAAAATAAAACAGCGGATTTCCGCTGTTTTTTTCTACCTGGAGCAAGTGACGGGAATCGAACCCGCATAATCAGCTTGGAAGGCTGATGTTCTACCACTGAACTACACTTGCAGTGCGGTAATGATTATATATCACCACCAGCACAAAGTTCAATAAATTGTTATTGATTAATAAAGGCTAAGAGTTGGTTTTTATTTTGATAGCCCATTCTTGTTTCAACGCGTTGACCGTTTTTGAAAAGCATAAGTGTTGGAATCGCTTGTACGCCATAACGAACCGCTAATTCACTAACTTCATCGACATCGATTTTAAGGATGTTAATATCTGGGTTTTCTTCCGCGACTTCTTCTAAGACTGGAGAAAGCATTTTGCATGGTCCACACCAGGTGGCAAAGAAGTCCACTAAGACGGTACCTTCTTTAATTGCTTCTTCGTATTCAGCGACATTATTAATATGTTTTAACATAGTTAAACCTCCTAGATTAATTCAAAGATAAGAAAGATAATTCCAAGATGGATTGGGTAATAGAGATAACTACCATATTGGAACCACTTTTTATTATATCCGCGGTGTCCGTTATAAAGCAAAATAAACGCTCCTGAGAACATCGCGAATAATTGAATCTTAATCATTCTTGCAGTGAATACATCTGGACCCATCAAATTAGAAATGTAGTAGTAGAGGACACTTGATGCCGCCAGCATTAAAGCAGAGATAATATTAATCGCGTGTCTTTCAATGTTGCTGTCTTTATAGCTTTCTCTATCAACTCCTGATTGAGAACTTAATAAACCAATATAAAGATCCGCTAATAAACGAGCGACATAGAATAGGATGCATAGTAAAATCGCAAACCATCCGTATTGTGTTCTAATGAAATACGGGAACCAAAGGACATCTCCATGGCAACGGCAACTTTCATAAGATGAGACAAAGAAAGAAATAATACCGAATGCTAATGGAAGAATAGCTAATAGTTTCAAATACCACTTTTTCTGTTTTAAACAAAACACAGCAGTAGCGCCTAAAAGTAGGTCAATAAAAATGATGCCTTGATCACGGATAGTAACGCCTTGATTAATAGCGGGAATGCTCTCATATAAAAGCATACCAAGAGAGATCAAACTAGCCATTATTCCTAAGCGAAGAGCGTACTTTTTAAAGTTCTTTGTGTGCATCGCACCTTCTGCAATCATGAAACAGAAAAGTGGAAGGGCTAATCGACCAATATGACGGAACACTGCTGCGGTTGTTTCAAACCCAGCATATCCTTCTAACATATAGCCAATATGGTCAATTGTCATAGTGAGCAAAGCAATGACTTTAAGCCAGAAACTACTAAGTATTAATGGGAATCTACGTGTATTATCCATATATTAACCAACTAGTATCATGATAAACGCAAAGGTATTATACGCCATATGAGCGGTCATTGAACAGGCGGGACCGCGATGTTCATAAGCAAGCGTGAGAATAAGACCACTTGTGATATAGGAAGGTAAAGACCATAACTCACCAATCGTGTTTTCTGCAGTAAAATCGAAGTGAATTAAAGCAAAGACTATAACGGTGACAGTCATTGCTAAATAAACATTAACTCTTCTTAATAAGGAGTAGAGACCAACTCGATAGGTAAACTCCTCACAAACAGGACCAAAAAAGCAAAGGATAAAACCTGCTAAAATAGGATAATTTTTACTAATGCTTTCTGCGGCTGCTTGATTAGTGTTATCTCCACCTTTATAAAACTGCGAAACAATGAATCCGATAATGAGACTTGCGCCAATTAAGGCCACTGTATAAGCAGCCCCAAATATGTAATCAAGAGACCTAGTGTATCGTTTTAAAAATGACTGTCTTCTCGTGGTCATGGCGATCACCATTAAGCCACCGAACATTAATAAGTAAGTGAAAAACAAAACTAAAACTTGGTTCAATAATTCATCTTTGGATCCTAAAAAGAAGCTAGTGAAAACTTCTAAAAAGAGCATCCCAGTATAGGCGAAACCGCCTAAAAAGAGGCCAACTTGGGCTATTGGATGAAAAAAGAAGACGTTATTTAAGACGTTACGACGACCGTATAATTCATTACCTTTATGGCAGATTGGACACTGTTTTAGTGTCGGATCATAATAAGCCTGACAATTAGGACATTTTTTACTATTAAGCAACATTTTCTTTTATTCCTAATAAAAAAACTATACACTAAAAACAAGGATAAATGTAGCCATAACTTATTTAGAAAGTTATAAGCATTAGGAAAACACTGTGACTCAAATCGTACAATATTTAGACATCGGTTTCTTAGTTCTTTTCATTTTATTGGTGGTTGGTTTAATACTTGCCGCTTTGAGAGGTTTTGCAAGAGGCGTTTGGAAATCCACTCACAACATGATCTTCATGCTCAGTTTGGTTTTGATCGCCTTTTTTACTTTGAGCGCGATGTCTGACTTTGTGGGTTCGTTCCAATTATCCACGTTTGTTAAAGGTTCGTTTACGATTTCTCGAGAAGTTAATGGTGCAACGCAAACATACTATGTCCCAGTTACCACGATTAAAGAAACTTTAAGTGAGTTCATTAAAGGCATTTATGCCGTTTATGATGTTTCAGTTTCTGCTTCTCAAGCTACAGATATCGCTTTTGCTTTAGCAACGTCTATCTTAAAAGTCGTGGTCTTTATCGTCGACATGATATTAATTGTCACTTTAGGAAACTTATTCTCGTTCCTATCGTGGTATCTCATATTTAGACACTTCATTCCGCGCGTGGCGAGAAAGACAGTCCGTCTCAGATGGTTAGGCTTATTAGAAACGGTCACGACATTTGTCGTTGTCACCGCTTTATTCTTCATGCCTTTCACCTCACTAGTTAACTCGGTTAATCAGTCTTATCAAAAGAACAAAAAAGCTGCTAATTCGGAATTAGTGGAGAATGTCGGTGGCTTTATTGATGCCTATAATAATTCATTATTTGCTAAGGTCTTATTCAATTGGAGTGTTGATAAAAGTGGCATGACTTTTGATACACGTCTCTTCGATTCTTGGACGACAGGTGTCAGCGGTGAATACTCAGTTGGCATTGTTAGTGAAATCGCTAATATCGCTAATACAGTTGCAACTTGTTCCGGTGCAATTACATCTGATGAATCTGGTATCGTCTTTGATCCTACATCGTTAATTACCCAAGAAATCGTGGATAAAGCTTTTGAAACAGTGATGAATTCCGAATTAATTGGTAGCCTTTTACCAATCGTTGTGGAAGTCGCACTTAATAGTGATCTTCTTGCCGATTATATCCCTGCTCGATTAATTGATTTAAGCGATGTTAATTGGAAAACTGAACTTGGTTATGTAAGAGACATGGTGGACTGTGTCTTCGCTAGTGGCGCGGTTGATAGGCTCTTTACCGTTGACGCTGATGGAAAGCGTGTCATGCGTAGTTTTCAAGGCACAGACTTATTCAACTTTATTGAAGAAGTAGTGATGTCCGAAGATGAACAATTTGATCGCATTCTTGATGTCTTTAAATCAATCGATGAATCAAAGGTTTTATCTCGCGCTGTTCCAGCTTTATTAAACTTCTTAATCGAAAGTGACACACAAGGTATTGCAGAGCAATATTTACCATATACCTGGGAAGAATTAAATGAATTCTCTTGGGGCTATGAAACATATGTTCTTTTAGATTTCTTACACGCCACAGTCAAACTTGATAACGATTTCCTTAAAGCCATCTTTATTAAGAGTGGTGCTTATGCTGAAGATCCAAACGTGAAGAAACTAGAAACACTCATTTCTGAACACGTTAACGAATTTAAAAACCTCATGGTGGGTGAATTTGTCTGGAACAATGTAAGAAATGAATTTGAACCAAAATATCCAAACCGTATTGATAGAAACGGTCGCACAATCGTCTTTGACGAACACGGCAATCGTAAAGATGATAATGATGTCAATCGTCACTATTGCTTATTCGATATGAGCTTGGTGAGTAAAACCCTTCCATATCTTTTGGATAACTTGTTTAATCTCGAAGCTCTGAAAGATGTGAAGGACGCCATGTCGGAAGATGACTTAACTCTCTATCACGAATCCTTAGCAGATTTATCTACTGGTAATCTCGTTCTCAATTATAAGAGTGAGTTCTATGCAGTTCTTGATGTTGTGGCAACCGCAGGACAAGATGAAGAACTAGTGTCCGCTTTATTCACTGGTAAAGGTTTAACTCCTTTAATGAGTGAAGAAAATAACATTTTCTCCATTGATGAATCCCACATCAATGTCTTCATCAATAGCATTGCTAAGATGGATCGATCTAAGGTCTTATATTCCGCTTTAGCGCCAATGACCAAGAGTTTATTAAATCTCGATGATGTGAAAAATACATTCACTGAATTAGGCTTAGATACTAGTATCGTTATCAGTGCTATTTCTCATGATATTGCCGCTAGTGAACATACATTCTTTGCTGATTTCTCTAACTTACTCAGTAGTTGGGGAGATTTGAAGAACGTCAGTGATTTATCGACAACTACAGACACTAATGCTTTGATGGATAAACTTAAAACTCCAGTTGGTGAAACTGAAAGTCCAGTCGTAAGATCCTTAGTTAATATCTTAAAAACAATCCATAACAACAAATTACTTAATCCAACCCCACAAGCGGGTGATACATATGAAAAGAACGCTAACCTTTATGGTTTATTAAACCATATCTTTGATATGACACAAGATACAGGTTTAATCATTGATGATGCCGTAATTAGAAGCGTTCCAGACAATCAGTGGAACTCAGAATTTGAAGCAGTTGGTCATATTCTTTCTTACATCGCTGATCATGATTTATTAAGTGCTTCTGATGTTTTCGCTAATGGTCCAACTCGTACCGCTCTAGCCGAATTAAGAAGTGGTGGTACTTATGACATTCCACAGCTTTTTAATACAATCAACGAATCAATTCTCTTTAGGAGTTCGTTTGGTTCATATTTAGATGATTTATTTGGTGACGCCTTAAGCGGATTCTTAATTGATGAAACAAGCCATATCTCATTTAGCAACGTGACTGACTGGTCAGTTGAAGGAGAAAACATTGGTCATCTTTTAGATTCCTTCTATGATGTCACTCCAGAAGACGATAGTGAGGCCGCTCATTGGTTAGAGAACTTTGATTTAGCGAAGTTCAAAGATGTCGTGGAATTAAACGCCATGCTCCATGACTTAGCCCACTCTGGCATTTTCACTTATGTCGATGAACATGGCGTTAGCCATTATCAATTTGGTAAATGGCTCTATAACAAGGTGGAACCAAGTTTAGAAGCGTTCCCAACTGGCGATGCTTCAACAGCTGACTTATTTGCCGATCCAACATTTGGACCATCATCTTTAGACGCCTGGAAAGATAGTTGGGGTAAAAGGCCAAGCGAAATGGTCTCTGATCCAGATGAATACTTCCTTGAATGGAAGAATGAACATAATGCCGATGGCACTAAAACAAATACGCATTACATTGCTTATCGTGACTTCGTCTATCCAGATGCCATTGATAATGTTGTGAGTGATACCGACCAAGAAATCTATACCTTCTGGTGTGATTATGATGAGTTCAAAATTAGACAAAACAACTTCTTAACAGACCATCGTAATGACCTAACTGGTTCGTACACCACTAATGCATGGGGTGCCTATTTTGCTAGTGATAATTTCATTAGTGCTTATGGTAATGGCCCTGGTGGTTATAACGTTTTTGAAGTTGATGAAATCTCTCGTATTGTTAAATTTTTAACATACTCCATGAAATTAATGGTGGAGAAAACCGATCATTCCAAGATGACCTTTGATGATATGGACGCTACTTTATTAGGCAACATGCTCAAAGCTATGAATGATACATACTGTTTCCGCGTCTGTGTTTATAACTTCTATAATATTGCTGCGGATTTAGGCTTTGATTCCTATAGCGGCTTCTCATTAGAAAGCGCTTATACATCCTATATGGTGGACGTTGATTATCAAGTGATGGACTTTGTCCATGCTCGTCCAGCCCGTCAAGCGGAATTAGATAAATTAGTAGCCTTCTATGGCGTCATTAAGAAAGCGGAGCAACTCCATATCCTCGATGGTGGTTCTTTCCAATATGATATGCTGAACACCGATAACTTCATGGATGATTTAGGGGCCGCTCTTAAAGGCTTTAATAATTCCTATGTCTTCCATAAGAAGGGCAGTTCTAAGCAAAATCAATTAACAACCTTCCAAGGTTTATTCAATCTCTTATTAGGCGAGAGTGACACTAAAGACATGATTTATTTAGGCAACAACTCACCAAAAGATAAATCTGTAATTAACCAAGTTAATCCAGCTTATACCGATGCCTCATCCAAAGTTAGATACTTAATTGAATCAGTCTTCTTAGACGATGCTGGTATCCTCAATAAAGTGAACAGTAATCCTTTAGAATATACCGAAGCAGGCTTACGTCAAATACAAGAAGATGAAATTGATAGTTTATTAGCCGTCATCGATAAACTCTATTCATTAAAAGATAGTGGTGGTAATCCAGTTTCCTCTATCGCAGATGCGGATTTAACTAA
Organism: Bacilli bacterium; assembly: GCA_017651165.1. Taxonomy (GTDB): domain Bacteria; phylum Bacillota_I; class Bacilli_A; order RFN20; family CAG-826; genus RUG14515. The sequence goes on from JAGCDH010000001.1 coordinate 19,530, forward strand.
CTCCACGAATAGTGAAACTATTAGTGATTTGCTCGATATACTTAATGGTAGTGAACTTCTTTATGATATCGTGCCTAACGCTATCTATCAGATGTTCGTGGATAATCCAAGTTTATCAATTGATACTGGTGCAGGTGCTGTGGATTTTGCTCGCGTTGATCCGTTCTATCATTACTATTATGACCTTGATAGTTTAGATCCGTTAACCGTTCCAAACTTTGAAGCGCGTTATAAACCTGCAAGTGATGTTAATAGTGACTTAAAACACCTCAGCACATTATTAACTGATTATCAAAACTTCAATGATGCCTTTAGCAGTGGTGATCTAACTGATAAGACCACCTTATTAAGCCTCATTGATAGTGATTTATCCAATTCTACTTTCGAAAGTAATGGTCCTTTACCAACACTCTTAAAAGGGATGCACGACTGCCATCTTTTCCATACTCCAGCTAGAAACTATGGTAGTGGTTATTACACCTCTAAATTCGATAATGGCTTCACTTTATTCGAAGATATGATGAGTAAGGTATGCGCCTCTATCGGTTTAGATGAATTTGCTTATGATGCAACATATGATTTAGCCCAAGGCTTTAATAACGAAAACGAAAAACTCGTTTATAACATCAAACAAGTGACTGCTAGTGATGATGGTAACCCATCAATCTGCGTCTACCATAACGGACAAGGCACAGCGTGGTATGGAGAAATCGACGCTCTCATGCATTTAGCCTATACCGCTTGTCACATCGGTAGTGGTTCAACCCTTGATATCTCTTCGTTTGATATGGATCATTTAAGCGCTAATGAAGTGAAAGATATGCTCACTTGTGTCAATTATTCAAACATTGTTTGTGATGCCATTCCACACTTTGTCCAAACCGGCTTTGATTCGATGGGCTTAGATGATTTAACTACCTATGATAGCCATAACTACGCTAATTATCGTTTAGGACAAGTTGGTTATGGTAATACTGACGGCTTAAGTGGTGAGGGTTCAGAAATCGATAACATTTATGATGTTCTCGTCGCTTTAAGAGATGAATATGGTAACTTTGCTGATTTATCTGACATTACCGCTTTCATCAACGCTGATACGACTGGAGCACGCTTAACTGGCTTACTTCGTTTCGTCTATGAATCTCGTATCTTAGATACCCCAGTTGGTGGTAATTATCGTGGTTATTACACCGTGAGTAGCCATCAAATAACTGCTCAAGGTGTCTTACTCTACAACGTTTTAGATACTAGTGGTCTTTCTGGCTACATTGCTCGTGATGCTTTAACAAGTACCGCTGATAGTACGACATTAGATAAGATTGAACAATTATCAACCATTATCCATATGCCATATCTTGATAACGACGCCATCACAGAGGGCCTAACATATGAAATTGAAGCCGAAGGCTTACGTAACTTAATTGTTGAGACAAGTACCGCTAACATCGATGCTAATTCCTTTACTGGTGCTGGTAATGAAGAAATCAGTACGGTCCAAAGTGTGAAAACACCGTTACTCAATATCATTTCCTATGCTTATAACGCTGATGGGCATGGCCATCGTTCTGCGATTGTTTCAGAATTTGTTTCTGGCTTGTTGAATAATATCTTAGAAAACGAATATTCTAGCTTAAGCGGTAAAGCTGGCTATGCTTATCATGAATTTACCTTTGGTAAACCAAATAGCGTCACACATATTGAGTATGCTCATTACGCTTCATTAAACGAAGTGGAAAGAAACGGTTTAGAAGGTATCCTCAATTCACTTGGCTATCTTTCTGAGTTATCACCAACCACTTTAATGGCGATGAGTGAAGCAGATAGACACACTCTTGCTGATAATCTTGAATCATGCTTTGCTTTAATGACCACAACAATTGGCACAACTAAATACAATAGTGAAATCGGTCGTATCGTTTATTTAAACGAAGTTCATGCCGCCTTCAAGTTATTTGCGGCCGTACCAAACGCTGAGCACAACACGTTCTCTTCCTCATTAGTGAACGAGACATCAACATCTACAACCGCGGGTTCTAATACCATTTATAGTGTCGACTTCTATTTCTCTACCTATGGTACCGCCTTTAAGAACTACATTTATCCAGGATTCTTCTAATATGGCAAATACAATTAATCAAGAAGTAATCAACCAAATCGAAGTGATGAAGAGTAAGTTTATCGCTTATCTCACCCCTTTAAAAAAAGAGGAAGATTTTAAGCCTTTATTAGCAAATCTTAGAAAAGAACATAAAAAAGCGCGTCATATCGTGTATGCTTATCGTATAGGCGTGAAAAGTAAGTCATGTGACGACGGGGAACCAAAAGGTACCGCTGGTCATCCGCTTCTTGAACTCCTCTATAAAAAAGATCTCACAGATGTCGCCTTATTAGTGGTCCGTTACTTCGGTGGCACTAAGTTAGGCGCTGGTAGATTGTTAAGAACTTATTTACAAGCAGGGATCAATGCTGTTGATAACTGCACACTCATCAATTTAGAAAGGTAACTTTTTATGGCAAATTGCAATCATGATTGTGAACATTGCTCCCAAAGTGGTAGCTGTTCCGAAGAAATCGTTAAATCGAAACCAAATGAATTCTCTCACATTAAACGCGTCATCGGTGTTTTAAGTGGCAAGGGTGGTGTTGGTAAATCTTTTATTACCTCATCAATCGCTACTTACTTATCCCGTAATGGTTTAAGCGTGGGTATTTTAGATGCTGATATTACTGGCCCAAGTATTCCTAAAGCCTTTGGCATTAAAGAGAAGGCCTATGGGGAAAACAATATGATCTTCCCAGCGAAAACCGTTGGGGGCGTGGAAGTAATGTCTGCTAATCTGTTATTAGAAGACGAAACCGATCCAATTATTTGGAGAGGACCATTACTCGCTAACTTAGTCAAACAATTCTTTGAGGATGTGGCGTGGGGCGAATTAGATGTCTTACTCATCGATATGCCTCCAGGTACAGGTGATGTGGCTTTAACCATTTTCCAAAGCTTACCAGTCGATGATTTAATTATCGTCACATCTCCACAAGATTTAGTGTCCCTTATCGTCAGTAAAGCCATTAAAATGGCTAACGCCATGAATATTCATGTTTTAGGCGTTATTGAGAATATGTCATATCTTGTGTGCCCAAAATGCGAAGAAAAGATTTCGTTATTTGGTGAATCGCACTTAGATGAATTTGCTAAGCAAATGAACTTTGATGTCTTAGCGAAGTTACCATTAAATAGCGAAAACACCAAACTCATGGACGCTGGTGAGATTGAAAAACTCGTCTTACCAGAAATCCAACCAGTCATTGATAGAATCAAAGGAGAATAGAAGTATGTCTGAATTTGAAACACGTCGTCGTAAAGTATTCGACCAAATGAAAGATAATAGCGTTGCTATCTTCTTTTCTGGCGTCAGCAAAATCGCTAGTGAAGATGAATGCATGCCTTTTGTTGTAAACAACAACTTCTTTTATTTAACTAATATCAAACAAGAACACAGCGCTCTCCTTTTGATTAAAGGTATTGGTGAAAGAAGAACATATTTATTCATCGATCCATATAGTGAACTCAAAGAGAAGTGGACTGGTAAACGCTTAACAAGCGATAAAGCACAAGCCTTAAGCGATATTAAAAATATCTATACCACTGATAACTTTGAAACAATGCTTTCTCTCGCTTTAGCGGAAGAAAACAATCAATATGGCAAAATCGACTGTATCTATCTAGATCAAGGTTCACCAGAACAAAAGCTCAAAGATGATTTCTTCATGAAAGATTTAGTCATGAAGTTAACACTTGATTACACTGGTAAAGAAATCGTTGATATTTATCCAATTATGCGTGATTTACGTATGGTCAAATCATCCGCGGAAATTGATAACTTAGTCAAAGCTATTGATAAAACCAATAAAGGCATTATTAATATGCTTAACAAATTAACGCCAGGTATGTATGAATATCAGCTTGCTGATATCTTTGAGATGTATGGCCGTCAATTAGATCGCTCATCTTTAGCGTTTTCTACAATCGTTGCTGCGGGTAAGAATGCGACATGTCTCCATTATCCAACCCAAGATGACACAGTCAAAGAAAACGAACTCATCTTATTCGACCTTGGCTATAACCATGAAGGCTATAGTGCGGATATTTCCCGTACTTTCCCAGTAAACGGTAAGTTTGAAGGTTTACAAAAAACAGTCTATGAAGCAGTGTTAGCCTGCAATAAAGCCGTCATTGAAATGGCTAAACCAGGTTTAACCATCAAAGATTTGCAAGACTTTGCTACAGAATTCTTGAGAAAAGAATGCATTAGACTTGGCTTAATGGAAGCAAGCGATGATATCCGTAATTACTATTACCATAATGTTTCTCACCATCTCGGTTTAGATACACATGATATTTCTGATAGAAGCAAACCATTAGAAAAAGGTAACGTTATTACTGTTGAACCAGGTTTATACTTCGCTAAATACGGCATTGGTGTGCGTATCGAAGACGATGTTTTAATCACTCTTGATGGCGCAGTAGCGCTTTCTAAAAACATCGCTAAAGAAGTTTACGAAATTGAAAACTTAATGAAAAATAGAGGTTAAAATGAAATACGTTCTTGCGATTGACCAAGGGACCACAAGTTCACGCGCTATGCTCTTTGACAAACATGGCCAGCCTTTTCAAATGGCCCAAAGAGAAGTAAAGTGCTTATTTCCTAATTCTGGTTGGGTTGAAGCGGACGCGATAGCCATTTGGCTTTCAGTCATGGATGTCATTAATGAAGTCTTAGTAAAAGCTAATATTACCATTGATGATGTTTCCGCTGTTGGTTTAACAAACCAAAGAGAAACCACAATTGTGTGGTCTAAGAAAACTGGTATGCCAGTCTATAACGCCATTATTTGGCAATCCCGTCAATCCGCAGATATTTGTGATCGACTCTCTGATAAAAAGGGACTCATTCATCAAAAAACAGGATTATTAATCAATCCATATTTCTCCGCTAGTAAAGTGCGTTTCATTTTGGACCATATTGAAAACGGTCAAGAAAGAGCGGAATCCGGAGAACTCTTATTTGGTACAATTGATTCTTGGATCATCTACAAGATGACAAATGGCAAAGTTCACGCTACTGATGTCACAAATGCTTCAAGAACGCTTTTATATAACATCAAAGAAATGGCTTGGGATAAAGAGCTTTGTGATATCTTTAACATCCCAATGAAGATGCTCCCAGAAGTAAAGCCGTCAGCCTATGATTTTGGTGAAATGGAATTTATGAAGAGCAACGTCCATATCACTGGTGTGGTTGGCGATCAACAGGCAGCCTTATTTGGTCAAACTTGTTTTGAAGAAGGCGAAAGTAAAAATACTTATGGAACGGGTTGCTTCCTTTTAGTTAATACCGGAGATAAACCAGTTCTTTCCCATAATGGTTTATTAACCACAGTGGCCTGGCAAATTGGTGATAAAGTCACATATGCTTTAGAAGGCTCTGTTTTTATTGGTGGCGCAGTTGTCCAATGGCTAAGGGATGAGATGCGTTTAATCCATCATTCCAGCGATAGTGAAAGTGTTGCTCTAGAATCACCAACTGGTGGAGTATATATCGTTCCTGCTTTTACAGGCTTAGGAACTCCCTATTGGGATGATGATGCTCGTGGGGCGGTATTTGGCTTAACCAGAAGCACAAATAGAAGTCAATTTGTTAGAGCCTCTTTAGAATCAATTGCCTATCAATGTAAAGATGTGATGGAAGTGATTCAAAAAGAAACTGGTAAAAAGATTAAGTCTTTGAAAGTCGATGGTGGCGCCACGAAAAACGGTTATCTCATGCAGTTCCAAAGCGATATCTTAGGGACCGTAATCAAATTACCAAAATGTTTAGAAACAACCGCTTTAGGTGCGGCCTATATGGCAGGCTTACAGTGTGGCTTCTATCAAAACCTCGAAAGTATCCGTCGCATCCATGAATATCAAGCGATTTACGAACCAAAAATGGATAAGAAAACAGTCCAAGGTCTTTATAAAGGTTGGAAAACCGCGATTAAAGCCACTAGAATGTTTAAATAAAAAGGAGCAGTATGGCAAATATCTTCAGTAAAGAGCAAGCTAGACGAATCATTAATGAGATTCCAATCCCAATCAAATTAGATGCTGATTACATTTATGATGTTTATGAAATGGCCAATGAAGCCATTGAAAATCTCGCTAACGAGAATAAACAAATAGAGGTTAATGAGACAAATCAGTTTGACTTGCTTTTATACTGCGTTGGTGAGTATTACTACTCCGTCTACCAACTCGATGAAGAAGCGCTTAATAAATTCAAAGCCAATGAAGATTATCCTTCCAGCATGGCGTCTGTGGCCGCAGATAAATATCTTTCATTATCTATCTTCAATCACGTTGAAAAGAAACTAGCCAATCGTTTCTTACCTCCAGCCTCTTCCTTAAACATGTATATTAACTTCATGCTGAACATCGTGAAGGGCTATCAAAAGAACGATCCTCAATCGACATTAATTAGTGACTTGTTAATGAAATCATTAACAATTTCACGTTGTATTTTAGAAAACCTCTTAAGCGGTTATGAAACAGAAGCCTTCTCCTCGTGGAGAACATTACATGAATGTGAATGTACCTTAATTCTTTTAGATAAACACGGCGAACCACTCATCAATAATTATCTCAAACACATGAATTATGGTTTTGCGTTCAATGACTCCTTTAAAGATAAAGAAAAACAAACCGAAGTATTTAACGCAATGAAAGAAGAAATGCGTAGTCGTGATTTAAAGAGTAAAGACATCCGCAAATACATCGAATATGGTTGGTTATATCCTATCGTTCCTGAAGATGATGAGACATTTAAGCTCAACTTTAGAGATGGTTTAGAAAAGCTCGCTGGATTAGGCGGATATGCGAAAAGATATGAGATTTCTAGCGAGATTATTCATAGCACGCCCCTTCTAATTTACTCAAATAAAGAGTATTTCTATTACATGACTTTGCTTAGTTTATACGAGAGCTTTTTCCGTTTAGAAAAAGTCTTTGTCTCACTCTTTGCGAAACGTGTCTCGCAAGAACAAATGGATAAATATATGCAAATGCGCAATGTCTATTATTCACAGTTGATTATCATCCACAAAAAAGAACTCGATAGATTTAAGAATCTTCAAAAATCTTGGGGACAAAAAAACTCGCATTAGCGAGTTATTTTTTTAGTCGTCTTGATAACAAGAGCCACCGATGAATTCCCTGATGATGGAATTACATGGAACCCATTTATCTGGTAAGTCATCGAAGAACTTCAACATACGAATCAATCTTTCGGCTACTGGGAAGTGTTCGCTTTCAGGATCGATTTCTTCAAGTAGTGGCATAGCGTATTTCTTCATAACGCTTAATTCGTAAGCCGAGAAGGAATTAAAGACATAATTAGCGCCTTCTTGTGTATCATAAATCCATTTGAATTCACCTTTTCTAACGCTTGGCCACATTTCAAGAGTGCTAATCGCCGATGAATTACGGAATTGATGGTCACGAACCATTCTTCTTAAAAGTCTTAAATCAGTAAGACTCATTGGGTTATGGTTATCGATATTGACTTGGCTTTGTGGAGCGATAAAGATTTTGAATTTTTGGTGAGCAGGAATAGAAGCGGTGAGCTTTTCATTCAAGGCGTGAATGCCTTCAATAATAATTGGTTGGTCTAATGGCACAGTAATAGTGCGGCCTTTGACGCGCTTGCCTTGTTTAAAGTCATACTTTGGTAAATCAACTTCTAAACCAGCGATTAAGTCTGCGAGGTTTTGATTGAATAATTCAATGTCTAAAGCATTAACGGATTCAAAGTCTGGCTTGCCTTCTTCATCCAAAGGTGTTTTACCACGATCAAGGTAGTAGTCATCCATGGAAATACGTAATGGTTTAATACCACGTGATAATAATTCAATTCTTAATCTATTCGCGAAGGTAGTCTTTCCAGAAGAGGATGGACCAGCGATACAAATAAGTCTGATGGACTCTTTTTCGTCCTCGACCATTTGACCTAATTCACATAATTGACGATTGTGTTTTTGTTCGCAAAGTGTGATAAATTCCACATCTCCATCTTTTTCAATTCTTTCGTTAATACCAACGATAGTATCGCAGCCTGTGGCAAGGCCCCATTGATGGGCACGTTTTAAGGTTTTACCAAATGTTGGAGCGTCCTCAAATGGTGGAATTTCACCGCCCGCTTCAGGACGTGGATATTGAATAATAATACCTGGGTGATAATATCTCACGATCCATTTTCTAATATAACCAGTGGAAGGCACCATACGGCTATACATGTAGTTACGATAGTCACCACAGTGATAAATATGAGCGGTTTTTTCTGGACGATATTTTAAAATATCAACTTTATCTTGATAGCCGTCTTCCGTGAAAATACGAGCGGCTTCTTCTTTGGAAACAATCTGTCTCACAAGTGGAATGTCTTGTTCAACGAGTTTATTCATTTCTTCGATTAATTCTTTAATCATCACGCCAGATGCTGATGTACCTTGATTCAAGATTTGAAGGAAGATGGATCTTGAAACATTATAGGCAAATCTGATTTGGTAGTGGGGGTGAATGTTATGCATTGCCATGGCCACTAAGAAACGGACAGATGATTCATAAATTCTCATCGCATCACGGTCTTTGAAGGTTAAAGGAATAATCTCTGAATCCTTATCGATTGTATAAGTTAATTCTCTAACGCGCTTGTTGACGTAAGCCGCTAAATAATCACGGTTATCACCAACGATATCTAATACGGTGACGGGATTTTCATATATTTTTTCTTCATTGTTAAAAAGCACTTTGAACGCCATAGTACTTACCTCCTTAAAGGTGCGAGTTTCTTATTCTAAACAATATTAGAAATGGTTTCAAGCATATTTATTATAACGGACTTCTTTTGTTCTTTGACACAGTTTTTGCGATTTATATATTTTTAAAATAAAAAATATGTTATAGTTTTTCCGGTTAGAAAGGATTATCGTATGGCAAAACTACTCGTTGTTGTTGATTATCAAATCGACTTTGTTGATGGAGCGCTTGGTTTTAAAGGCGCGGAAAAGATTGCGCCCTCAATCGCTTCTTTAATAAAAGAATTTAGAAAGAATAATGATGATGTAGTCTTCACTTTTGATACGCACGATGCCGACTATCTAAATACCACAGAAGGTAAGTATTTACCTGTTCCACATTGCCTTAAAGGCACAGCAGGATGGGGATTATATCCGGAAATCGCTCCTTTATTAGGGGACGCTAAAATCTTTGAAAAACCAGGCTTTGGTAGCAAAGAACTCGGTCATTATATCGAAGAGCATTCCTATGATGAAATCTATCTCTGTGGCTTAGTCAGTGATATCTGTGTGTTTTCAAACGCGATCATTGCCAAATCATCCGCTTCACCTTACGCCAAGATTAAGGTGGTGCGTGATGCTACTTCCTCATTTGATTTAGAAATGCAAGAAAAGGCTTTTGATGTCTTAAAGCATTTACATATCGAGATAATCTAATACCCAACATTTTTTAAGGAGAACAAACATTTATGAAAAACATGGTCTACATTCAATCTGGTGGTCCAACTTCCGTTATTAACACCTCTTTATATGGTGCGATTAAGGAAGCGAAAAAACATCCTGATCAAATCGGTCACATCTATGGCTCTCAACATGGTGTTGAAGGCTTAATTGATGACGATTTAATCGATTTAGGTTTAGAAGACGATGAACAAATCGAACTTCTTCTTCAAACACCAGGTAGTATTTTAGGCACCACAAGAAGAAAACTTCCAAAGGATATCCATACCCCTGAATACGCTGCAATCATTGAAAACATTAAGAAACACAACATCGGTTATGTCTTCATCAATGGTGGTAACGACTCCATGGATACCTGCAATAAATTAGCGAAATTAGTCAAAGAATTAGGTATCGAAGATGTCAAAGTCATCGGTGTCCCAAAAACCATCGATAACGATTTAGCCTGTACCGACCACTCTTTGGGTTTCCCAAGTGCTGCTAAATTCGTCATGAATAGTGTCAACGCCTTTGCGATGGACGCCAACTGCTTCAAAAAAGGTAAAGTCCACATCGTCGAAATCATGGGTCGTGATGCTGGTTGGTTAACCGCTTCTGTTGATTTATTACCAGAACAAACAAGACCACACCTCATTTACTTGCCAGAAATGAAATTCGACTTAGAACAATTCTTAGTCGATGTACAAAGAATCTATAAAGAAAAAGGCTTTGCCTTAGTCGCAATTTCTGAAGGTTTACAATTCGAAAGAGATATGACCAATGTCAGAGTTGATGGTTTTGGCCATGCCCAATTAGGTGGTGCTGCTGCGGAACTTTGCAGAATCGTCGAAAATAGATTAGACATCGGTACCAGAGCAGTGGAATTCTCCATCGTTCAAAGAGCGTTCCCAGCCTTTGTCTCATTAACCGACCGTAAAGAAGCCATCAAGACTGGTGAAAAAGCTGTCCAAGCCGCTTTAAAAGGCAGAACCGGTAAAATGGTCATCTTCGAAAGAGTCAGCCAAAATCCATACAAGATTAAATATAAACTCGCTCCATTAAGCAAAGTTGCTAATGCCGTTTCTCACGTCAAACCAGAAATGATCGTTGACGCGACCCGTATGAGCGATAGTTTTAGAGACTATTTACGTCCATTAGTCCAAGGTGAAGTCAAACTTACCTTCAAAGATGGTATTGCCCCAGTCTCTAATTTCAAACGCATTAAAGTTAAATAAAAATGAAGAAACTTTGGAGCCAAAATAGTGAAGCAAGAGCATTAATTATTTCCACTTTACTTACAGTAATCGGCGTAGGTGGAACAGCATTTCTATTTTGGTTTCATCGTTATGATGTCCCATTAGCAGTTCTAGTGGGTGGCTCAGTTGTCTCTTTGACTTGGCTTTCTTTATACCTCGTGAGAAAGAGCAATAAGCCACACATCAAAATTGATATCACTCTTATTTATATACGATTAGTCATTATTGCCGCATTAGCAATCCTATTCGCAGTTTTGGCTTATCAATATAAGTTAGTGATTATTTCACCAATCTATATGGTTATCTCCTACCTTGTTGTTTCTTTAGCAACAATGGTGGTCTATATGAAGAAAGGAGCAGGAAATGTTTGAGAACTTTCTCAAATTTGACATTCCAGGTGAAGTCATTTCATCTCTTTTAGTCATGCTGATTGTCGTTCTCTTAGCCATTTATATCGGCATTAGAGCGCATTTCCAAAATCCTTTAAAGAAGCCTAAAGGTCTTTTACATATCGCTGAGATTGGTGTCAGTTATTTCGATAACTTTGTTAAAGATATCACCGGTACCGCTTTACCAAACTTTGGTGGCTTTATCATGGGTGTGGCCTGCTACTTGTTCCTAGCCTTTATCTTCGGCTTAACCGGTTTACCATCCCCAGTCACTTATATGGCGGTTCCATTATCACTTGGTTTATTAACATTCTTGTTAATTCATATCATCTCCGCGAGATTCACCAAGATTAGATATTTCAAACGTTATATCGATCCAATGCCGGTCTTCTTACCGGTTAACTTATTATCTATGTGGGCGCCTCTACTCTCACTCACGTTACGTTTGTTTGGTAACGCGATTGCAGGTTGGGCATTACTCACGATTGTGGAAGTGGGCTTACGCGATGCAAGCGCGGCGATATTTAGCGCTGTGCCTGCTGGTTGGAATGAAATATTCTTAGCCCCCATCCCGTTAGCGCTTTTACACGCTTATTTCGATTTGTTCTCTGGTCTTATCCAAACGATTGTCTTTATCTCGTTAACCGCAATCTTTATTGGGCAAGAAATCCCAGAAGAACTCAATATTAGTCCATTACAAGAAAGGAGGAAGACAACATGAATTTAATGGCCGCTGCTGTTGCTATTTTAGGTGTTATGCCTAGTGCGTTAGGCGAAGGTATCGTCTGTGCTCACGTCGTAGATGGTATGTCACGTAACCCAGAAATGTATAGCAAACTCAGAACGACAATGATTCTCGCTTGTGCTCTTGTTGAGACAACAGCGATTTACTCATTGCTCATCTCAATCTTAATTTTGTTTGGTATCGGAAAATAGGAGGAAAGAAACATGTCATTTGTATTTGCCGCAGACATTGGTGAAACAATGAAAACAATTGGTGATAAATTAATCCCAAGTTGGGTTTCTTTCGTTGTGCAATTTCTTTCCTTCCTCATTCTCTTATTAGTGGTCTTTTTCGTGGCCTACAAGCCCGTTAAAAGATTATTAAAGAAACGCTCTGATCACATTAAAGATGAGATCAATCAAGCGGAAGAGAAAAACATCTTGGCCGCTAAATCCGTTAACGAGGCTAAAGAACTCATAAGTTCTAGTAAAGTCCAAGCTAGTGAGATTATCAAAAATGCGGAAACTCAAGGTCAAGAGAAGTACGACGCTATGATCTTAGAAGCTAAACAAGAAATCGCGGAAATGAAAAAAGCCGCAGAAGAAGACATAGAGCGTGCGAAAGAGGATGCCATAGAAGACATCAGAAGCGAAATGGTGAATGTCGCCTTAAGCGCTTCTAAAGAAATTTTAAAACGCGAAGTTGATAGTAAAGATAATGTCAAACTCGCCGAGGATTTTATCAAACAATTGAATTAGTGTTATGTTAGAAATAGCCCAGAATTACGCAAGTGCGCTTCTCTCAATAGCGATCGATGAAAACAAAGTCATCGACTATCAAAAAGAAGTGAAAGAATTAGCAAAGATTATCAAAGATAATCCGGACTTTCTATTACTTTTAGATTCCCGCTTTTTAACGGTTTCTGAAAGAAAAGAAAAAGTCTCAGAAATTTTGGTTAATTTCTCTATCGACATTATTAATTTTATAAAAATTATTGTCGAGCATAACCGCGTTAATTATTTAGAGGATATCTTACAAGCTTTCAATACATTATGTAATGAAAGTAGGGATATCGTGGAAGGGCTAATCTATACCGCTTTCCCATTAGAAGAAAAAACACTTCTACAAATCAAAAAGAAAATCAGCCAAATTGAAAATCGTGAAGTGGACCTTATTACCCGTATCGACCCATCTCTTATCGGTGGTGTCAAAGTGGTGATTAATAGCCATGTTTACGATGGTTCAATCAAAAACCAAATAGAAAAGATGCAAATCAATCTTTCTAGGAAGGAGCAATAAATATGAAAATCAACGCTAATGAAATCAGTGCTCTGATTAAAGAACAAATCAAAAGCTACCGCCACAAAGTTGATAGTAACGATGTCGGCACCGTCATTTCTGTCGGTGATGGTATCGCTAATGTCTATGGCTTAGAAAAAGCGATGCTTGGCGAACTTTTGTTATTCCCAAACCAAGTCTATGGTATGGTTATGAACTTAGAAAGCGACTCTGTCGGTGTCGTCCTTTTAGGTAACGACCAATTAGTCAAAGAAGGCGATATCGTCTCTCGAACTAAAGAAGTCATGGAAGTCCCAGTGGGCGAAAATATGCTTGGTAGAGTAGTGAACTCTTTAGGCCAACCAATCGATGGTTTAGGTGAGATTAAAACTACACGTACCCGCCCAATTGAAGTCATTGCTCCTGGTGTTATTAAAAGAAAAAGCGTTGATACTCCTTTAGAAACCGGCATCACAATGATTGATGCGATGACCCCAATCGGTCGTGGTCAAAGAGAACTTATTATCGGTGATCGTCAAACCGGTAAAACCGCGATTGCGATTGACGCCATTATCAATCAAAAAGATAAAAATGTGATTTGTATCTATGTCGCTATTGGTCAAAAGAATAGTACAGTTGCCCAAATCGTCGACAAACTTAAAAAGTTTAAAGCGATGGACTACACAATTGTTGTGAGTGCATCCGCGAGCGAACCAGCGCCTTTACTTTACATTGCCCCTTATGCAGGCTGTGCAATGGCGGAAGAGTTCATGTATCAAGGCAAAGACGTCTTAATCGTTTATGACGATTTAAGCAAGCACGCTGTTAGTTATCGTGCTCTTTCTCTCTTATTAAAGAGAGCTCCAGGTAGAGAAGCCTATCCAGGCGATGTTTTCTATCTCCATAGTAGACTCTTAGAAAGAGCGTGCAAACTAGCTCCAGAATTTGGTGGTGGTTCGATTACCGCTTTACCAATTGTTGAAACACAATCTGGTGACATCAGCGCCTATATCCCAACTAACGTAATCTCCATTACCGATGGACAAATCTTCTTACAATCCGATTTATTCAACGCTGGTCAAAGACCGGCTATCGATAGTGGCCTTTCCGTATCCCGTGTTGGTGGTGATGCCCAGTTTAAAGCCACTAAACAAGTTGCTCGTAGTTTGAAGATTGAATTGGCTTCCTATTTAGAAATGAAATCATTTTCCCAATTCGGTAGCGATTTAGATGCTTCAACATTAGCGATCTTAAAACACGGTGAAGCCTTAATGGCGGTCTTAAAACAAAAGCAATATGATGTCTATCAACTAGATAAGCAAGTCTTTGACTTGTTCGTTGCCAAAAATAACTTCTTAGACGACTTAAAGAAAGAAGAAGTGAGACCAACATTAAATAGGGCTTATGAAGTATTTAAAGCCACTCATCAAGATGTTTTAGATAACATCAATAAAAACAAAGAAATCTCTCCAGAAGATGAGAGCGCTCTTAGAAAAGAAATGCAGGAATTTTTTGAAAGTTTGAATAGTTAATTATGGCGCAAGAAGTAGCGAGAATTAAAAAGAGAATCAAGTCCGTCGGTGGCTCTTATAAAATCACTTCTGCGATGAAACTTGTCTCAACAGTCAAGTTGAAGAAGTGGAAAAATAAGATGCTCGCTAATAAGGAATATGCTTTGCGAATCGATGAAATCGCAAAGACGGTTTTCGTTAACATTGAAGAAAGTAGTAACCCATACTTTGAAAAGAAAAACGCTGATAAGAACTTATACATTGTTCTTTCATCATCGTTAGGATTGTGCGGTGCCTATAATAGCAACATCTTCCGCTTAGCGGATGTCTCAATATCCGAGAAAGATGACGCCATTATCTTAGGCAAGAAAGCCATTAGCCATTATCAAAATGGTGTGTTCAATAAAATTGAAACTTTCAAAGAATATTCTGGTGTCTCAAACGTCAACACAATTAATGCGATTGTTGATTACATCAAAAAAGAATATTTGAAAGGCACTTATAAAGAGATTCATCTCATTTATACCGCCTATAAAAACTCCCTTGTTTTCCATCCAGTGGATTATCAAGTCTTACCATTAACAATGGAAAAACAAGAAAAGGCTCCATATCCACCGATTATGGAACCAAATCAAGAAGCTCTCATTGAAGTTCTTATTCCTCTCTATCTCAAGAATAGCATTTATGCTAAGTTCCTCGAGAGTGAAGTGTGCGAGCAAGCAGCGCGCTCTAACGCGATGGAAAACGCGACCAAGAACGCGGAAGAGTTGCTCGAAAACTTACAAATCGAATTCAACAAAGCCCGTCAAGCGGCTATTACACAAGAAATCACCGAGATTGTCGGTGCTAGTCAAAACTAAGGAGGCTCATTATGGAAAAGAAAGTCTTAGGTAGTATTAAACAAGTCGTTGGTCCAGTCGTGGACGTCCAGTTCAAGGATCAACATTTACCAGAATTATTAACCGCGTTAGTAATTCCTTTAGGAAAAGACCAACAACTAACCGTGGAAGTTGTCCAACACATTGGTGACGACGCAGTGAGATGTATTTCAATGGGCCCAACCGAAGGTTTAGTAAGAGGCATGGAAGTCATTTCCTTAGAGCATCCAATCTCTGTCCCAGTTGGTGAAAAGACATTAGGTAGAATGTTTAACGTTCTAGGTGAACCAATTGATGGCTTAGAACCATTAAAAGACGCGAAAAGAATGTCTATTCACCGTTTACCTCCAAAGTTCAAAGATCAATCCGTTAAAACTGAAATCTTTGAAACCGGTATCAAAGTCATCGACTTATTATGTCCATACGTGAAAGGTGGCAAGATTGGTTTATTCGGTGGTGCTGGTGTTGGCAAAACCGTCTTAATTCAAGAATTAATGAACAATATCGCTAATGAAAAAGGCGGTATCTCTGTCTTCGCTGGTGTCGGTGAAAGAAGCCGTGAAGGTAATGATTTATATCATGAAATGCAAAAGACAGGCGTTATTAATAAAACCGCACTCGTGTTCGGACAAATGAACGAACCACCAGGTGCTCGTATGCGTGTCGCCTTAAGCGGCCTCACCCTCGCAGAATATTTCCGAGACGAAAAACAAAGCGATGTTCTTTTGTTCATCGATAATATCTTTAGATTTACCCAAGCTGGTAGTGAAGTATCCGCTTTATTAGGTCGTATGCCAAGTGCTGTTGGTTATCAGCCAACATTAGCGACAGAAATGGGCCAACTTCAAGAAAGAATTACTTCCACCGCCAATGGTTCTATTACATCCGTGCAAGCGATTTACGTGCCGGCGGATGACCTCACAGACCCAGCGCCTGCGACGACATTCTCGCACTTAGACGCGAAGACCGTTCTTGATAGAGGTACAGCGGCTTTAGGTATTTATCCCGCTGTTGATCCACTTAATAGTTCTTCCACAGCCTTAGAGGCTAATGTGGTGGGACAAGAACACTATGATGTTGCACGTGGTGTTATTGAAACACTCGAAAGATATAAAGAATTAAGCGATATTATCGCTATTCTTGGTATGGACGAATTAAGTGATGAAGATAAACTCACTGTCGCCCGTGCAAGAAAGATTAGAAACTTCCTCTCTCAACCATTCCATGTTGCCGCTAGATTTAGTGGTGTGGAAGGCATCTTTGTAAAGAGAGAAGATACAGTGCGTAGCTTTAAAGCTATCTTAGATGGTGAGGCTGATGATTTACCAGAAGTCGCCTTCCTCTATGTTGGCACCATTGAAGATGCCAGAAAGAAAGCGGAGTCTTATCGTTAATGAAAACATTTCTTCTAGAAATCTATACTCCATATGGTAAATATCTCGACCGTTATGTGAATGAGTTAGTCATTCAAACGGAGGAATATGTTTTAGGTATACTACCTAACCATACTCCTTTAGTGGCTAAAGTGAAGACTTCCAAAATGGAAATCATCCAAAACGGTGAGAAAAAATGCTACGCTATTGGCGAAGGCTTACTTAATGTCAAAAAGGATAGCGTTACTTTACTTGTGGAATCAATAGAGAGTAAAGAAGAGATCGACATTGAAAGAGCAAGACAAGCGAAGAGTCGCGCTGAAGAGCGTTTAAAACAACCGCTTAATATTGACGTTGAAAGAGCAACAAAGGCTCTTATAAGAGCTAATAATCGTATTAGTATCTACGAAAACGAATAGGGGGATTAGATATGCATTCATGGCATGATGTGAAAGCGAGTCGTGTGACTCCACAAAAGTTCTTAGCAATGATTGAAATCTCAAAAGGAAGCAAGAACAAATATGAACTTGATAAAGAAACTGGTCATCTTCTTTTAGACCGTGTTCTTTTCACCAGCACTCACTATCCACAAAACTATGGTTTTATTCCTCGTACCTTTGCGGATGATTACGATCCACTAGATGTATTAGTTCTTTGCTCTGAATCCATTATTCCAATGAGTTTAGTGGAGTGTGTTCCTATCGGCGTCCTTATCATGACTGATAATGGCTTAAACGATGAAAAGATTATCGCTGTGGCCACGAATGACCCATTCTATAACGGCTATAAAGACATCAGTGAGGTTCCACCTCACATTATGGATGAAATCAAACACTTCTTTGCTGTTTATAAAACATTAGAAGGCAAACCAACATCAGTGGATGTAGTGAAAGATCATTTAGAAGCGGAACGCATTATTGCTCAAGCCTTAGAGAATTATCATTCCAATATCGAACCAAAGATTACCGCTGAAAGAAAAGCCAGAGGCTATTAATGATTCATATCGTTTTATATCGTCCTGAAAAACCACAAAATACTGGTAACATTATGAGGACTTGCGTGGCTATTCACGCTACTCTTCATATTATTGGGCCAATTACTTTTTCTGTTGATAACAAAGACTTAAAAAGAGTGGGAATGGATTATGTCGATGATTTGAAGATGGTTTTTCATCCAACGTATGAAGACTTTGTTAAGGACAATCCAGATGCTGATATTTACTATGTGACCAGATATGCGAAAACAGTCTATAGTTCTTACGATTTATCAAAAAATATCGAGGACGTGTATCTAATGTTCGGTCGTGAATCCACTGGAATTCCTCACGAAATATTAAAAGAGCATCAAGATAAATTGATGCGTATTCCTATGGTTCCAGAAGCGAGAAGTTTGAATTTATCAAACTGCGTTGCGTTAGTGGCTTATGAAGTTTTAAGGCAACAAGGATTTCCTAACTTAGCCACAGAAGAAGCTATTAAAGGACCTGACTTTTTATTCAAAGAATAAACTAATTGTTTTTCAATAATTCAATAGTGGATTCTCTCACACTATTTAAGACAATCAAAGAATAGTTTTGTAAAAGCGCCTCGCCTAAAGCTTGGCCTTTTTTAACATCTTTCATAGAGGCAATCATAATTTCCCCAGCACTTTTATTGGAAAGAATTAAGCAGATTTCCGCTGCTAATAGTTTTTCCTCATTAGTCGGATTACTGTTTCTAATGATGACATGAGCGCCATGATAATCTTTGATATGGAGATAATAATCTTCTTTATTAGCCACCTTGAACGTTAATTCGTTGTTTGAAGTAGCGTTCTTCCCATAGAGAATTTTTGTATTTCCTAAAAGGATGGTGCCAAATTTAATAGTGGCTACCTTTTTCTTTTGACTTTGCTTTGGGAGCAACTCTTGGCAAAGAGATAATAATTCATCATCGTTCATATATTGAGACGACGCTAAAAGGTATTCTAGATAATCGCTTTCCTGTTTGGCCTTCTCTAATTCAATCTTTGCCATTTCCATCGTGCGTTTGCTCTTTTTATAACGCTTAAACAATAGATTAGCGTTCTCAATTAAAGATTTATCTTTATCTAATTCAATTTTGTTTTCTTTAAGGTATTCATCTAGTAGTTCTTTTTCATATTGGTACGCTAAAAGATTATTACCATGTTCTGCATCCTTTAGATGAACTTCAGCATTTTTGATTTCATTATTTAATACGCCGCTTTTCTTACCTAAGGATTTAATACGAGTTTTGATATAGCGGTAAAGAGGTGTGAATTTCTCTTTCTTGTGAAGAGAGATAGCGTCTTGATAATACTTTTGTGCCTGCTTCTTAATTTCTTCTAAAGAAGGAATCTCTTTTTCTTCCGCCATTGAACCATGAGCAGGTAATTCATAACTAAGACCATTAAGGACTGGTCTATTAGAAGTTAAAGGCGAATAGTGGAGTGCGTGAATAATTTGATTGTTCTCATCAACAAAGATTAGATTTGCTCTTTGTGGTATGCATTCGAGATAAATATGAGTGATGACTTTCTCATAGTAGTCGTTTGCTTTCTGTGTGATGAAATGAATAATGCGGTCATCGTTAACTAAATCAAGATCAACAATATATGCTTCCTTGAGCATCTTTCTTAATAGTTCATTTAGTTTACCTGTAGTAGTGGCTAATCCTTCCTGAACATTGATTAAAGAAATAAAAGGATGTTGGTGATTTAAAGAGATGAGTAATTTCTCATTTTTTATCATAGATAAAGAACAAGAAAAATCATGAGAGTTAATGACAGTAATGTTGTTAATCTTACAACCAATAATTTTATCTCTCAGTTCCTCAACGATCTTTTTAAATGCAGAAACGGAATAATAGTTCATCCTTTACATCATAGCAAATATGATGATAAAAAGTTGCACAATGTTGGTTAATTAACTAAAATAAAAGGCAATTATTATGAAAAAAGGTTTACTCATCATTCTTAGTGGTCCATCTGGAGTGGGAAAAGGTACTGTCAGAAAGTACATCATGAAACATCATAAGTTCCCACTTGTCTTTTCTATTTCTATGACCACGAGAGAACCACGCGCTACAGAAACCAATGGTGTTGAGTATTACTTCGTTTCAAAAGAAGAATTCCAAAAGAACATTGATGAAGATAATTTCTTAGAATGGGCCGAGTTTGTAGGCAATAGATATGGCACTCCAAAGAGCTATGTTGAAGAGTTAAGAAATCAAGGCAAAAACGTTATTTTAGAGATTGAAATAAACGGTGCTGAACAAGTGCTAAAAAAGGTTAAAGACGATAGGGTGATATCCTTCTTCCTAAAACCGCCTTCACTTAGACAACTTGAAGAAAGAATTAGAAAGAGAAAATCTGAATCTGAAGAAACTATCCAGAAGCGTTTAGCGAAAGGTAGAAGCGAGATGGAAAAGGCTAAAAATTATGACTTTGTCATCTTAAATGATCGAATTAAACGTGCTGGTGACGAAATTGTTTCCATTATTAAAGGATTTGATAAAGAATAAAGACGGTAATATGCAAATAGTTAAAGTGTTAATTGAATACTCTAATCGCACATTGAACCGTCCTTTTTCTTATATCTATAAAGGTAGTACCAAGATTAAAAAAGGCGTCCGTGTTTTAGTGGAGTTCAATCATCGTGAGATTGTCGGCTATGTCATTGATGTAGAAGAAAGCAATCTTAAGATTGAACAAATCGAAGAACAAAGTGGTTATCAATTAAGTGAGATTATTTCTATCATCGATAAAGAACCATTATTGGATGATGAACTACTCACTCTTTTAGATGATGTTTCTTCTTATTATCTCGCTCCTAAAATCAGCGTTCTTCAAGCGATGCTCCCCCCTTCTTTATCTCCAAGAAAGTCTTCTTTGAAGGCACCGAAGATTGCTTATGACATTTATTTTGAAGTAATTGACGATAATGAAGAAGATCTCACAAATAAGCAAATTGAACTATTGCGTTTTATTAAGCAAGAAGGCCGTGTCTTAAAAAGAGATATCAAATCAAAAAGTGTTGCCGATAAGCTTCTAGAAGCCGGCAGAATTCAAATTATTAAAGAAGAAAAACGCAGGTTAAAAATTCCTGACTATAAATATGAGAATCCACCGAAGCTCACAGAAGACCAATTAGCGGTCATTAAAGAGTTCAACGAATCAAATGATCAAGTCTTCTTGTTAGAGGGTGTGACAGGATCTGGTAAGACTGAAGTTTACTTATCTTTATCCGAACAAGTTCTTAAACAGGGTAAGTCTGTTTTAATGCTTGTTCCTGAAATCTCTTTAACGCCAATGATGGTGGAATATTTCCTCCATAGATTTAAAGATAATGTTGCTATTCTTCATAGCGATTTAACACCAGCAGAAAAATATGACGAATACCGTAAAATCGCCAAAGGCGATTGCCGTGTTGTGGTGGGTGTGAGAAGCGCTATTTTTGCACCTCTTAAAAAGATTGGTCTCATCATCTTAGATGAAGAGCATACAGAATCATATAAACAAGACACCTTACCTTTCTATCATGCGAGAGAAGTCGCAATCATGAGAGGCAAATACAATAACGCTAAAGTGTTATTTGCTAGTGCCACTCCGTCTTTAGAATCAAGAGCGAGAGGTCAAAAGAATGTCTATCATATGCTTTATTTAACAAAGCGTATCAATAATCAAAGATTACCAACCACTAAGATTGTTAATATGCTCGACTATCACAATATTGATAGAGATAGTTATATTTTCTCTCACGCCTTAAGGGAAGCTCTCCATCAAACATTAGCGAAAAATGAACAAGCCATTCTCTTAATTAATAGAAGAGGTTTCTCAACTCATGTTAACTGTCGTAACTGTGGTCATGTTTTTAAATGCCCAACTTGTGGAATTGCACTAACCTACCATAAGACTGATAATATGCTCAAATGTCACCATTGTGATTATGTTGAGCCTTACCCTGATACATGCCCTGAATGTGGATCTAATCATCTATTAAAAACAGGCTTTGGAACAGAAAAGATTCAAGAAGAAGTGGAACGCTTATTCCCAAGCGCCAAAACATTGCGTTTAGACAGTGATTCCGCAAAGAATAAAACCAAGATTCCTGAAACCATTGAAGCTTTTAGAAAGAAAGAAGCCAACATCTTAATTGGTACACAAATGATAGCCAAAGGCCATGATTTCCCAGATGTAACCCTTGTTGGCATCGTTCTCGCGGACATTGGTTTATCGATGCCATCTTTCCGTAGTAACGAAAGAGCATTCCAATTAATTACACAAGCAATAGGGCGATCTGGAAGAAAAGAAAAACCAGGTTTAGCTATTATTCAAACATATATGCCTTCTCATTACGCTATCACCTTTGCAGCCAGACAAGATTATGAACTTTTCTACCGCAAAGAAATGGAAATGCGCCGTTTACAATTTTACCCTCCATATTCATATCTAACTAGTGTGACTATTAGGGGCAGAAATGAAGAAAACGTCATTGAAAGCACTTATCAAATCGTCGACTTCTTAAACGAGGAGTTCTTAGAGGATGCCCAAATACTTGGTCCAACAACTCCATATATTCCTATCGATATGGGATTCCATTTAAGGAGTATCCTACTCAAGTACCGCGATCCAGAAAAAGCTCGAAAGATTCTAAACAAAATGCTTGAGCTATTCGGTAGTAATAGCCAGTACGAAATATTTGTTAATGTTGATCCATACAATTTTTAGTTATAAAAATGTATCTTTTGTATTATAGTTAATACGAGGATATTTTTATGATTACAGTTGTTATTTATGGTCTCGATCAATTTGTCGTCGGCAGATTATCGCGTGAGATGACACCAAATCTCGCAAAGCTTTATGAATTAAGCGAAGACGATATTCTTTTTGTCGCGCCTGAGAATATGGTCTTCCATAAAGGTGTTGAACAAACGTCTTGGAACATCATTATTCACGTACACGCCCCTAAGAAAGTTTCCGTCTTAGAAGACCAAGTGGCAAAGTTTATCTTAGAAAGTATCGGCGATGTGGCGATTAATAAGATGCTCGAATTCTATTATTATTCGCAAGACAATCGCTATAGCAAACTTAACGAGGCTTATCCGCGCTTTATTGCCGCCGATAATCTTGTGAATGTTGCTGACGAGGATTACGAAGACATGGAAGAAGGAGAAGGCGAAGATGAAATCTTCACCGGCGATATCTTCCAAGACTTCCACAACTAAAGTCAGAGGACTATTTTATGGGTGCAGCATTACTAGCAAAAGACATCTTAAAAAAGATCACGGTGGAAAACGTTCCTTTTTCACTCGCTTTGAAACAAGCTTTTAAAAATGACAGTAGTGTCAGTAAGGAGGATCGTTCCGTCGTCTCGGCGGTAGTCGGCTGCTCTCTCCGCCATTATATCGTGATGGAAAGACTCTTAAAGGATGCTTATCCAAACATTGAAAGTGAAGGTCTTTCCGCTTTACTCGTGGCATTTTCTAATGCTCTTTTCATCAAGAAAATCCCACAAGATGAATGCAATGCTTTAGCCCAATCATTCTTAAAAGAAGAAGATACTCCTTTTAAAGATTTCTTAGCCCCATATTTAGAAGAAAAGAAACTCGTTCCAGAAGATATCGAAGTGGGTTCTTTTGAGTTCTTATCTTATAGATATAACACCCCAATGAGTGTCATTAAGATGTGGAACAAACAGTTTGGCCATATCATTACTTCTCGTATCTTAAAGGCCAATAGCAAACCCGCTCCTGTGGTATTAAGGATTAATAACACAAAAATCAGCGATGAAGATTTCTTCAATAAATACCAAGACTTTGAAAAATGTGATTTAGCAGGTATTGCTTTATATAAGGGCCAAGATAGATTCAAAAATAGCGAAGCCTATAACAAGCAATTAGTTAGCGCTATTTCACCAGCGTTCAAAGAAATGATTGATGAAGGTGATGTTGATCTCTTTAGAGGATTAGCTGTTTATGCTGAATATCCAAATGATTTATTAACAGAGTTAATGTCCCGCTACGAATCACTTAATAACATTGAATATGTCGCAGGTTCTTATAGCGCGTTTATTAACGCGAAAAACTCTGTCGCAAAATCCGGAAGTAAAGGCGTCAATGTTTATGAAGCGGGCGCTTCTTCTATTGTCACCTGTATTTCTAAACCAGTGCATACCTTCTTAGTGATGCCTGATAGTTCTAGATTAAATCTCTTACAAGTCCTACCAGACTATTTCTTACGTTTCAACATTGAAAAGCTTGATGAATTACTCGCTAATCAAAGCAAAGCTTTAGAAGAAGCGGCTAATCAAGTCGAAGATGGTGGTTATCTCCTTTACATGGTTGATACCATCTCTAAAAAAGAATCAATGGGTTTAGTGAATGAATTCGTCAAGAATCATCCTGAATTCATGTTCATCAAAGACAAACTCTATTTCCCATATAAGAAATTTGGTGGTTCTTATTACTTTGCAGTTTTAAAGAAAGGCACCAATGATTAATCTCTACGGTTTAACATTACCTAAACTTGAAGAACTCATGTTAGCGGAAGGTCAAAAGGCCTATCGCGCAACACAACTTTTCACGTGGATTTACGAAAAACGTGCACACGGGTTCGATGAAATGAGTGACATCTCCATCAAATTCCGTGATGTTCTTAAAGAAAAGTATTGTTTGGATTTACCAACTATTCATACCAAACAAGTGAGCCAAGATGGCACAGTTAAGTTATTACTTAGTCTAAAAGATGGCTATAAAGTCGAGTGCGTCCTAATGCGCTACTCATATGGATGCGCGGCGTGTGTATCTTCGCAAGTGGGCTGCAATATGGGTTGTTCATTCTGCTCCTCTGGCATTCTTGGTAAACAAAGAAACCTTGCTCCAGAAGAAATGGTGGGCCAAATCCTTGTTTTAAACCAGCTCCTAAAGGAAGAGAATAAAGGTCAACACGTGACCCACGTCGTTGTGATGGGTACTGGTGAACCATTTGATAACTACGATAATGTCTTAGACTTTGTTCGTATCATCAATCACCCAAAAGGCTTAGCGATTGGCGCAAGACATATTACGATCTCCACATGTGGCATTGTGGAAAATATTTATAAGTACGCCGATGAACATTTACAAAGTAATTTAGCGATTTCTTTGCACGCGCCTAATAACGAACTAAGAAGCACTTTAATGAAAGTGAATAGAGCTTATCCATTAGAAAAAGTCATGGAAGCAGTAAAGTACTACGAAAAAGAAACAAAGAGACGTGTGACTTATGAGTACCTTCTTTTAGAAGGTATCAACGATACCAAAGAACACGCTCAACAGTTAATTAAACTAATTAAAGGAACGATGGGATATGTTAATCTCATCCCTTATAACGAAACAAATAAAGACGATAAATTCCATCGTTCAAGTGGCAATCGTGTTCACGCATTTTTAGATTACCTCATGAAGGGTGGAGTGACCGCCACAATCAGAAAAGAATTCGGTAGTGATATCGATGCTGCGTGTGGGCAACTCAAAGCCAAAGTCGAGGAGGCCGGTCTATGAAAAAATATTTAACTGGACGTTTCTCCTATCGCACTGATGTCGGTAAAGTCCGTTTAACTAACGAAGACCAAGCCATCGCTTTAACCAATGCCTCTGGCAACGTTTTACTCATCGTCTGTGATGGCATGGGTGGACAAAAGAAAGGCGAATTAGCCTCTTCTTTAGCGATCACCACAATTGTGTCTTCCTTTAAAAAACGTAAAGGATTCCTTAATGCTTACTTCGCAAAAAGTTGGGTTAATAAAGTGATCCGTGAAGCAAATAGAAACATCTATGAACAATCACAAAGCAATCATAACTACCATGGAATGGGCACCACAGTAACTTTGTTACTCATTATCAAGGATATCGCTATTTTAGCGAACGCCGGTGATTCAAGATGTTATTTCTTAAAGAATCATCATGACTTAGTGCAAATGTCTGAAGATCAAACATATGTCGCCTATCTTATTAGAACTGGTCAAATCACCCCAGAAGAAGCGCTTACCCATCCAAAAAGACACGTCCTTATGAACGCGCTAGGCATCTATCCAAGTGCGTCAGTGGAAATCAAGACCATTCCATATCTCAATGAAATTGTTTTGCTTTGTAGCGATGGTTTATATAATAACGTCTCTTTTGAAGATATCGCAGCGATTGTGAAAGGTAATGACTCCATTGAACAAAAGGTCAATGAATTAATTGCCGTGGCCAACAAGAATGGTGGAAGCGATAATATCGCTGTCGTTCTTTGGGAGGCACAATCATGAGTTCAGTCAAAATCGGCTCTTTAGTCGATGGCCGTTATCGTATTAACGCGAGAATTGGTCATGGTGGTATGGCGGAAGTCTATGAAGCCACCGATATTATTAATAAACGTAAAGTTGCTATTAAGTTAATTAGGGAAGACGTCATGATGAATCCAATTAACTTAAGAAGATTCCAAAACGAAGCCACAATTGCGTCAAGCTTATCACACCCTAACATAGTTAAGGTTTATAACCATGGCACGATTGAAGGTCGTCCTTATATCGCTAATGAATACGTTAAAGGACAAACGATGAAGGATATGCTCGACTTTAGAACATCGATTCCGATTGCGGAAGCGGTGGGCTATATGACACAATTAGCGTCCGCGTTGTTCTATGCGCATCAGCACAATATTATTCACCGCGATATCAAACCACAAAATATCTATGTCATGCCTGATGGCACGATTAAATTGGGTGACTTTGGTATTGCTCAAGCTGAAGGCATTGATGATGGTTTGACTAAAGCTAGTGAAATCGTGGGGTCCGTGCATTATTTAGCACCAGAAATTTCCCAAGGTAGACCAGCTTCTATTCAATCTGATATTTATTCAGCAGGTGTTACTTTTTATGAACTATTAACTGGCCATGTGCCTTTTGAAAAAGATACACCAGTCAATGTCGCAGTAGCGCACGTAAAAGAAAAGTTCCCACCGGTGAAGAAGTATTTGCCATCCTGTCCAAAAGAAATTGAAAAGATTATCGCTAAAGCGACAAAGAAAAACTTAAGCGAAAGATATAAAGGAGCCGATGAGCTCTATGAAGATCTCCAAGAACTGAGCAAGAAACCTGAGGTTCTTAAAGATAAGAGATCATTTATTGCGAGATTATTTGGTTTTAAATAATGAAGGGATTAATCGTTGCTTTATCTTGTGGAGTTTATTCCGTCAGTAGTGAGGGAGTGATTTATAATCTCACTGCGCGTGGTGTTTTCCGTAACCAAGGTGTCAAACCAATGGTGGGAGACGAAGTGGAATTCAATCCCGAAACGATGGTCATTGAAGTGATTTATCAAAGAAGGTCATTTCTCAAAAGACCACCGATTGCTAACATTAGTCAAATCATTTTAGTGTTCTCGCTTAAAGAACCAGAATTCTCCTACCATTTAGCGTTCAAGTATTTAACCTATGCTAATATGAATGGTATCAAGGCAAAACTCGTCCTAACTAAGATTGATAAAGACATCGATCAAAACTTGATAAAAGAGATCAAAGAAGTGTTTTCTAGTGTTGGTGTTGAAACCTATTTTGTAAGCAATAAAACTAAGGAAGGTTTAGAAGAAGTTAAAGCCCTTTTTAATAACGAAATCAGTTGCGTGATGGGTCAGACTGGCGTTGGTAAATCTTCACTCATTAATGCGATTGACGAGAACTATGAAAGAGAGATTGGTGAATACTCTGTCGCCTTAGGTCGAGGCAAGCACAGAACTAAAGAAGTAGTCTTGCTTCCTTATCAAGGTGGTTATATCGCTGATACTCCTGGATTCTCATCCCTAGAATTAGACTTATTCAAGGAAGATTTAGCGGTTTTCTTCCCATCATTTAACAATTTATTCAATAAATGTTATTATACTAATTGCCTTCATGTCAGCGAAAGCAAATGCGCTGTTAAAGAAATGATTAACGAAGGGCAAATATCAAAGAAAGCTTACGAATGCTATTTAAAGCTATTAGATGAAGCGATTTTCAAAAAAGAGAGGTTCAATCGATGAAAGACGTCATTATTTCTCCTAGTGTATTGGACGCTGATTTCCTCCATTTTTCAGATGAGGTAAACAAAATCAAAAATGCTGGCATCAACTGGATTCATTTTGATGTGATGGATGGACATTTTGTGAAGAACATCAGTTTTGGTAATCTCTTCTTAAAAACCATCACTAATAGAATTGACTTAATTAAAGATGTACACATCATGATTGAAGACCCGCTTTCTATGGTCAAAAAATACCAAGAAGCAGGCGCTGATTATTTAACCTTCCATTATGAAGCATGTAGAGATGATGCTGAAGTCTTTGAAGTCATTGATAAAATCCATGAATGTGGCATGAAAGCCGGTCTTTCAATTAAGCCTGGAACACCTGTCACAAAAGTATATCCATTCCTTCATAGTTTAGATTTAGTGCTCATCATGAGCGTTGAACCAGGCTGTGGTGGACAAAAGTTTATTGAACAAACTCTTCAACGCATCTTCGCTTTAAAAACAAAGATCAGAGATGAAGAAGTTCATACATTAATTTCCGTTGATGGTGGTATCAACGATGAAACCGGGGAGAACTGTGTTCAAATGGGCGCTGATATCCTCGTTGTGGGCCAATATCTCTTTGGTCATGGTGACTTTAACGAAAGAGTCGAAAGGCTCCTTAAATAATGCAAAATCCAGCGTTAGTTACTGTTGCTTTTATCGCGCTTTTTGTCTTCACTGTTTTTAATATTGTTTCTCGTATTTTCTATAAGAAACGTCATAAAACTACATATCACTTTTATCAGATGTTCCCATATGAGTTTAATTACCCTGCCATTTTCAAAGAAAACCCATATGGTAATTTCCTATTCCTTTTTAGTGGTTTTGCGGTCTGCGCTTTTTATATCCTAAATCCTTATGATTCTATATATAAGGTCTTTAGCTTAATCATCGCGATTGTTTTTACGATGATTATTCTTTGTTTAACAATGATGCCAATGACCTATTTAAGAACCCATATCTTTTTAGCTTGTGTTTCGATGGGTTTAGCAATGGCTTTACCTTTATTTAATTTCTTCTTAGCTTTTAATCAATATCGTATCGAAACCAATCAATTAAAAAGAGCTTTATGCATTGCTTCTTTAGCGATATCAGCCCTCTTAGCCTTAACGATGATGACATTAATTCTTAATCCTAAATTAACATTTAAGATTTATTATCGTAAGGAAATTGGTTTAAATGGTAAGGAAGTTTTAAAACGCCCTCCAGTGATCTTCTTAGCGATGACTGAGTGGATGGCAATATATACATATTTCTTATCGATTATTCCAGTAACACTAATCTGTTTACTGTAAGTAACAAAGCACAAAAAAACGACCATCTCGGTCGTCCTTTTTATCTAAATTCGTGAATTAGCGATCCTTGTATTGCTTGTTGAGGCTACGATAGGCCCTAGTAGACATACGGATACGCATTTCTTTACCGTCAACAACGACAGTACGAACTTGGAGATTTGTGTTCCATCTACGGCGTGTTGCTCTTAAACTGTGGGAGCGGTTATTGCCACTTAATGGACCTTTTCCTGTAACTGGACATACTCTTGACATATCTTAGTCCTCCTAATTGCGACCAGTAAATATTACCACGATGCAAAAATCTAATCAACAAATAATTTCAATTATTTTTTAATGCTTTTCTGTGCGATAAATAAATTTCGTTTTAAAAACAAAATTTTAGGCGATAAAGTCACCGATAAAAAATAACCTTCAAAACTTATATGTCTCAAAGGTTAAAACTTAATATTTGGATATTTTCTTTTCAATTCTTCTTTTTCTAATAAATTGTGGCATCTTTGCAAGAATGTCCTGTATATCTTGCCCTCTTTATCAAATGGTAAGTAGCGGATGTGGCCTTTATTTGTGTAAAAAATCAGTGTTCTTTTTCTTTCAGTTTGTTCCTTATCTATATACACTACATCTTCATAGTTGTAAAACATGTTTTTGCTACCTTTAACCACAACGAGATATTTCTTTTCAATGACGTAGAAATTGCGTGTTAAAGAAAGGACCAACATCACAACGCTAACCACGACAAAGAGACCGATAATCGCAAATTGTAAGACATTCCATTTCTGAAAAACAAAAAGATTAATACAAGATAAAAAGAGAATTACCGCAAAGGCTAAATCTGCAATTATGAATGTGATAATTGTTCTTTTTCGATCGACTGTAACTTTCATAGTTAATATTATAGCAAGATAGAAAAATAGAGGTAAAAAATCTCTTTATGCGCGTATATATGCTTGTTATAATTAAAAAGCCGAGAGCAGAAAGGAGCAACTTATGTCACATAATGTCGTTGCTATGATACTTGCTGGTGGTAAAGGTACAAGATTAGGTCTTTTAACCAAGAAGATGGCTAAACCTGCTGTAAGCTTTGCTGCAAAATATCGCATTATCGATTTCCCTTTAAGTAACTGCGCTAATAGTGGTATCAACACTGTTGGTGTTCTCACCCAATATGAACCAACATTATTAGATAGTTATATCGGTAATGGTGAAAAATGGGGTTATAACGGGGTACACGCCCTCTTAACTTCCATTGCACCCCGTCAAACAGATGAAGGTGCTAACTGGTATAAAGGTACCGCTGATGCGATCACTCAAAACATTGAGTTTTTAGATGGTGTTAATCCTGATTATGTTTTAATTCTTTCAGGTGACCACATCTATAAAACCACTTATAACGAAATGATTGATTTACATATCGACAGCAAAGCTGACGCAACCATTTCTGTCATTGAAGTTGATCCTAAAGAAGCTAGTAGATTTGGTATTATGGCGGTTGATTCCACTGACCGTATTACCGAATTCCAAGAAAAGCCAAAGAAACCAAAGAGCAATTTAGCCTCGATGGGTGTCTATGTTTTCTCTTGGAAAGTATTAAGAAAATATTTAATCGCTGATAAGAATGCTGATACAGACCATGACTTCGGTGGTGATATCATCCCAACGATGCTAAAAGATGGTCTTAAACTCCAAGCCTATCGTTTCAAAGGTTATTGGAGAGATGTCGGCACTCTTTCTTCTTTACACGAAGCGAATATGGACGTCGCTTTAAATAGAAGTGATTTGAACTTATACAACGATTCTTCTACAAGAATCTTCACTGAAGATACCTATTCCTTACCACACTATTTAGGTAAGGAAGCTTCCATTGTTTCTTCAATCGCTAACCAAGGCGCTATTATCTTAGGCCATGTTAAATCATCCGTCATCTCAAACGAAGTTTTAATTGAAGAAGATGCTGTGGTGGACCGCTGCGTGGTTATGGAAGGCTCTATCATTAAAAGAGGAGCCAAACTCTATAACACCATTGTGGCGCCTTACACCGTCATTGAAGCGGGTGTAGAAGTCAATCTTAAACAAGAAGAAATCGCCCTCGTTGGTGGAAAGGTGGTGCGTTAATATGGCAAAAGTATTTGGTCTTTGTAATATGCATGACTCGCCAAGTCTTGGCAAATTAACCGAAAAGCGTCCAATTGGTACCTGTTCCTTCTTAGGTAGATACGGTCTCATGGACTTCGCTCTTTCTAATTTCTCCAACTCTGGCATTGACCGTGTTGGTATTCTCGTTGATAAGACAATGCACTCGGTTATCTCCCATGTCCGTGATGGTAGTATTTGGATCAATAACACCAAAACTGGCTCACAACGTATTTTCTTTAACGAAAATATTCCAAGCAAAAAGTTTAATACCGATATTAATAATCTCTTAGCCAACCGTTTGCACTTCGAAACAGAGGACGCCGATTATGTCGTCGTCGCTCCTGCCTTCTTCTTAATGTCAATCGACTTTAGAAAGTACATCGAAAAGCATATCGAATCTGGTAGAGATATTTCCATCATCTATAAGAAAGTGAAAAACGCTAAAGAGGCTTTCTTTAACTGCGATGTTCTCAAAGTGGAAAATCACACCGTTAAAGATTTCTCCGTGAACTTCGGTAGAGCCAAAGAAGCCAATATCTCTCTAGAGACATTCATTTTCACATTTAAAACATTCGTGCAATTAATTAATCACGCTCGTGAGATTTCTACATTGTTTAACATTCGTGATTTAGTTAATTATGTCGCCACAAATAACTTATATGAAGTTAATGCCTTCTCCTTTGATGGCTATGTAGCCCCAATCTTGACCTTTGATGATTACTGTAAATACTCTATGGATTTACTTTCCTATGAAGTGAGAAAAGAACTCTTCAAAGAAGATTGGCCAATTTACACAACTACACATAACACGCCTCCGGCGATTTATGGCGCTAACGCAAAAGTATGCAATTCATTTATCGCTAATGGTAGCAATATCCAAGGCACTGTCATCAACTCCATCATCTCTCGTGATGTGGTGATTGAAAAAGGCGCAACGGTGAAAAACTGCATCCTCTTCAGTGGCACAAAAGTTGGTAAAGATAGCCAACTTGAATATGTCGTTTCTGATAAGAACGTCAAAATCAAAGAAATTAAAGAACTTCGTGGTGAAGAAGATCACTACATGTACATTAGTTTTGGAGCAAACATTTAATGAAAATAGTCATGGTAGCCAGCGAATCCCGCCCGTTTTGCAAAACTGGTGGTCTTGCTGATGTCGTTTATTCCCTTTCTAAAGAACTCGCTGTTTTAGGTGAAGACGTTTCCATCATCATTCCTTTCTATGACAGCGTTCGTCGTCAACTGGCTAACGAGCCTTTGAAAAAGGCTGCCTCTTTTAAGACACATATGTCTTGGAGACAACAATCAGTGGACGTCTATCAAGTCAATAGAGATGGCATTAAGTTTTATTTCATTGAAAATCAACAATACTTCGAAAGAGGTCACATCTATGGTGACTTCGATGATGGTGAAAGATTTGGTTTCTTCACCATGGCGGCGAAAGAGTTCATGCTCGCTAAAAAGCTTTACCCACACATCATCCATGTGCACGATTGGCAAGCAGGTATGCTCCCATGCATAATCAAAATCGATGAAGAAGCGAGAATTAAATTCGCGAAGACAAAATTTGTTTTCACCATTCATAATCCCGCTTTCCAAGGTTTGATGCCAAAATTCACCCTAGGTGATTTCTATAACTTAACTGATGAGCTATTTGATAATGGTTCAGTCCGTTTCAAAGATCAAGTCTCCACTTTAAAAGCGGGTATTGTCTATTCAGACAAGATAACCACTGTTTCACCAACCCATCATTTAGAACTCTTAACTCCAGAAGGTGGTATGGGCCTAGACAGTGTTTTGCGTTTCCGTGAATGGGATTTCTCGGGTATTCTTAATGGCATTGATTATTTGGAATTCAATCCAAGTAATGATCCACAAATTGCCTTGCCATATAGTGACAAAAACTTAGTTTCTGGTAAAAGAGCCAACAAAGAAGCTTTGCTTAAACAAATGAACCTTAAACCAAATAAAGGTCCACTTTATTCATTAGTGACTAGAATTACTTGGCAAAAAGGTTTTGATATCATCTTCCCAGCAGTGGAAGAGTTAGTAAACCGTGGTGCTTCCGTTATTATGCTCGGTAGTGGTGAACGCCAATACGAAATGCAATGGGAGAACTTAAGAAGTAGATACCCAGATAAGATTGGTATTTATATCGGCTATAGCGATGCTCTAGCGCATAAGATCTACGCTGCGAGTGATTTCTTCATCATGCCATCCTTATTCGAACCATGTGGCTTAGGCCAAATGATTGCGCAACGTTATGGCACGCTTCCAATCGTCAGAAGAACGGGTGGCTTAAAAGACTCAGTCATCTGTTATGACGGAGGTAATGCTGAAACAAGTAATGGTTTTGGCTTTGACGCCTATAGCGTGTACGAGATGAAGCGCACATCGCATTATGCTTTCGATGTTTATCAAGATAAAAAGCTATTGCATAAGCTCATGAAAAATGCGATGCTTACAGATAATTCTTGGCAGAAATCAACCCAAGAATATTTAAAAGTTTACAACCAATTAATTAAATAGAAAGAAGACAACATTTATGGGATTTAATCATCGTGAAATTGAAGCCAAATGGCAAAAGTATTGGGAAGACAACCAAACATTTAAAACTGATGTTTGGGACTTTTCTAAGCCAAAGTTCTACGCTTTGGATATGTTTCCTTATCCAAGTGGTGTCGGTTTACACGTTGGTCACCCAGAAGGCTATACCGCCACTGATATCGTCAGCCGTATGAAAAGGATGCAAGGCTTTAACGTCCTTCACCCAATCGGTTATGACTCATTCGGCCTACCTGCAGAACAATACGCGATTCAAACCGGCAATAACCCAGATGGTTTTACCCAAAAGAATATTGAATACTTTACTACACAGCTTAAACGTATCGGCCTAGATTATGACTGGGACAGAATGATCCTCACTAGTGATCCAAGTTTCTATCATTGGACCCAATGGATTTTTAAAGGCTTATTCTTAGATGGCTACGCTAAATACGTTGATATGCCAGTTAACTGGTGTGAAGAACTCGGTACCGTTTTAAGTAATGACGAAGTCATTGATGGTAAGAGTGAACGTGGTGGTTATCCTGTCATTAGAAAGAATCTCAAACAATGGGTAATTGATCAACCTAAGTTTGCGGAACGCTTACTTGAAGGCTTAGATAGAATCGATTGGCCAGAAAGCACAAAAGAAATTCAACGCAACTGGATTGGTAAATCCATCGGTGCGGAAATGACTTTCAAAGTGGCGGATAGTGATAAATCATTCGTGGTCTTTACCACCCGTTGCGATACGATTTTTGGATGCACGTACTGCGTGCTTTCACCTGAACACGCTCTCGTGAAAGAGATTATGAGCAAGGAACAAGCTCCCGCGGTCCTTGCCTATATCGAAGAAGCGAGTAAGAAAAGCGAAATTGAAAGAACATCTTTGAATAAAGATAAGACTGGTTGCTTTACTGGTGCTTATGCCATTAATCCAATCACTGAAAAGAAAGTTCCAATCTTCATTTCAGACTATGTCCTTTCCTCGTATGGTACAGGCGCTATTATGGCCGTTCCAGCGCATGATTCACGTGACTATGCGTTTGCGAAAAAATATAATCTCGACATCATCCAAGTCTTAGATGGTGGTGATGTTTCTAAAGAAGCTTTTGAAGAAGATGGTCCACACATTAACTCTGATTATCTCAACGGCTTAAATAAAGAAGACGCGATTAATAAGATGCTCGAAATCTTAGAAGAAAAAGGCATCGGCAAAAAGAAAGTAAACTATAAGTTTAGAGAATGGATTTTCGCTAGACAAAGATATTGGGGCGAACCAGTCCCAGTTGTCCATTTAGATAACGGTGAAGTCCACGCTTTAGATGATGATGAACTTCCACTTGTCTTACCAGAACTTGATGACTATAAAGGTCATAACGGTAAAGCGCCACTAGAGAACGCTACTGAATGGAAAGAGTATAACCGTAATGGCTTACATGGTAAACGTGAAACAAGCACAATGCCAGGTAGTGCGGGTTCTTCATGGTATTTCTTAAGATATGTTGATCCACACAATGACAAGATGTTCTGTGACAAGAAACTCGCTGATCACTGGTTACCTGTTGACTTATATATTGGTGGTCCAGAACACGCGGTTGGTCACTTAATCTATTCCCGTATTTGGACTAAATATCTTTATGATAAAGGTTGCATTTCCTTTGATGAACCATTCAAGAAACTCGTTCACCAAGGTATGATTTTAGGCGCGAATAACATTAAGATGGGTAAACGTTATCCAGAATTCGTCGTTAACCCATTAGATGTGTGCGAACAATACGGCGCGGATACATTACGCTTATACGAAATGTTTATGGGCCCACTTGAAGCCAGTAAGCCTTGGAGCAATCAAGGTGTCGAAGGCGCGAGAAGATTCTTAGACCGTGTCTATAGAATCATCGTGGAAAACGGTATCGTCACTAGTGAAGCCACTCCTGAATTAGATTTGATTTATAATCAAACAGTGAAGAAAGTCAGCGAAGATTTTGAAAATCTCGCTTTCAATACTGCGATTAGCCAAATGATGATTTTCATCAATGAAGTCTATCGTGTGAATAAGATCAGCAAGGAATATGCTGAAGGATTTGTCAAACTCATTTCCCCAATCTGTCCTCACCTCGGTGAAGAAATGTGGGAGAAGCTTGGTCATACAGGTACAATCGCCTTTGAGTCATGGCCAAACTTTGATTCATCTAAATTAGTTGTTAACACTGTCAAAATGGCGGTCTCAGTGAACGGCAAACTTAGAGGTGAACTAGAAATCGCTAAGGATGAAGATGATGAAGTGGTGAAGAAAGCCGCTCTTGAACTTGAAGGTGTCCAAAGAAACATCGAAGGTAAAGAGATCAAAAAGATCATCGTTGTGAAAAATAGAATCGTAAATATCGTGGCGATTTAGGAGAAGATATGAACATTTGTATTGATGTTGGTAATTCCACAATTGGAATTGGTGTTTTTAAAGAGAACAAACTCATTGAAAGAAAGATTGCTGATACCAATCTTGATTATACAGTTGAAGATTTCTACGAAATCTTTAAGAAACCATTTGCGGTTGCTTTAGATGATGAAGAACTAGTAAATATTATTTATTCTTCTGTCGTGCCACAAATTAATGGCAATTTGTTGA
The DNA here is from genome assembly GCA_017651165.1 of Bacilli bacterium. Taxonomy (GTDB): domain Bacteria; phylum Bacillota_I; class Bacilli_A; order RFN20; family CAG-826; genus RUG14515. The sequence goes on from JAGCDH010000001.1 coordinate 56,157, forward strand.
TGGCTATTAAAAAGTTCACGGATGTTGAACCATTACTAATCAACCCTAAAACTGTTACTGATTTAGCAGTGGATGTTGATAATCCTTCTGAAATTGGTAATGACCTCATTGCCGATTTAGTGGGCGCTAAAGAAAAGTACCGTTTCCCTTGCTTAATCGCTGACTTAGGTACCGCTAGTAAAATCCTTTTACTTGATGAATCAGGCACATTCACAAGTTGTCTCATTATGCCGGGATTAACTCTCAGTGCGGAATCATTAAGCAACAAAGCGGCTTTGCTTCCTGAAGTTCCATTAACCATGCCAAAGTCCATCATGGCAAGTAACACATTAAGCGCGATGAACGCAGGTATTATCTATGGGCACGCTGATATGATTCTTGGTTTAACAAAACGTTATGAAGATGAATTAGGCTATCCGTGTACTCATATTTTGACCGGTGGTGGCGCTGTTTATCTTAAGGATATTCTCCAAAACGATTTTGTTTACGATCAAAATCTCAACCTTGATGGTTTAAACATCATCATTAGTAAAAACATCAAAGAGGAATAGTTATGGCAAAAGATAACTTTTATCAAAATTTAGTCAAACCTTATCAAGAAGAGATGATGAAGTCTCTTAAAGAATTAATCGCGATCGATTCCACTTATGACGAATCCACTCGCGATGCACAAAACCCCTTTGGTAAGGGTGTTTCTAAAGCATTACAATACATTGCTGATTTAGCAAAGAAAGACGGCTTTATTGTAAAGAATTACGATAATTACGTCGTTGAAATCCTAACAAATGAATTAGAGCCAAATATCACCATCATGGCGCATACAGATATTGTGCCTGTCGGTACAGGATGGCCACAGAGTCCATTTGAAATGGTGGAAAAAGATGGCACATTATACGCCCGTGGTGTCGCGGATGATAAAGGCCCATTGATGTCTGCTTATTATGGTCTTAAAGCCTTAAGAGATAACCACTTATTAGGTAACTATCAAGTCCGTTTCTTAGTGGGCGGTAATGAAGAAAGAGGTTCCTTATGTATGGAACACTATTTCAAAACCCTCAAAAAGAAACAACCAACCTATGGTTTCTCTCCAGACTCTTCATATCCATTAACATACGCGGAAAAAGGCATCATCGGGTTTAAAGTTAAAGCCAACATCGATTTACCACAAGTGGTATCAATGAAAGGCGGTGTCGCTTCTAACTCCGTCATCGAAAAATGCGAAGTTCTTCTAAAAGAAGATGACTTTGATTTAGTCACTTTCTTAAACGAAAAAGAAGCGGATTACTCCTACATCATTAAAGGTCATAAACTAGTTTTAACTTTCAATGGTGTGGCCGCACACGGATCATTACCATGGCAAGGTAAGAACGCTGCAATGTCCGCCATCAAATATTTAGGCGAGTATTATCACAATGCCGACTTATTAAAACTTTACGATTTATATAATCCAACTAGAGGCGAAGGCGTTAACGCTGCCGCCCATAGTGATGATATGGGTACCAACTCCTTAAACGTTGGTTTATTCTCTTTAGAGAATGGTAAACTCGAAATAACGGTTAACTATCGTCATGTTGAGACAGTGACTGCTGAACAAATGATTAATAACATCAAAGAAGCTTCTAAACCATACGAAATAGAAGTCTTAGGCATCTCACCATTACTCTATTATCCAAAGGACTCCGAACTAATTACGACATTATTAAAAGTTTATCAAGAAGAAACTGGTGACTATGAAACACCAATCATCGCCGCTGGTGGTGGTACCTACGCTAAAGAAGCTGATAATGTCGTCGCTTTTGGTATGGAATATCCTGGATATGACTGCAAGATGCATGGCGTTAACGAATGTACTGAAAAGAAGTACTTATTTGAATCCATGGGCATTTATGCCCACGCTATCGTGGAATTAGGAAAGAAGATCTAATGCGTACAAAGTTTAAAGTCTGGGCCGAACCATTTATCAATGAACATCCAGAAGTGATGTGTCCTTTTGATAAGCTCAATGAACAAGGCTCTTACTATTTGGAAATTGGTTCTGGTAAAGGACAATTCCTTTTAGATATGGCTTTAAAATTCCCAGAACTCAATTTTATTGGTGTTGAGAGAAATGTCACATGTGCAGGCTTTACCGCAAAGAAACTCGTGGAAAACGAAATCAAAAATGCGAAGCTTGTGTTCGCTGATGCTGGTCAGATTACTCCGAGCATTAATAGTGGTTCTATAGAAGGTATTTTCTTAAACTTCTCTGACCCATGGCCAAAGAAAAGGCACACTAAAAGAAGGTTAACTTCTGAATCGTTCCTAAAAGAGTATTACCGCATCCTCAAAAGTGGTGGTCATTTAGTGTTCAAAACCGATAATTATGATCTTTTTACATACTCATTAGAGGTCATCAGTGATTCATCGTTCAAACTATTAGAGGCAAATTATTCTTATGACGGCAAAGATGAATTCGACGCCACAACAGAATATGAGAAAAGTTTTAGAGAAGAAGGCCAACCTATCTATCGCTTAGTATTGGAGAAAGTATGATTGCTAAATACGGATTGATTAACCATTTTGAAAAGGTCAACGCTTATCTTAGTATCATACTAGATGAGGTGCCCATTAATCTTCTTCCAAAGCAAGATGAGGATCTTTTAATTTATGAGAAAAGTGGTAAGATCTACCGCATTGATATTTATAATCTCAAAAAGTATGTGAAGATCAAAATTCAAGGCTTAGTCTATTTACCAAACTATGAACTTATTGCCATCCTTAATGGCTATCTTGGTAAGTATGATGTCATGTTACTAAGCAAAAAGGAATCAGGCTTCTATATTGTCAAAGACAATAATGAATATAAAGTCATGGTCAAAAAAGACACATTAGTGGCGTCAGGCACATTTGTTAAAGAAGACCGTTTTGCCACATATAAAGACCTTGGTATCAACGATAAAGATGAAGAAATCATTCTCAGTAACGACGAAGTATCTGATGATGATATCAATAAAGATTTTTTCCAAATGGAGGAACAACAAATATGATAGAAGTTGAACTTAAAAAGCAAGGTAAGATTTCACGTCTAACCAATAAAACATTTAACTTTCCAAAAGAATTAGGTGAAGGCTTTTATAGCGCGAATTATTTTTTAAAGTCTCATAAGATTGTGAGTGAGAATCTCCCAAATCACATCGTCACTATGCAGTGGTTTCAAAGAAGAGATAACTCCATGTTATGTGGTATTGATGAAGCGATTGCCATCCTCCATACTTTCGCTATTCATCCAGAAAACCTTTTAATTGAAGCTTTAAATGATGGTGATATCATTCAAGCTAATGAACCAGTTTTAAAAGTGACTGGCAAATATGAAGATTTTGGCTTTTTAGAATCTGTTATTGATGGTGTGCTTGCCCGCAGAAGTAGTGTAGCCACAAACGTCAAAGAAGTGCTTGATGCCGCAGGTGATACACCAGTCTTCTCCATGGCGGACCGTCAAGATGATTATCTCACTCAAGTGGGTGATGGTTATGCCACATATGTTGCAGGTATTACAAGAGTTAGCACAGACGCTCAAGGCTTATGGTGGGGTGGGAAAGGTATGGGCACCATGCCACACGCCCTCATCCAAATCTGTGGTGGTGATATATGTAAAGCCGCGGATATGTATCTAAAATCATTCCCAGATGAACAAGTGACAGCGTTAATTGACTATCATAACAATGTTGTGAGAGACACATTAATTATCGCAAGACATCTCGGTCATAAATTAAGAGGTGTACGCGTGGACACGTCAAAAGCCTTAATTGACCATTATTTTGACGATAAAGACACCAGTGGTTTTGATCCTCATGGTGTGTGCAAGGAACTCATCATTGCTTTAAGAAAAGCCCTTGATGATGAAGGCTTCAACTATGTTGGTATTACTGTTTCTTCTTCGTTCTCCGCGGAAAAGATTAGAGAATGGAAGAAATATAATGTCCCAGTCACCATATATGGTGTGGGTACATCATTTGTCAATAATATGACTTGTGGTTTCACGGGTGACTTAGTCATGTTAGACGGTAAAGCCGAAGCAAAAGAAGGCCGCGCTAATTATCCAAGCGATAGGCTTAAGAAAGTCCCATATCCAATCTACTAATAACAAAATTACCAATAATTATGAGAAAGAAGGAATGTTAAAAGCATTCTTCTTTTTACTTTTATTTTTTTCCTGTATTATATGTATTTAAATAAAGAAAGGAGAGCAACATGAAAAGACATTTAAGATTACTCCCCATCCTTGGAATTGTTTCCATTATTTTATCGAGTTGTGGGCATGGCACTAAATCTAGTAGTGTTGCTAGCTCCTCGTCTTCTTCCGAATCATCATTTTCATCATCTTCCGAATCATCAACATCGATTGCCCCTAAAACATATACTGTCACTTGGAAAAACTCTGATGGTGCAGTTTTAGAAACGGATTACGAAGTAGTGGAAGGAACCACCCCGACATTTGATGGTGATGAACCAAGAAAAGATAGTGATGCTCAATATAATTATGTCTTTTCAGAATGGGTGCCAGCCATAGGACCAGTTAATGCTGACATAGAATACGTTGCTTCCTATCATGAAGAATTAAGAAAGTATACAGTCATCTGGAAAGATGAAGATGGTACAGTTTTAGAAACAGATAACAATGTTCCTTATGGAACAACTCCTGAATATAACGAAGATGAACCCACTAAAGAAATGACAAAAGAAAACGTCTATTCCTTTAAAGATTGGGAACCAAAAGTGGATAAAGTCGAAGGCGATATCGTCTATACCGCTACTTATCAAGAAGACGTTAGAAAGTACATAGTTACTTGGAAAAACGAAGATGAATCCGTCATCAAAGAAGATGAAGTCCCATATGGAACATTACCTCAATATGAAGGACAAGACCCATCCAAAGAAAGTACAGTCGATAAAGTCTATACCTTTGATGGCTGGTCACCAAACATTAAAGAGGTTGAAGGCGACGCTACATACGTTGCTACCTTTAAAGAAGAAACAAGAAGTTATAAAGTCACTTGGTTAAATGATGATGGCTCCACTTTAAGAGTGGATGATGTCTTCTATGGTGAGACTCCAAGCTATGGCGAAGAAAACCCTACTAAAGAAAATAGAAGGGGCGTGACATATTATTTCGCTGGTTGGAGTCCAGAAATCGTGCCTGTGGAAAGTGATCAAACCTATACCGCAGAGTACACATATGAAGCCACTTTCTTGTTTGATAGAATGCACTACGAATTAGAAGATGGTTATCAAGAAAGCGACTTACTTGGTGCTCCTTGGGTTAACGTTAACGCCAAAGGCCAAATTGATAAAATTAAACAACCATCTTTAAAAGATGATTTCTATGCTTCCATTAACTATGACAACATCAAGAATCGCATTCCTGGTCCTTTTGATATTAGCAAAAATAATGTTTCAGAAGCCATAAGCAGTATTTTTGATGGCACAAGTGAAACCACTAATGGTGCAGTAGCTAATAAGGCACATAACAAGATTTTAAACGGCGATGTTGAAAATATTACTACTTCTTTAAATAACATCGATGTCACTTCTTATCTTACCAGCAAAGATCTATTCTTATCTTCATCCTCACTTTTACAATTAGTCACATCAGAAGACGCTGAATCCGGTTATGAAATCGTCGTTAATGATGGTTATACAGGTGGTAATACCGGCCTACATACCCTTTTCTTCTTTGCTAAATACTATTCAGAGTATGCAGGATTTGCTAATAACATCGCTAATAAATTAAAAGAAGTTTATGGCTTAAATACCAGTAGTAGTGATGTTAATAATGTCCGTGAATTTGAAGCTAAAATCGCTGATTACAATTATCAAGCCTACTATACTTCTGGAACAGGTTTAGAAACCTATGTAATTGATGAATTGCCATGGTCAAATGTGAAATCAGCCTTATTAGATTTAGGTTTTACATCTAATGATAGTATTTCTATTAAGAAATACTTTGCTAACGCGATGAACTATATTTTCAACGATAGTTCTTCTAGTAAAAAGGCCATCATTAAAAACGCTGTCAAATATCGTTTAGCGTTTGACTATCGTTGCTATATGGGTCTAGATAACTATCGTAGTATCTACTCTTCTATTGAAGGATCTGGTTTATTCAATAACGAAAGAAATCTCGGTGGTTTAGAAGATGAAAGACTAGCGAGGAATCTCGTCTCAGTTTGCATGCCGCTCGTTTTAGAACAATCCTACCTTGAACTAGATAGTAGCGAAGAAACTAAAGCGCAAGTCGCTAGCATCATTGAAAGTGTCCTTAATGGTTATAAAGAAATCCTCAATGATTCAGAATGGATGACTAAAAATAGCAAGAATAAAGTCATCAATAAACTCAACAAGATGAAATATGAATCTTGCTACCCTGATGAATACTTACATTTTGCCAAGTTAGATCAAAGCAATATTGAAAGTGCATCCGCAGTTGAATTAAACGCTATCTATAACAAAGGTGTTGTTAATAGTGCGATTGCTGGTGAGTTAAATAATAGTCCACTCTGGGGCTATATGAGCACTTATACCATCAATGCTTTCTATACTGCTGGCTACAATTCCTTTGTCATTTTAAATGGTTTGGTCAGTGGTTTCTTAAGTGAAAGTATTGAAGAAACATATGCTGGAATTGGTTTTGTTATCGGTCATGAAATTACGCACGGTTTTGATAGTAATGGCGCTAACTATGACGCTGAAGGTAAAAACAATCCCGTAATGACAGTTGTGGACCGCAAAACATTTGGTCAAAAAGTTGATAAGATGATTGCTTTCTATAATCAAATCAATCTCTATGATGGGGCGATGGTGAATGGTAATAATGTCAATGGCGAAGCTACTGCCGATATGGGTGGTATGAAAGTGATGCTCAAATTAGCGGAGTCCATTCCTGATTTTGACTATGACTTATTCTTCCGTTCCTACGCTAAAACATGGATGGAAATGCCATATGATATTAGCTATCTCCCAGCAAGAGCGGAAAACGAACACCCATTTGAATATTTAAGAGCGAATGTCACTCTTGCTCAATTCGATAAGTTCTACGAAACATACGACATCGGTCCAGGAGATGGCATGTACATTCCAGAAAACCAAAGAGTGGCCATCTGGTAAACAAAACAAACAACAAAAAAGACCATCCACTTGGATGGGCTTTTAATTTGCTTGATATTAGAGCTTACGGTTGTAGTATTCAACGATTTGTGATTCGGTGATATCTTGTGGCAATTCTTTACGTTCGACTTCACGAATGTATTTACCAGATAACTTTTCCGCATCCACTTCGACCCAACCGACTTTTGTGCCGACTGTTTCGAGAGATTCTTTAATCACTTTGAGGTCTTTACTATTTTCTCTGACACTCACGACATCACCAACGTTTAATAACGCGGATGGGATGTCTAACTTTTTGCCATTAACTTCGATGTGGCCGTGGTTGACGAGTTGTCTTGCGCCTCTTCTTGTTCTAGCGAAACCCATTCTGTAGACAAGATTGTCTAAACGGGATTCGAGTAACTTCATGAAAGCGACACCAGTGACTTCTTTACTACTTAAGGCAAGCATGAATAAGCGACGGAATTGTCTTTCGTTAACACCATACATTTGTCTTAATTTTTGTTTTTCGATCAATTGTTTGCCGTATTCAGAATTCTTTTTACGACGAGTGTTACCGTGTTGGCCTGGGCCATAAGGACGTTTCGCTAATTCTTTACTAGTTTCGAGTGTAGAAAAACCAAGTCTTCTTGATCTTTTCCAATCTGATCCTGTGTATCTCATGTTCTTCTCCCTTCTTTATTTTTCTTTCGCAAAATAATGAATGGTGTGAATTCCTTTTCCCGGATGTTTGATTAATCTTTTCACCGTATAGCTTAGGTTACTTAGTCACAGCCGTATCAAACGTCGGACGGATTGTATTCACATGCTGCATTACATGCAGTTAATAATATATAGAAAATCAATAAATCCGTCAACTAAAAAGTTGATAAAAGTGGTCAGCACATTTATATGGATAAAAAAAGTGCCCTTTCGGACACTGTTTCGTTACCAACTAGGCCAGCGTAACCCTAGATCGCATTGTACCACCCTTGCGGGTGCGCCGTGGTCGTACGCTGACGTTACCTCACCGGAAGAAAATCTAACGGGAGAGGACGTACATCTCCACCCTTGGTAACAAAACTATTATAACAACTATTAATCTAGTTGAAATAATTATTTGATGCTATCGGTGATAAATATGGTTTTTATTGTTGCTTTGTTTGACTTATCAAATTCAATTTTCACTGAGATTTTAATAAACTGCTTTTGATAATTGTTTCTTTCGATATAAAAGTTATATGTATCTTTTCTTTCCTTATCTTTCTTGAAGATTGCCTTTTCAATCTTCTTAGGAATTCGCTTGATATCGCTAGGTTTTAAATCGTGTCTAGAATTAATTATGTGTTCAATTCGACTCTCATTACTTCTCGCTCTATCGTTTTCAAGCACAATGACGATGCCGTGTTTTTTTATCTACCAATGGGGAAGGAAATGAATTCAATGCCGCAATCATTTTCTCTTCATAAGTTGATTCTTTTTTCTTCGCCATAAAGTGACTATATGTTAATGGTGATTATTGTCAGTTTCAACGATTATTTTTTATCCACAAAAGTATCCCTATATTTATATTTAGTTATAACTGAAAGATATAAATAAATAGAAATAAATAATATAAATATTGGGATAAAGTTTTCCACATTTTTCTTGGTGGAAAATGAGACTTTTTTGGTTAATGTGAGACATTTTGCATTTAAGCCGATGATATAGGCATCTTTATGAAATAGAAATATTTCGTAAAAACGCTTTTATCTTGATTATAAAAATCGCTACAATATATGTGTGACAACTGTCATGGCTTTTTAAGTAACGAATTAGACTAAAAAGGAGGATCTTTTTATGAACGTAGGCTATATACTTCTCATTATCGCTGGTGTTCTTTTAGCAGTAGTGGGTTTATTCCTTCTTTACCATTTCGTCATCTCCCGTAATAGAATCAAACACCAAGTCCGTGAATTAGAAAAGAAATACTCTTATTTAGATGCTTTACTTATCGGCCAAGACTCCCAATACATTCACCGTTTAGAAATCATTTCTCGAACAAATCTTCTTTACGTTGATAAACACGAGAAGTTCTCTCGCCGTTTTAAAGAAGTCTATGAAAACGATGATAAGTTTGCCGAATCTATGATTAGGCAACTCAACGCTTTAATTAATAACAAGCAATATAAAAACATCAAATCAGTCATCGTGGACGCTAAAAAAGCGATGAGCGTTTTTGAAGAGAAAGTGAACAATCTTGATAATGACTTATACGTCTTAATTAAGCCAGAAGAAGATTCTCGTCAATCGATCTTAAAGCTTAAAGAAAACTATCGTCGTGTGAAACAAACATTCTACGCTAACTCTAATGACTTAGACTTAGTGAGTGCGTCCATTAACCAAGTGTTTGATAAGCTCGATCAAATGTTTGTTGATTTTGAAACACACATCGAAACCGCGGAATATGACGAAGCGCAAGCCTTATTACCAACTATTGGTAAAGTGGTATCCGCTTTAGAAAGTGCTTTATCGCAGCTTCCAAATCTCTGCATCTTAGTGAATACAGTCGTACCAGAAAAGATTGAAAACCTGAAAAAGAACTATGAAGAAGTGGAAGCGCAAGGGTTACCATTATATAACCTTTCCTTCTCCGTTCATTTAGGGGAATGGAATGATGATTTAAAAATCATTCGTCAAAAACTCACCAAGTTAGAAATTACCAATATCATGGAATCTTTAGATGTCCTTCAATCTGAGATTGAAGAAATCCAATATCAATTAAACGGCGAACAAGCGGATAAGAAATATTTCGAAGAAAATAGTCAAATCGTTTATAACCACGTCATTGAATTAGAAAAAGTGTTCTTAAAGATTTGTTCTCTGCTTCCTGACGTCTATAAGACCTATGTTGTCACAGACGATCAAAAAGAGAAAGTGGAACAATTAAAACAAACGATGAATGTATTAGGCACAGTTAAACAAGCTTTAGATAACTATGTCCATTCATCATTTAAACAACCATTCTCCACATTAAGAACGAAACTCGACGAATTAAAAGAACAATATGAAAAGGCCAAAGAAGGCATTGATGAATTCAAATCCTATGTTGAATTCTTAAAGAATAGTAGCCAAGAAGCCTATAGTTTAGTGTTCATTTATTACTATCGTTTGAAACAAGTGGAAGCCTTATTAAGAGAAATCGATCTTCCATTGTTCTCTCAACAATATAACGTTCGTATTGAAGACTGCTACGACTTATTAAATGAAATTGATAAGGCGGTGAAAGTGCAACCAATCGCGGTCGATGATATCAATGAAAAAGTGGAAGTCTTAAAGTCCACGGCGAACGCTTTATTCGACGAAGTTGAAAACAAGTTCCGTGAAATGCAACTTGCAGAATCCGCAGTGGTCTATGTCAATAGAGACAGGAACCATCAAGATGATGTCCATCAACAATTATGCGTCTTAGAAGATGGCTTCTATCATGGTGACTTTGTGAAAGTCTATCATGACGCGAATGCCTTATTCAAACGCATGCACGTTGAGGACGCTGGTAACGCGAATGGATAGGATTATCTATTTAGACAACGCTAGCACTAGTAAAGTTAATCCTGAAGTTTTAGAATCATTCAACCAAATTACCTTAAAGTACTTTGCTAATCCTAGTAGTATTCATCGTTTAGGCCAAGAAAGTAATCGCTTGCTTGAGAAATCTCGTGAGCAGATTTTAAGTTTGCTTAATTTGAATCACCACGAAGTTATTTTCACCAGTGGTGCAACTGAGGCTAATAACCTCGCTATTAAAGGCTATGCCTTGGCTAATAGAAATCGTGGTAATCATTTAATCACAAGCGCGACCGAGCACCCATCTGTCTTAAATACCTTTAAGCAACTCGAAAAGAACGGTTTTGAAATCACTATCTTACCCGTTAATGAAAAAGGCGTGGTGGAGGTTAATTCTTTAAGGGACGCGGTTAAGGAGAATACCATCCTTGTTTCCATTATGTCAGTTAACAATGAAATTGGGGCCATTAACCCAATTAAAGAGATTGGTGAATATTTAAAGAAATACCCAAAAATTGCCTTCCATGTCGATATGACGCAAGCCATTGGAAAAGTCGACATCCCATTAGAAAATGTTAATATGTTCTCTTTTGCGGGACATAAGATACATGGCTTATTAGGCAGTGGTGCTTTAATTAAAGAAAAGAAGATTATCTTAGAAGCCCAAAATAGTGGTGGCGGGCAAGAAAATAACTTAAGAAGTGGCACTAATACTGTCGCTTTATCCGCTTCTTTAGCGAAAGTTCTTCGATTAGCGGTTGATCATCAAATAGAAAACTATCAAAAAGTCTCAGAGTTAAGAGACTATTTAGTCAGTTATCTAAAAGATAACGATGATAAATACATCCTTAATTCCTTAGATAAGAATAATCCATATATCGTTAACTTCTCTTTAAAAAATAAAAAGGCTAGTGTTCTAGTGGAAGCCTTATCCAATAGAGGTATTATGGTTTCCTCATTATCCGCTTGTCATAGCAAGAATGAAGACTATAGTTATGTAGTCTATGCGCTCAACCATGATATGTGTTTAGCCCATAATACAGTAAGAGTTTCTTTCTCTTACGATAATACCTTAGAAGAAGTTAAAGAATTCATCAAAGAATTAGAATCCATTATGAAGGAGATTAAGCAATGATTAATTACGATCACATCATGGTGAGATTCGGCGAATTAAACACCAAAGGTAAGAACAAAAAAGAATTCATTAAGACCTTAGCAAACAATATCAAAGCCGCATTAAAAGAGTGGCCTAATCTCACATTAGAAAATAGATATGACCACATTTATGTAGGTTTAAATGATACGCCATATCAAGAAGTGATGGAGAGACTACAAGAAGTCTCAGGTATCCACGCTTTATCTTTAGTGTATAGATGTGAAAAAGACGTTAACGCAATGAAAGAAAACGCTCAAGCGTTAATCCGTGAAGAAGAAGGCAAGACCTTTAAAGTTAAAGTCAAAAGAGGCGATAAAACCTTCCCTCTCATCTCTGATGAAATTACTCGTATTGTCGCAGGTCACATCTTAAGAAATTCACCAGACTTAAAAGTGGATGTCCATAATCCTGATATCCTTCTTTCGATTGAAGTGAGACAAGAAGCTTCTTATATCTTTACTAAGACAGTTTTAGGCGCAGGTGGCTATCCTTTAGGTGTCGGCGGTAGAACCATGCACATGCTTTCAGGCGGCATTGATTCACCAGTTGCTGCTTATCTCATGATGAGAAGAGGCGTCAGCATTGAATGCATCCATTTTGCTTCTCCTCCATATACCCAAATGGGTGTCATCTATAAACTCGAAGACTTATTAAAAGTCTTAAATAAATATCAACCAAGAATTAGATTACATATTGTTCCATTCACCAAAATACAGGAAGCAATCTATGATAACGCTCCGGAAAGCTACTGCATTACCTTAATGCGCCGTATGATGTTTAGACTCGCTGATGCGTTAACAAAACGCAGAAATTGTCCAATCATCAGTAGTGGTGAATCTATTGGACAAGTGGCTAGCCAAACAATCCAATCCATGCATGTTATTAATGCGGTCACTAATACACCAGTTATTCGTCCGTTAGCGACCACTGATAAAGTGGAAATTATTAAGATCAGTAAAAAGATTGGCACGTTCGATATTTCCATTAGGCCATATGAAGATTGTTGTACAATCTTTACACCAAAAGCCCCTAAGACAATGCCACATTTAGATGAAGTGGAAGCCTTAGAAAAGAAGTGGGATTATGAGTCATTAATTAAAGACGCTCTTAATAATATCGAAGTCAAAATAATCTCGTTAGAAGAGAACAAAGACGAACTTTTGTAATATAAATAGGCCCAAGTAAAGGGCCTTTTATTTCGTTTTTAAATGATGGTGGTATAATTTTTTCACCATGTTCAAAAAGAATATTGCTAACTTTATTACATTAATTAGAATCTTCGGCGCTATTGCATTAATCTTCTTAGAGCCGCTTTCTTTACCATTCTTTATCGTTTATGGTGTCTGTGGCTTTAGCGACGCTATAGATGGCTTAGTGGCGAGAAAACTCGGTATTCAATCAGCGTTAGGTTCCGCTCTTGATAGTTTTAGTGATCTTTTATTCTATGGCGTGATGGCGGCCAAGATTTTTCCAACCTTACAAAGGTTACTTACTCCATTCCAATGGGTCATCATTGCGGTACCAACCGCCTTACATTTAATCGCTTACATTGTTTGCCTATTCAAGTTTGGTAAATTCAGTGCGATTCATACTTACGCTAATAAAGTATTAGGCGCATTAGTGTATGCCTATCCATTCTTCTTCATTGGCGAGATTGAATTGCTTTATAGCTTATACATGTATATCGGTGGTGTCTTTGCTTTATGGAGTTCAGTAGAAACAAATCTTATTCATATCGTTGCAAAACGTTACGATGTACGAAATAAATCCATCTTCCTTGTGAAGAGAAATGAATCTAGACCGTTAGAAGAACAAGAATAAAAAAGAACTGCCACGTGAGCAGTTCTTTTAATTACTAATTATTCAATTAGGCCTTTTTGGCGGTCTTCACTAAATCAGTGAAGGCTTTTGGATCATTGATGGCTAATTCAGATAACATCTTACGGTTGATGTTGATGTTAGCTTGCTTTAATCCAAACATGAATTTGCTATAGGAGATATCGTTTAATCTGCAAGCAGCGTTGATACGTCTGATCCATAATTTACGATAATCTCTTTTGATGTTTCTACGAGAGACGTACGCGTAGCGTAAGCTGTGCATAACTTGTTCTTTCGCAGTTTTGAATAATAAGTGTTTGCTACCGAAATAACCGGAGGCTCTCTTTAATACTCTTTTACGACGGGCGTGTGTGACTGTGCCACCTTTAACTCTTGCCATATTCTAGTGTCCTCCTTATTTAACGATGAGATACTTAATTCTCTTGTAGTCTGATTTGTGTAAGACAGCAGACTTCATTAAGTGTCTCTTTTGTTTTGTGGTTTTGTGTGGGGCTAAATGTGAAACATAGGCGTGATGTCTGACGACTTTGCCTGTGCCGGTAACTTTAATTCTTTTCATTAAAGCTCTTTTGCTTTTCATTTTTGGCATAATAATTTCCTCCTACTTCTTCTTTGGGGCGAGAATCGCGTACATCCAACGACCTTCCATCGCGGATGGTTTTTCAATACTCGCATAATCACTCAAGAGGGCGATGAACTTATCCATGACTTCTTGACCAACTTCAATGTGGGTCATCTGTCTGCCGCGGAAGCGCACACCAACCTTAACTTTGTTACCCGCTTCTAAGAATTTAGTCGCGGCTCTCGCTTTGGTTTCCATATCATGGCCACCAATTTGAGGGGTTAGTTGAACTTCTTTAACTTCAACAACATGTTGATTCTTTTTAGCCTCTTTGGCTTTCTTTTGCTGTTCAAAACGGTATTTGCTGTAATTAATAATTTTGCAGACTGGAGGTTTAGCATTAGGGGCAACACATAATAAGTCTAAATCATATTCATTAGCCTTAAATTGCGCTTCACGTGAGGTCATCACGCCTAATTGTTCACCTGTTGGTCCGATTAATAATACTTCTGGGAAACGAACGTTTTCGTTCACTAGATCTTTGTTTTGATTGCCTTTGTTCTTGTTATTGTTATTAGCGGCAAAGCGATTGTCTACGATAAGTATCAACTCCTTTTTTTGTTAAAAAACGGGTGCATATTGCACCCGTTAACATTCTTAGCCCATAAGAAGTAGCGTTAGCCAACCAATATTTATCGGTCTGGCGAGAAGCGGGTGCCTCTGCTTTCTACGTTTTTGCGTTAAGATATTATCATTATTATTATAATGTGTCAAACACTTTATTTATTAGTGACTTCAAAGAAACTCGATAGTTTTTCAATTGGAATTGGTTTGGAATATTTAAAGCCTTGCAAATACTTCGCAGACATTTCTAAGCAGCGACTTTCATCTTCAACATTTTCCACGCCTTCAAATAGAACGCTGTAGTCAAAATCAGTAAACATTTTGGCTAAATCTTTGACAATATGTAATGAGCGAGTATCTTGTCCCGCTGCAATGACCATCGAACGGTCGAATTTGATAATATCAAATGGTAATTCCAAAATACGTTCCATATTGGAGTAACCAGTTCCAAAATCATCAAGATAGAATTTAATACCTTCTTCACGGAGTAATACGATTTTATCTTTCATAATTAAGAAATCTTCTTCACTTTGTGATTCGGTTAATTCTAAGGCGATTTTATGACCAGGAACATTGTTGTTATAAAGGATGCGGTTAATTTCACTACAGAAACCTTCTTTTTTAATTTCAGTGATGGAAACATTAATACTGATACGCTTAAAGTCGTAGTTTTGATCAAGCAAATTACGAATAGTTTGACATGTCTTATTCAAGATAATTCTAGTGAGGGCGTGTATTAATCCCAGACTTTCAGCGATTGGAATAAAGAGGTTTGGACCAACTAAACCAGCATCATCTAAAACAAGACGCATCAAAGCTTCAGCGGTATCAAATTTCTGACTTTTAATGTTATAAACAGGTTGACAATACACCAAAACTCTCGGATCGTTTAAATCGCCTTTTTTAGCGATATCTTCGAGCTCACTAACGATGTATTGTTTTTGTTTGAAGCGGTCGATATCTCTGACATCGATACGGTGCATCGTATTAACAGGAATATTGTTATCAATACTATCAATCAAACTAATATATTCGTTATAGTTAATTAAATCTAAGAAAGAATCACCATAAACGATTTTAAATGGAATCTTATGGATATTAAATTGCTCAGTAAAAGCATTAAGGATTGTTTGCATCCAATCGTTATAGTCAGGATTTGAATCTTTTCTAGCAATCATGACAATTTGTCCGTTTCCGACTTGAAACAACGTGCCGTTTCTAAAATATTCAGAGGTGAAACGACGGACTTGATTTTTAACGACATCCGGTAATGATTTTCCTTCACCAACATAGTCCGGAAGTAGCATGCTCATCACAATGAATGTTTTCCTTCTTGCATAAAGGTTTTTAGTCATGTCTTCAAAGGCAAACGAACTAAGTGTACCAGTGCTAACGTTATAAGGATTGATATGCATGGTATAAAGCATCGCTAAAGCGGGAATAAAGAACGCTAAGGTTGTTAATGATGTTTCGTGGATAAAATATTGCGCGACACGAATAACAACCGCGAGAATCATCGTGAAATAAAAGCCCCAGAAAACACGTTTGTAAACTAGTTTTCTGACTCTAAACATCAAGATACCCAAGAAGAGGACGAATACACCATAACCAATCATGAAAATGTCAAATTGTTCAGAGGC
Source organism: Bacilli bacterium (assembly GCA_017651165.1). Taxonomy (GTDB): domain Bacteria; phylum Bacillota_I; class Bacilli_A; order RFN20; family CAG-826; genus RUG14515. The sequence continues at coordinate 72,646 of JAGCDH010000001.1, forward strand.
TATACCGGTTGGGATATCAATATTAAAACCAATACCTGATATAGTTAAACCAATATCAGCGGACGCAAAGCCAATAAATAAAATCGTGGCAATAATCGCAATTGTACGCGCCCTTCTATGCTCCATATTAGTTATTACAACTATATAAAGCGCATATGAGAAAAAGACGTTAAATAACATCATGTGATATAAGACACGTAGTAAATATAGTAGACCAGCGATATAGTGGTTATTTTCGATATGTAAAACTAGTATCTCATTAAAACCAATATTGATAATTGCGGATATTAAAATTAAGCCAATAATTGAACAGAATATGCGATAGCTTTTATTACGGACGACATATGATGTACCGATCAAAATAAAAACAACAGCACAAAGAGCGATGACACCAACGTCACCCATTCGACTGTATTTACTAAGGCTGGCTTGAAAATTTAATGCTGTAAATAATGACATAAATACTACTTCACAATTTTTAAACGGTTATGAAAAATGATTTAAATAATTTGCAAAATGTTTTTAACTGCTTTTTTAATTATATTAAATAGTTTTTAATGTGCAACTAATAAAAAAAGTCACTACAAAGTAGTGAATTAAAAATAAAAAAAGGCCCAGAGGACCTTTATTATGGTTTGTTGTTTAAATTTTATTTTTGTTCAGGATTATAGAACAATTTATTCTTAATTTCTTCATCGATGAGCTTTAAAAATTCGTCGATAGAAACAGTGATTTGTTCATTAACACCAAAGCGACGATAAGTGACGGTCTTATTATCTCTTTCTTGATCACCTAAAACGAGAGTAAATGGGATTTTACGCATTTGGCTACTTCTCATACGATAACCAAGTTTCTCATTGCTATCATCCATTTCCACGCGTAAGCCGTGTTCTTTGAACTTAGCTAATAATTCTTGAGCGTATTCTAAGTGATAGGCGTTATTGACAGGTAAGATGTTGACTTGAAGTGGGGCAAGCCACACTGGGAAAGCACCCTTTGTTTCTTCGATTAAGAAAGCGATAAAACGATCTAACGAACCTAAGATTGCGCGGTGAACAACAACTGGACGAGCCTTTTCACCTTTTTCGTCAATATAAGTAAGTTCGAATCTTTCTGGTAATTGATAGTCGAGTTGAATAGTGGACAACGTGACATCGTGACCGATTGCGCTTTTAACCTGCACATCGAGTTTTGGTCCATAGAACGCAGCTTCGCCAATTGCCTCGTAATATTCAACGCCTAATTCTTTCAAAACTTCACGTAATTGGTTCTCGCTCTTTTCCCAGAGTTCATCATTACCGAAGTATTTTTCAGTATCGTTAGGATCTCTTAAAGATAAACGGAATTCATAGTTTTGGAAGCCAAAGTCATGGTAGACATCAAGGATGAGTTTGGTGACTTCTTTGAAAACATCACCAATTTGACTTGGCATGCAGAAGATATGGGAGTCGTTTTGATAAAACGCTCTTGTTCTTTCAATACCAGTTAAAGCACCTGATGCTTCAAAACGGAAGTCAGCGGCAATCTCCGCAATCCTTAAAGGTAATTCACGATAGGAGTGCAAAGCACTTCTATACATGATCATATGATGTGGACAGTTCATTGGTCTTAAGACGTATGATTCATTATCAACATCCATCTTTGGGAACATATCTTTTTGGTAGTGGGCCCAGTGACCAGAAGTCTTATATAATTCGACATTGCCTAAACATGGAGTTAAGACGTGCTTATAGCCTAAGGCTATTTCTTTATCCATAATGTAGTCGCTTAATAAACGTCTCACGATGAAACCATTTGGCAACCACATTGGTAAACCTCTACCAACGAGGTCATCATACATAAAGATGCCTAATTGTTTACCTAAGATACGGTGGTCTCTTCTTTTTCTTTCTTCAAGAATTTCGAGCCATTTATTTAAGTCTTCAGCGGTAAACCAAGAAGTACCATAAATTCTGGTTAATTGTTTATTTTTGCTATCGCCTCTCCAATAGGCTCCAGCGAGTGATAATAGTTTAAAATGCTTAATTAAACCAGTGGACATAATATGTGGTCCGCGGCATAAATCCACGAAATCACCTTGTTTGAAAGTGGTGATACTTTCGTTAATGTCTTTGATTAATTCAATCTTATATGGATTATTTTTAAATAATTCAAGCGCTTGCTCTTTAGAGAGTTCTTCACGGACGATTCTTAAATCTTTGCCCGCTAATTCTTTCATCTTCTTTTCGATAGTAGGAAGATCATTTTCGGTAATGACATCATCACCGAAGTCGATGTCATAATAGAATCCGTTTTCAATCGCAGGTCCAAAGCCAAACAAGGCTTTTGGATAGAGTTCTGTAATAGCTTGCGCTAATAAGTGAGAAGTAGAGTGGTTTAAAACCTCTAAGGCTTCTTTACTAGTTTTTTCCATTTCAATAATGGAACCATCATGTTGTTGTACTTTCATAAATTCATCTTTCCCTCCCTAATACAATAAGGGGCTTATCATTTGGCTTTTCGCCTAAAATTATTGCAACATATCGATTAAGTCTCTTAATCCATGTGTGTGCCTATGTTTCATTTCCACAGCTTCATCGATTGGGAAATCAACAATTTCATTTTGTTTGACACCAACGATGCGGCTGTCTGGTTCTTTTCTGCAAAGGACATCGACTGCTCTAGCAGCTAATCTAGCCGCCAAGATTCTATCGTGAGCGGTAGGGCTACCACCTCTTTGAAGTCTACCGAGAACTTCGGTTCTGGCTTCAAAGCCTGTTTCTTTCGCGATCTTCTTTGCTAATTCATTAATATCTAATAAGTTTTCACTGACGATAATAATCGCGTGGCTCTTATTTTGGGCTTTCATCTTACGAAGTTTTCTAAAGAGCACATCTTCTTTAAGCGGGTGTTCAACACAGATGACACCTTCCGCACCTTCTGCTAAAGCAGCGAACATCGCAAGGTCACCACAGTGACGGCCCATAACTTCGATAAGGGAACATCTTTGATGTGAACCAGATGTATCTTTGAGTTTGTCGACGCATTCACAGATGGTGTTAAGCGCAGTGCTGAAACCGATAGTTTCATCAGTGCTACCAACGTCGTTATCAATTGTGCCAGGAATACCGACACAGATGATGCCATGTTTGCTTAAAGCTTGTAAGCCTTTGAATGTGCCATCGCCACCGATACCAATGAGGGCGTCGATTTCAAAGTCTTTTAAGTTATCCGCGGCTTTCTTATTGACTTCTAATTCCTTGAATTCTGGAAGTCTAGCACTTCTAATGATGGTGCCACCTCTATTGATAATGTCTTGGGTAAATTCTTTGTTAACTTGATGGATGTCGCCTTCGACTAAACCACGTAAGCCATCATAGACCACATACATCTCTTTACCGTTATATAAACCGGCTCTGATACACGCTCTTAAAGCGGCGTTCATGCCAGGGGCGTCACCGCCACTTGTTAAGACTGCAATTTTTCTAATCATAGTCATTTCTCCTTAATAATAAGTATTATTACCGTAAACATTATACGCCCTTTTATTATTTTTGGTTTCCAAAAACAATCTTTTCCACAATTTTTTCTGTGGATAACTCGCTATTTTACCCACATTTTTGACTTATTTATATTTATATAAATGTCTATCAACATAATGTGGATAACTTTTTTATAAAAAATGTGCATATCTTTTTCATTTTATTTTGCTTTTTCTTCGTGCAATAATACACTCACCGATTATGAAAGTTTTAGCCAACCAAGATTTCCTAGAAGTTAGATTAGCCTCCCTGATTGCGGACTATGACCGCGATACATTGAGCAATCTTTATCAGCCGATGATCGGCTATGAAGCTTTAGCGCTTTATATGACTTTATGGAGTGAGGCTAATAACGAAAGAATCTCCCCGTTATGCACCCATGAACAAGTGTTTTTAAGAATGCGTATCCCAGCGGGCGCTTATGTGGAAGCGAGAAAATACTTAGAAGCCACTGGTCTATTAAAGACCTTTGTCTCACAAGGCCAAGACTTCAAAGTGTACCATTATGAACTTTATGCGCCAAAGTCCCCAAGAGGGTTCTTTGATGACGCATTATTATATGGCATGCTCATTAAGAGCATTGGTGAGAGTAACGCTAATCGATTAAAAAACATTTATCTCATCGAACCAAAACATGACTATGGTGAAGAAATCACCACGAAGTTCGCCGAAATGTTCCATCCAGAATTCAACGATGAAGCGTTCATTACCGCGAGCGATGGACAAAACGGTATCAAAGGTCGTAATAGTGGAAAGATCAAAGGTCAGTTCTCCTATGAACAGTTCTTCAAGTCACTAAGTGAAATCTCACAAATCAAAGATAGCGCATTCAATAAGAATGAAATGAAAGAAATTGAGCGATTAGCGACACTCAATGGTGTCAAAGAAGAAGACACCGCTAAACTAGTCAATCAGTTATATAGTCCTGAACAACCTAAGGGTCAAAGAATTGACTTTGATAAGTTAGCCAAAATCATGCAAGAAAAGACGGATTATAAATACCGTCGTGGAAGAGCCAATCAAAGCGAACCAAATCTCATGAGTGGGACGAGTGATTTGGCCAGAAAGATCAATCTCATGGAAACAAAATCGCCTAAAGATTATCTCTCATACTTACAAAACGGTACAAAACCCGCTGCAGCGGACTTAAAAGTCATTAATGACTTAAGTAAGAATTATCACTTACCAAATCCGGTCATTAATGCGGTCGTGGACTACGTTTTATATAAAGCCGATAACGTCTTAAGTAGACCATATGCAGAAAAGGTCGCGGTCTCATTAGTGAGAGAAAACATCTTGACCGCAGTGGATGCGATGAACTATCTGAAGAAAGTGGATAAGAAATCGCACAACAAGAGAGCCAATAAATCATTTATTAAAGTATTAGAAACAGAAAAGAAAGACACCAAAGATGGTGACAATAAAGATTGGGAAATGGACTGGGATCGAATCCTAGATGAAATCAATGGAGGTAATGACGGTGGAAAAGCTTAAAATCAAAAACCTTGACATTCATAGTGATGACACTCTTATTCAGCAAATGAAAGAGGCGCTTTACGCTTGTCCAAGCGCACTCAAGTTTCTTAAAGAATTAGGCATGAGCGAAGAAGTAATGGATAGAAATATCACAAAAATCTATGATTTTGTGAGAGATATCAATTACTGTCGTAAATGCCCAGGCATTAAGAAATGTAAAAAGGACAATGCCTACGTTATTTCGAAAGTCACTTATTCCTATGGAGTAGTGGAAAACCAACTCATCCCTTGCCCAGAAATCTTAAAGCGTGTTTCTTTTGAAAGACAGTTCTTAGTCAAAGACTTCTCTGATGAATGGCTCGACACCATTATGAGTGATGTCAATAAGTCCAAAGCTAAAACTGAAGCGATGGAAATATACATGAAGTACTTGAGAAACGAGAGCACTGATTGGATCTATCTCACCGGTGGTATCGGTTCTGGTAAATCATACTTCGCCGCTGCTTTATCAATTGACTTAGCGAAGCGTGGCCTTAAAGGCAAATCACCAATTTGTTTCATTAATTCCTCAAAGAGAATTCTTGAATTAAGTGATTTAAATAAGCAAAAGAGTGATGAGTTTAAAAAGAAACTTGAACTCTATAGCACAGTGCCAGTTTTAGTCATTGATGACTTCGGTCACGAATTCAAAAACGACTTCATCAGAGACGCAATTATCAACGAGATTATTACAACTCGTTGTAATAAAAAGTTATTTACTATTATTACAAGTAACTTTACATTAGACGAAATTGAAGTCCTTTATAGCACATCAAATGCCGGGGCAATTATGTCCAAACAAATCGTTAAAACCATCAAAGCGATGTGCAAGAAGGAAATTAATTTAGGCGATCTAAAACTTTATTAATAATCGAGTGTGTCTTATTTGCTAGAGAAGGCATATCCTCGTTATTATCGATGATGAAATCGATTTCACTTCGATGCTCATCGAAATAATTATTTACATCATTAATGCGCTTTAGAAAAGCGCTTTTTTCTTTGTCGCGAATATTTAATCTTTCAAGTTGTTTCTTTTCAGAGATATCCACACCGATAATCACGTCAAACATATTTTCCATGTGCGCCTTGAACAATAAAGGAACTTCAGCGACAAGTAATTGGCTATGAGACTTTTTAAAAGCATTCTCAATTTCTTTTTTGACTAATGGATGAATAAACTTTTCAAGAGATTCTAAGTCTTTTGATTTAACCTTCAAATGCTCTCTCACGGCAGAGAGGAAATCCTGATTATGATCAAGTATATATTTCTTAATGAGTTTCTCTTGGATTTCTTTTCTTTGATAGAGCTCATGAACAATCTCATCTGACGAGACAGTTAAGTAGCCGGCTTTATTAAAAATGTCTAAGACTCCAGTTTTTCCAGAAGCAATTCTTCCAACGATTGCTATTCTTAAAGGCGCTCCTTTTTTGATCTGGCAGTGTGGGCAGAAAGTTGTTCCACGGCCATTAACTTTGATAAAACGCATTTTTGTGTGACATTCGACACACTTTTCGTCTTTTTTACCATATGCCTTTAAAGAAGTCTGGAAATTGCCGTCGATATCTTTGCCTGGGTGATAGCTCTTAATTGTGGAGCCACCCGCTTTAATAGCTTCATTTAAAATGCGGCAAGATTCTTTAATGATGGTTTCCCATTCTTTCTTAGTAATCATCTTAGCTGGAGTCAAAGGATGAATCTTGCTAGCAAACAAAACTTCATCAACGTAGATATTTCCTAGGCCTGTGATAATTTCTTGACTCAATAAGGCTGTTTTAATAGGAAGAGATAGTCTCTTAGCCTTAGCGAGCATTTGATTAACGTCAGTAACATTAAATGGTTCTGGCCCTAATTTTGCGATTTCTTTTCCTTTTCTAAAGGAATTTTCATCGCTAATAACCATACGTCCAAAGGAACGTGAGTCGTCATAACATAATTTATGATTATTGTCTAAATGGAACACGACGCGTGCGTATTTTGTGTTTGGTTCATTTTCTAATAATTCAATATATTTACCTTCCATCCTTAAATGGGAGATTAGGACTTTATTATTAGTTAAATGGAAAATTATAAATTTTCCAATTCTTGAAACAGAGATAAATTCTTCACCTTTAAAATAGGCGATAAAAGCATTAGTTTGATTGTTAACAATAGTCGCTCTTAAAACATCAATGTTGTTAATTTTACGACCAATGACAATCGGTTCCAATACTCTTTTTACTGTCTCAACTTCTGGTAGTTCTGGCATATCTTCTCCTATTTAGCACTGTACCAATCACGGCCAAAGCCACCATCAACTAATAATGGGACATCAATGTTTAAAGCGTTCTCCATAATATCCTTAATTAGTTTATAGGCTTTGTCTTTTTCGTTCTTAGGGACACGGAAGATTAATTCATCGTGAATTTGTAAGATCATTCTTGTTTCTAGCTTGTTGTCTATTAAAGCTTGATGAACTTTGTTCATCGCTAATTTGATTAAATCTGCTGCTGTTCCTTGCACAGGAGCGTTCATCGCTGCGCGTTTCGCGGATTCTCTGACTTGATAATTAGAATCGTGGAGTTCGCGTAAATAACGTCTTCTTCCTAAAAGTGTCGAAACATAGCCATCTTTCATCGCATCGTTAATAATCTTTTGGAAGAAAGTGGCAACTTCTGGGAATGATGTATAGAAGGAATTGATAATCTCTTTTGCTTCTTTTGGATTAATCTCAAGTTGCTCCGCTAAGCCCCAATCAGAGATGCCATATACAATACCGAAATTGACTGTTTTTGCGCGTCTTCTTTGTAAGGATGTTGGTTCTCCTTGAAGGTTAAATATCTTTTTCGCGGTAGCCGCGTGAATATCTTCGTTAGAAAGGAAGATGTCTTTGAGGGCTTGGCAGTTAGAAAGCGATGCTAAAACACGTAGTTCAATTTGGGAGTAATCCAAAGAAAGAATCTCGTAGTTTTCATCTGGATAATAGAATGCTTTTCTAATCTGCTTACCTTCTTCATCTCTAACCGAGATATTTTGTAAGTTTGGCTCTGAACTAGATAAGCGACCAGTAGTGGTCAACGCTTGATTGAATTTAGCGTGGATTTTGCCATCTTTATGGATGTGGTTTTTAAGACCTTCAACATAGGTCGTTAACAACTTGAAGTACTTGCGGTATTCAAGGATCTTATTGATGATTGGGTGTTCGCCCGCTAACTCTTTTAATGAGTCGACGGAAGTGGACATCTTTTTATTCGTGGATAAGCCTAATTTGTTATATAAGATTTCGCCAATTTGCTTTGGTGAAGCAAGATTAAATTCCTCGCCCGCCAAAGCATAAATCTCTTCGGATAAGTCTTTAATCTTTCTCTTATATTCATCACCGAATTCGTCGAGTATTTTTGCGTCAATTGGGAAACCTTCAATTTCCATATCGGCTAATGTATCAACAAGAGGAATTTCTAATTCGTTATATAGTTTTAAAGTGGAGATTTTTTCTAAATCTTCTGTCACTCTCTTATAGAGATTATAGGAGAAGTAGGCAATCTTGCCTGTCTTTTCAGGATCTTCATTAGAGAATAATGATAATGATTCGCTGTTAGAAAGAATATCAATACCATAGAGGTTCATCACGATTTCGACATCGTTTTTAAGTGAACTATCCACTAAATAGGAAGCGATGAGTAAATCAAAGAATAAGCCGTTTATTTCAATGCCATTTTTCGCCAAAGCAACTTTAATAGCCTTATAGTCAAAGCAATACTTTTTAACACCTTTATCTTTTAATAACGCTAAGCCATATTTATCGTTTTGTAAGTCTTCAAAACTGATGTAATAGACATCCTTTTTAGTGGAAACCGCTAAACCATAGATAAGACCTAAAGTATAGTTTTCATCTTCATAATCGAGAGCTAAACCGATTTCTTTTTCATCTTTAATAGTTTCTAAGTCTGGGACTTTTTTGACATCAATTTTTGCCTCTTTTAAATCGGCAATTTTCCATCTTTGGACGAGTTTGCTCATGAATTGTTTGAGCCCATACTTTTGGCAGAAATCACTAATCGTAGCGAATTCATAGCCACGATAAATCGTGTCATCGACAGTAAATGGTAAAGGTACATCTGTTTTAATAATGGCTAAATCACGGGATAATCTACCCATCTCTTGATCTTCTTTTAAGGCTTCACCAACTTTACCTTTAATCTCGTCAGCGTGAGCAATAATATTGTCAAAATTATCGTATTCTTGAATGAGTTTTACCGCAGTTTTTTCACCAATACCTTTAATACCTGGTAGGTTATCACTTGCGTCGCCTCTTAATCCTTTATAATCAATGATTTGAAGAGGTCTAAAACCATATGTTTCCATGACTAATTCTGGGGTCATAGGAACGACATCTGAAAGGCCTTTTCTAATGATGTTAACAGTGACTTTATCATCCACTAATTGGAGGAAGTCCCTATCAGATGTATAGATAGTAACTTTGTGTCCTTCTTTTTCTGCTAAACGAGCCACCGTACCGGCGATATCGTCGCCTTCAAAGCCTTCTTCTTCAAATTGGAAGATATTAAGTGCTCTTAAGAAATCTCGAGCGATAGGGAACTGCGTGACTAAATCTTCTGGTGTTGGTTTTCTATTAGCCTTATAAGATTCTAATTGTTCCTTACGGAAAGTTTGTTTTCCAGCGTCAAAAGCGACCATGATTCTTTCGTCTTCTTTTAAGTCGGCGAGAATCTTATTGATCATATTAGAGAAAGCAAAAATAGCGTTAGTCGGAATACCTTCCTTATTACGCATGATTTCAACGCCTGGATAGGCTGTGGCAAAATACGCTCTAAAGAGCAATGAGTTACCATCTATGATTGTAATTTTAGCCATATTATTCTTCCTCTAATGGTTCAACTTGATTACATATGTAATCAATGTCATCGTTTCTTCTTTCTTGTTTAATACTAGCAATAATGAGCTTGTTCTTTTCTAATAAAGCGATGCTCTTTGCGTAGTTTTCAGAGAAAATAGTTAATTCTATTTCGTCTGTTTCATCGGCGATTTTAATAAACGCCATTGTGGTGCCTTTCTTAGTAGAAATAGTCTTCACACTTCTCACTAATCCTGCAATTTTAGCAGACTTCATTTCTTTAGCGTCACTAATAGTGCTAATCTTTTTAGCGCGTAAGATATCAGCTTTATAGTGGAGTGGACTATTTGAAAGCATGATGCCTAAGGCTTCATATTCTTTATCAAGATTCTCTAGCGGATCATCATAATCATTGATTAAATAAGGCGCTAGATAACTAGAAACACCTAAATCTAGTTGTCCATCTTCACGATATGTTAGTTCCGCATATTGAAGAGCGCTTTTCACACTTGCTCTAAACGACGCTCTAGAAGCATTAAATAAATCAAAGCATCCAGAGTCAATTAAGCGAATTATTTGTGTTTCACTAATCTTGTAATTAAACATCCTTGAGACAAAATCAAAGAAGTCTTTAAACTCACCGTTATTTCTTTCAATAATTATATTATTGACTAATAACTCATTGATGCCATGAATAGCGCTTAATGGGAATAAAAGCGTATCGTCTTTAACGATAAATTCTTTCTGCGACAGATTAATATTTGGAGAGACAATCTTAATGTCTCTTTTTCTCATTTCGCTGACGTATTCATTAAACTTAGTATCGTTTGTAGATGAACTGGTCTCAAGAATAGCGGAATAGAACTCTAATGGATAATAGGCCTTTAGATACGCCATTGAGCAGGCAATGATGGAATATGCCACAGAGTGGGATTTATTAAAGCCATAGTCGGCAAATCTTTCAATTAAGTCAAAGACTTTAGAAGCAGTCTTTTCATCGTGACCGTTTTCTTTAGCGCCTTTAATAAAAGTTTCACGGCTATTAGCCATTTCTTCTCTCTTTTTCTTACTAACAACACGACGGAACATATCCGCTTCGCCCATGGTATAGCCAGCAAAAGTGGTGGCGATTTGGTTAATCTGCTCTTGATAAGTCAAAATGCCATATGTTGATTTCAAGATTGGCTCTAATGATGGATCAATATATTCAACTTTTTCTAAACCTTCTTTACGCTTAGCGTAATTTGGAATGAACGCCATTGGGCCAGGTCTATTTAAGGCTAATAACGCTACGACATCATCAAAGCAGTTTGGCTTGATAATTTTAATCGCACGTTTCATCGCCATTGTTTCAATTTGGAATAGACCCATTGTTTGGCCAGAACAGATTAGTTCGTAGACTTTTGGATCGTCATATGGAAGATGCTGTGCGTCTAACTTAGCATCGGGATAACGCTCGTTAACAAGGGAAACAGCTTTAGCAATAGTGGTCAAATTTCTAAGGCCAAGGAAATCCATTTTAAGGAAGCCTTGTTCTTCTAAACAGCCCATTTCATATTGAGAAATGTAGTGACCTGAGAAATCCACTGAGACAGGTAGAGCGTTCTCCAAAGGAGAATTATTCAAAATAATACCAGCAGCGTGTAACCCGCTTTGTCTAATTAAGCCTTCAATCTTACTAGCCAGTGAGACAATTTGTAAGAAGTATGAATCACTGTCCACTAAGCTCTTAAACTCTGGAAGCGTTTTGTATGATTCTCTTAAAGAGGCATCTTTCTTGGTGAGGCGTTTTGATAGTAAATCAATATGGTTGGTTGGGAAACCATAGACACGGCCAATATCTCTAAGAGATTGTTTGGCTTGAATGGTTTGGAAAGTGACGATATTAGCCACTCTTTCATTGCCGTATTTTTCTCTCATATATTGGACGACTTCATCTCTTCTAATATCCATAAAGTCAACGTCAATATCTGGCATTGTTTTACGATATGGATTTAAGAATCTTTCAAATTGTAAATCGTTTTTAATTGGATCGATCTGGGTAATATCTAACAGATATGAGACTAAGCAACCAGCAGCGCTACCACGGCCACAACCAACGATAATATTGTGCTTTTTAGCAAAGCTAACATAGTCTTGAACAATTAAGAAATAATCAGCATAGCCAAGAGAAATAATGACTTCCAATTCTTTATCAAGCCTACTAGTGTAAGCTTCATCTTTATCGAGTTTGAGTTTCTTTAAAGCCTTGAGACATTTTTCTTTTAGAGTTTCTTCGCTATTCTCAACTGGATAGTGGAGCATTTCGCCTCTTTTACTATGGAAATCGAAAGTAGAAGACTGCAATAGTTTTTGGGTATTATTGATTTCCACTTTGGTGTAAATCTTTTCGTAAGAAGTGATCGGCATGAAATATTGTTGCCCATCCATCTTCTTTTCTTCGAGTGTTTCTTCGTTAGCAATAGCTTCCACAATCTTTAAGACAATTGCGTCGTCTTTCTTTTGGTAAAGGATGGTAGGGAATGCGATACATTCATAAGTGTATTCATTAGCAAAGTGTCTAACGTTGTTAGCAAAGCTAACATCTTCTTTCTTAATGACTTCAATGCCTAAATAGAAGCCATCTTTAAAGACCTTGCTAACATTCAATAAGTAGCGATTAAATGTTGTATCGTGAGTAGTGAATAGTTCATAGAATTTGCCTTTGTTTGTTTCAATGATGGCCACTAAACCAGAGGCTTTTTCTTTAAGCAAATCAAAAGACATTTCTTCTTTTTGGATAGCAGTGCTGATTTCCATTAAGTGGTGGTAGCCTTCTTCGTTAATGGCGTATAAGCATAAGAAGTCATCATCCACTTTAACTTCAATACCGATGATATAAGGACGTTTGATTTGTTCGCTTGCCTTCACAAAAGAAGGGACACCAAACATCACACCGTTGTCACATAGGCCCATACCAAAATATTCATTTTTAGCAACACTAGCCTGAATCTTTTCAATTGTGAGTCCACTTTGCAAAAAAGAATAGCAAGAGACAATATGTAATGGGACGAAATTGTTCATACTATATTTAATATAATTAAAATCACATCAAATATAAAGAAAAAAGGTACTCAATTGAGCACCTTTTATCGTTATCTGAATAACTTATCTAAGTCGTCAATGAACTCGGGCAAGAGATCCAAATTCTTAATCTTCGCGCCACTGGCTTGAGCGTGACCTCCGCCTTCCCATTTCGCGGCCACCTCGTTAATAGGAGTGGTTCTGCTTCTAATGGAAATACGCCAGCAATTATCTTTTGGATCTTCGGTAATTGAACACCAAGCATTGATTCCTTCAATGTTAGAAAATAGGTTAACGTTCTCTTTACCACGTTCTGTGGTGATGTTGAGTTCTTTTTGAATCGCATCATCTAAGACGTAATAAGCAACACCGTGTTCTGACACTGAGAAGTGATTCAAAATATACGCTGTCACTTTGAGATCATCGATCTTCTTTTGATACATTCTGTTATAAACATCAGTGAGTTCAATACCAGCCGCTAATAAATAGGAAGCAGTGATGAAACTTGCTTCAGAAGTGGAGGAGTATTGGAATCTACCAGAATCACCAGCAATACCAGAATATAAATAGGAAGCTGCTTCTTTGCTTAAAACATAGTTTCCTTTGAATGAAAGAAGAATATCGGTAATGATTTCGGCAGCGGCACAAGCGTTAGTCTTAACAACTTGAATCTTACCAAACTTTTCAACTTCTGGATGATGGTCAATCTTGATTTTGAATTTAGCTTTTTTAAAGCGTGGGTCCGCAACACGGGCAGTGTTCGCAGTATCTAAAATTATGGCTAAGAATGGTTCATTAAACCAAGATTCTGACAAACGGTCCATTTCTGGGTATAAGCGTGGTGTGAATGTGACGTGATTATCACCCAAGACACGGATTTCCTTATTTGGGAAGTTATCTTTTAACCAGGTCGCTAAACCCATTTGCGAACCAAGAGCATCAAAGTCTGGTTTTTCGTGACGGAAAATCGCGATTCGATCATAACGCTTAATCGCGCTTAAAATACGAGACACGTCTTTCTTATTTGGGGCTAAAAACTCAGCAATTTTTGGATTCAATTTCATAATATTTTCCTACGATGCACATATTGTAAGCATCACGTGCAATCATGACTTCTTCGTCGGTTGGAATAACCGCTACTTTGATCTTGCTATCAGGAGTGGAGATTAAAGCCTCTTTACCACGAATGCTCATATTGAGTTCTTCGTCGATCTTCACGCCTAATGCGCTTTCAAGCAAGTGAGCAACATCCCTACGTGTACGTGGTTCGTTTTCACCAATACCAGCAGAGAAGACGATCAAATCACAACCACCTAATCTCACATAATATTGACCGATAAAATCGGCAATACGTCTATTGAAAATTTGGTTTGCTAAGACGGCATGTGGTTCACCTTTTTCAGCAGCGGCCAACACGTCTCTACTATCATTTGAAATACCAGAAACGCCTAAGAAACCAGATTTCTTATTAAACATTTGATAAACTTCTTCAGCGCTCTTACCAGTAACGGAAACAACATAGTTGAAAACGGATGGATCCATATCACCAGTACGTGTGCCCATCATGATACCACCCAAAGGTGTTAAGCCCATTGATGTAGCAACGCACTTACCATTTTCAATCGCGGTAATGGAAGCGCCAGAACCGATGTGACAGGAGATAATACGTGGGTTTTTGACGCCCTCTAAATACTTAATACCTTCTTGGGCTAAGTACTTATGGCTTGTACCATGAGCGCCGTATCTTCTAATGTCATATTTCTCAGTTAATTCATAAGGAATTGGGAAAGTATAATCCGCTGGTGACATCGTTTGATGGAAAGCGGTATCAAATGTCGCGATTGCTGGACAGTTTGGAAGCACTTCTTTGAAGGCTCTGAAACATGTTAAGTGAGCGGCATTGTGAAGTGGGGCAAGTGGTACTAATGATTCAATTTTAGCTTCTGTATCTGCATCAAACATCGCGGAAGCAGAGAAGTATTTACCACCTTGAACGATACGGTGGCCAATTGCCTTAATTTCATTAAAATCTTTAATAATACCTTTCTCAATGAAGGATTGGACCACTAATTTAGCGGCCACACCATGATTTGGGAAAGATGGGTTTGTGACATCCTTTTTGTCACCATACTTAATA
Organism: Bacilli bacterium; assembly: GCA_017651165.1. Lineage (GTDB taxonomy): Bacteria > Bacillota_I > Bacilli_A > RFN20 > CAG-826 > RUG14515. The sequence goes on from JAGCDH010000001.1 coordinate 87,714, forward strand.
GTGAAAATTCCATCTGGTAAACCGATTCTTTCACAGTTTCCAGAACAAAGAACTTTTTCTTCAGGCATTTCGTATAATTTGAATTTCAATGAGGAACTGCCTGAGTTTATTGTCATTACTTTAGCCATAATAATATCCTTTCAAAAACCATTTGTTATTATGACATATTATCGGCCTCTATTCAATTAATTGAATGAATAAATAATAGTGATTTTTCGTCAATTTGCTATTTTTCTCATTTTTAAAAGGCAAAATTATTTGAGAAAAGTAATTCTAGTAGGTTATTTTATAGTGAAAAAACCACTGTAAATAATAGTTAACAATATTGTTAAAAACTAACAAAAAACTACAAATTATCTTCTTTTTATTTAATAATAAATGCGTTGGAGTTGATATTATGGCATTTGGTTTACTTTACGACTTCTTAAATGGTCAATGCATTGAAGCTCACAATTACTTCGGTGCGCATTTCTCAGAAAAAGACGGACAATCGTTCGTCACATTCCGTCTCTATGCTCCTATGGCAGAAGATGTCTCCGTTATCGGTGAATGGAACAATTGGGACGTGACAAAAGATAAGATGAATAAAATCGATATGGCGGGTGTTTGGGAAGTTACGATTCCAAATCTCCAAAATTATCAATGCTATAAATTCCATTTTAAGAATGCCAAAGGTAGATACGTCGATAAAATCGATCCATATGCTTTTTGCTCAGAATTAAGACCTGGCACTTGTTCACGTCTTTTTGATAATCGTAATTTCGCTTGGCACGACAATCCATGGCTTAAAAAACGCACAAGAAACTTTGATAAACCAATGTCAATTTATGAAATGCATTTAGGTTCTTGGAAGGGCTTAGCGGAAGACGGCCATAAGTATTCTTATGAAGAAATCGCTGATTTCCTCATTCCATATATTAAAGAAGCTGGTTTTACCCATGTTGAATTCATGCCGTTAGTGCAATATCCGTTCGATGGTTCATGGGGTTATCAAGGAACCGGCTTTTTCTCTATCGATTCCCGCTATGGTAATCCTTTCCAATTAATGTCTTTAATCGACCGCTTACACCAAGCTGGTATCGGTGCGATTATTGACTTTGCGCCCGTTCACTTTGCAACAGATAAATGGGCATTAGCCGAATATGATGGCTCTTGTTTATACGAATATTCAAACGAGCACCGTGTTTCACCATGGGGTAGTTATCAATTTGATTTAGGCAAAGATCCAGTTCGTAGCTTCTTAATGAGTGCGATGAACTACTTTGTAGATTACTTCCATTTTGATGGTGTTAGAGTGGACGCTGTTAGTAACATTATTTACTATAACGGCGATAGTTCAATCGGTGAGAACAGTGGGGCTATTGAGTTCATTAAACGTCTCAATGCTAAACTCCATATCGCTCATGATTCGGTCATGATGATTGCTGAAGATAGTACCGCATTTGCGGGTACCACCAAACCAACCGAATATGGTGGCTTAGGCTTTGACTATAAATGGGATTTAGGTTGGATGAATGATACTTTGAAGTATTACTCCAAAGACCCAATTTATAAGAAATGGGAACATCACAATATCACGTTCAGTATGGCCTATTTCTATAGTGATAACTTCATGCTTCCTTTATCTCACGACGAAGTCGTTCATGGCAAAGGCACGATTATTAATAAGATGTGGGGCGATTATTATCAAAAGTTCGCTCTCATCCGTAACTTATACACATATCAATTCGCTCACCCAGGCAAAAAACTCAACTTCATGGGTAACGAATTAGCGTCATTCGATGAATGGAATGAGAATAAATCATTACCTTGGAATCTTAAAACTTTCCCAGCGCATGATAGCATCTCGCGCCTCATCCGTGATTTAAATCGCATCTACGCTCATGAAAAAGCGATGTATTTTGAAGAGCATAATCCCGATCACTTCCGTTGGCTGATGGTGGACAACGCTAACGATAGTGTTTATGCTTTCCAAAGAACTGTTGGTGATGAAACACTCGTCTTTGTCTTCAACATGACCACCAATTATTTTGAATATTTTGCCATTCCATTAATGCAAGATGGCGTTTATGAGGAAATCTTTAACTCTGATAAAGATGTCTATGGAGGAGCCAACCAATACAATGGTTTACCAATTGAAAGTGAACCAGGTAGTTTTGAAGGTCTTCCATATCATTTCACAATCAAATTAGGATGTTTTGCCGCTTGTATTTTCAAGAAAATAAAGTAAGGAGATTATTCGTATGTTTGAAAACAAACAATCATTCAAAGAAGAATATGCTCGACGTCTTTTAGAAACATATGGTGTGACAGTGGAATCTTCACACATTACCGAACGCTACGCCGTTTTAGGCGAGATGGTACGCGACTATGCGAATGTTGACTGGGGACGTACACACGATAAATCCATCGAAGCCAAACAAAGGACACTCATTTATTTCTCCATGGAATTCTTAATTGGTCGACTTTTAGTCAACAATTTGCAAAACATGGGAATTTATGAAATCGTCAAAGACGGTCTTAACGACTTTGGTATCGATATTAACGAGCTCGAAGAAGAAGAAAGTGATGCTGGTCTTGGCAATGGTGGCCTCGGTCGTTTAGCGGCTTGCTTCTTAGATAGTATTGCCTCTTTAGGCTATGTCGGTCATGGTAACTGTATCCGTTATGGTTATGGTTTCTTCCGTCAAAAAATCGTTAAAGGCAAACAAACCGAATTACCAGATCAATGGTTAACCAACGGTTATGTTTGGGAAAATAGAAGAGCGAAATACGCTGTAGAAGTGAAATTCTATGGTACCCCTGAAACATATATGAAGCCTGATGGTACATACGCCATTCGAACCGCTCATACAGTTAATGTCCGTGCGGTTCCATATGATGTGCCTGTCGTGGGCTATCGTAATCACGTCACAAACACATTACGCTTATGGAACGCTGAACCATCATCTCACCATCTTCCAAAGAACATGTCCTTTAAGGAATACTGTGTGGCGCTTGAAGAATTAACACATGGTTTATATCCAGACGATAGTACCGAAGAAGGCCGTATCTTAAGATTAAGACAACAATACTTCTTAGTGTCCGCTGGTTTACAAGCCACTTTAGCGTCATATTATCGTCACCATGGAACCTTGAAAGGTATCCATGAACAATACGTCTTCCAACTCAATGACACTCACCCAATCTTAGCGATTCCAGAAATGATGAGAATCATGATGGATGAATATGATATGGGCTGGGATGAAGCTTGGGAAGAAGTGACCCAGTCTATGGCGTTCACTAACCACACTGTTATGCCAGAAGCCTTAGAAAAATGGCCAGTGAGATATGTGCAAGATCTCATTCCACGTATCTTTATGATTATCGAAGAAATCAATCGTCGTTTCTCTATTGAAATGAATGAAAATAATGTCCCTAATGATCAAAGATGGCAAATGAGCATCATCAAAGATGGTCAAATCCATATGTGCAACTTAGCAATCTACACCTGTTATAGCGTGAATGGTGTCGCGGCTTTGCACACTCAAATTCTTAAAGACATCACCTTCAAAGATTTCTATAGCTATATGCCAGAGAAATTCAATAACAAGACCAATGGTGTCACCCATCGTAGATGGTTGCTTTATGCTAATCCAAAACTCGCTAACTTAATTACTGAAAAGATTGGCGATAGTTGGATTACCAACATGGACGACATCAAAGCGTTCGAGAAGTTTAAAGATGATGAAAAGGTCTTAAACAAACTCGGTGAAATCAAACGCGAAAACAAAATTGCTTTAGCAAAATATATCAAAGAACATAACAATATCGATGTCGATGTCGATAGCATCTTTGATGTCCAAATTAAGAGATTGCATGCCTATAAGAGACAACTTTTAAATGTCTTCCATATCATTTATCTCTACCAAAGAATGAAATCTGATCCAAACTTCAGAATCTTCCCACATACATACATTTTTGGCGCGAAGGCTGCGCCTAGCTATACGTACGCAAAGAAGATTATTGAACTCATCCTTGCGGTTGCAGAAGTAGTGAATAACGACGAAGAAACAAATAAGTATCTCAAAGTCGTCTTTATCGAAAACTATGGTGTCACCTTAGCCGAACTCATTATTCCTGCTGCTGATGTCAGTGAACAAATTAGTACCGCTGGTAAAGAAGCAAGTGGTACATCCAATATGAAACTCATGATGAATGGGGCCATTACCTTTGGTACGATGGATGGCGCAAACATCGAAATCGTCCAAAGAGCGGGCAAAGAAAACGCTGTCATCTTTGGTTTAACCGCGGAAGAAGTGGAACGTCATTACGCCATGAATGATTATAATCCATGGGATGTTTATAACGATGACTACCGCATTAAAGGAATCTTAGATTCATTATTCAATAGTGAATGGTCTGGTTTCCGCCATGATCGTTTCACCATGATTTTTGATGAAATCATGAATAAGCGTGACGAGTATTTCATCCTTGCCGACTTTGATAGCTACGCTAAAGGTCAAGAAAAGATCCAAGAACTCTATCAAGATCAAAAACTTTGGAACAAGATGTGCTTAATGAATATCGCTAACTCTTCATTCTTCACTAGTGATAGAACTATCAAGAGTTACGCTGAAGAAATCTGGCACTTAAAAGAGGTGAAATAATGGCGATTGATTTAAGTAACCTCTATCAAAAACAAGCGGAATTAGACCAAAGAATCGCTGATAACCATCACATTAGCTATGCTACCACTAGAGAAAGACGCATCTTAGCCCTTCTCGTGGAGTTTGGTGAATTCGCTAATGCGACAAGATGCTTTAAATATTGGTCAAACAAACCAAGTGAAGCCCAAGATATCGTCTTGGACGAATATGTTGATGGTTTACATTTCTTCTTATCTTTGGGTATTGATATCAAAGTGAGCAAGAAACAATATAACTACACAAAGCACGCTGATAACTTGACCAAACAGATCTTAGAAGTTTACCGTTTAGCGGCCGTCTTCTATAAGAAACAAGATGAAAAATCTTACATCAAAGCTTTTCAAGCTTTCATCAATATCGTTCCTCTTTTAAAAGTGAGATGGACCACAATTGAAAAGGCCTATTATAAAAAACTTGGCGAGAATTATCACCGCCAAGACACTAACTACTAAGATAGTTAATTAATCGTTAAGTAAGGAATCGATCTCGTCTTCGTTATAGACTTCGATTCCTTTTTCTTTTAAGTATTCTGCAGTCACGCCCATTCCAGGAATCACTCTGCTAGAGAATGAGCCATCATAGATTTCTTTACTGCCGCAAGAAGGAGATCTTTCTTTTAGAATGACCTTTTTGATTTTTAAGAATAGGCAGATATTAAAAGCTAATTCAGCGCCTCTTTCAAAAGCAGTAGTGACATCATCTCCGGCTTGATTGATAACTCGTCCATCTTTTCTTTCTGATGGTGAACGTGGAATTCTTAGTCCACCTTCAACTTCAGGACAAAAAGGGATAAGCTCATATTTCTCTAGAAGCTTCTCAATAAGAGGAGACTTATTGTTGCCTCCGTTATATTTAACGTTGTCACCCACTAAACAGGCCGAGATGAGAATTCTTTCCATAAGACGAAACTATTGTAATTGTTATTTCTTTTTTCTTCAATAACTAGGGACAAATCATAAAATATTATGATTATTTGTAGTTTTAAGGTAAAATAAACGCATGGATGCAAAAATGACTTACGAACTTGATGGACAAATTTACGAAGTGGAAATAATCTACAAAAGAATTAGAAATATTCACTTCCGTTTTGAGAATGAAAAATACCTTATTTCTTGCCCAAAAAGAACGCCAGTAAGCATGATAAAAAGTGGGTTAGATAAATACGCTAGAAAACTCCGTGATAGAAGCACTAAAACTCAGGCTTTTGGAGATGATTATGTCTATTTATTTGGCCAAAAAGTAGCGGTTTCTTATCCTGGCTCTTTGTTTTTAGACGCTGAGACAAAAATCAATTTTAAAGACCAGGACGATTTGATCAAAAAGGCGAGGAAATATTTCCTAAATTATATGCAGGGTCGCACGCTTTACTACGAAGAATTCATGAAAAGTCCCCATTATTTAGTAAAGGTGAGACAAATGAAATCTAGATATGGTTCAAATAACCGCCACGCTAAGACAATTACATATTCTTTGACTCTGCTACATTATTCACCAGAAATCATTGATTCTGTGATAGTCCATGAATTAGCTCATTGCTTCGTTTATAACCATAGCGATAAATTTTATCGCGTTGTATATAATTACTGTCCGCGGTATGATGAATTCAGAAAAAAACTGATCAAGGCGGTATTTGCATAATGCTCGAGATTTTATCGAAGAATAATCAAAAGGTTAAAGATGCTTGCGCTCTTAGAATGAAAAAGGTGCGTCAAGAAAAAGGTCTTTTCCTTATGGAAGGTATCAAAAATCTCGACATGGCTTTAAGATTTGGCATAGTGAAACAAATCTTTACTTCGATCGGTCTTCCAAAGCTCAAACAAGATATCGAATGCTACAAAGTTAATGATGAAGTATTACATAAGTTATCCAGTTCAGAAAACCCTGAAGGTGTCGTCTTTGTATGCGAACAATTGAAGCCTAAAAAAGACAAGAAAGATTATCATAAAATTGTTTATCTTGATCAGATTAATGATCCAGGAAACTTAGGCACTATTTTAAGGACCGCAGTGGCATTTAATTATGACGCAGTGATCTTAAGCAAAAGTAGTGTAGATTTATATAACGAAAAAGTCGTTGCCGCAAGTAAAGGTGCTTTGTTCTTAATCGATGCGTTTTATGATGACATCGAAAACTACGTTAACGGATATCAAATAATTGTTAGTGCCCTAGATGAGGCAGTGTCTTTAGATACAATCAAAAAACCAAAGGATTTTGTGCTAGTATTGGGAAACGAAAGCCATGGTGTTTCATCTGAGACACTTAAACTAGCCAATACGATTGTAAAAATCGATATGAATGATGATATTGACTCTTTGAATGTTGCTGTCGCAGGTGGCATCCTGATGAATTATTTCAAATAGTATGGGTATTTGTTCACACGTTTACGTTAAAAGATTTGTGTGCCGCTATGATAAAGAAGTCGGCGTTCCTTATTATGTGGCGGAAGATTTTAATGGTCTTCATCGTGAGGCATTTTCGTTTAACAATTCTAAAAGAATTGAAATACGTTATTTCTTTTATTACTACGAT